>NZ_CP061768.1:602500-1205000 GCF_013624435.2 Nocardioides campestrisoli
ACTGCCAGCTCTTCTTCGACGAGTGCAAGGTGCCGGTCGAGTACGTGCTGGCCGACTCGGGTGCGCTGAAGAAGATGCTCTCGGTCTTCGGCGTCGAGCGGATGGGCAACGCCTCGCGCGCCCTCGCGCTGGCGGAGAAGGCGTACGACATGGCGGTCGAGCACGCCTCGACCCGCACCCAGTTCGGGAAGAACCTGTGCGAGTTCCAGGGCCTGCAGTGGAAGTTCGCCGACATGAAGGTCGAGCTGGACGCCGCCAAGATGCTGCTCCTGCGTGCGGTCGCCAACGCCGACGCGGGCACCCCGGACTCGACCGAGGCCGCGATCGCCAAGCTGCACGCCAACCGGACCGCCTTCTCGGTGGCCAACGAGTCGATGCAGGTCTTCGGCGCCAGCGGCTACTCCCAGGAGTTCCCCCTGGAGTACATCGTGCGTCGCACCCGCGGCTGGATGATCGCCGGCGGCTCGGTGGAGATCCTGAAGAACACCATCGCCTCGAACATCTTCGGCCGTCGTTTCGACCAGCGGGCGGGGGCCGCCCGATGAGCGCTCCCGGGGCCCGGGCCGACACCCCGGCCACCAGCACCGCGCGCGCGCTCGACGGCGCCACCGACGCCCTGGTGTCGTGGGTCGTCGAGTCGACCACCGCCCCGCTGCCCGCGGCCGTCGAGCACCACGTGCGCCGGCTCCTGGTCGACTACATGGCGGCGGTGGTGCCGGGCTCGACCACCGACGTCGCGCGTGCGGTGGCCAGCCACGTCAAGGTCACCTACGGGGGCGACCAGGCCACCGCGGTCGGCCTGGGCCGCGTCTCGGCGCCCGGCGCCGCCTTCCTCAACGGAACCAGCTGCCACAGCCTGGAGATCGACGACGGGTACACCCCCGGCTCGGTCCACCCGAGCAGCGTGGCCTTCCCGGCGGTGCTCGCGGCCGCGGAGGCGCTCGGCTCCGACACGGTCACCACCATGCGCGGACTGGCCGTGGCCCTGGAGGCGACCTCGCGGCTCGCCGCGGCCGGTCACCCGGCGACCTGGCGCAACCACTTCCACAACACCCCGCTGGCCGGCGTGATCGGTGCCACCTGCGGCGTCTCGGTGCTGCGGGGGCTGAACGCCGACCAGGTGCACGACGCCCTGGGCGTCGCCGCGTCGCACGCCGGCGGGCTCTTCGCCTTCCTCGGCAAGTCCGCGGAGGTCAAGCGGGTGCACCCGGGCAAGGCCGCCCGGGACGCCATCGTCAGCGTCGAGCTGGCCGCGGCCGGTGTCACCGGACCGCGGTCGATCCTCGAGACCCAGCACGGCTACGTCGAGGCGTTCGCCGCCGAGGGCTTCGACGTCGAGGTCCTGCTCGGCGGGCTGGGCCGCACGTGGGTCGCCCTGGACTCCTACGTGAAGCCCTACCCCTCGTGCCGCCACCTGCACGGTCCGATCGACGCGGTGCTGGCCCTGCGCGCCGAGCACGGTGTCGGTCTCGACGACGTCGCCGAGGTGACCGTGCGCACCTACACGGTGGCCTCGCACCACGCCGCCACCGACGTCGACTCGCTGCTCGACGCCCAGATGAGCATCCCGTTCGCCGTCGCCACGACGCTGGCCCACGACGAGGTCGGGCTCACCGAGTTCGGCCAGGAGGCGCGCGACAACGGCGCGATCCGCGACCTGCTCGGCCGGGTCAGCGTGGTGGTCGACGAGCAGTCCGACGCCGAGTACCCGCGCCTGCGGCCCGCCACCGTCGAGCTCACGCTCAAGGACGGCCGGACCCTGAGCAACCGGGTGGGTCTGCCCTACGGGGAGCCCGGCAACCCGGTCTCGGACGAGGAGATGACCGCCAAGTTCATCCGGCTCGCCGGCCCGGTGATCGGCGAGGCCGCGGCCACCGAGCTCGTGGCCGATCTGTGGGCCTTCGAGTCCCTCGACGTGATCGCCCGTACCGACGCCGCCCGGAGGAACGCCCGATGACCCAGCTGACCGACACGCCCGTCCAGAGCCCTGTCCAGGGGGCTGTCCGGGACGCCGCCCGGAGCACAGGCGGGACGCCCGACGCGGAGTCCCGGGCCCGGCTGGGTCAGGCACTGCTCAACCCTCGTTCCGTGGCGATCATCGGTGCCTCCGACGACGCCCGCAAGACCACCGCGCGACCGCTGCGGTTCCTGCGCCAGCAGGGCTTCACCGGCACCGTCTACCCGGTCAACCCGCGCCGGGAGACGGTGCTGGGGGAGCGCGCCTGGCCCGACATCGCCTCGCTGCCCGAGGTGCCGGACCACGTCTTCGTCGTGGCCAACACCCCGCTGGTCGTCGACGCGGTCCACGAGTGCGGCCGCGCCGGCGTCCCGTTGGTGACCGTGCTCTCCGGCGGCTTCGGGGAGACCGGCGAGGGCGCCGAGCGGCTCGCCGAGCTGCTCGCGGTGGCCGCCGAGCACGGGGTCCGGATCGTCGGCCCCAACAGCATCGGCGTGGTCAACCCCCGCAACGGCCTGATGCTCACCGCCAACGCCGCCTTCGCCGAGGAGGGCATCCCGGTCGGGTCGTCCTTCGTGGCCTCGCAGTCGGGCAGCGTCATCGGCGCCCTGATGACCCGGGCCAAGGCTCGCGGCCTCGGCTTCTCGGGCTTCGTCTCCACCGGGTCGGAGGTCGACCTGACCCTCGGCGAGATCTGCCAGTCCACGCTGGACGACCCCGAGGTGGGCTCCTACACCCTGTTCATGGAGTCCCTGGAGAACGCCGAGGAGCTCGGCCAGTTCGCGGTGGAGGCGGCCGCCCGGCGCAAGCCGGTGACCGTCTACAAGCTCGGCCGAAGCGACGCGGCCGCCGCCCTCACCGTCTCCCACACCGGCGCGCTGTCCGGCGAGGACGACGAGGCGGACGCGTTCTTCCGTGCCTGCGGCTTCGCCCGGGTCGACAACTTCGAGGCCCTGATCGAGGCCGAGGCGCTGCAGCGCCGCGTCGGTCCGCCGGTGGCCGCCGGCGGTGACCGGGTCGCGGTCATCACCTCCACCGGGGGTGGCGCGGCGATCCTGGTCGACCAGCTGGAGACCCTCGGGGTCTCGGTCGCGCGGCCCAGCCGGGCGGTCTTCGACCAGCTCGAGTCGCTCGGCCTGGACATCGAGGAGAACCTGATCATCGACCTCACCCTGGCCGGCACCAAGCACGAGCTGGTCAAGGGTGCGCTCGAGGTGCTGCGCGGCAGCGGTGAGTTCGACCTGGTGCTCTTCGTGATCGGCTCCTCGGCCCGGCTCAACCCCGAGCTCGCGGTCAGCGCCATCGCCGAGTCCGCCTCCGGCCCGGTGCCGGTGGCAGCCTGGGCGCTGCCCGACGCCCTCGCGTCGGTCGAGCTCCTGCACCAGGCAGGGGTGCCTGCCTTCCGCACCGCGGAGGCCTGCGCCCAGGCAGTGGCCGCGACCGTGGGTCGTCGTCCGCTCGACCCGGAGGTCTTCGCCGGCCGGACCGGCCTCACCGTGCCGGAGCAGACCCACACGCTGGACGAGCGCGGCTCGGCCGACGTACTGGCAGCCCAAGGCGTCCGGTTCCCGGTGGCCACGACCTGCGGCACCGACGCGGTGCCCGAGGAGGAGCCGCGGTTCCCCGCCGTGGTCAAGGCGCTCTCCGAGCAGCTGCCGCACAAGTCGGAGGCCGGCGCGGTGATCCTCGGCGTGACGGACACCGAGGGCCTCGGAAAGGCGGTCGACGCCATCGTGTCGAACGTCGCCGACTACGACGGCTCCGTCGAGCTGGACCGCTTCCTGGTCCAGGAGATGGTCCAGGACACCGTCCTGGAGGCACTGGTCGGCTACCGGGTCAGCCCCACCGTCGGACCGCTGGTCCTGCTGGCCGCCGGTGGTGTCCACACCGAGCTCTACCAGGACTCCTCGCTGCGACTGGCCCCGGTCACCGTCGACCAGGCCCGTGAGATGGTCGCCGAGGTCAAGGCGATGCAGATCGCCCGAGGCTTCCGCGGCGGTCCAGAGGGAGACCTCGAGGCGCTGGTCGAGACGGTCGTGGCCGTCTCGCAGCTCGCGGTGACGCGTGCCGACGTGGTCGAGGCCGAGATCAACCCGGTCGCGGTCCAGCGTGTCGGTGAGGGCGTCGTCGCCCTCGATGCGCTGGTCCGTCTGGCCACCCCTTCCCCGACCCGACCCACCAGGAGCCAGTGATCACCATGGACGTGCGCATCGACGACCTGTCGCTGACCTTCGGCGACTTCACCGCCGTCAAGCACCTGAGCCTCGACATCGAGAACGGCGAGTCGCTCGTGCTCCTCGGTCAGTCCGGGTGCGGCAAGACCAGCACCATGCGGTGCGTCGCCGGGCTGGAGGACCCCAGCGGTGGGTCGATCAGCATCGGCGGCACCACCGTCTTCGACGCCGGGAAGCGGATCAACCTCAACCCCAACAAGCGCAACGTGGGCCTGGTCTTCCAGTCCTACGCGGTGTGGCCGCACATGACGGTGCTGGAGAACGTCTCCTTCCCGCTGAAGATGAAGAAGCGCTCCAAGAAGGACACCAAGGTCAAGGCCATGGAGACCCTGGAGCGCGTGGGTCTCGCCCACCTGGCCGACCGCGGGGCGAGCATGCTCTCCGGTGGGCAGATGCAGCGGGTCGCGCTGGCCCGCAGCCTGGCCATGGAACCGAACGTGATGCTGCTCGACGAGCCGCTCTCCAACCTGGACGCACGGCTGCGCGAGGACCTCCGGGTCGAGCTGCGCCGCCTCCAGCTCGAGCTCGGCCTGACCTGCATCTACGTCACCCACGACCAGGGCGAGGCGCTGGCGCTGGCGGACCGGATCGCGATCATGCAGCGCGGCCGGATCTCCCAGCTGGCCGACCCCTACGCGACGTACCGGGCTCCGGCCTCCGCGTCGATCGCGGAGTTCCTCGGCGTGGCGAACATCTTCGCGGCCCGGCCCCCCGCCGGGAACGCCGCGCAGCTGCGGCTGCGCGAGCACGAGCTCGAGGTCGCCTTCGACACCGAGCTGCCGCAGGACACCAGCGACCTGAGCGTCTGCATCCGCCCCGAGCACGTGCGGATCGACTCGCTCGGCACCGGCACCGGTGCTCGCACCGGTGCCAACGTGTGGCCGGGCAAGGTCGAGGTGAGCGTCTTCCAGGGCGCCTACGCGCGCTGCTCGGTGCGCCTCGACTCGGGGCCGCTGATCGAGGTGCAGAGCCACGAGGAGTCGGCGGGGATGCTCCGCAAGGACGAGCGGGTCCTGGTCGAGGTCGACCCCAAGCACGTCCGGGTCCTTCCCGGCGAGGTGTACCCGGACTCGGGGGAGGAGTCCTGAGATGGCGACCCTGACCCCCTCCGCCCCTCCGCCCCAGTCGCAGGTCCCGCTCGCCGACACCCCCAAGCCGCCGCGCCGCTCCGCGGTCCCGTGGCGCAAGCGGTGGCTCACCTCGGGCGTCCTGCTCGTGGTGCTCGCGGTGCTGATCCTGTTGCCCGCGGCGCTGGTGCTGCTGGCCGCCTTCAGCGCGGGGGTGCCCCGGCCGGGCAACATCAACTTCGACCTGACCCTGGACAACTTCCGGATCTTCAGCGCGCCCCAGGTCCAGGACGCCTTCGTCAACTCCCTGGTGGTCGCGGTCTGCTCGACCGCCCTGGCGTGCTTCATCGGCGCCTCGCTGGCCTTCCTCGCCGCCCGCTCGGACATCCCGGTGCCGAAGTTCGTCTACCTGATCGGGCTGATGCCGCTCTTCCTGCCCTCCTACGTCGGGGCGCTGGCGTGGTCGATCCTGGGCAGCCCCAACGCCGGGCTGCTCAACATCGCCCAGCGGGACCTCGGCACCTCGGTGCCGCTGGACATCTACTCGATGCCGGGGATGATCTTCGTCTTCGCGATGTACTACTCGCCGTACACCTTCCTGCTCGTGCACGGCGCCATGTCGCTGATGAGCCCGGACCTGGAAGAGGCAGCGCGGGTGCACGGTGCGTCCTCGCGCGGCATGCTGCGCCTGGTCTCGTTCCCGCTCGCCCTGCCGGCGCTGATCGGCTCGGCGATCCTCACCTTCACCCTGATCTTCGAGAACTTCCCGGTCGCCCAGGTGCTGGGTACGCCGGGCGGCGTCGACACGCTGCCGACGTTCATCTTCCGGCTGCTCAACGCCACCCCCTCGCGCGGCAACGAGAGCGCCGCCATCGCGGTGGTGCTGGTAGCCATCGTGGTGCTGGTGACCTGGCTGCAGAACCGGGCGCTGCGCAAGCGCTCCTTCACCACCGTCACCGGCAAGGGGGTGCGACAGAAGAAGGTCACCCTGGGCCGCGCCCGGATCCCGGTGCTGCTGCTGACCCTGGTCTTCTTCTGTCTCTCGATCGTGCTGCCGATCGCCGCGCTGGTGGTGACCGCCGGCCAGACGTCGCCGTACATGACCTCGCTGAGCCAGCTGACCGCCCCGGGCGGGCTGGACTTCAGCTCCTTCAACGACGTGCTCGGCTCGTCGGGGTTCCGGGAGGCCGCGTTCAACAGCGCGGTGGTCAGCGTCTTCGCCGCGGTCGCCGGCACCCTGCTCGCCTTCCTGTGCGGCTACGTCGTCTACCGGTCCAAGGCTTCGGGCCGAGGCCTGGTCGAGACGGTCTCGATGGTGCCGTTGGCGATCCCCGCGGTAGTGCTCGGCATGGGTCTGCTCTGGACCTGGCTGGTGATGCCGATCCCGCTCTACGGCACGCTCGCAGTGCTGGTGGTGGCGTTCCTGGCGGTGCAGTCGCCACAGGGTTTCCGCGGGGTCGCCTCCTCGATCCTGGCCACGGATCGCGACCTGGAGGACAGCGCGGTGATGCTCGGCGCCAACCGGGCCACGGCGATCACCCGGGTCACCGTGCCGCTGATGAAGGTGGGACTGCTCTCGACCTTCCTGCTGCTGCTCATGCTCAGCATGCGCGAGCTCACGGTGCCGCTCTTCCTCTACACCAGCGACACCGAGATCCTCTCGATCGCCATCTACGACGCCTTCGAGAACGGCGGCGCGCTGCGCGAGGCCGCTGCGATGAGCGTCATCTACACGGCGTTCATGTTCGTCCTGTCCTACATCCCGCGGCGGCTCGCCCGTCAGTGACGCCGGCGGGTGGCCCCGGGTCCCGGACCCGGGGCCGCCATCCGGCTCGTTCCGCCCGCACTCGTTCCCCCGCACTCGTTCCCCCCACCCTTCCGTCACGCAAGGAGTTGTTCAGATGAGGCTCAACCGATGGGGCGCCGCGGTCACCGCGGCCCTGCTCACCACCTCGCTCGCCGCCTGCGGGAGCAGCGAGGGCTCGGAGGGCGACAAGAACGTCGCGCTCACCGAGAAGATGCTCGCCATGCCCGAGGTGGACGACTCCGACGGCCTGGTCATCCGCAGCGAGCAGGTCGCCGACCAGGCGCTCCTGGAGGCGGCCCGCGAGGAGTCGCTGAACTGGTACACCGCCTCGGGCGCGGAGAGCGCGGAGCTCACCGCCGCGCGGTTCGAGGCCGAGACGGGCGTCGACGTCAAGATGACCCGGCTGCCTGCGGGCAAGCTCAACGAGCGCGTGCTGAGCGAGGCCGGCGCGGGTCGTCTCTCGGCGGGGGTGATCACGATCACCGACCCGGTGCTCGCGGAGGGGTTCGCGGACGAGGGCGTCTTCGTGCCCCACCAGACGCCCACCTACGACGACCTGGTGAAGGAGGGCAACGTCGTGTGGAACGACGGTGAGTACTACACCGCGTACTACTCCGCCTACGCGTTCGCCTACAACGACCAGGCCGTCGACGAGGCGGACGCACCGAAGAGCTGGAACGACCTGCTGGACCCCAGGTGGAAGGGCAAGCTCGGGATCGTCAACGCCGGCGCCGGCGGGACCGTCCAGGGGCTCGCCGACTTCCAGGAGCGCGCGCTGGGCAAGGACTACTGGGCCAAGCTGGCAGCGCAGGAGCCCCGCATCTTCGACACCACCTCGGTGCAGCTCGAGGCGCTGGCCCGCGGCGAGATCGAGGTCATCACCGCGGGCTTCAACAGCACGTACGGCGCGGAGGAGGCGGGTGCCCCGATCGAGCTGGTGATTCCCGAGGAGGGCATCTCCGGCACCTTCAACATGCAGGGCCTGACCACCGCCGGCAAGGACAGCCCGGCTGCCCAGCTCTTCATGAACTGGACGATGTCGAAGTCCGCCCAGGAGTTCGCGGCTGCCCAGGGCTTCGTCGGGTCGCGTACCGACTTCGACCAGGTCGAGAGCGGCCACTACCAGCTGCCCAAGGCCGACGACGAGTCGTTCGTCCTCTACACCCCCGAGGACGCCCGCGAGCGGGGCGCCGACATCGTGGCCCGCTGGAACGAGGCGTTCGACTTCAGCGGCTGACGACCGCGCCCCCCGGCACACAGGACGCGCCCCCGGCTCCGGCCGGGGGCGCGTTCGTCGTTCCTCGGGCAGGCGCCAGTCGCCCCCGGGTCAGCGGAGCCGGTCGCCGTCCACGGAGCTGCCGACCACGGAGCCGTCGTGGAGCCTGCCGATCTCGGCGCTCGAGAGCCCGAGGTCCTCGGCGAGCACCCGCTCGGTGTCCGCGCCGAGCACGGGAGCGGGCACGGGGGCGGCGAGCTCCTCGTCCCAGCGCAGGGGATTGCCGGTGGCCAGCATCTCGCCGATGCCTGGCTGGGTGATGGGCCGGGCCACGGAGCCGGCGTCGCGCCGAGCGATCTCGGCCGCCTCGTCCATCGTGCGGTAGGGCCCCCACAGCACGCGGGCGCGGTCGAGCACGGAGGTCAGCTCGTCCAGCGGGCGCGCGGCGAACCAGGGGCGCAGGATCGAGGCGATCGTCTCGCGCAGCTCGTAGCGGTTGGACTCCAGGCGCAGGTCGGTGTCGAGCGCGGTCTCCAGGGCGGAGAAGACCGGAGTCGTGCTGGTGACCTCGCAGAGCGCCCGCCACTGGCCCTCGGTGAGGGCGACGACCATCACCCGCTGGCCGTCCGCGGTGGCGAAGTCGGTGCCGAAGCTGCCGAAGACGTGGTTGCCGTGCGGAGCCCGGCTGCCGACCTGCTCGGCCTCGGCCAACCAGCCGACCGCCCCGACTGCTGACAGGGCGACGTCGGCGAGGGCGAGGTCGATCCGGGAGCCCTCGCCGGTCTGCTCGCGCCGGTTGACCGCGGCCAGCACGCCGAGCGCGGCGGCCGAGCCGGTGAGCAGGTCCCAGGCGGGGAGGACATGGTTGACCGGCTCGTGCGAGCTGACCGGGCCGGTCATGCTCGGCACGCCTACGGCGGCGTTGACCGTGTAGTCCACCGCGGGACGGCCGTCGGGGAAGCCGAGCACGTGCATCGAGATCGCGTCGGGGCGACGGGCGGTCAGGTCGGCGTGGGTGACCCGGTGCCGACCGACCAGGTTGTCGACCAGGATCCCCGCGCCGGGTCCCGGGCGGGTGCTCAGGGCGAGCAGCAGCTCGCGGCCCTCGGGCGTGCGGTAGTCGAGGAGGACCGAGCGCTTGCCCTTGTTCAGGTTGGCCCAGTAGAGGCTGGCGCCGGAGCCGGCCAGCGGCCAGCGCAGGTGGTCGCTGCCGCCGCCGGGCAGGTCGACCCGGGTGACCTCGGCGCCCAGCTGCGCCAGGTTCATCCCGCAGGACGGGCCGGCGACGAAGGTGGCGCACTCGACGACCTTGAGGTGGGCCAGGGGGGTGGTGGTCATGAGACGTGGGGCTCCCGTCGATCGAGGGGGCCTGCCGGACCGAACGGGGCGCGGAGGCCATACTCTATAGAAAATAGAGTACCTAGTTCGGTCTGTCGAACGGCGAAGGAGAGAGCGCGAGCATGGCGAAGAGGATCGTGGTCGGGGTCGACGGCAGCGAGACGGCGCACCGCGCCGCAGCGACGGCCGGGAAGGTGGCCCTCGCGTCGGGAGCCGAGCTGCACGTCGTCTGTGCCTTCACCGGGCTCGAGGTGGAGCGCATCCGGCAGGGCAGCGAGGAGCTCGTCCTCTCCCGCGAGGACGACGCGCGCCGTACGGCGACCGAAGCGGCCCGCCGGATCCAGCGGGCGTACCAGGAGCTGACCGTGCGCCCGCGAGCCGCGGAGGGGAAGCCGGGCGACGCGCTGGTGGCGGTCGCCGAGGAGCTGGACGCCGACTTGATCGTGGTCGGCAACAAGCGGGTCCAGGGGCTGGGCCGGGTGCTCGGCAGCATCGCCCGCGACGTGGCCGCACAGGCTCCGTGCGACGTCTACGTGGCGCACACCCACGCGCGCTGACCAGACCCGGGCGGGGTGCTTCAATGACCCATGCCCGCTCCGTTGCTGATCACCGTCGCGCCCACCGGCGCCGAGACCGACAAGGCCGACTGCCCGCAGCTGCCGACGACCCTGGACGAGCTGGTCGCCACCGCCCGGGACTGTGAGGCGGCCGGTGCGGCGATGATCCACGTGCACGTCCGCGACGGCGACCACCGGCCCACCCTGGACGGTGGCCTGCTCAAGGAGACCGTGGCGGCGCTGCGGGAGAGCACTGACCTGGTCGTCCAGCTCTCCACCGGCGGATCGGTGCACGACCCGCTGGAGCAGCGGCTCAAGGTGCTCGACGCCGAGCCCGACTCGTGCAGCCTGACCATGGGCACCACGAACTTCGGCGACGACGTGTTCATGAACCCCTGGCCGTTCGTGGTCGAGCTCTACCAGCTCGCCCAGGAGCGGGCGGTGGCGCCGGAGTTCGAGCTCTTCGACCTCGGGCAGGTGCACGCCCTGACCCGGTTGCTGGACCGCTACGGCCTGCCCGCGGGCGGCCGGGTGCACGTCGACCTGGTGATGGGGGTGCCCGGCGGCATGGACGGCACCGCGTCCGCCATGGTCGCCGCCGTGCGGGACCTGCCGGCCGAGGTCACCTCGTGGTCCGCGACCGGCATCGGCCGCACCACCCTGCCGGTGATGCTGGGGTCGCTCAGCATGGGCGGCCACCTGCGGGTGGGGATGGAGGACGTGCTGACGATCAGCCGCGGCGTCCCGGTGGAGTCCAACGCCCAGCTGGTACGCCGTGCCGTCGAGGCCGGCACGGTCGCCCAGCGTGAGCCGATGTCCCCGGCGCAGGCGCGCGAGCTGCTGGGGGTCACGCCCCGGTAGCCGGCTGGCGTACGGCTTCCGTGAAAGGCCCGCCCGGGGCGGTGGGTCCGCCCTAAGGTCCTACCGTGCCCATCCGTCCCCCCGCCTCGCCGGTCGCGCAGCGGCAGCTGCGCCGGCTGATGATGGTGGGGCTGGGCGTCCTCGCCCTGGTCAACGTGATGCACGCCGTGCGGATGGTCTACTTCTGGGGCGTGGGCTGGGACGGCCACGCCTACTACGTGGCCTGGGACGGAGGCCTGTACGAGGCGGCCCCGGGCTACCTGGACGCCTACCTCTACAGCCCCCTCTTCGCCCAGATCGTGTGGCCGCTCACCTGGCTGCCCTGGCCGGTCTTCTGCGCACTCCTCGTCGGCGGCGCGGCAGCCACCGTGGTGTGGCTGGTCCGGCCCCTGCCCCGGGGCCCGGCGCTGCTGCTGGGGTCGATCTGCTCGGTCCAGGTGCTGTCGGCCAACATCGACTGGCTGTACGCGCTCATTGTGGTGCTCGGCCTGGGCCGCGGGGCCCCCTGGGTGTTCCCGGCGATCACCAAGATCGTGTCCTGCCTGGGACCCGTGTGGCTCCTGGCCCGTGGCGAGTGGCGTGCGCTGGCCGTCTTCGTCGGCGCGCTGGCCGGGCCCTGCCTGGTCTCCTACGCGGCCGCACCGCACCTGTGGCACGAGTGGGTGCACTTCCTGCTGGCGCACCAGGGCTCCGAGCCCGGGATGTTCGACCTGGGACCGTGGCCGCTGCGCCTGGTGCTGGGCGTCCTGCTCACGGTGCTGGCGGCGCGCCGCTTCTGGCCGTGGCTCGTGCCGGTGGCCATGCTGCTGGTCACCCCGGTGACGGGCACCGGTTCGTGGGTGCTGCTGGCGGCGATCCCGCGCCTGTGGGCCCTCGGCCGCAGGGACCGGAATGGGGTCGGGGAGGCGCCGAACCTCTCCGTGCCTGCCGTGCCCTCGGCGCAGGCACAGGACCGCTCGGGCGGGACCGCTCAGTAGACGAGCGCCTGCGCCCCGTCGGCCAGGACCTCCTCGGCGAAGACCGCGGCGCCGGCGATCCGTGCCCCTGGCACGAGGTCGGCCTCCCCGATCTCCCGGCGCGCGGCGCACTGGGTGCAGACGGTCAGCGTGCCCATCGCCAGCACGGTGTCGCGCAGGGTGGCCAGGGGAGTGGCCAGCGGGAGGTCGAACGCCTCGGCCCGGCCCGGTACGCCGTACCAGGCGGCCTCGCCGGTCAGCCACAGCGAGACGGGGGCGCCCGCCGCGGCGGCGGCTGCGGCGACGGTGAACGCCTGGTTGAGCCGTTCGGCGTCCTCGGGACCGCAGGTGACCTTCACGACCAGGGCTCGCGTCATGCCCACACCTTAGGCGGACCCGTCTCCTGGCCGACCGTCATTCCTGGGCCGACCGTCATTCCTCGGGCAGGCGGGCGATCCCGTCGGCGATGCCCTCGCGACCGACCCGCATCACGTCCTGGAGCAGCCGGAGCCCGTCGGCCTCCTGGTGCGGGGCCCGCCAGAACGCGTCCCAGCTGGTGTACCCCTCCCGGACCCGTCGGTGCAGCGACCGGTAGGTGAGGGGGGCGTCGTCGGCGCCGGTCAGCACCTCGAGGACCGGCACCACCTCGGCCGGCGCCCCGTCGGTGCCCTCGGCCCGCTCCTCGGCGTCGATCCGGTCCACCAGCTCGCCGAGCTCGTCGAGCGCGCGGTCCAGCGAGGTGCCCGCCGAACGCCTGCTCAGGTCGGCCAGGAGGTCCCACGGGTCGGTCGCGTCGTTCCCGGCCGCCGCGGCCGCGAAGGGGTCGAAACCTGTCACTGCTGCTCCTTCAGTTTCCGGACGAGCTGAGGGCCGAGACGAGCGCGGAGGCGATGGCGACCGTCTCCTCGGTCAGCCGGTCCCGCGGGTAGGGGTCGTCGGTCGCGGGCATCGTCGAGGCGTAGACCCGCAGCACCGTCTCGTCCACGCCCACGAGCACCTCCACGGCGGGCTGCGGCCGGGCCCCGCCCTGCACCAGCCAGGCCTCGGTGCCGTCGTCGAGCGAGGTGCGCTGCACGCGCCCGCCGGGGATCTGGACCTCGTCACGCAGCTCCTCGAGCTCCGGGGTGGAGCTCCGCGCCTCGATGTCCCAGAAGTAGCCGGCCGCCCGCTCGCCCAGGGCGGTCTCGCACACGACCGTGTCCTCCACCTGGCGCGGCTCGCCCAGCTCCTGGGCCACCCCGGTGATCTCCGTCAGCTGGTCGGCGGTCAGCAGGCACGGTCCGGCGGCCTGCCCCGTCGTCGCCTCGGGCGCCGGTGTGGCGGGCTTCGCCACCCCGGCGTCGCCCTGGTCTCCCTGGCAGCCCGTCAGCAGCAACGACGCGGCGACCAGCACCGCGCCGGCGGAGCCGAGGTACGCCCGGGGTCGGCGGACCGACGTACGGCGGACCGGCGTACGGCGGACCGGCGTACGGCGGACCGGAGGAGAGGCGGGACGCATGGGGCTCCGTTTCAGGCGCTGGGATGCTCAGAGGTTGACGGTGGTGGGCGTCGACGTCGAGGGGACGCCCAGCGGCCCGGGCGCCAGGATGACGGCGTCCTCGGGGACGTCCTCGAAGGGGTCGTCCGTGTCGGTCTCGCCGCCGAGCTTGTCGAGCCGGTCCTGCAGCTCGTCCTCCTCCTCGCTCGGCTCGTCGTCGAAGGTGTAGGTGATCCCTCCCAGCTCCTTCTCCACCTTGGGCAGGTCGATCGGCGGGAGGGCGGGGAGGCCGCCGTCGGAGTCGGCCCTCGGCAGCTGCTCGACCATCTCCTTCATCTTGCGCATCTCCTCGAGCGACTCGGCCATCACCTGGGCCCACGCCTCGATCTCCTCGGCCAGCCCGAAGCAGGCCTGGATGATCTCCTTGCAGTCCATGATGTCGTCGTAGATGTCGGTGACCGCCTGCCAGCCCTTCTCGAGCACCTCGGCAGCGAACCAGATCCAGCCCAGGGGGCTGAGCTTGCTGCTCAGCTTGCTCAGCAGCTTGGTCAGCTTGGTGGTCAGCTTGACCAGGGCCTTCTCGACCTGGACGGCGATCTTCTCGGACATCTTCGCGATCGCGTCGAACACGTTCTCGCCCTGCTTGACCGCCTGTCCGACCGCGAGCATCACCGTGCCGTAGAGGCCCAGGTGGCCCGCGACCGCGACACCGGTCTGACCCTCGATCGCGGCGGGTGCCTTGAGCGCCAGCCGGCCGAAGTTGCCGGCCCACTCGGTGAAGGCGCCGGAGCAGTGGCCGCACGCCTCGGCGTTTCCCTGCAGCTGGGCGTAGTTTCCGGCCAGCGGATAGATGATGTATTCCTCGAGCGACTTCTCGGGGAGCTTGGGCAGGTTGACTCCGAGCGAGTTGATGTGGCCGATCGCCTCGTTGATCGCGTCCCGGGTGGCGTCGTAGCCCGAGGCCGCTGTCTCCCACTTCGCGTCGTGCTTCATCGTCGGGCCGCCCTCGCCGGGCGGAGTGAGCTTCTCCTCGAGCGACTTCACGTCGAGGAACTCCACGTTGAGGTAGAGGTCGGGGATCTGCGGCATGTTGCCCAGCCCGCCGAGGTACTGGCCGAAGTCGATGCTGAGCTCGCCGTCGGTCCGCTCCACGTCGCGCATGGAGACCGCGAACGACTCGATCACCTTGACCCACCGCTTCTGGTAGCGGTTGCGGGTCCAGGTGAATGCCTCGCCGAGCGCGGGGAGCTGGTCGCCGATCGGCTTCAGCGCGCACGAGGGGTAGTCCAGCCCCGTGGTGACCACGACGTGCTCGTTGAAGTAGGTGTCGATCTCGCCGGCCTGCATCCCGACGTCCACCATCGACTGCAGCAGCGTGGTCGCGTTGGGCCAGTTGACGTTCAGTGTTCCCCCCATGCGCGCCGTATGCCCCCGCCCGGCATCTGCTAAACCAGGTACGGGTGAGACCGCACTACAGTGGCCGCATGCCGTTCGAGCTCCCCGACAACCTGCACCCCAACTGCGGCCCGGTCGCCTGGCTGCTCGGCACCTGGCGCGGCAACGGCCACGGTGACTACCCGACGATCGATGCCTTCCAGTTCCGGCAGGAGCTGATCTTCACCCACGACGGCCGCCCCTTCTTCCACTACATGGCGCGCGCCGAGATCATCGACGAGCAGGGCGAGAAGGTCCGCGACGCCGCGATCGAGACCGGGTTCCTGCGCTGCCCCGAGCCGGGCAAGGTCGAGCTGCTGCTCGCCCACAACACCGGCTTCGTCGAGGTCTGGTACGGCGAGGCCGAGGGCGGCAAGCTCCAGGTCGCCACCGACGCGGTGGTGCGGACCGAGACGGCCAAGGAGGTCACCGCGGGCAGCCGGATGTACGGCAACGTCGAGGGCGACCTGCTCTACGCCTACGACATGGCCGCGGTGGGCCAGGCGCTCCAGCCGCACCTGTGGGCCCGGTTGAAGCGGGCCTGAGGCGTGACCGACGAGCTCGCCGAGGCGCTGCGCAGCAGCGGCTACCGGCTCACGCCGCAGCGGCGGCTGGTGCTGGCGGCGGTCACCGAGCTCGGGCACGCCACTCCGGAGGAGGTGCGCGACCACGTCGGCGACGGCGCCAACCTCTCCACGGTCTACCGCGCCCTGGAGGTGCTGGAGCAGCTCGGCCTGGTCCGGCACGCGCACCTGGTCGACCGCGCCCCGACGTACCACTCCACCAGCGAGCCGGCGCACTTCCACCTGGTGTGCCGGAATTGCCAGAAGGTGACCTCTGTTGACCCTGACAGGGCCGAGCCACTGCTCAGCCGGCTGCGCGCCGAGCACGGGTTCGTCACCGACGTCGGTCACCTGGCGATCTTCGGACGATGTGAGGACTGTGATGACACCCGAGACCCCGAGCACGAGCACCAGCACGACCAGCACGAGCACGACCAGCACGAGCACGAGCAGCACGAGCGTGACCAGCCCTCTGCGTGACCTGCCCGGGGCGGTGGCCGGCGACGGCGTCGACGCCCCGGTCGCGGCGCACTACGGCTCCTTCAACCTCGAGCAGCGGACGCTGGCCGGCGGGGACGGGTTCGTCGACCTCTCGCACCGCGACGTCCTGCGGATCACCGGCCCGGACCGGCTGACCTGGCTGCACTCGCTGACCACCCAGCACCTGGAGTCCCTGGCGCCCGGCGTGCCCACCCAGGCGCTGGTGCTCAGCCCGCAGGGGCACGTGGAGCACCACTTCCACGGGATCGACGACGGCGAGACGTTCACCGCGCACACCGAGCCCGGGTACGGCGAGGCGCTGGTGCAGTGGCTGGACCGGATGCGCTTCATGATGCGGGTCGAGGTGACCGCGGCCGACGACCTGGCGGTGATGTGGCGCCCGGTCGGCGGGGGCACCTTCGACCTGGTGCCGCGCGACCGGCTCACGGCGTACGCCGAGGCGGCCGGCCCTGCCTGCGGCACCTGGGCCTACGAGGCGCTGCGGATCGAGCGGGGTGAGCCCCGGTTCGGCATCGACACCGACCACCGGACCATCCCCAACGAGGTCGGCTGGATCGGCTCGGCGGTGCACCTGGACAAGGGCTGCTACCGCGGGCAGGAGACCGTCGCCCGGGTGCACACCCTGGGCCGGCCGCCGCGGCGGCTCACCCTGCTCCACCTGGACGGCTCCGAGAACCGGCTGCCGACCGCGGGCGCCGAGGTCCGCCACGCCGACAAGGTCGTCGGGTTCGTCGGCTCCAGCGCCCGGCACCACGAGCTGGGCCCGATCGGGCTGGCGCTGCTCAAGCGCAACGTGCCGCTCGACGCCCAGCTCGACGTAGAGGAGATGCCGGCGACCCAGGAGGTCGTGGTCGACCCGGAGGTCGGGCTGCACGTGCGGCCGAAGCTGCGCTGAGTCAGGTCTGAGCCAGCTGGCTCAGCGGGCGTACATCACGTGCGTGTCGGCGTCGGCGTGGGTGAACCCCAGTCCGGTGTACGTCGCCACCGCCGCGGTGTTGTCGGCCTCCACGTAGAGGATCGTCTCGCGCACGCCGCCCTCGGCCAGGTGCGCCAGGCCGGCCCGGGTGAGCAGCTTGCCCAGCCCGCGGCCCTGGGCGGCGGGGTCGACCGCCACGACGTACACCTCGCCCAGCTCGGCGGAGTGCCGCTTGGTCCAGTGGAAGCCGAGCATCCGGCCGTCGTCGCCCTCGTCCTGGCTGATGGCGACGATCAGCCCAGCGGGGTCGAACCACGGCTCGCTCATCCGCGCGGCCAGGTTGTCGGCGTCCATCGCGCCCTGCTCCGGGTGCGAGGCGAAGGCGGCGGCGTTGACCCGGAGCAGCTCGTCGCGGTCCTCGGGGCGCCAGCTGCGTACGACGATCCCGGCGGGCGGGTCGACCGGGGCCACCGAGCCGGCAGCGCCACCGGGGAGGCGCATCACCCACAGGTCCCGCACCCGGCGCCAGCCGAGGCGGGCCGCCAGCGCGGCCGCGGCCGGGTGGTTGCCGTGGCTCCACGCCCGGGAGACCTCGGGGTGCTCGGCGAGCACCTGCTCGGCCATCGCCCCGCCGAGCCCACGCCCGCGCACGGGCGGGTCGACGAGGAGCGAGAGCTCCTCGCCGCGGACCAGGGCGACGCAGCCGTCGTGCTGCAGGGTGGTCACCCGGCCGGCGCGCAGGTCCATCAGGGTCGCCTCGTCGAAGGGGGCGACCCCGTCCGCGGCCTCGGCCCGGGAGACGAGGGCGTCGAGGAATGGCATGTGCTCGAGCCTAGGCGAGAGCTTGACACGGATGTGACAGGGGAGGCGTTCGGGACAGAGGTGAGTCCCGGGCGCTGTCGGACCGGTGTCGGACCGGTGCCGGGGCTCAGGCGTCGGCGGACTCGGCGCCCGAGTCGGCGGGGAGGGACTCGCTGCGGCTGGGCAGCACGAACCGGTAGCCGACGTTGCGCACCGTCCCGATCAGGGTCTCGTGCTCGGGACCGAGCTTGGCGCGCAGACGGCGTACGTGCACGTCCACGGTCCGGGTGCCACCGAAGTAGTCGTAGCCCCACACCTCCTGGAGCAGCTGCTGGCGGCTGAAGACCCGGCCCGGGTGCTGGGCGAGGTACTTGAGCAGCTCGAACTCCTTGAACGTCAGGTCGAGCGGACGGCCGCCGATCCGCGCGGTGTACGAGGCGTCGTCGACCACCACCTCGCCGGTGCGGATCACGTGCGCGTCGGGGTCGGCGGCGGCGCGGGCCGCGGTGAGCCGGCCGATGGCCAGCCGGATCCGGGCCTCGAGCTCGGCGGGGCCGCAGGTGTGCAGCACCACGTCGTCCATGCCCCAGTCGTGGGCGACGACGGCGAGCCCGCCCTCGGTGACCACGAGCAGCACCGGGACGTCGGCGCCGGTGGTGCGGATCAGCCGGCACAGGTCGCGGGCGTGGGCCAGGTCCTGGCGGCCGTCGACGAGCACCAGGTCCGCCTCGGGCGCCTCGAGCAGTGCGCTGCCCTCGGCGGGCAGGATCTTGACCGAGTGACCCAGCAGCGCCAGGCCGGGCAGCACCTCGGCCGACGGTTGCAGGGCGCTGGTGAGCAGCAGCAGAGTGCTCATCGCTCACCTCCTTTGCCCCGTGCGGTGTTGGGGGGAGGATATAGGCCATGGAGGGTCCCGAAGTCGTGAACAGTCCACCCCCTGGGCACCACGAGTCCCAGATCACGCTGCGCTACTGGGCCGGTGCGCGGCACGCGGCGGGGGTCCCGAGCGACGTCGTGAGCACTCCCGCCCCCCTCTCCCTGCAGGCGCTGGTGGCGCACGCGGTCGCCCTCCACCCCGACGCGCCGCGCCTGCCGCAGGTGCTCGGTGTCTGCTCCGCGCTGGTCGACGACCGCCCGGTCGGGACCGCCGACCCGGGCGGCGTGCTGGTCAGTCCCGGGTCGACCGTGGAGTTCCTGCCACCGTTCGCCGGGGGATAGGCCCCGCCCGCTCGGGGCCCGCAGTGCGGGTGGGGGGAATGGGTGCCGCGAGGCCGGCGTTCCCCCTCCGTGACGACCGGACAGTGGGTGCTTCTGCTCGCCGTGCTGGCTGCCCTCGCGTTCGGCGCGTGGCGTGCAGCGAGCGACGGCCGTTTCCGGCGGAGTGCCGCGGCTCCGGCGCCCACCCTCGCGACCACGCCTACCTCTGCGCCTACCTCTGCGCCCACCTCTGGGACCCCCGAGCCCGAGACCGCAGCCCCGTCCCTGCTCTCCGGGACGCCGTACGCCGAGCAGCTGGGCGAGCGGGCGACGCTGCTGCAGTTCTCCAGCGCTTTCTGCGCGCCCTGCCGGGTGACCCGGCGGACGCTGGAGGAGGTCAGTGCGCTCGTGGAGGGGGTGGCCCACGTGGAGGTGGACGCCGAGTCGCAGCTGGAGCTGGTCCGCCGGCTCCAGGTGACCCGCACCCCGACCACCCTGGTGCTGGACGCGCACGGCCGAGAGGTCACCCGCGCCGCGGGCGCGCCCACCAAGCAGCAGGTGCTGGGCGCCCTGGCGCTGGTCGAGGCGGGCTGACCTGATGGACCGTCTCATTATTCGGTACAGGTATCCGACTAATGAGACGCGCATTTCTGGCCCGACCCCTGGCGCCCGTAGGGTTCTGGCCATGACCTCGACCTGGTTGACGAAGCGGCGCGCAGTGGACCACTGCCGCATGCGCTCGTCCCTGTGTCGAATGTCCTGAGGGGCGACGTCCCACCCTGCCCGCCTCCGGCCTGAGTGCCGGACGGCCCGGCTGCAGGCCCGTCGCTCCACCGCGCCGAGCGCTTCCGCGCCCGGCATCGCGCCTCCCCGTCCGGGGAGCGGCGCGAGCACAGGACGAGACCACGACGGACGAGGTAGAGGCATGGGCGCGCAGATCGACCAGATCGATCCGCAGATCGACCCGAGGGGGCCGCAGTTCGCGGCGGCGCTGACCACGGTGCTGCTGGCGACGGTGCTCCTCACCGCGCCGAGCGCGGTGGCCATCGCCCTGCTCGCGGTCCAGGCCGTGTTCTTCGCGGTCGGCGGGGCGGTCGGGGTGCAGCACACGCCGTACGCCTGGCTCTTCCGCACCCTGGTCCGCCCGCGGCTGGCCCCGCCCACCGAGCTGGAGGACGCGGCGCCGCCGCGGTTCGCCCAGGTCGTCGGGCTGGGCTTCGCGCTCGTCGGTCTGGCCGGCCTGGTCTCGGGACTGACCGTCCTCGGCCTGGTCGCCGTCGGGTTCGCCCTGGCCGCCGCCCTGCTCAACGCCGCCTTCGGCTTCTGCCTGGGTTGCGAGCTCTACCTGCTCGGCGCCCGCGCCGGGCTGCGCCGCACCAGCATCACCCCCACTCGCTGAGCACCACCACCCACCGAAAGAGAGAAACCCCATGAGCCGCGAAGACTCGCTCGTCACTGCCCAGTGGGTCGAGGACAACCTCGACACCCCCGGCATCGTCCTGATCGAGGTCGACGAGGACACCAAGGCCTACGACAAGGGCCACATCCGCAACGCGATCAAGCTCGACTGGACCACCGACCTGCAGGACCAGGTACGTCGCGACTTCGTCGACAAGGCGGGCTTCGAGAAGCTGCTCTCCGAGCGCGGCGTCAGCAACGACGACACGGTGGTGCTCTACGGCGGCAACAACAACTGGTTCGCCGCCTACGCGTACTGGTACTTCAAGCTCTACGGCCACCGCGACGTCAAGCTGATGGACGGCGGCCGCAAGAAGTGGGAGCTCGACTCCCGCGAGCTGGTCCAGGAGGTCCCGACCCGGGAGCAGACCACCTACACCGCGACCGAGCAGGACCGCTCCATCCGCGCCTTCCGGGACGACGCCGTCGCCGCGATCGGCGTGCAGAACCTGATCGACGTGCGCAGCCCCGACGAGTACGCCGGCCGGCTGCTCGCCCCGGCCCACCTCCCGCAGGAGCAGGCCCAGCGCGCCGGCCACATCCCCACCAGCCTCAACGTGCCGTGGAGCAAGAACTGCAACGACGACGGCACCTTCAAGTCCGACGAGGACCTGCGCAAGCTCTACGACGAGGTCGGCATCGACGACTCCAAGGACACCATCGCGCTGTGCCGCATCGGTGAGCGTTCCTCGCTGACCTGGTTCGTGCTGCAGGAGCTGCTCGGCTTCAAGAACGTCAAGAACTACGACGGCTCCTGGACCGAGTACGGCTCCCTGGTCGGCGTCCCGGTGGCGCTCGGCGACGAGCCCGGGGAGGCCTGAGATGTGCGGCGCGACTGAGGGTGGGCTCCCGCTGGACGGCGTCAACGTCGCCAAGGAGGCCGTGATCCAGGGCCAGGTGACCCGCGACGGCGAGCCCGTCGGGTCGGCGTACGTGCGTCTGCTCGACCGCACCGGCGAGTTCACCGCCGAGGTGCCCACCTCGGCCAGTGGCCACTTCCGGTTCTTCGCCAAGGACGGCGAGTGGACGCTGCGCACGCTGGCGCCCAAGGCCGACCCGGTGGACCGCACGGTCCGCGCGCAGATCGGCTCGGTGGCCGAGGTGGCCATCGCCGTCTGAGGTCTCCCGAGGCCCCGGCTCCCCCTCAGGGGGAGACCGGGGCTTCGGCGCACATCGCCAGCCGTTCCCAGCACCCCGATCCACATCCCGAGCAGGAGCCCAGATGACCTACCGCCCCGAGACCCTCGCCGTGCACGCCGGACAGGAGGAGGCGGACCCGACGACGAACTCGCGGGCCGTGCCGATCTACCAGACGACCTCCTACGTCTTCAACGACACCGAGCACGCGGCCAACCTGTTCTCCCTGGCCGAGCCGGGCAACATCTACACCCGGATCATGAACCCGACCCAGTCGGTCTTCGAGGACCGGATCAACCAGCTCGAGGGCGGGGTCGGCGCGCTCGCCACCGCCAGCGGCTCCGCCGCCACGACGTACGCCGTGCTCAACCTGACCTACGCCGGCGACAACATCGTCGCGCTCTCCACCCTGTACGGCGGCACCTACGCGCTCTTCGCCCACACGCTGCCGCAGTTCGGCATCGAGGTCCGGTTCGTCGACCCGGAGAAGCCCGAGGACCTGGCCAAGCACGTCGACGAGAAGACCAAGCTGGTCTTCGGCGAGACCGTCGGCAACCCGAAGATCAACGTGATCGACATCCCCGCCTGGTCCGAGGCGGCGCACGCCGCGGGCCTGCCGCTGATCATCGACAACACCGCTCCCTCGCCCTACCTGGTGCGCGCGCTCGAGCAGGGCGCCGACGTGGTGGTGCACTCGGCCACCAAGTACATCGGCGGCCACGGCACCTCGATCGGCGGCGTCATCGTCGACTCCGGCAAGTTCGACTGGGCGGCGCACTCCGACCGCTTCCCGGGGCTCACCCAGCCCGACCCGGCGTACCACGGCGCGGTCTGGACCGAGGCGGCCGGACCGGCGGCGTACATCATCCGAGCCCGCACGGTGCTGCTGCGCAACACCGGCGCCGCGATCACCCCGATGAACTCGTGGCTGTTCCTGCAGGGCCTGGAGACGCTGCACCTGCGGATGGAGCGGCACAGCGAGAACGCGCTCGCGATCGCGCAGTACCTCGAGGGTCACGACGCGGTCTCCTGGGTGAGCTACCCGGGCCTGGAGTCCAGCGCCTACAAGGAGGTCGCGGACCGCACCTTCACCGGCAAGGGGTACGGCGGCATCCTGAGCTTCGGTCTCAAGTCGGGGCGCGAGGGCGGCAAGCGGTTCATCGAGTCGCTCGGCCTGTTCAGCCACCTGGCCAACATCGGCGACGCGAAGTCGCTGGCGATCCACAACGCCACCACCACCCACAGCCAGCTCACGACCGAGGAGCTGGAGGCGGCCGGCGTGCCGGAGGACATGGTGCGGCTCTCGATCGGCATCGAGAACGTCGAGGACCTGGTCGCCGACCTCGAGCAGGCGCTGAACGCCGCCAAGTAACCGGCAGCCGCAGCCCGGAGAATCCCCTGAACAGGGGATTCTCCGGGCTGTCGTGCGTCCCTAGGGTGTTCCGGGCGTGCCGCCTCTGGAGGGGGGACGGTACGTCGATCAGGGGAGGGCCCCGCATGGGAACGAGCGCGCGCGGGGTGGTGGCAGCGTTTCCGGCGCTGCCCCTCGCCGCCCTGGTCCTGCAGTCCGGGACCGGGGTGGCGACCACCCCCACCGGGGAGCGGACCCGCTCGGCTTGACGGGCCGCGGTCCTGACCAGGCACGGGAGCCGCATCCGCTGACGAAGTAGGGTCGCCGTGTGAGCGGTCCCCTTGGCTATGTCGAGACCCAGCGGGCCGTGGTGGCGACGCAGACGGACCCGCTGGTGCTGCGCGGCGGTGGCCGGCTCGACCACGTCGAGGTCGCCTTCGAGACGTACGGCGAGCTCTCGCCGGCACGCGACAACGTCGTCTTCGTCTGCCACGCGCTGACCGGCAACGCGCACGCGGCCGGGATGCACATGGGCGCGAAGAAGCGCGGCTGGTGGGACAACATGATCGGACCGGGCAAGCCCGTGGACACCGACCGGTTCTTCGTGGTCAGCCCCAACCTGCTGGGCGGCTGCTCGGGCACCACCGGCCCGCTGTCGGTCGACCCGGCGACCGGGTCGCCGTACTTCCTGGACTTCCCGATCCTGCACATGACCGACCTGGTCGCGGTGCACCGACGGCTGATGCGCCACCTGGGCATCGAGCGGCTCTACGCCGGGGTGGGCGGTTCGCTGGGCGGGATGCAGATCCTCCAGTGGGCGATCGACGCGCCGCAGGAGGTGGAGCGGGCGGTGGTGGTGGCGGCCTCGTCCCGGCTGACGCCGGAGAACATCGCGTTCTCCGCGGTGGCGCGGGAGGCGATCATGAACGACCCGGACTTCCACGACGGCCGTTACGCCGAGAAGGGCGTCACCCCGCGGCACGGGCAGAAGGTGGCACGGATGATGGCCCACATCACCTACGTGTCGCCCCAGTCGCTGCAGACGAAGTTCGGGCACCGTCGCGACCGTCAGGGTGACGACTGGACCCTGGAGCCCGACTACGCCGTCGAGCACTACCTCCAGCACCAGGGGGAGACGTTCCTGGACCGCTTCGACGCGCTCAGTTATCTCTACCTCACCCGCCTGCTGGACTACTTCGACCCGTTCGGCGACCCGTGGACGGCGGAGCGGCTGGCCGAGGCGGTCACCCGGTTCCAGGTGACCTCGTTCGACTCCGACTGGCGCTTCGACACCGGTCAGTCGGTGCGGATGGTCGAGCGGCTGAGCGCCTGCGGGGTCGACGTCGACTTCGCCGAGCTGACCTCCCCGCACGGGCACGACTCGTTCCTGCTGGAGCCGCCGGGCTACCACGAGCGCGTCGCCTCTTTCCTGAAGGGCTGACCAGGACGGCAGAAGGGGTTCGGGGCGCACGCCTACCTCCTCCTGCTGAACCGGACGTCGCCGTCGGGCATGCGGGAGTGCAGGTAGCGGTCGTCGTGGATGCGCTGGTGGTGATGGCTGCACAGCAGGATGCCGTTCGCCAGGTCCGTCGGGCCGTCCAGGGACCAGGGCACGAGGTGATGTGCCTCGCACCAGGCCGCGGGGATCGAGCACCCGTCGGCGCGACAGCGCTTGTCGCGGATCGCGAGCGCCCGTCGCTGAGTCGGGGAGAAGAGGCGCGCGCTGAGTCCGAGGTCGAGGGGGTGGGACCCGGTCCCGAGGACCGCCGGGATGAGCTTGGCGGTGCACGCGAGCCGGCGCGCCTCGCCGGCGGTGATCCGGTCGCCGGACTCGAGCGCGGCGGTGCCGAGGCCCGACATCAGGTCCTCGAGGTCGATCGAGATCACCACGGTGGTGGCGTCGCCGCCGTGCAGCGGCAGGCGACGTGGGTCGAGCACCTCAAGCAGCGAGCAGAACGCCTTCCCGAGGCGTACCTGGTAGGGCACGGGCTCGCCGAGAGCGCTCGCTGAGGCGTCGTCCTGCCGGCCCCGAGCGGCCTGGTTGGCGGGCTGCCGCGGGTTGGTGAAGGCCTCGAGGTAGGTGGTGAGTCGCTGCGCCGTGGCCACCGGCACGCGCGCCTTGATCAGTGCGGTGCCGTCCCCGAGGTCGCGCACGCTCAGGGTGGTCCCGCGGCGGGCGCGACGCTCCTCGGCGAGCAGCCTGCGGCGCTCGGCGTCCTCCGCCACCTCGGGGGCGACGACCTCGAGCACCTTCGCGCCGAGGCGGGCCAGCTCGGCCGGGCCCCACGTCGCGGCCAGGGTGATCAGGTGCGCCTCGGCGTCGGCCCGGACCTGCGCGGTCACCCCGTGGCGCGGGTCGGTGGGCAGGTCGTCGAGAGTCCGCGCGATCGCGTGGGCCTGGTCGAGGTTGACCGCCCCGGTGGTGAGGGCGTGCCCCAAGGCGTGCCAGCGCTGGTCCAGGGCGGTCGCCAATCGCTGGTGCCGACGGGCGCCCGCTCGGTCGCTGTGGGTGCGGTGCGCGAGCCACGCGGCGACGTCGCGGTGCCCCTCGTCGGCCGCGACGTCGGCGGAGGCGGCGACCACCCGCAGCCGCAGCGCGGCGACTCGCGACTCGAGCCCGTGCAGGGCGAGCAGCGCCCGGCGCTTCTGCGCCGTGGTCATGAAGACGGGGTCTACGACGGCCACCTCGGACAGGGCGGCGTCGATCTGCGCGGCACAGTCCAGCACGGGGTGCGCGGGCAGGGTCGGCTCCGACGGATCCATCGCCACCCTCCCTGCACGTCCGACACCACGACAAAGGCCCCGTCGGCAGCAACGGCAACCAGGGGCCGCGCATCATCCGAGGGTCAGGATCTGTCGAGGGTCTCCGGGGAGGGGCCTCGTCCGGCGCCGGCATCCCGACGCTCTGCAATCAATCGTACATACGTTCGAACGACACCACAAGAGCGGGAGGAGGAACAAAAGAGGGAACGAGTCGGCGCATTCGCCTGCCGCTCCGGCCTCCCGGCTGCCAGACTGCCGGGGTCCCACATCGTCCCCTGGAGGTCCCGTTGTCCCGTCGTACGCCACTCGTGGGTGCCGTCTCCGTCCTGCTCCTGGCCCCGGTCGCGTACGGCGTCCCCGCCGCCGCCCAGCCCGACGCGCCCTCGGCCGCCCAGCCGACTGCGGCCCCGGCCGGTGCCGCTGCCCGGGGTGCGGGCTCCGCGCTGCTGCGCGCCTCTGAGCGCAACGTGATCCCCGGCGAGCAGGTCTCGCTGAGCGCGAAGGTGAAGAAGAAGTCGGTCAAGCGGCTGAGCCCCAAGGAGCGCCGCAAGGCCAAGGTCGTCCTGCAGCGCCGGGCCGGCAAGGCGTGGCGCAAGGTGGGCACCGCCAAGCTCAAGCGGGCGCTGAAGAAGAAGGTCTCGTTCTCCTACACCGCGCCCACCGACGCGTCGGACACGATCCGGATGCGCACCGTGGTCAAGGCCGGCAAGCGCCAGGTCAAGGTGGCCAAGCTCAAGGTGCCGGTGGTCGCCCAGCAGCTCACCGCCGCGACCGGCGCGCTGGTCACCAGTGCACCGCTGGAGTTCGCGACCTCGCTCACCCCGGCCCGCACGAGCCGTGAGCTGAGCGTGCAGGTCTACAAGGACGGCGCCTGGGCGCCGCTCGTCTCGGGTGCCGCCGACTCCGCCGGGAACGCCGCGCTGGGCGGCCAGGCCGAGGGCTACCCGGCCTGGTACCGGGTGAGCGCCGCCGAGTTCAACGGCGCTCCCGCGATGGCCACCGAGCCGGTGCGGACCACGCTCGACAAGGTGCCGGGCCTGATCGCGCACCGCGCCGGCGCCGGTACCGCGCCGGAGCAGACGCTCGCCGCGGTCCGCCAGGCGCTCGCCGCCGGCGTCCCGTCGATGGAGGTCGACGTCCAGCTGACCAAGGACCGTCAGCCGGTGATCCTGCACGACGCGACCCTGGCGCGGACCACCAACGTCGAGGAGGTCTTCCCGGACCGGGCGCCGTGGAACCTCGCCGACTTCACCCTGGCCGAGGTGCGGACGCTGGACGCCGGGTCGTGGTTCGGTCCCGGGTTCACCGGGCAGCGGGTCCCCACCCTCGACGAGCTGCTCACCGCGA
Source organism: Nocardioides campestrisoli (assembly GCF_013624435.2). NCBI lineage: Bacteria > Bacillati > Actinomycetota > Actinomycetes > Propionibacteriales > Nocardioidaceae > Nocardioides > Nocardioides campestrisoli. The sequence goes on from NZ_CP061768.1 coordinate 629,439, forward strand.
TCGGCGGGCGCGCCCACCTGGTGCTCGAGGTGAAGGCGCCCGAGCTGCCCGGCAACGACCAGGTCGACGAGGTGCTGGCCGAGCAGCTCGCCACCAGCCAGCTGGGTCAGGTCGCGGCCGCCGGCAAGCTGACGGTGTCGTCCTTCAACGCCGGCTGGCTGGAGAGCTTCGCCGTCGCCCACCCGGACGTGCCGGTCGGGGTCCTGAGCTTCGGCGCGCCCTCGGCCGCCCAGCTCGACGTGTGGCGGGGATGGGCCGAGCAGATCCATCCGAACTTCGCGCTCTCCCAGCGCGCGCAGCTCGCCGACGCGCGCAACCGCGGGCTGACCAGCAGCGTGTGGACGGTCAACACGGTCGCGCAGTTCCGCGCCGCCGTGGCGCTCGGCCCGGACCGGATCATCACCGACTTCCCGGCCCGGCTGGCGGAGGTGCTCGACCCGCCCCGTCCCTCCTGAGGCCCGGAGCTCGCGCACAGGCTCGCGGACTCGTGAAGGTCCGCGAGCCTGTGGATGACGCGCCGCTGCGGAGGGCATGAGCCGCTAGACATCTCCCATGGGGACTCGGGGGAGTGCAGACGGGCCGGCCGGCGTCGTGGTGAGTCAGGACGCGGTCGTCGGTGAGCTGCGCGACTGGCAGCGTGTGGTCGAGCTGATGGCCGACACCGAACGCGACTTCGAGCGGGTGAGGGCGGCGGTCCTGCCGACCGCCGTCCAGCCCAAGGGCAGCGCCTTCGCCGTGGCGTGGGCGCGCTACGCCAGCGAGTCGGCGGCCCGGGCGGGTGAGGTCGTCGGGGCCCACGAGGAGACGCTGCGCGACTTCGACGTCACCGACGGCCGCGCCGCCGAGCAGCTCGGCGGCTTCATGGTCGCGTGCGCCGTCGACCCGCAGCCGGTCCCCGGCCCCGAGGCCAGGTCCTCGACCGGATCGGGCCTGGCCTCCCGACTGGGGCCGCTGCCGTGAGCGAGACCGTGACGATCACCCTGCCGGCCTCCGAGCCCGCGGTCCTGTTCAAGCCCGAGGGCGACCCGGTGGGCATCGACGCGCTGGCCGCGGTGGTGCTGGAGGCCGCGGGGCGCTTCGACGAGTACTCCGACGAGTCCCAGCAGTTCCACCGGATGCGCGGCTGGACCGGGCAGAGCAACGAGCAGTACGTCGAGCGGGCACGGCGTACGGCGGTGATGGCCGGCCGGATGCGCAACACGCTCAAGCGCACCGGCCGGGTGCTGGTCGCGGGCGCCGACCGGCTGCGCCACCACCAGCGTCGCTACGAGGAGCACGTGGAGCGCAAGCAGGGTCTCGACCGAGACCTCGAGGCGCTGCGGACGGAGCTCGACGCCGCGACGGACCTGACGCCGGCGCAGGTCGACGCGCTCCGGCAGCGGGCCGCCGAGCTGACCCGGGCCTACGCGATCCTGGTCGACGACGACCGGGCGCTGGCCGAGCGGGTCCACAGCAACGAGGAGCTGCTGGCCGACACGCTCGACTCGGCCACCTCGCGCGACGACGTGACCGCGACCGACGGTGGCCGTCCCGAGATCGCCCAGCGGGCGATGCAGCACCCGGGCTCCCCGCTGGGTGGGGGGAGCTCGCCGGCCGAGGTGCGGCAGTGGTGGCGGGGCCTGTCCGCCGACGAGCGGCGTGCGGTCGTGGCGTCGTACTCGACGGTGGTCGCCGAGGCCGAGGGCGTCCCGCCGGAGGTGCGGGAGCGGGCGGAGAGGATCAGGGACGAGGAGGTCGCCACCCGGCTGGGGGCCAAGCGCGCCGACGGCACGATCACCCGGCGGGAGACCGACCGGCTCGCCCGGGCGTAGGCGCCCGGTTCCCGGACGCACACCGCCCCCGGGTGCCGAGGGCAGCCGGGGGCGGTGTGGTCAGGACCTGGACGGTCCGGTGGTCAGGCGCAGGTGGTGCCGCCCGAGGTGCACCGCTGGACCACGGTGAACGCAGCCTTGCCTGCGCGACGCGCGGTCGCGCCGGTCACGGTCACGGTGCGCGGGCCCCAGGTCTGGCCGACCTGGAAGGTCGTCTGGAAGCGACCCTTGCCGTTCGCGAAGCCGCGGGCCACGACCTTCCCGCGGTAGCGGACGGTGGCGCGCTCACCCGGCAGCAGCCGGCTGCTGACGGTGACCTCGTCGGAGGCGCGCACGCGCTCCGCCGAGACCCGGACCGGCAGCCGCTTGGGAACCGCGACGTGCAGGGTGGTGGCGCCGATCCGACCGACGACCCGGCCGCGGATCTTCACGGTGACCTTCTCCCCGCGCGCGGCGGGCACGGCGACCTGGGTGCGGATCTTGCCGTTCTTGCTGGCGTAGCCGCGGGCGACGACCTTGCCGGCGATCCGCACGGTGTAGCGCTCCCCGGGGCGGAGTCCGCGGGCGGTGACGACGGGCTTGGAGCCCGGCGCCACGATCTTCTGCGGGGTGCGGACCGCGATGGTCCGACGGGGCAGCACCTGCACGGTGACGCTCTCGGTGGCCTCGCCACCGCCGTTGGCCGCCCGGAGGGTGAAGGTCGTCGCGCCGATCTCGGTGACCCGCACGGTGCGGGAGCCGGTGGCCGCCACGGGACCGCTCCAGGCGCCCTCGCGGGCGAGGATGTCGACCCCGGTGCTGGTCCAGGACAGCTTCACCCTGCCGCCGACGCGAGCCTTGGGCTTCGCGCTGGTCAGGGTGACCGTGGGGGCAGCGACGGGCGCCGGAGCCGTCGGGGTCGGGCTCGCGGTCGGCGTCGGAGTCGGCGTCGGGGTCGGGGTCGGGGTCGGGGTCGCGGGTGCGGTCACGACGAGGCGCGAGGTCCCGACCCGGTTCTTCAAGGCGCCCGCGGTGGTCACCGCGGCGGCGTTCAGCTCGTGGGTGCCGACCTCGCCGCGCACCGGGACGGTGACCACACAGTTGGCCGCTGCGGGCGCCGAGCCCCCGGTGAGGACCACGCGGGAGCCGGTGGTCGTCACGGTGCCGCCGCAGGCGTTCGTGGCGTCACCGGTGGTGCGCAGCCCGGCGGGCAGGTCGAGGGTGAGACCGAGGTCGTCGGCGCTGGTGAGCAGCGTGTTCTCGATCGACAGGTTGATCGCGGCGTCCTCGTCCGGAGTGGCCTCGGAGCGGTCGAAGCGGGCGTCGAGGTTGGTGCCCTGGAAGGCGACCACGTGCTGCAGGGCGGCCCGCTGGGTGCCGGGCGCGGTGCCGAGGTTCCACTGCATCATCAGGCCGGCGTCGTGCCGCCCGGCCTCCGCAGCGAAGCCGATGTCCCCGCCCGCGACGACCGTCTGGTACGGCGCGGAGAAGCTCGCGGCCCGGGCGCCGTCGAACGGCTTGGAGCCGGGGACCTCGCGGTAGCCGATGAAGATGCCGGAGCTCGGGTTCAGCGAGATGGCCGTCCGGACCGGCTCGGTGAGCATGATCCCGTACCCGAGGTCCGACCCGCCCGGGGCCGCGTCACCACCCAGGTAGAACTTCACCGGCGCGGCGTTGCCCTCCGGGATGGTGAACTCGTAGGAGTCGGTGATGAAGGAGTTGGGGTAGGTGTAGGAGAGCGTCCGGACGACGACGTACTCGAGGCCGCCGACCGAAGCGGTGTAGCGCACCGTCGCCGAGCTGTCGCCGCCGGCGGGCGCGACCGAGCCGTCGGTCAGAGGCGCCAGTGCCGCGGTGTCGCCGCGGTGGGCGGTCACCTGCACGGAAGTCCAGCGGTCGTCGTTCATAGCGGACGGCCCGGCGCCCGAGCCGACGAGCAGGCCGCCGATGTTGAGCATGGGCGCACCGGCGGTGCAGCACCACTGCCGGGTGCGGGCGAACCACGGGTCGTCCTGGCCGTCCGTTCCCGTCTGGGTCAGATCGGAGACGTTGTTGACGACGAACCGGAGCCCGTCGCTCCCGTCGGCCTGGGCGCCGCCGTTCGGGTTGAGGACGATGCTGGTGGCGGGGGCCGGGTCCGCGGGGTCGGCAACAGCCGTACCCGTGGTGACCGCGCCGAGCGCGGAGGCGGTGAGGGCGAGGCCGGCCAGTGCGGCCGCCGTCCTCCTGAGGGCATGCAGGGGCATGGTGCTGTCCTTGGGGAGGGCGCACCACTGCGTCCTGGCGTGCGCGGGGGGGTGAGGGAGTACGACGGGCGTCCGGGGGAAGGACGCGGGTGCCCAGGCGCACCACGACATGCCGCGTCAGCACGGTAATGCCACCGATGCGGCGGTGATCGGGAAATCGCCAACTCCGCGGCCGGGGACGATCCGGCAGGAGACGCCGCCCCAGGCCGGGGGAGGCTCAGCGCGGGCCGGGCACCTTGCCGAAGGTCCGGTTGCAGTTGTCGCCGGCGCACCGCATCAGCTTGTTCGTCCGGCGGTCGAGCTCGGCCGCCGTACGCCGGTACTTCGGCGCGCGGGCGACGTTGCGCATCTCCCACGGGTCGCGGGCGCGGTCGAAGAGCATCCGGTCGCCGTTGTTGACGTCGCGGGCGTAGGTGTAGCGCTCGGTGCGCACGCCGCGCAGCGCCCAGCCCTTCCAGCGCAGGTTGCGGTGCTTGCGCGGCTGGTACTTGTCGCCGGTCTGGATCAGCGTGGTGTCGCGCCAGGGCTGCTTGCCGCCGAGCAGGGTGCGCTTGAAGGAGGCGCCGTCGACGTCGAGCCGCGGCTTGACCCCGCCGAGGTCGGCGATGGTGGCGACCAGGTCGACGAGGGTCACCGGCAGGTCGGAGGTCTTCCCGGCAGGCACGCGCGGACCGGTGAAGATCATCGGCACCCGCAGCGACTCCTGGACCAGGTTGTTCTTCTTGAACAGCCGCCGCTCGCCGAGGCTGAACCCGTTGTCGGAGGTGAAGACGACGTAGGTGTTCTCCGCCTCGCCGGCGTCGTCGAGCTCGGCGAAGAGGCTGGCCACGCCGTCGTCGACGGACTGCAGGGAGCGCACCCGCGCCTCCCACTTCTTCTGCACCTTGCTGGTCTTGATCCGCTTCTTGACCGGGGTCTTGCGGGGCAGGCCGCCGACGACCGCGCGCTTGTAGGACTTGGCCTTGATCGGGGGCGCGACCTGGTCGATCTTGAAGCCGGCGTGCCGCTTGGCCGGCGGCGCCTCGGTGAGGCCCTGGGGGCCGTACTGCTGGCGCTCGTGCGGGGCGATGTGGTTGGAGAAGAGCAGGAAGGGCCGGTCGGCGGCGGCCATCGCGCGCACCGCGCTGTTGGTCTTCTCGGTGATCCGGTCGGTCACGTAGTCGTCGCGCCACTCCTCGTTGCCGAAGAAGCGGAACCGGTAGTAGTCGGTGGGGTTGCCGGTGATCGGCTCCCACACGTGCCACCCGGGGTCGCGGGGGCTGTCGTGCTCGTAGCCGTTGGCGTGCTTGCCGATGAAGCCGGTGTTGTAGCCCTGCCTGGCGAACCAGGTGCCGATCGTGTTGGCGGTCTTGATCCGCGAGTAGCCGCCGTACTTCGACTCGTTGTGCCGTACGCCGTTGTTCTGGGCGTACTGCCCGGTGAGCAGCTCGGCGCGGGCCGGGCAGCACAGCGGGTGCGGGGAGACGGCGTCGGTGAAGTCCAGGCCGCGCTCGCGCATCAGCGCCTGCGTCTTCGGCATCTGCTCGAGCTCGTCGGCGCGCATGTCGTCGGTCAGCACCATGACGATGTTCGGACGCTTGTCGCTGCCGTCGCCGGCCACCAGGCCGGAGGTGTCGGCGGTGGCGACCTTGCTCCCGCCGTCCATCGCGACGGCGGCAGCGCCGGGGCTGGGGCGGCTGGGCTGGTCGCCCGAGTCGGCTCCGGCGCACCCTCCGGTGCCGGCGACCAGGATCCCGGTGCAGAGGAGTGCGGTCAGTCCCCGAGCCACGTGTTGCATGCTCGCGATCCTCTCACCGCACCGGTCGCGGGCCGCAAACCGCGATGGCCGATCCGCCGATCGCGCAGACCTGTGACCCAGGTCACAGGACGCTTCCCGTGTCTGCGGTATGCGGTGGTGCTCGCCTGCTCCCTACGGTCAACCTCCCGGGGCGCTCAGCAGCCTCGGGACGGGGGAGGGAGCAGGACATGAGGACGATCCGCAGGTGGCGCCGTACGTGGCGATGTCGCCGAAAGTATGGCGACAGGTGCCCGCACCTGGAGCGGCACTCCACGCGTCCCCGGCGTGAGGCAGAGACCCGGGAATGAGCTGGTTTGGACCAGTTCCGGACGGGGCAAGGTCCGGTCGTGAGCCATCCTCTCGACGACGCGACCCGGCTGGTCGCGGACGACCCCTTCTGGTCGGTGGTCCGCCGACGGCACCCCCAGGTCGACGTGGTGATCCTGCCGGCCGAGGCCGGCCGAGCGGTGCCGACGCCCCCGGGCACGCCGGTCGCGCCCGACCCGGCGATGGTCGCCGCCCGCGAGGAGTCCGGCGTACGACGTCTGTGGGTCCGCCTCGTCGGTGACCTGGGCCCGGTGCCCGCCCGCTGGGAGGCGCGGTGGATCCCCGGCGGCGAGCCGGACCGGGTGCGCCGCGAGGTGACCCAGACCGCCGACCAGCTGCCCGAGGAGCTGGTGGGTCGCCCGTTGCGGGAGCGGCTGCTGGCGGCCGCGGATGCGTTGCGCGATCAGGGGTGGCACGTGACGCTCCCGCCCCGGGGCCTGCCGCGGGTGCTGGCCGGGCGCGCCGGTGACCGGGCGGGCGTCGAGGCCGAGGCCTGGCAGGGCCGCGAGGAGCTCCAGCTGGTCGCCGTGGAGGCGAGCCTCCGGCTGGTGCTGCGGTTCCGTGGCGTCGAGCACGCGGTGGGCGCAGACGTCGCCCGGGAGCTGGTGGCGGGGCTCGACGGGCGGGGGGTGGCCTGATGTCGCAGATCCAGTGGGAGAACGGCGGGGCGGGCCTGCCGGGGCGCTGGGAGGAGCTCGAGGCGCTGATGAAGGACGCCGGCCAGGAGCTGTCGGGCGCGCCGGTCGGCGGCCTGGGCTCCAGCGCCCGGGGTGCGGCTCGGTCGTTCCTCACCGCGTGGTCCGGCTACGCGGGGGAGAGCCGGGAGATCGCCGCCGGGTTCGTCACCGCCCTGCAGGCCACGGCCACCGACTTCTCCGGCACCGACCAGGGCCAGGCGCAGGACTTCAGCAACCTCGACGGCCGGCTGGGGCCGGAGCGGTGACGGTCACGATCCCCGTCCCGGCGCCGCTGCCGCCGGTGACCCGCCCCGAGGGCGAGCCCGGCGCGGCCGACTCGCTCGCCGAGCGGCTCTACACCACGGCCTCCCGGTTCGAGGAGTTCGGCGACACCGCCGCGAGCGCCAAGGACGGCGCCGGCGTCTGGTTCGGCCAGGCGTTCGAGGCCTACCGCGGCGCGGCGAGCCGGGCCTCGGGGGAGCATGCGTCGATGGCCGCAACGGTCAAGCGCGTCGCCCACGGCGTCACGGCGTACGCCGACACGCTGCGCGACCTGCTGCGCAGCTACGAGCAGCTGCGCGACCGGCGTACGGCGCTCCACGGGCAGCGCGACGACCTGATCTCCGACATCGAGTCGACGCTCGACCCGACCCCGCAGATCCTCGCCGCGCTGCGCAGCCGGGCCACCCACCTGGCCGCCCGGATGGACGACTGGGTCACCGACCGGGACGCCTGGCTCTCCCAGGTGCAGGCCGCGGAGGACCTGGTGCGCCGCACCTTCGAGTCCGCCACCGACCTGGGCGACGCGCTCTCCGACCTGGGCGGGGTCAGCGACACCGCGCGGGACGCGATGGCCAAGCCGGGGGCGCCGGGCCCGGACTCCTCGCCCGAGCAGGTCGCCGACTGGTGGGCCGACCTCGACGACGCCGCGCGGGAGGCGGTCACCGCGGCGTACCCGTCGGTGATCGGCAGCGCCGACGGGCTGCCCGCGGGGGCTCGCGACGACGCCAACCGGGTGCTGCTCGACGGCGACCTGGCCAGGCTGGGCGCGAAGGAGGAGGACGGGACGATCGACCCGGCCGAGCGCAAGGCCCTGGAGAACGCCCGGCAGACCGACACGGCGCTGCGCAACGCCGAGGAGTACGAGGACCCCCTGGGCGACGGCAAGCCCGGGGCGCAGCTGTGGCTCTACGACCCGACCGCGTTCGACGGGGACGGCCGGGTGGCGGTCACGGTGGGCGACCTGGACACCGCGAAGGACGTCGCGGTCTTCACCCCGGGCATCACCACCGACATGAGCAAGGTCGGCGGCTACACGGGGCAGATGTACAACCTCTACGAGTCCACGCGCTACAACGGCGACGGGTCGAGCGTGGCGGCGATGTTCTGGCTGGGGTACGACGCCCCGGACGGTCCGATCGACCCGGCGACCGCGACCGAGGGCCGGGCCGAGGACGGCGGTCGCCGGCTGGCCGACGCGGTCGACGGGTTGCGCGCCAGCCGCGGCGACGACCCGGCGCACCTGACCGCGATCGGCCACAGCTACGGCTCGACCACGACCTCGTACGCGACCGGCGAGTTCGACCTGGCCGCCGACGACGTGGTGTTGGTCGGCAGCCCGGGGGCCGGCCCGGCCGACGACGCCGGTGACTTCAGCGTGGGGCGCGACCACGTCTTCGTGGGGCGCGACAGCCGCGACATCGTCGCGGTCCTGGGCGACGAGGGCTGGATGGGCAAGGGCGGCATCGGCCTGGGCCGGGACCCGTCGTCCGACGACTTCGGTGCCGTCCGCTTCGAGGCCGAGCGGGTGGACCGGGAGGACATCCGCAACTGGGACGCTGCCCACTCCAACTACCTCTCGGTGGACACGGAGTCGCTCTACAACATCGGGCTGATCGTCGACGGCCACGGCGACGAGGTCAACCGCGCCGAGCACTCCTACGACCCCTGGTACGACCTGCCGCGGGACCCGGAGATCGACCGCGAGCCGACCAGCGGGGTCCCGGGCCGATCGCAGACGCGGGGCATGGAGTGACGGGGCCTGGGGTGACGGGGCGCGGAGTGAGAGGCGGCCTGGCGCGGGCACTGGCATCGGGTGCCATGCTGGTGCTCATGCTGGGTGCGTGCGGGGACGACCCCGATCCCGCGAAGTCCTCGTCGGCGCTGTCGTCGGCGAAGGAGCGGGTGGAGAGCCGGTTCCGCGACGCCGTCGACGTGCTCGCGGGTGCGGGCTTCGAGGTCACCGACGCCGACGCGGAGTGGCGGATGTGCGGCGTGGACCCGCAGCAGTCGATGCAGGTGCTGGGCGGTGGCACGCTGACAGGTGGGGACGGCGACGTCGCGGCCCGGGTCGCCGCGGCCGCCGACGCGCTGGAGTCGGCCGGCTGGAACGTGGAGAACGCGGGGGAGACCCCCCGCCCCTACGCCGTGCTGGCCGACGGCGAGGGGGCGGAGCGGGTCCAGCTCAGCGTCACCGAGTCGCGGCGCACCCCTGGACGGATCGGGCTCCAGGTCGGCGGCGCGTGCATCGAGTCAGCGACCGAGGACTCCAACGAGCGCATGGGCCAGAAGTTCACCCTCCTCTGACCCTCACATCCGCCGGCACTGCCCTTCCTTGTCACCCGCCACCCGGTTGCGGTTGCCCACGGGACGGACGCTGTTGTCCTCGCACTGCAGGTTCCCGTCGACGACGTTGCGCCGCACGACGAACCGGCCGGCGTTGTCCTCGAGCTGGATGTCGCCGTCGACGACGCTGCGGACGATGCGGCCCTTGCCGCCGTCCTCGAGCTGGATGTTGCCGTCCACGCGGGAGCGGTCGCCCTTGCGCGGCTTCACCACGACGCGCGTGAAGTTCTCGCCCTGGATGTTGCCGTCGACGCGGACGCCGCTGGCGATCAGCGTGGCGCCGGACTTGACCTCGATGTTGCCCTCGACCCGGGTGCCGTTGAGCCGACAGGTGGTGCCTGAGGCGACCACCAGGTCGTCGTCCACGGTCGTGGCGCCGAGGCTGCCGGCGCAACGCAGCTCGTCGGCGTACGCCGGGGCGGCGACCAGGGCGGCGCCGGTGACCGTGGCGGCGGCGAGGAGGGGGAGGGCGAGGACGGCGATCTTCTGCTTCATGCGGGGGACGATCTCCGGCGTCGGTGAACCGAGCATGAACGCCGGGTGACCGCTCTTGCCCTCACACATGAAGACACCCTCCGCGGCCCAACCCGCACGGTGGTGATCACATGCGGGCAGGGCCACGGAGGGTGCTTCCGTGCTGGGGTCTTACTTCTTGTTCTTGGCCTTCTTCGCCGCCTGCGTCTCGGTCGCGGCACCGCTGGTGCTCAACTGGCCGGACGAGTTCTCCAGGTGGGCGCGGACGAACCAGTGGAACTGCTCGAGCTCGGAGGTCTGGGAGATCAGCAGGTCCTCGGTGATCGGGTCGAGCTCGCCGGCCTCCTCGATCGCCTTGCGGTTGCTCTCGATGATCCCGGTGTAGACCAGGTCGAGGGCGCCGAGGTGGGCCTGGACGGTGTCACGGCCGAGGGAGTACTCGTCCCACGAGCGGCCCTTGACCAGGGCGCCGGGGGTGCCGATCGGGACGCCGCCCATGGTGGCGATCCGCTCCGCGGTGTCGTCGGCGAACCCGCGCACGGCCTCGACCTGCGGGTCGATCATCTCGTGGACGCCGATGAAGTTGGGCCCGACGACGTTCCAGTGCACGTGCTTGAGGGTCAGGTGCAGGTCGTTGTAGGCGTAGAGCCTGTCCTGCAGCGCCTCGATGACGGTCTTGCTGTCCTTCGCGGTCATGCCGGGCACGTTGTAGCCGGTGGCCATCTCGATCCTCCTGTGGGTCGGTTCTGGATCGTCCGTACCCAGAAGCGGCGCTTAGAGCACCTCACTGATGACCGGATAAGGGTCCGTGGCGTCCACTGCACTCAAAGCGGCAGTGATCACTCCTTCAGTGAAACCTCATCGACGCGCGACCAAGTAGCCCGCGTTGGGTTCATAGTGCCCACGCGGTGACCACAGAGCTCGCCAACCCAAGACACACGCGAGACACCAATCCAAGGGGCGCCGCGAGCTCTCCCGTGCGGTGCCGACTGGCAGCCCGACGGAAACACGCTGGGTGGCGCCTTGAAGCATTCAGGTCCCCTCGGATCAGCCCTCGGAGGCCAGGGCTACGAGCCCAGCTCGAATGCGACGCCGTTCAAGGGACAAGAAGCTACGACGGACCCTCGCCGCCACCACAGCTGCAGCCCGAGGATCAAGGCAGAGAGCCCGAGTCCGTTCAGGGAACCCAAGGTGGTTCGCGCGGGCTGAGTGCTTGCGTCGTCAGTTACGAATGGGTGCCGCGCTTCGTTCCGCGAGCGCCCCTATCCGATAGAACTTCACGGGTCGTGCGATGCTTGCGCGAAGCGCAGGAAGGGAATGTCTTGATAGTGAGGTGCGTCACATGAAGGACACAAAGGCGGCGGACGTGGCTCGTCCGCCTCGAATAGCTATCGCGCATGACTACCTGACCCAGCGTGGTGGCGCTGAGCGCGTAGTCTTAGCGCTAAGTCGGCTGTACCCAGACGCGCCGATCTACACAACGCTGTATGACCCGGCAGGTACATATCCAGAGTTTCAAAAACTAGAGGTTCGGACCTCTTGGCTCAACCGCATACCCGTATTCCGCAAGCATCATCGGCTCGCATTTCCCTTCTTGGCGTTGGCTAGTCGATCCGTCAAAGTCGAAGCCGATCTTGTAATAGCTAGTAGCAGCGGCTGGGCGCACGGGTTCCGCACTCGGGGAAAAAAGATCGTCTACTGTTATGCGCCTGCGCGATGGCTCTATGAACCTGACAGATACCTGGGCGAAACGGCGGGGACGCTCGCTCGAGTTAGCCAGAGGCTTCTGTCCCCACTGCTCAAGAGGTGGGACCGTAGGGCGGCCAGTTCCGCGGACGTTTACCTTGCAATATCCACGGTCACGCAGGATCGCATTGCGCGCACATACGGTCGCGAATCGGCCATTCTCCCAGCGCCGTTGACATTGCCGACAAATATTCCTGGCAACTCCGGGGGCACAGACAGGCTGCCCCAGGAGGGCTACTTCCTAGTCGTGTCAAGGCTTTTACCGTACAAGAACGTGCGGCCAATCGTGGAGGCCTTTAGGTCGCTTCCGCATCAACGTCTCCTTGTGATCGGTAGCGGTCCGGAGCAGGATGAACTGATACGCACTGCCGGAAAGAACGTGAAATTTGTTCAGGGCTTGTCGGACGCGGAGATGCAGGTTGCCTACGCCCGAGCGGCTGGCTTGATCGCCGCCAGTCATGAAGACTTTGGCTTGACTCCCCTGGAGGCTGCGGCCCACGGAGTGCCGTCCGCCGTGCTGCGCTGGGGCGGGTTCTTGGACACCGTGATTGAGAACGAGACAGGCGTGTTCTTCGATGAGCCAACACCGAAGTTCATCGTAGATGCAATTGAGAGGCTCAAGCGCCGGGCCTGGGACCCCGAACGAATCAAGGCGCGAGCTTCTGAGTTCGGCGAAGAGGCGTTCGGACGTCGCTTGAACCGAGTTGTCGAAGAGTTGCAAACGCATCCAGCTTCAATCGATACAGGACGGAATGTTTCCTATGACAAACCCTAAGCGTGCTTTTGTTACTGGGATAACTGGGCAAGATGGTGGCCACCTAGTAGAGCTACTCCACTCGGAGGGTTACCAGATCTACGGCTTGATCCGCGGCCAGCGCAACGCGCGGCGGGAGGCGGTAGAGCGCGAGTTTCCGTTTCTGAATCTGATCGAGGCGGATCTAACAGATCAGACGTCGCTAATAAATGCACTAACGGTTGCAGATCCGCACGAGGTCTACAACTTGGGCGCGGTTTCGCACGTCGGATATTCGTTCCGGAACCCTCAGTTGACCAGTGACATCACGGCCAAGGGGGTGCTGAACCTGCTTGAAGCGGTTCGCATCACTGGCCTCGCCGAGCAGGTTAGATTCTACCAAGCATCCACTTCGGAAATGTTCGGCGGACTTGACTACAATCGGCCTGGACCAGGATATAACGAAGACTCCCTTTTTCACCCGAGAAGTCCTTATGGGGTGGCGAAACTGTATGCCCATTGGATCGCACGCAACTATCGTGAGAGCTATGGGATGTTCGTGTCGACGGGGATCTTGTTCAATCATGAAGGAGAGCGGAGAGGCCTTGAGTTCGTCACCCGGAAAATAACGAACGCTGTGGCGGGTATCCACTTGGGTCTTCAGAAGGAGATCGTTCTGGGAGATCTCTGGCCTAAGCGGGATTGGGGGTATGCGGGCGACTATGTCCGCGGAATGTGGCAGATCCTCCAGCATTCGGAACCGGACGACTTTGTCTTGGCAACTGGCGAAACGCACTCAATTGAGGACTTCTTGACCCTGGCCTTCGCGGAGATAGGAATCGTGGACTGGCGCCCATATGTTCGGCAGGACCCGCAGTTCATGAGACCTGCAGAAGTTGATATTCTTCTGGGTGATCCGAGTAAGGCGGAGCGGGTTCTAGGTTGGAAGAGGGAAGTCGATTTCAGGGGACTTGTGAGCAGAATGGTGGCCCACGATATCCAACTTCGCTCAGGTGAGATTGCCCCCGCCATCACTGAGCATTAGGAGCACCATGGACGTGCTTGTTACGGGCGTGCAGGGATTCGTTGGACGCCACCTGGTGCGAGAACTCAAGCAGGCAGGACATGTCGTGCTCGGTCTCGGATCAGGAGGGTCAGCCGGTGAGGAGCTGAGTGTCGACTACTACAGGGCCCACGACATGACGAAGCCACTTCCGGATCTTCCTGCCGTTGACGCAGTTGTTCATCTCGCAGCTTTGGCCGCCGTTGGCCCCTCGTTTGGCTCGCCGCAGCAGTATATAAACACTAATAGTTCAATGGTGACAAACTTGGGGGAATACCTCCTGAAGAAGTCTCCGCAGACATTGGTCCTCTTAATCAGTAGCGGGGCCGTATACTCCAGTTCAGCCGCGATGCCAATCAGGGAGGACGGAGTTCTCGGGCACGGGTCACCTTACGTAGTCAGCAAGATATTGACGGAGCATCAGGCTGCGTACTACGCGGGCCGTGGCGGAAGGTGGATGGTTGCAAGACCGTTTAATCACTTCGGTCCAGGCCAAGCCTCTGGCTTTTTGCTCCCTGACCTCTACGATGGCCTCACGCAGGCCGAGCGTACTAATGGCGATCGCTTCATGACCGGCGACCTGACGACGAGTCGCGACTACACAGACGTTCGCGACGTAGTCCGCGCCTATCGATTGCTGCTCGAAAGTGACCTGCAGAATCTAACCACCGTGAACGTCTGTTCTGGGACCGCCACGACTGGGGAGGAACTCCTGGCGGTTCTGCGAAGTTGCGAGGTCGGCCGTACAGTTGAGACCGTTCTTGATGAGGCTAGGGTGCGCCCCAATGACCCCAAGCAACTCTTTGGATCTCCCGATAAGCTTAGGCATCTAACTGGCTGGGAGCCGACTATTTCCCTCAATCAAACCGTCCGGGATTTCGTGGAGTTCCGGCGCGGCGCGAAGGATTAGTCGGTGAATAGGCACGTGGAGCAGCCAGTCTGGAGCGCAGTATGAAAACGCCCATCGATAGACGCCTTCGGGTGGCCCATCTCGATCATTCCGTGGAGCCTGGCGGAGCCGAGCTCGCGTTGCGTCGAATGGTTAGAGACGCATCATGGGAGCCCGTGGTCTTTGTACCCCGCGGTGTGGGTGTCCCCGGGGTCTTCGCTCAAGAGGCCGAGAAGGGATGTCTGCGCGCCAGCGGACCTAGGCACCAAGCGAGGTCGCTTACTAACCTGCCGCGGGTCATCGAACCTCTCGCGATGGGGGCGAAGATTGTGCTTTCGGCCGTTCTGTTATGCGCGTCCCGCGAGTTTAGACGGGCTGATGTCGTGCATGCGAACACTTCGCGGTCAGCCGTTTACGGTGCCGTCGCTGCTTGGCTCACCCGCAAGCCACTGGTTGTACATCTTCGGGATCGAGTAGACCGAGAGTCGCTGGGTTCGTTTGGTGAACGCGCCCTGTCATGGATTCTCAAACATAGGGCTGAGGGTGTGATTGCGAACTCTGACGCCACATTAAGGACGGCGGAACGGCATATTCGGCGACCGGCTGCATGCGAAACGATCTGGAGTCATACCGGAACGGCTATCGCTGATGACGCGTACCCAACGGTTGCGGATCTCCGCAGACTTGAAGCGGGGTCGCGGATCACGGTGGGCATGGTTGCGCGGCTCGACCCCTGGAAGGGTCAAGAGGTCCTCCTGAGGGCTGTATCTCTGCTTCCGAGCGACATCAGGAGAAAGATCGCGGTCGTCCTCGTCGGAGGAACTTCCTTCGGCCACGCCGGTTTCGAGGGTGAGCTACGCAAGCTTAGTTCGGAACTTGGAGTGGCAGACATTGTAGAGTTCACCGGCCATGTCGAGGATGTTGTCCAGCACATCGATCAGTTCGACATATGTGTTCAATGTTCCACCCGGCCCGAACCTCTCGGTCAGAACGTACTGCAGTACTTGGCTCGCGGCCGTCCGATTGTCGTTGCTGATGAGGGTGGCCCGCGCGAGCTCGTGACGGAAGGCGTCAGTGGAAGCTTGTTCGCCAGTAGGCAGCCACAATCCCTGGCCGACTCCCTCCGAGCATTGGTTGAGACAAGTTCTCTGAGACGGTCTCTTGCGTCTGGCGCCCTTGCGAGCATGCGGGGCGCGAGCGACCAAGAACTCTCGTCGCGGTATGCGCGCTTCTTCGCGATGATCGCTCTCGGAGTCAGTCGCGAGCTGTAGCTCAGGTGTCCAGTTAGACGCTTATGGCTCTGGGTGCGTACCTGCGCTTCTGACTAGGTCCAAGGATGACTAAGTCGGGAGCACGGCACGGCAGGTCACACCGTGAGTTGCCCCACGGGTTGGTTACCCGATTGGATGATGAGTCGCGGGCTCTCTTGGAAGGTTGGGCATCGCGCCTTGTCCCCACCCGCCCGCGTTCCGCGCCTGACCGCCGCGCTCCGTGCGGGCGAACCTAAGAAGCGGACCGCCCACGAGCTCGATACTTGCCCCGTCACGCTGTCCAAGTGCGTCAAGCAGGAGGGCAACGATCGTGGCGAGATCCCCGGGACCACCACCACCGAATCAGCAGAGCTCCAGGCAGCTCGCCGGCGCATCCGCGAGCTCGAGACCGAGCTGGTGTCGTCCGTCAGGCGGCGAAGTTCCTGGGTGAGGACGAGCCCCGCCCCAAAGGCTCCACCCAGTGATCGATCTCGTCGACGCCGGGGCCCGGCCGATCGCTGCTGTCGGGTCCTGGGAGTGGCACGGCACAACTACTAGAAGCAGAAGCGGACTTCCACGACCACGACCTCCCGCAGTTGCGCCGCCAATGGCTCACCGGGGTGATTCGCGAGGTCTACGTCGCCTCCCGAGGCACCTACGGATACGGGGGCATGCACGCCGAAACTAGCCATGGGGATGAGCATCACGTCTGCGAACGCACCGTCAGGCTGCTCATGAGCCAGGGGCGGCCTCCACGGCCTACCAGGACCCGCACCAGGGTCAAGCGGCTGCGCGGCGTGGTCACCGCCGACGACGTGATCAACTGGAAGCACCACCGGCTCCGTGCCAGCGAGTGCTAGGTCACGACTCACCCAGTGCCGAACACGGGGAGGGTGATCTCAGGAGGTGAACTGGGTTCCGTGGGTCGACGTGGACGAGCTCGTTGCGGCGCTCAAACATGTCCTTCGTCGATCCTCTGGATTCGGGCGACGGTTGCGGATGACATGCCTAGGTCAAGTCCCGGGTAGTGGTGTAGCGCTGCGTTCCTTCTCTTGGGTCTAGGCGGTCAGGGCGGGCAGTTGATCAGCTCCGATCTCGGTGTCGATGTCGGGGACGAGGTTGACGCGGCAGCGGGCCAGGAGGTCGAGTCCGAGGTAGCGGCGGCCTTCGGCCCATTCGTCGGTCTGCTCGGCCAGGACGGCTCCGACCAGGCGGACGATGGCTGCGCGGGTGGGGAAGATGCCTACGGCGTCGGTGCGGCGCCGGATCTCGCGGTTGAGCCGCTCGGCGGGGTTGTTGGACCAGATCTGGGTCCATACGTCCTTGGGGAACTCGGTGAAGGCGAGGATGTCGCCGCGGGCGGCGTCGAGGTGGTCGTGGACCTCGGGCAGCTTGCCGTGGACGTAGTCCAGGAGCCGGTCGAACTGGGCGTGCACCGCGGGACGGTCGGGCTGGTCGTAGACCGAGTGCAGCATCGCCTTGACCGCCGGCCACATCGCTTTCGGGGTCACGCTCATGAGGTTCGCGGCGTAGTGGGTGCGGCAGCGTTGCCAGGCGGCTCCGGGCAGGTTCGCTGCGACCGCTTCGACCAGGCCCTGGTGGGCGTCACTGGTGACCAGACGGACACCGGTCAGGCCGCGGGCGACGAGGTCGGCGAAGAACTCGTTCCACGCCGCCCCGGTCTCACTCGTGGCCACGCGCATGCCGAGGACCTCGCGGTGCCCATCACCGTTGACGCCGGTGGCCAGCAGGACCACCGCGTTGATCACTCGGCCGCCCTCTCGGACCTTCATCGTGAGCGCGTCAGCAGCGACGAAGGTGAACGGGCCCGCAGCATCGAGGGGGCGGTGGCGGAACTGCTCGACGTGCTCATCCAGCTCGGCGGCCATCCGGGAGACCTGCGACTTCGACAGGGAGTCGATTCCCAGGGTCTTGACCAGCTTGTCCATCCGCCGGGTGCTGACGCCGGCGAGATAGCAGTCGGCCACCACCGTGATCAGCGCGGACTCCGAGCGCTTGCGGCGCTCCAGGAGCCACTCCGGGAAGTAGGTGCCCTTCCGCAGCTTCGGGATCGCCACGTCGATCGTGCCGACCCGGGTGTCCAACGGGCGACGGCGGTAGCCGTTGCGCTGCGCCGTGCGGCCCGGCGTGGGCTGCCCGTACTCGGCGCCCACGACGGCGTCGGCATCCGCGGACAGCAGGGCGTTGATGATCGTCTGCAGCAGCGAACGCATCAGATCCGGACTCGCCTCGGCCAGGGCTTCACCCAGCAGGCCGGCAGGGTCGAGAATGTGTGGTGCGGTCATCGTGATGACTCCGTTCGAGGGTTCTGTGAGAGGTTCACTCGAAGGATCACGCGGTGGCCGCATCTACGTCTTCCGTACACGCCGGTGACGATCTCGGCGGCCGCGCTACACCACTATCGGGGACTCAACTCATGCCTATGGCGTTGACCAGAGGGGTGGCGTCTTGTTTGGAGTCGATGGATCAGCGGACGAAGCGGCGGCTGCAGGCGTCGAGGATCGCGGCACAGTATGCATCCTCGATGCAGTTCGAGCTCCTCAACCGCCGCCGATGAACGACGCGGGGCGAGCGATTCGGCGAACGCGATCTTCGAGTACATCGAGATCCACAAGTGCCGCTACTCCGCACTCGGCTTCGCACCCCGATCGAGTACGAACTGCTCTCGGAAGCCGACACCATCCCCGCCGCCAGTTAGTCACCGAGACTGGAACGCAAACGGCGGGGCAGGTCATGCCGTCATCCATTCGTACAGCAGACCTCGGTAGATAATGTGTCGACCAGCACGACCTACGGGCACTCAATGACTCGCTTAACACGTTCAACCCGGCGGCGGTTGCACGCGATCGGATCTCGCTAGTCCGCCATCATCAAATGGGCTATGCTCCAAGACTCCGGCACGCCAGCACGGCACAGTGAGTGTCAGACTCAAGACATTGGCAGCCAACTACGAAGCCGACAGCCACCGCTCTGGAGCGACTCCTGCCCCCTCATCTCCCAAAAGCCCCTACTGACCGCCTGAGGCCAAAGCGTTCAACGGCCCCAGGTGCCCAGTTCGCGCAATGATTTGCGCGAAGCAACATGGGAGGCCTCTATTGTGCTCGACTCTGGTGCGGACTTGAGCGGATCCTTGGACTCAGCCCATCGGTGCTCTGCACCGTGCCGGGAACCTCCGGCCTGATCAAGTCAGAACTGAGCGCGAGCAAGATCCAGAAGGTCGACATAGCCCCAACCAGTCCCCAGTATCCCCCGAGGAGCATGACCAAGCCGAGGAAGGTCACCAAAGCGGTAACCAGCTCCGTCGGGCCGCTGCTCCTGGCAAAACCACCGCGTCGAATCGTGAAGCAGAAAAATAGCAGGCAGAGCAGAGCTCCCAGTATGCCAATCTGCAGTGCGAACATGAGATAACCATTGTCCGCCACGATCCCTCCGAGAATGTGAGGGTATAGCGGGGAAGCCGTGGGATCGGCGCTGGCATTCGGTCCAGAAGACCCGGTCCCGTAACCCTCAGGGCGATGGAGTATCAAGCGGAGGGCGACCGGAACGGTTTCGATGCTGCGGGTCTGGAACGAGTCGTCTTCGGACAACTGCGTCACGGAACCGATCGATTTGAGGACCGCCGCTGTGCGGTCGGGTTGCGTGGCGCTCAGGAGCGAGAAGGCACCAGTTGAGAAGGCAATCAGAGCAGTGACCCGCACCGCAATCCTCGAATGCGCCTTCCCGCGTAAATACTTTGTTAATAGAAGAATGCTAATCGCGGCCGCGCAGGCGAACAATGGCGCTCGTTGAAGAGATAAACTGAGCGCTGCCAGCGAGGCTGCCCACGCGATGTATGTAAACTTCTCGCCACGGGCCCCTTGCACGAGGATACGGGTTGTCGTCCATGTCGCGATGAACCCCGCGAATAGACTGAACTCTTGGCCAGACGTGAAGAGCCCTGGAACGCGAGACTCGCCGTGTGCAAGGTATGTGGAACCGTTGGCAATGAGCATGGACGTCTCGCCGGGCGTAAGTCCCCATATCGCCTGCCTCATCCCCACCATGAGTCCGAATGTCGCGATTAGGAGAATCCCGCCGATGGTCCTTTTGGCGGCGGCGGCGGAGATCTCCATTCGGCTCATCGCAAGCCCCAGAGCCAATGGCAGGATCATCGAGCGCAGAGAGTAGACGCTGAGCGACGTGCCAAGCACGTTTGGATGGAGAGAACCGATCGCGAACAGAAGGACGATAGACCAACCAAGTTTGCCCGCTGTACTCCATGCAAACCCGGGGTTCGGCCTTAACAGACCCCAGAGGATTAGCGCCAAAGCTACGGCGTCCGTTGCGAGGGCGACGAGGGGCCAAAGGTTGGAGCCGAGCAACCGCTCAAGAATCCCACCGGTCAGTCGGCTCAGCGAAATCATGAGCACTGCTAAACACGCGCCGGAGCCACGAAGGCGTAGGGCTATCACTTTGCGCTCCGAGTCACTGTTAACCCTACAAGGATGCCCCCTGTGCATAGCGCGCCGACGCTCCATGCGCTGAGGAGCTGGATTGGCGGCACTGGCCAAGAGAACGCCAGCCACGCGACGGTGGGCAGCAGCGTGATGACGAGAACGCATGCCTGTACCCCGCTTCGGTGACTCGCTGCGAGAACGCTTGCTGCCGAGCCTCCGACCGCAAGGGCAGCAACTCCCGGGGTGGCCGCGAGTACGAGGTATGGCAGGTCTGCGTAGTCGGGAGGTAGGAGCACACTCATGCACAAAGCAGTGAGAAGCACCGCAATTGTTCCAGGAATCATGGTTATGAGGGCTGACCGCAATTGCGGTATCGACAAGCCCCGACTTTTGCTGGCCGCGGTTTCTTGGAAGGTAATTGCGGCCCGCATTTGGGGGAGGTAATTTTGCAACTCCGCGACACTG
The DNA here is from genome assembly GCF_013624435.2 of Nocardioides campestrisoli. Lineage (NCBI taxonomy): Bacteria > Bacillati > Actinomycetota > Actinomycetes > Propionibacteriales > Nocardioidaceae > Nocardioides > Nocardioides campestrisoli. Next base: position 649,958 of record NZ_CP061768.1, read on the forward strand.
AGCGCTATTCCGACCACGGCTGTGATAGCGGGTGAGTGATGAAGCGAAGAAGCGAGTACCGGTGCGCGCAGCCAAAAGAGCATGAGTGTCTGTGCAAGGAAGAACGCGGCCGAACGGCCGATGATGTCCGTAAGTCGGAGCTTCGTCATTGATGTGCCGCCGCGAAGTTTCTCTCGCAACCAGATCGTCGCAGTAAGGCTGGCGACGGCGTAGACCCCGAGCCCTGTTGAAAGTGAATATTCGCTCTCAATGACCGAAATTAGCCCAATCGAGACAAATGCGGTCAGTGGAATGATCCCGCGCAGGATAGTACTCCGCGCAAAACGTCCCGTTCCGTAATCGATCCAGGAATAGAAAGTCAGGAGGGCCCCGATCAATGCTGAAGTGACAGCAAGTCCAAGGTCGACTGGCGATAGCGAGGGGAAAACGTTGAACGTCAAGAGCAAGAAGAATGCGGTGCAGCCTAGACCTGTTCCAAGCGGAATATATCGGTCCGCGTAGCGGACGGCCCTGGCGGTTTGCCCCTGCGCAGAGAGCGACAACAATTGTGAGGAGAGGCCCATGCCCAGAATGTAGGCGCCAATGGCCGTGATCATGACCGCCGTCGCTAGTCGTCCACGATCCTCGGTCGAGAGGAGCCACGCGGATCCCAACGTCAGAAGGGCGCTCCCGCCAACGGATATCAGTTGCGCCGCATACGGCCTTACTTTCTGATGGAAAGGGATCATGTGCGCTGGCGCAGCACCTTCGCGGGGATTCCCACGACAATTGCCTCGCATGGTACGTCTCTCGTTACGACCGACGCTGTGCCGACGACTGAATCGGTGCCTGCCGTCGTCCCGGGAAGCATTACGGTGCGTGCGCCCAGCCAAGCGCGCTCTTCTATTAGGACCGGCGCTAAATACATTCCCTGCGCTTGGATCGGGATCCCCACTTCGGCACTGTTATGCGTTGAGGTCAGGAGGATCGATTCGAAACCGATGAGGCAATCCCTTTTGAGGGTCAGTCCGCCTCGAGCGTCCAAAGTCACGTCACGGGCCACACTTGCCCCGTCCTCGAGCACGAGGCCCGGCGGATGCAAAATCCGTACGCCCGACCCCAGTTGCACGCCGGTACCGATTATGGCGCCGAGACGTCGAAGGGTTGCAAGTCTGAGTTTGAGTCCGATTCGCGGCGGGAGATGCCTTAGGACTTCGCGGTCGAATAGCGTCAGGCATCGCGCCATGAATTTCAATCTGTTTCCCCTTTATGGTCTCAGGCGTTTAGTAATGCCTGAGATAGACGCGTTGCTGCCGAGCTCGGGTCGAACGTGGTGGCGACGTATTGCGCCTGCATTGCCGTGACTCGAGACCAGTTTTCCGCTTCAGCGAGCCACTGAATCCGCTCGCGCCACTGAATCACGTTACCCCTTTGCTTGTTAGGCACTATCAAGCGTGAATGCAAGTCCGGGTGTATCGTTTCCCCTGCGCCGCCGACCCCGGCGACTAGAGGTGCGACCGCACTTTGTGATGCCTCTAGGGAGACCATGCCGAGTCCCTCACTCCGAGACGTCATCAACAGGACATGCATCTTTTTATATGCACTCAGCATATCTTGAGTGTGGCCATGGAATGTCATGAACGGGAACTCTCTTCGGAGTTCTGTGCCCAGAGGGCCGTCGCCGTAGACGTGGAAGGTGGCAGGTAGGTCTCTGGATGCCTGAGCGATGGCCCCGAACAGAAGAGGGTCTTTCTCGTAACTCAGTCTGCCTACAAAGGCGACATGCAGGGGAGGCTCAATCGTCTTCCCGAATTGTGGCGTTGCTTCTTTTAAGCATGGCCCCACGACCTGAACGGGAATCCTGGTCCATGCTCCTACCTGGGTAGCGAGTTCCCGGGAGACTGCGAGGATCCCGTCCGATGCGCGAGCCGAATTGATCCAGGCTTCGCGCCAGAGGCGACTTTTCACCGGGTTTGCCTGACCCATGACTGGGAACGGTTGGCCATGGGCAAAGGTGAACCATGGAATAGTTGGACGTCCAAGGCCGTAATGGACGAGGATATCGCTCTGAGGGATTGAAGTAATGAGGTGCGTCGCCTGCGTTTGCTCCAAGTGTTTGCGCAGATCAGTTCTGATCCAGCGAATCGCCGCAGGTCTCAAATTCAGCTCGGGCGTGGAGCTCCCTGGACTGCCAGGGGTGAGGATTGTGACCTGCCATCCCAGTTCCGTAAGGGCAGGTGCCATCCGCTGCCAGTAAATGTAGACCCCGGCGCCCACGGTGGCTGGCGATGCAAGGACTACGAGAGACTGGTGCACGGAAAGATCCTATGGGTCAGGATTGTATTTCGTGGGGCGCTTCAAGATCCCTGGTTGATCATTCCGGCTCCAACTGTCACGCCCGTCGCCTCGTCAATGAGGATGAACGACCCCGTCGTCCGGTTCTTCGAGTACGGGTCGCACAGCAGGGGCACCGTCGTCCGGAGTTGAACCCGCCCGATCTCGTTGAGCCCAAGCTCCTTGGTGTCCTGGTCGCGGTGCAGCGTGTTGACGTCCAACCGGTACTGGATGTCCTTCACCAGCGCGCGAGCCGAACGGGTCGTGTGCTTGATCGCCAGCTTCTGGCGCGGCTTGAGCGGCTCGGTGGTCATCCAGCAGATCATCGCGTCGATGTCCTGGCTGGGCTTGGGCGCGTTGTTGATCCGGGCGATCATGTCGCCGCGGCTCACGTCGACGTCGTCCTCGAGGCGCACGGTGACCGACATCGGCGGGAACGCCTGGTCGATCTCCTTGTCGAAGAGGTCGATCCCCGCGATCTTGGAGGTCATGCCGCTCGGCAGCACGACGACCTCGTCGCCCGGCTTCAAGATGCCGCCGGCCACCTGACCGGCGTACCCGCGGTAGTCGTGGTGCGCGTCCGACTTGGGGCGCACGACGTACTGCACGGGGAAGCGGACGTCGACCAGGTCGCGGTCCGAGGCCACGTGCACGTGCTCGAGGTGGTGCATCAGCGTGGGCCCGTGGTACCACGGCGTGTTCTCGCTGCGGTTGACCACGTTGTCGCCGTTGAGCGCCGAGATCGGGATGACCTCGAGGTCGGGGATGTTCAGCTTGGTCGCGAAAGCGGTGAACTCGGCGTGGATCCGCTCGTAGACGGCCTCGTCCCAGTCGACCAGGTCCATCTTGTTCACGGCCAGCACCAGGTGCGGGACGCGGAGCAACGAAAGCAGCACCGCGTGACGGCGCGACTGCTCGGTCAGGCCCTGACGAGCATCGACCAGCACCAGGCCCAGGTCGGCGGTCGAGGCGCCGGTGACCATGTTCCGGGTGTACTGGATGTGGCCGGGGGTGTCCGCGATGATGAACTTGCGGCTCGGGGTCGCGAAGTAGCGGTAGGCCACGTCGATGGTGATGCCCTGCTCGCGCTCGGAGCGCAGACCGTCGGTCAGCAGCGCCAGGTCGGTGTAGTCGTAGCCCTTGGACTTCGACGTCGACTCGACCGACTCGAGCTGGTCCTCGAAGATCGACTTGGAGTCGAGCAGCAGTCGGCCGATCAGGGTCGACTTGCCGTCGTCCACGGAACCGGCGGTGGCGAAGCGGAGCAGGTCCATCGGGGCCCGTCCCTGGTGCTTCTCAGCGACGGGCGAGATCTCGGGGCTCATCAGAAGTAGCCTTCCTTCTTGCGGTCTTCCATGGCCGCCTCGGAGAATCGGTCGTCACCGCGAGTCGCTCCGCGCTCGGTCACCCGGGCGATCGCGATCTCGTCGATGATCTCTTGGGTCGTCTTGGCCTCGGACTCCACGCACCCGGTCTGCGACTTGTCGCCGACGGTGCGGAACCGGACCATCTTGGTCTCGACGGTCTCGCCTTCCTTCGGCTGCACGGCGTCGGAGAGGCTCAGCCACATGCCGTCGCGCTTGATCACCTGGCGCTCGTGCGCGAAGTAGATCGACGGGATCTCGATGCCCTCGCGGTCGATGTAGTGCCAGACGTCGAGCTCGGTCCAGTTCGAGATCGGGAAGATCCGCATGTGCTCGCCCGGGTGGATGCGCCCGTTGTAGAGGCTCCACAGCTCGGGGCGCTGCATCTTGGGGTCCCACTGACCGAACTCGTCACGGTGGGAGTAGACGCGCTCCTTGGCCCGGGCCTTCTCCTCGTCGCGGCGGCCGCCACCGAAGGCGGCGGTGAAGCCCTCCTCCTCGATGGCGTTGAGCAGGGTGCCGATCTGCAGGCGGTTGCGGGAGGTCTTGCCATCGTCGACGATCACGCCGCGTGCGATGGCGTCGTCGACACTCGCGACGATCATCCGCACGCCCAGTCGGTTGACCCAATTGTCCCGGGTGGCAAGCACCTCGTCGAAGTCCAGGCCGGTGTCGACCTGGAGCACGGGGAAGGGGATCTTCGCGGGGAAGAACGCCTTCTCCGCCAGACGCATCATCACGATGGAGTCCTTGCCGCCGGAGAACATCAGCACCGGCTTCTCGAACTCCGCGGCGACCTCGCGGAAGATGTGGATCGACTCCGCCTCGAGCTGGTCGAGCTGACTCAGCTGGTAGTCGGCGTGGGTGTGGGTCATGACTGACTAGGGCCTCTCGTCGGAACAGCAGCCCACATGCTAGCCCCGGTCCGCTGGTGCCTCCGCATCCCGGGTCTGGAGTGTGCGGCGTGTTAACTCTTGGTGACGATGTGTCCAGAACGCGCACTCGGTGTGCGCATAGCGGTCACCCGGGTTAGGGTCAAGCCAAACATCGGGGAACCAGACCACCACCACGCCTTTCTTTGGGGGAGACGTACACATGAAGAAGCTCATCGCCGCTACCGCCGCCGCTGGCCTCCTGTCCGCCGGCCTGATCGGCGCCGCCGGGACCGCGCAGGCCGCGCCCTACCCGCCCACCGTGGAGACCAATCCCAAGGTGCAGGGTCCGCTCAACGCCGTGGCGCCCGGCACGCCGGTGAAGATCCGCGTCAACATCGCCGCTGCGGGCAACGCCAAGCCCAAGGGCAAGGTGACCTTCGTGGTGCGCAAGCCCAACGGCAAGAAGGTCAAGACCGTCACCCGCAAGTACAACAGCGCCAAGAACTTCTCCGTGGGCAAGCTGCCCCGCGGTAACTACAAGGTCCAGGTGAAGTTCAAGACCGGCAAGAACTCGGTCTTCAAGAACTCCAAGAACTCTGTGCGTTTCAAGGTCGGCCGCTGACCTGACGCCCACGCGTCGCAAGGCCCCGTCTCCTCCCGGAGACGGGGCCTTCGTGCGCTACCGTCGCCACGCCTCCGCCCTTGACGAAGGAATCACGTTTTGACTCTCCGCCGTGCCCTGGGACTGCTGCTCGCCGTGATCGTGGGGGCGGGTGCCTACGCTGCTTGGGTTGGTTGGCAGGTGAAGGACGACCTCGAGTCCGCCGAAACTCACGGCCGCGCCTTGGAGGCCGCGCTTCGCGCCGACGATCGCGTCGCCGCCGAGGAGGCTTCAGATCGGCTGCAGCGAGCGAGTGCTTCGGCGCGGAAGCGGACCGACGGCGCCCTGTGGAGCGCACTCGGACGCCTGCCGGTCGTCGGCGACGACGCCCAGGGCGTGCGGGCGCTCGCCCGCTCGATGGAGACCTTCTCCGCCCAGGCAGTTCCGCCGTTGCTTGAGACCTCCAGCCTGCTCGAGGGGGTAAGCCGCGGACAGGGGGTACATCTCCCCACCATCCGCTCCCTGACCGAGCCGGTCGCTTCGGCCGCGTCCGCCCTAGAATCGGCCAGGCGTGACGTTGCGGGCGTCCACAGCGCTGGTTTCGTGGCGCCGTTTCGAGACCCCTTCGAGGAGTACGTCGAGCTCGTGGCGGCGGCAGACCGTGGCTTCGGTGCTGCCACGACCGCGGTGGAGCTCCTGCCGGACATGCTGGGTGGATCTGACCCGCGTGACTACCTGATCGTCTTCCAGAACAACGCCGAGGTCCGGGCCTCCGGCGGTCTCCCGGGGGCCTGGGCGCACGTACGTACCGAGGGCGGGCGGATCGTCCTGGTGGAGCAGGGGTCGACCGCCGACTTCCCGGAGCGCCGACGACCGGTGCTCCCGCTCTCCGCGGTGGAGCGTGAGCTCTATGGAGCGCAGCTTGGGACCTATTGGCACGACGCCAACTTCACCCCGGACTTCCCGCGCGCGGCTGCGCTCTGGGCCGCGCACTTCGAGGAGTCCCGCCCGGTCGAGCTCGATGGGGTCCTGAGCCTCGACACGGTGGCACTCTCCTACCTGCTGAAGGGGACCGGCCCAGTCTCGGCGGGCGGCGTGACCATCGACGCCGGCAACGCAGTAGACCAGCTGCTGCACCAGACCTACCGGGATCTGACGGACCCGGCTGCCCAGGACGCCCGGTTCCAGGCGATGGCGCTAGCGGTCTTCGACGCAGTGACCGGCGAGGTGGACTCTCCGATGGACCTGGCCGCGGGCTTCGGGCGGGCCGGACGCGAGGGGCGCTTCCTGATGCACTCGTTCCGATCCGAGGTTCAGGAGCGCCTGACCGGCACGACCGTGGCGGGGGAGCTGCTGTCGGAGCCCTCGAAGCGTCCGACGGTCGACGTGACCTTCGACGACGCCACCGGGTCCAAGATGTCCTACTACCTTCGCTATGACGTCCGGGTGCGCGCCGAGGCTTGCGGCGGCGGAGATCAGCGGCTGGCGGGGTCGATGCGTCTGGGCTCGACGATCGCTCACGGCGAGGTGGACGACCTGCCCGAGTACATCTCGGGCGGGGGGATCTACGGCACCGAGCCAGGTTCCCAGCTCGTGGTGGCCAGGATCTACGGCCCGATCGATGGGGAGGTGACCGACGTGCGGTTCGACGGGGAGCCGGTCGAGGTGGAGACGGTTGAGCTGGACGGACGGCCGGTGGCGACGCTGGTCGCGCAGCTGAGTCCGACCCAGAATGTCGACGTGACCTGGCGGATGACCACAGGCGAGGGACAGACCGGCGACGGACGCGTAGGCGTGACTCCCAGCATCGTCTCGGGGGATGCTGACTCGACGTTCGCCAGCGACTGCTGAGCGGCAGGCTGGGGGGAGCTCTGGCCTAGTTTCGAGAGCCTGCCCGAAAGGGGCGCGCAGAGCGAAGTGGCGCGCCAGCCGCCCTCAGGGATGTGGCCGAGCTTCTGCAGTGGACGACACTCAACTCTCAAGCGCGCACTACCCCGGGACACGAGAACCTCCGGGTGGGAGTGGCCCTGCACAAGCCACATCCCATTCGGAGGTTCTCGTTCGTCCAAGCAGGCCCGCCGTTATCGACGTCCTGGCCGGATACAACTAGGCGCGAGCCTTGCGGGCAGCCCTGCCCTTGAGCGGCACCGCCTCCACATCCGGGGCGTAGCCGTAGCCATAGCCGTAGCCGTAGCCGCTCATGCCTCGCCGGTGCGGCACCATGTTGAGCACGATGCCGACCGTTCGCGCGCCGACCGCATCAAGGCGCTCGACCGCGTGGGTCAGCTGGTCCTTGGTGGTCTTGCCATACCGAGCCACCAGGAGTGCGCCGTCCGCCTGGGAGGCGATCAGCGCAGCATCGGTGACCGGCAGGAGCGGCGGAGCGTCCAGGATGACCAGGTCGAACCGGCTGCGCAGCTCCGCGAGCAGTTCCTGCATGGCGTGCGACTGGAGCAGCTCCGACGGGTTGGGGGGGATCGCACCGCTCGGCAGGACGGTGAGCCCCGACTCCTGTTCCTGGAGTGCGTCGTCGAGAGAGACCTTGCCGACCAGGGCGGTGGTGAGGCCGATGGTGTTGTCGATGCCGAGGGCGTGGCTGAGCCGCGGCCGGCGCAGGTCGGCCTCGACCACGACCACCTTGGTGCCTGCCTGAGCGGTGGCGAGCGCGAGATTGACCGACGTGGTGGTCTTTCCCTCCCCGGGGATCGAGCTGGAGACCACATAGGCGCGGCCGCCGGCTCGGTCGACGTCGACGAACTGCATGTTGGTGCGCAGCACCCGGAACGCCTCGACCCGGGGAGCGTGCGGCTCCAGGGAACTGATCAGCGGCCGCTTGGGTGCCGAGCTGTCGAAGGCGATCGACCCCAGCACCGGGGCGCCACCCGATTCCGTGGCCTGCTCACCGGTCTTGACCGTGTTGTCCATGACCTCGCGGAGCACGGCGATCCCGAGACCCAGCAGCAGGCCCAGCACGCCGGCCAGGCCGAAGTTGCGCACCGGCTGGGGGGAGACCGGGGAGTCCTCGAAGGAGGCGTCGTCGACCACGGTGGCCTTGATCGGGGCTCGCTCCTCACCCGACGGGGTCTCGAGCTCGCGGATCAGGTCCTGGAGCTCCTCGACGTAGGCCTGGGCCAGCGTCTGAGCGGCTCGCGCATCCGGGTCGGTTGCGGTGATCGACAGGATCACCGTCTCCGGGACCACGCTGGCCTGCACGCGGCCCGGGAGGCTGGAGATCTCGTCCTCGTCCAGGTCGAGTCGCTGCCCCACGACCTCGGCGAGTTCGCGACCGCCGACGAGGTCGGCGTAGGAGCTGACCCGCTGGGTGGCGAAGAGGTTCCCCTGGTAGGCCTGGGCGGTGTCCGACTGGCTGGTCGAGACGAAGAGCCGCGCAGACGATGAGTACTGCGGAGTGGCGTTGAACGTCAGGAGCGCTGCAACCCCCAGACAGACCGCGATCGTTGCCAGGATGAACATCCAGCGGCGCTGAATGATGCGCCAGTAGTCGCGGAGCTCCACGGTTCCCCTTCGTCGTGCCCGGGCAGCGCCGGACCAGCCGTTGTGTGCGCGTCAGCCTAACTGTCAGCGTGGTTCTTCATTCCCACCGCGCGGGAACCGTATGCCGGGTCCTCCAGCTGAGCCACCGTCGGTGAGCCGAACATCGGCAGCCCCGTCGTCCGGCGGATGAGGCCCCAGACCAACGGCACCAGCACCACCATGACCAGGCCGACCACGGCCACCAGCATCGGCGAGGTCTCGTCCTCACCCGCGCCGAGCGGGGCCCAGCCGGCCTTGTCAAGCAGCGCGACGCCCGACATGGTGAGCACCACGACAATGGCTCGGCGGATCAGCGACTGCGGCACCCGCGGCGCCAGCTTGCTGCCGAGGATCGTGCCCGGCACCGAGCCGAGAACCAGCGGCACCAGGATGCCCCAGTCGAGCCCGTGGATGGCGATGTTGGAGATGGCGGCGGCCAGCACCAACGGCACGGCCTGGACGAGGTCGGTGCCCACCAGCTTCACCGCGGAGAGCCCGGGGTAGAGCATCAGCAGCGAGATCATGATGACCGAGCCGGAGCCGACGCTCGTGACGCCGACGAGCAGGCCCCCGGCCATGCCGACCAGCAGGGTGGGGATCGGCCGGATCACCGGGTTGTCGTTGACCTCGTGGTTGCCGGCGCGGACCCGCAGCAGGTTGATGTAGAGGCGCGCGGCGTAGGTGAGCGCGGCCAGCAGCAGCGCGAAGCCGATGCAGAGCTTGAGCGTCCGGTCGAGCTGCTCGGGGCTGTCGGTGAACCACGAGACGAGGTAGGGCCCGAGCAGGGCGGTCGGCACCGAGCCGATCACCAGCCACATCGCGAGCCGCATGTTGGGGGAGCCCTCGCGCTTGTGCACGATCGCCCCGCCGGTCTTGTAGACCGCGGCCGCCGTCAGGTCGGCGGTCACCACGGTGGCGGTGTCCCCGACGCCCAGGAAGATCAGTGCGGGCGTCATCAGCGCGCCGCCTCCCATGCCGGTCAGGCCGACGACGATGCCGACGAAGAAGCCGGCCGCGAGGATCGCGAGGAAGGCCGTGGTCAGCCAGTCCAGGGTGAGCCAGTCCATCAGCGGTCCTTCGCGTCGTGGGTAGGAACGGTGTCGGTGAGAGCGGGGATGACGACCTCGAGGTGGCCGGTGATCTGGTCGGCCGCGGCGCGGGCGGCTTCCGGACCGCGCCGGTACGGGTCGGCCACGTCCAGTGCGGGATCGGGGACGCTGCGCCGGCGTGCGAGCTCGTCGAGCAGGGCGCGGCCCGTCAGGTCGCTCGCCTCAGCCGCGGCGGCGAACTGCCCGAGGGTGAAGACCTTGCGGAACGCCTGCGGGTGCTCCTCGAGCACGAACGTGCGGTGCCGGGTCTCCGCGGTCAGCACCACGTCGGCCTGCTCCACCAGCTCGGCGGTGAGCGGTCGGCTGGCGAACTCGCCGGGCTCGACCCCCGGGGAGAGGGCGGCGGTCATCTCGGCGTCCAGGGGCTCGCGGTCGTGGCCGTGCGTGCCCGCGCTGATGAACTCGAGGTCTGCGCCGTCGCCCGCCAGGTGCCGCGCGGTGACCTCCGCGAAGGCCGACCGGCAGATGTTGGCCGTGCAGACGAAGAGGACCCTGAGGGGCCGCCGAGACGGGCCGGGGGTGGCCGCCTCAGCTCTCGGCTCGTCCAGCACCAGGTGCCCCGACGCGGACAGCTCCTGCAGCACGTCGCCGAGCGCGTCCTCGATCGTCCGCCCGGTGGTGTCGACCCGCACCGCCGCGTCCTCCGGCTCCTCGTACGGCGAGGAGATGCCGGTGAACTCGGGGATCTCCCCGCGCCGGGCCTTGGCGTAGAGGCCCTTGCGGTCGCGCCGCTCGCACTCCTCCAACGGGGTGGCGACGTGGATGAGGAAGAAGTGACCGCCGGCGTCCTCGACCATCTCCCGCACCTGCTGACGGGTCTCGTCGAAGGGGGCGATAGGGCTGCAGACCGCGACGCCACCGTGCCGGGCGATCTCGGCGGCGACCCAGCCGATCCGGCGGATGTTGGTCTCCCGGTCGGCCTTGGAGAATGTGAGCCCGGCCGAGAGGTTCCTGCGGACCACGTCACCGTCGAGGCTGGTGACCGTGCGCTCGCCCTGCTCCAGGATCCGGTCGGTCAGCGCGCGGGCCAGGGTCGACTTGCCGCTGCCGGAGAGGCCGGTGAAGAAGAGGACGAGGCCCTGCTCGCCGGGGGCGGGGCGGTCGAAGTCGACGATGGCGCCGATCTCGGGGGACAGGTCGTCGTCTCCGGGGTCGGCGAGCCCGTGGACGGGGTCGCCCTGGGCGTAGTTGTCGACCACCCGGACGCCGAGCTCGTGGTCGAGGTCGGCGTCGCCGTGGGAGGCGAACGGTACGACGACCACCGCGGCGTCCGGCAGGGCGCGCGCCGCGGCCAGGGTGGCGCGGACCAGTCCGACGGGGGAGAGCGAGGGGGTGCCGGTCCCGGCGAGGGCGAGCAGCACCAGGGGGCCGAGCTCGCGGAGCTCGTCGAGCTGAGCGGTCGTCAGCGCGTCGGTGACCGGCACGAAGGTGCGGCCGGCGTACTGCTCCCGGGTGGTGGCGGGGGAGAGGTAGTGGTCCCGGAACGGGCCGAACTGGGCGTGCGTCAGCGGCTCGATCCGGCCTCCGCTGACGCGTGCGAGCGGCAGCCCCTCGGGGTCGACCAATTCGACGGTCGGCGCGTCGCGCAGCGCCTCGGGCAGGCTCAGCGTGATCGGGCTGCCCGGCTCGTCGAACGCCGTCGTCGGAGCGAACGCCCCCGAGACCAGGAGCTCGAGGTCGTCGAGCTCGACAGGCGTCGGGCAGTGCTGGGGCGCGGGCGGAAGCACGGGGGAGTCTGACACGCGGCACATCCTCTCAAAGACCCGCCAACTAACCTGACCGCCATGCGTAGCCCTGACGTCGTGGCCGAGATCGTGCGTTCCGGATTCGTGGAAGGGCGGCACCACGGGTCCGTCGTCGCCCTCGCTCCCGACGGGTCCCTCGACTGGTCGGTGGGGTCGGTGGACGCGCCGATTCTGCCTCGTTCGTGCAGCAAGCCGGTCCAGGCGCTGGCCATGGTCCGGGTCGGTCTGGACCTGCCGTCCGACCTGCTCGCCCTGGCCTGCGCGTCACACTCCGGGGAGCCGTTCCACGTCGACGGCGTACGCCGCATCCTGGCCGGCGCCGGCCTGGACGAGTCCGCGTTGCAGACGCCCGCCGACTGGCCGCTGGACGACGCGGCGAAGGAGCAGGTGCTTCGAGCGGGCGGTGAGCGGTCGTCGATCCTGATGAACTGCTCGGGCAAGCACGCCGCCATGCTCGCCACCTGTGTGCTGCGCGGCTGGGACACCGCGACGTACCTGGCGCCCGAGCACCCGCTGCAGGTCGCGATCGCCGAGACGATCGCGGAGCTGACCGGGAAGTCGATCAAGGTGCACGCGGTCGACGGGTGCGGGGCGCCGCTGCTCTCGGTCTCACTGACCGGCCTGGCGCGCGCGTTCCGGACACTGGCCGTGGCGGACTCCGGGCCCGAGCGCGAGATCGCCGAGGCGATCCGGGCGCATCCGGCCTACGTCTCCGGGACGACCCGGGACGAGCGCGCCCTGCTCACCGCCGTTCCGGGCGCGATCGGCAAGGCGGGTGCTGAGGCCTGCTACGTCGTGGCGCTGCCCGACGGTCGCGCGGTCGCGCTGAAGATCGACGACGGTGGGTCGCGGGCGCGGCCGGTGGTGATGGCCGCGGCGCTGGAGCGGTCGGGGGTGCTGGAGCTGCCGGGGGTGGATGGCGAGGCGGTGCTGGCCACCGGGCGGCATGCGCTGCTCGGTGGGGGACGGGTCGTGGGTGAGGTGCGGGCCTGCGTGTAGACGTACCCGATGTGGGCGTGTCGGGCATCACGCGGGTTGTGCTTGCAAGTGCTAACAATTGCTAGCACTGTGGGGGTGTGGCCAAAGGGAAGGTGGGAGAGTACCTACGGGAGCAGCGGCTCGCGTCGAAGCTGTCGCTTCGCCAGCTCGCGGACCTCGCAGGGGTCTCGAACCCTTACCTCAGCCAGATCGAGCGAGGGCTGCGCAAGCCCTCGGCCGACGTGCTCCAGCAGATCGCGAAGGCACTGAGGATCTCGTCCGAACAGCTCTACGTGCAGGCCGGCATCCTCGACCCGCGTGAAGGGCTGGAGGGGGCGACCGAGACCGCCATCCTGGGCGACCCCCGGCTCACCGAGCGACAGAAGCAGTCGCTGCTCGACGTCTACACCTCCTTTCTCGCTCTCAACTCCGGGGAAGGTGCAGCACGACCCACCGAGGCTCCATCCACCGAAAGGGAGTGAACGATCATGGCCAACACCACCACGAAGTTCGACGTACGGACCGGGGCCGCGAAGGTCTTCTACGCCGGCGTCGGCGTCAACGACCTGGCCGTCGAGAAGGTCCGCAGCTATGTCGCGGACGTGCAGGCCCGCGTGGCCAAGGCACAGCAGGAGGTGTCCAGCCTCGAGATCGACCCGAAGGCGCTGCGTGCCCGGATCGAGGCCCGGGTCGCCGAGCTGCAGGCCGGTGCGAAGACCTACCCCGGCAAGGTGCAGGCGCTGGTCGACGACAACGTCGACACCGCCACCGCCCTCTACGGCGACCTGGTCAAGCGCGGCGAGACCCTGGTCGGCCGGATCCGGCGCCAGCAGTCCACCAAGGCGACCGTGACCCAGGCCAAGTCCACCAGCGCCAAGGCGAAGACCACCACCACCCAGGCGAAGAAGACCGGCTCGGCGGCCAAGACCACCGCCAAGAGCGCGGCCAAGAAGGCGACCAAGACCAGCCCGGCCCGCAAGAAGGCCGCCACCACGAAGTCGTCGGCCAAGGCCACCGCCACCACCGCGACCAAGACCGCCTCCTCGGCGACGCAGGCCGTCACCGACGCCGCCAAGAAGGTCGGCGACTGAAGGAACGACGACGAGGAGCAGCTGACGCTCTTCTGAGCCGGGCCTGAGGCCCGGCTGGCACGCAGAGACCCCGGACGCACTCGCGTCCGGGGTCTTTGCGTGTCGATCACCCGTATCCTGGGTGGGTGGACTTCTTCGCCTTCCAGAGCGGCCTGATGCTGTTCGTCTTCTTCGGCCTGCTGCTGGTCAAGGGCTTCGCCTTCGTGACCGCCCTGATGTTCTCCGCCGAGGCCTACGAGGCGGCCGGCAAGCTGACCAAGGTGGCCTGGTGCGCGATCCTCGGGCTCGGGTTCGCCACCCAGCTGATCCTCCCGGGACCGCTGGGCATCCTCAACCTGGCCTTCACCATCGCCGCGTTCGTCTACCTCGCCGACGTGCGGCCGGCGCTCAAGGGCCTGACGCGCCGCTGACTGCGCGTCCGTTGGACTTGCGGGCTAGACCGCCAGGATCGCGATACCCTGAGGCCTCGCGATCTGGGAGGCAGGACACATGAGCATGGCATCGGAGGAGCGCCCCTGGGGCTCCTGGCACGTCATCGACGACGGCCAGGGCTACAAGGTGAAGCGCATCCACGTGAACCCGGGCCAGCGGCTCTCCTACCAGACCCACGAGCACCGCTCGGAGCACTGGGTGGTCATCTTCGGCAAGGCGACCTGCGTGATCGACGGCGAGACGATCGTGGCGGGCCCGGGTGAGTCCGTCGACGTGCCGACCGGAGCAGCGCACCGGATCACCAACATGCACGCCGAAGAGCTGATCATCATCGAGGTGCAGCACGGCGCCTACACCGGCGAGGACGACATCTGCCGGCTCGAGGACGACTACGGCCGTCACGACGAGGTTCTGGCCGCCGAGGCCTGACGTTGAATCGACAAAGGCCCCGGGTGCTTGGCACCCGGGGCCTTTCGTTGTCCTCCATCCGAGGGTGGACCTGGAGCGTGCTCAGTCGGCGAGGTAACTGCGGAGGGCCTGGGTGGCGTCCTCGGGCTCGAAGCCGGTGGCGCGGATCTTGCTCAGGTCCATCGCGCTGTGCAGCGGACGGGGGGCGATGCCGTCCTTGCCCGCGTAGTACTCCTCGGTGGAGACCGCGGAGACGTCGTCACGGCTGCGCCCGCTGAGCTCGAAGACGTCGCGGGCGATCTCGCACCACGAGCGCGCCGGGCCGGCGTTGGAGAGGTTGTAGGTGCCGTAGTCGGCGCCGCTCTCCAGCAGGTGCTTGGTGGCCCGGGAGAGCTCGGTGGTGAAGGTGAGCCGGCCGATCTGGTCGTCGACCACGCCCGGGGAGATCCCGCGCTCGGCCAGCGAGCGCATCGTCCGGACGAAGTTGTTGCCCTCGCCGATCACCCATGAGGTCCGCAGCAGGTAGTGCTTCGGGGCCAGGCCGACGGCGAGGTCGCCCGCAGCCTTCGACTGGGCGTAGACCCCGAGCGGGGAGAGGGGCTCGTCCTCGGTGTGGCCGGGGTCGAGCGGGGCGGTGCCGTCGAAGACGTACTCCGAGGAGTAGTGCACCAGGGTGAAGCCGTGCTCGCGGGCCAGCGACGCCAAGGTGGCCGGCGCGGAGGCGTTGGCCGCCCAGGCGGTGACCCGGCCCTCGGGGGTCTCGGCCGCGTCGACCGCGGTGTACGCCGCGGCGTTGAGCACCAGGTCGTAGTCGCGCCAGGGCCAGGCGGCCACCTGCTCGTCATCGGTGACGTCGAGCTCGTCGAGGTCGACCAGGTCGGCGCCGGGGAAGTCGGCCTGGAGCGCCCGGCCGAGCTGGCCGTTGGCCCCGATGATCAGCGTCTTCTGCCGGATGATCGCGGTGCTGGGGTCGAGCTGGGGGTTGTTCTGGTCCTTCTCGGAGATGATCGCCTCCGAGAGCGGGATCGGCCACGGGATCGCCACGGTCGGGTCGTCGAGCGCCAGCGCCGGGTAGGTGATGCCGGGCCGCCAGTGCTGGTTGACCAGGTAGGTGTAGGCCGTGTTGTCCTCGAGCGTCTGGTAGCTGTTGCCCACGCCGCGCGGGACGAAGATCGCGACCGACGGGTCCATCTCCAGGGTGAACGTGGCGCCGAAGGTGTCGCCTTCGCGCATGTCCACCCAGGCGCCGAAGATCCGCCCGGTGGCCAGCGAGATGAACTTGTCCCACGGCTCGGTGTGGATGCCGCGGGTCACGCCCCGGTCGGAGTTGAAGGAGACGTTGTTCTGCACCGGGCCGAAGTCGGGCAGCCCGATCGCCACCATCTTCTTCCGCTGCCAGTTCTCCTTGAAGAACCCGCGGGCGTCCTCGCGCAGGTCGAGGCGGACGACGACGAGGCCGGGGATCGGGGTGGTCTCGAGGGAGGGGAGGGTCATGGGGATCCTTGGGTTCGACAGGCTCAACCGGCGATGACCGGTGGTTTCGAGACGGGCCTGGCGGCCCTCCTCAACCACCGGGGAGGGGCTACTGGCCCTTGGCGGCGTACGCGGCCTCGGTCGCCTGCTTCGCGGGGCGCCACCAGTCCTGGTGCTCCTGGTACCACTCGATGGTGCGGCCCAGTCCGTCCTCGAAGTCGGAGAACCGGGGCTGCCAGCCCAGCTCGGTGCGCAGCCGGCTGGAGTCGATGGCGTAGCGCAGGTCGTGCCCGGCACGGTCGGTGACGTGCTCGAAGTCGTCCTCCGCGCGGCCGAAGTGCTTGAGGATCATCCGCACGACGTCGAGGTTGTTCTTCTCCCCGTCGGCGCCGATCAGGTAGGTCTCGCCGATCTGACCCTTGTTGAGGATCGTCCAGACAGCAGAGGAGTGGTCGTCGGCGTGGATCCAGTCGCGGACGTTCTCACCCGAGCCGTAGAGCTTCGGGCGGCGGCCGTCGATCACCTCGGTGATCTGGCGGGGGATGAACTTCTCGATGTGCTGCCACGGCCCGTAGTTGTTGGAGCAGTTGGACAGCGTCGCCTGCACGCCGAAGCTGCGGACCCAGGCCCGGACCAGGTGGTCGGAGGCGGCCTTGGAGGCCGAGTAGGGGCTGCTCGGGTTGTAGGCGGTCGCCTCGGTGAACCGCTCGGGGTCGTCGAGCTCGAGGTCGCCGTACACCTCGTCGGTGGAGATGTGGTGCAGCCGGACGCCGTGCTTGCGCACCGCTTCGAGGATCGTGAACGTCCCGATGATGTTGGTCTGGATGAACGGGCTCGGGTCGTGCAGCGAGTTGTCGTTGTGCGACTCGGCCGCGTAGTGGACCACCGCGTCGTGCTCGGCGACCAGCGGGTCGAGCACCTCGGCGTCCGCGATGTCACCCACGACCAGCTCGACTCGGTCGGCGGGGAGCCCGTCGAGCGCCTCGCGGCTGGCGGCGTAGGTCAGCTTGTCCAGCACCGTGACCCGGGCGTCGGTGTGCTCGAGCAGGTAGTGGACGAAGTTGGAGCCGATGAAGCCGGCGCCACCGGTGACGAGAAGGCGTTCCATGGGCAGGCAGTCTAGGGGGAGTCGCCCGGAAGGCCTCACATTCTCTACGGGAGCGAACGTCTGCCCGTGCGAACGACGCCCAGCTGGCGCTCACCTGTTCCTTGAGCAGCGCTTCACTGCCATGCTCCGGGCATGGAGCTGCTCGACGTGACCGAGCCCCGCCGGGTCCTGCGCAACGTGCGCGTGGGGGAGCGGGTCACCATCTGGAACTGGGTCAACGCCTACAACTGCGAGATCGGCGACGACTCGATGATCGGCACGTTCGTCGAGCTGCAGAGTGGAGTGCGGATCGGTCGCCAGTGCCGGGTCTCGTCGCACAGCTTCCTCTGCGAGGGCGTCGTGCTCGAGGACGAGGTCTTCGTCGGGCACGGGGTGATGTTCGTCAACGACAACGCCCCGTCCGGTCGGCCGGCGCACCGGGACACCTGGGAGCTCAGCCCCGTCCTGGTCCGCCAGGGTGCCGCGATCGGGAGCAACGCCACCATCCTGGGTGGGGTGACGATCGGTCGGGACGCGGTCGTCGGGGCCGGCGCGGTGGTCACCCACGACGTGCCCGACGGGGCCACCGTCGTGGGAGTGCCGGCGCGGCTGGCCTAGCATGACCGCCATGCGAGGAATCATCCTGGCCGGGGGGACCGGTTCGCGACTGCACCCGATCACTCAGGGGATCAGCAAGCAGCTGGTGCCGGTCTACGACAAGCCGATGATCTACTACCCGCTCACCACGCTGATGCTGGCGGGGATCCGCGACGTGCTGGTGATCACCACCCCGCACGAGGCTGCGGCGTTCGAGCGGCTGCTCGGCGACGGCTCCCAGTTCGGCATCAACATCAGCTTCGCGGTGCAGGCCAGCCCCGACGGCCTGGCGCAGGCCTTCCTGATCGGCGAGGAGCACATCGGCTCCGACACCGCCGGGCTGGTGCTCGGCGACAACATCTTCTACGGCACCGGCGTGGGCAACCAGCTCTCCGAGTTCGCCGACATCAAGGGCGCCGCCGTCTTCGGCTACCACGTCGCCGACCCCACGGCATACGGCGTGGTGGAGTTCGACGACCAGGGTCGTGCCATCTCCCTGGAGGAGAAGCCGACCGAGCCGAAGAGCTCGTATGCCGTGCCGGGGCTCTACTTCTACGACAACGACGTGGTCGCCTACGCCAAGGAGCTCGAGCCCTCGCCGCGTGGCGAGCTCGAGATCACCGACCTCAACCGCCGCTACCTCGACGAGGGTCGGCTCCAGGTCTCCGTGCTGCCCCGCGGCACCGCGTGGCTCGACACCGGCACGTTCGACTCGCTCAACGACGCCTCCAACTTCGTGCGCACCATCGAGAGCCGGCAGGGCTTCAAGGTCGGTGCGCCCGAGGAGGTCGCCTGGCGGATGGGCTGGCTCAGCGACGAGGAGCTGATGGAGCGCGCCGCGCCGCTGCGCAAGAGCGGGTACGGCGCCTACCTGGCCGGGTTGCTCGACGACCGCTGAGCGGTCAGTAGGCGCCGCGTGAGCTCAGGACCGCGCCGACCGTCCGCCACAGGATGACCAGATCCTGCAGCATCGACCAGTTGTCGACGTAGTAGAGGTCGAGGCGAACTGTCTCGTCCCAGGTCAGGTCGCTGCGTCCGGAGACCTGCCAGAGACCCGTCATTCCGGGTCGGACGTGCAGGCGACGGCGAGCGGCCGAACTGTATTGCGCGACCTCGGTCGGAAGAGGGGGACGAGGGCCTACCAAGCTCATGTCTCCACGCAGCACGTTGAAGAGCTGGGGGAGCTCGTCGAGGGAGAGGCGCCGCAGCAGCTTTCCCGGCCGGGTGATCCGGGGGTCCTCCTTCATCTTGAAGAGCACCCCCTCCTGCTCCGGGCGGTCGCGCAGGCGCGCCAGCTGGCTCTCGGCGTCCACGACCATGGTGCGGAACTTGAGGCAGCCGAACTCCTCGTTCTCCCGACCTGTTCGAGTCTGTCGGAAGAGCACGGGGCCTCCGTCGTGCAGCTTGATCCGGAGTGCGATCGCGGCCAGGAGCGGGCTCAGGGCGAGGATGAGACAGCACGAGCCGAGGATGTCGAACGATCGCTTGCCCCACCGGGAGGCGAGGTAACCGCGGGGCCCGTCGACATGAATCAAGGGAAGGCCGGCCACCGGGCGGAACCGGATCCGGTCCCCCGACACGTCGGTGAGGCTGGGAGCGACGATCAGCTGGATGTCATGGTTCTCCAGTGCCCAGGTGAGTTCCTTGAGCTGTCCGGCGGCCCCGAATGCGCCACCGGCGATGAGCACGACGTTCGCGCCTGACTCGATCGCGATCTGCGCCAGGTCTTCGATGTCACCGAAGACCGTGATCCCGCTCGCGGTCTTCTCACTCATGTCGTAGGCCGGGGTGACCGCGCCGATCACCCGGTAGCCGAGGCGTCTTTCCCGCGTGAGGTTCTGAGCGAGCTCGTCGGCGTGCGAACGTGAACCGGCGATGACCACCTTGTGCAGGAGATGCCCGCGGCGGCGCAGCACGTAGGCGATGTGTCGCATCGCGTAGCGGCCGAGCAGGAGGATGACCACTCCCCAGCAGAAGGCCAGGACGAAGAATCCTCGAGACAGGTCGTACTTGAAGAGGTAGCACCCGATGCCGACCGCGCCTGCCGCCAGCAACGTGCCGCGGAAGACCCGCTTGTACTCATCGACTCCGGTGTCGAACACCTGGGGCTGGTAGCCACCGAGGAAGAGGATCCCGCCCAGCCAGCCGATGGCGATCAGCGGTGCCAACCAGCGCACGTCGGCGGTGATGTCGCTGTTGATCCCCCACTCGACGTAGTCGCGCAGATAGGCGGCAGAGAGGAGGACCGCCGTCAGGATCAGCGCGTCGACCAGGAAGACCAGGTACGGGATCCCCCGGATCAGCTGGCTCTGACTCCCCACCCGCCAGCGGCGCGGCCGCTCTGGTGGCATGCGTGCATGAGGAACCCGATCGTGCGTCTCGCCGACCGGCGACACCTGTATCTCTCCCATGTGAACCCCCACCGCAGACTCCCGAGAATGTCTAGTCCTTTGCCGAAATTGTCGCCGATAAACGAACCCATTCCTTCCACATGAGAGCACTACCGATCGGTAGCCGTGGACGCTTTCCGACGATTGGGTGCCGGCCCGTGGCGAGGCCGCCTCAGTTCAGTTGTTACTGTGACGAACTTCACAGTCGAGAAAGCCTCAGCAAAGCGCGCTCTTGGCCGAAGCAGGGTCATTCGGGCGGGGAGCCAGGGCGTGCAAACCTCGCGGTGCGGTGGCTCAGGGGCCGAGGTCGGCGGCGACCATCTCCGCGACGATCTCGGGAAAGCCCTTCGCCGGCGCCCAGCCCAGCTCGCGCCGGGCCCGGCCGGCGTCGCCGACCAGCTCGGCGGCGTCGGTCGGGCGCACGAAGGCCGGGTCGACCCGCACGTACTGTTCCCAGTCGGCCACGCCCGCCGCGGCGAACGCGGCGGCCACGAACTCACGGACCGAGTGGCTCTCGCCGGTGGCCACCACATAGTCCTGAGCGGTCTGGTACCGGGCGGCGCGCACCATCGCGTCGACGTGGTCCGGGGCCCAGCCCCAGTCGCGGCGGGCGTCGAGGTTGCCGAGCACCAGCTCGTCGGCCTCGCCGCGGGCGATCGCCGCGACCCCGCGGGTGATCTTGCGGGAGACGAAGGTGTCTGGGCGGCGCGGGGACTCGTGGTTGTAGAGGATCGCGCTCACCGCGTGCAGGCCCCGGGACCGCGCGTCGGCGACCGCGAGATGGGCGGCGGCCTTCGCCTCGCCGTACGGGTTGGTCGGGGCGACCGGCGTCGACTCGTCCTGCGGGGAGTCGACGGGGGAGCCGAAGATCTCCGCGCTGGAGGCCTGCACGAAGCGGACAGCGCGACCGGTGGCCACTTGGACGGCGAGGGCGGAGTCGAGCAGGGCGATCGCCGCGTCACCGTTGACCGCGCGGGTCAGATCGGGCTCCTGCCAGGAGCGGAAGACCGAGCTGATCGCCGCCAGGTTGTAGACCTCGTTGGGCGCCACGTCGAGGAGCAGCCGCCGGGTGGCGTCGTGGTCGGTCACGTCGCCGGGGTGCAGCACCACCTCGGCGGGGCAGTACCCCGGGCGGGAGGGCGTACGGACCAGGGCGTGCACCTCGTACCCGTCGGCGAGCAGGCGCTCGGCGAGGTAACCGCCGTCCTGGCCGGAGATGCCGGTGACGAAGGCGCGATGGTTTCGAGACGCTCGCTGCGCTCGCTCCTCAACCACCGAGGACGTCACTTCCAGCCGGCCTTGAGCGCCTCCACGTCGGCGTCGACCATCGTGGTGACCAGCTCGGAGAAGGACATCCGGGGCTCCCAGCCCAGCACCTCGCGGGCCTTGGTCGCGTCGCCGACCAGGGTGTCGACCTCGGCGGGTCGGCGGAACCGCTCGTCCTGGCGGACGAACCGGCTCCAGTCGTCTATGCCGACGTGCTGGAAGGCGATGTCGACCAGGTCGCGGATCGTGTGGGAGACGCCGGTGGCGATCACGTAGTCGTCCGGCTCGTCCTGCTGGAGCATCAGCCACATCGCCTCGACGTAGTCGCCGGCGAAGCCCCAGTCGCGACGCGCGTCGAGGTTGCCCAGCACCAGCTCGTCCTGGAGGCCGAGGTGGATCGCGGCGACCGCCTTGGAGACCTTGCGGGTCACGAACTCCTCGCCCCGGCGCGGCGACTCGTGGTTGAACAGGATCCCCGAGGAGGCGTGCATCCCGTAGGACTCGCGGTAGTTGATCGTCATGTAGTGGCCGAAGACCTTGCTCACGCCGTACGGCGAGCGGGGCCACAGCAGCGTGGTCTCCCGCTGCGGGGTCTCCTGCACCTTGCCGAACATCTCCGAGCTCGACGCCTGGTAGAACCGCACCGCACGCGGGTCGTCGCCGGTGTGCAGCCGCAGCGCCTCCAGCATCGTCAGCACGCCCTTGGCGGTGACGTCGGTGGTGAGTGCGGCGTTCTCCCAGGAGTAGGCGACGAAGGAGATCGCGCCCAGGTTGTAGACCTCGTCGGGCTGCGACTGGCCCAGGGCGCGCATCAGGCTGGACATGTCGGTCAGGTCGCCGTTGTGCAGGCGCACGTCGGGGACCAGCTGCTCGACCAGCTCGCGGCGCGGGTTGTTCTGGCCGCGGATCACCCCGTGCACCTCGTAGCCCTTGGCCAGCAGGAGCTCGGCGAGGTAGAGGCCGTCCTGGCCGGTGATGCCGGTGATGAGGGCGCGGGGCTGCGTCATGGGGAGAAGTGTCGCAGTCGCTCAGCCGGCGCGAGCAGTTGCGGTGAATCGCACCCCTTCCGCCCGCAAGAGTGGTGGATTAGCCTCACGCCACTCGCGAGAAGGAGGAACGGTGGAGTTCCTGCAAGATCTCTGGCACGCCCTCCCGGAACCGCTCCGCGACCCCGTCGCCCTGGCGGTGCCGTTCTTCGTGGTCTTCGTCCTCGTCGAAGGCTTCGCGGCGTACCTGCTGGAGGACGAGCGCCCCGAGGAGGCCCGGCGGGGGCCGGACGGACGCGCGCTGCCGCTGCCCGGCGGCTACGACCGGGGCGACGCCGTCGCCAGCGTGTCGATGGGCGCGGTCTCCGTGGTCACCATGACCTTGTGGAAGACGCTCGGGCTCGTCGTCTACTCGGTGCTCTTCGCCTACGTCGCCCCCTGGCAGCTGCCGATGGACGCGTGGTGGACCTGGGCGCTGGCGATCCTCGGCGTCGACTTCTTCTTCTACTGGGCGCACCGGGTCGCCCACCGGGTGCGGCTCGTGTGGGCCACCCACCAGGCGCACCACTCGAGTGAGTACTTCAACTTCGCCACCGCCCTGCGGCAGAAGTGGAACAACTCCGCCGAGCTCGTCTTCTGGCTCCCGCTGCCGCTGCTCGGCGTGCCGCCGGCGCTGGTCTTCTTCGGCTTCTCCGTCAGCCTGGTCTACCAGTTCTTCGTGCACACCGAGCGGGTCGACCGGCTCTGGCGGCCGATCGAGCTGGTCTTCAACACGCCCTCGCACCACCGGGTGCACCACGGCAGCGACCCGGAGTACCTGGACCGCAACTACGGCGGCATTGTCATCGTCTGGGACCGGCTCTTCGGCTCGTTCCAGCCCGAGCTGCACCGGCCGACGTACGGGCTGACCACGCCGGTGGGGACCAACCACATCCTCAAGCTGCAGACGCATGAGTACGCGGCGATCGTCCGCGACGTACGCCGTGCCCCGACCTGGCGCGACAAACTCGGCTACGTCTTCGGGCCTCCGGGGTGGCGGCCGGAGTCCGTGGCGCCGGCGGCGAGCCCGGAGCCCGCGCCGGAGCCGGCGGCACCGGTCTGACCCGGGTGAGCAAGTTCGGTCAGGCGGACTGTCGCCTGCCCCGGCCACACTGAGAGGCATGGGCGAGACCACCCCCGGACGTGACCGGCTCCGCGAGCTGCTCGACGCCGTCCTCGACGAGGAGAACGCGACGCTCGGCGAGATGGCCGCGGACGCCTACGCCTCGCCGTACCACTTCACCCGGCAGCTCTCCCGGGGCGCCGGCGAGCCGCCGGTGGCGATGCGGCGCCGGGTCATGCTCGAGCGCGCCGCCTGGCAGTTGCGACAAGGCCACTCCGTCACCGACACGGCGTTCGCGGCCGGCTACGACTCCGTCGAGGGGTTCAGCCGCGCCTTCGCCCGGGCGTTCGGGCAGCCGCCCAGCACCGTGCCGACCGGGTCCGGCACCCACTGGCTGCCCGCGCCCAACGGGATCCACTTCCACCCGCCCACCTCGCTGTGGGTGGAGCAGCCGGCAACGCCTTCGGCCGGGGTGGTGACGCTGATGCTCGTCGAGCACGACCTGGACGACACCCGCGACCTGCTCGAGGCGGCCAAGGGAGTGGACGAGGCCGGGCTGGGGAGGGCGCGGCTGCCCGGGCACGAACCCCTGCCCTTCGACCAGACCGACGAGACGCTGCGCGACGTGCTCCACCACCTGGTGCGCGCCAAGGAGGTGTGGCTCGCCTCGATCGAGGGAGCCGAGCACCCGCCCGCCGGTCCCGACGACGTGCCCAGCCTGACGGCCCGGCACGAGGAGGTGGCGCCGCGCTGGCTCGCCACCATGCGCGACCTGGAGCGGCGCGGCGCCTGGGGCGACCGGCTGGTCGACGCGCTCTGCGAGCCGCCCGAGAGCTTCGTGCTCGGCAGCGTGCTCGCCCACGTCCTGACCTACTCCGCCCACCGGCGCCAGCTCGCCCGCTGGATGCTCGGCGACGCCGTGCCGCGCTGGCCCGAGGGCGACCCCATCACCTGGCTGCGACGACGTACCGGAGGGATCGCATGACCCGCACGACCTACTACACCGCCACCACCCTCGACGGGTTCCTCGCCGACGAGCACGACTCGCTCGACTGGCTCTTCACCCAGGAGATCGACGAGAAGGGGCCGATGAACTACGACGACTTCTACGCCCGCATCGGGGCGCTGGCGATGGGGGCGACGACGTACGAGTGGATCGTCGACCACATGGCGAGCACGGGGGAGAAGTGGGCCTACCAGGAGCCCAGCTGGGTCTTCACCCACCGCGACCTTGCGCCCGTGGCGGAGCGGATCACCTTCACCGCCGACCCGGTCGCCGACGTGCACGCCCAGATGGTCGAGGCCGCCGACGGGCGTGACCTGTGGGTGGTCGGCGGGGGAGACCTGGCCGCCCAGTTCGCCGAGCAGGGACTGCTCGACGACGTCGTGGTCTCCATCGCCCCGGTCACCCTCGGCGCCGGCCGCCCGCTCTTCCCTCGCCCCTTCGACCTGCGGCTGGTCGAGCACGACCGCAACGGTGCCTTCCTCTGCGCGCGGTACGAGGTGGTCGGGCCGCGGCGGAACGGTCACGGGGCGGGACGTGCCAGCGTCACCGAGGGGCTCTCCCCGAACTCCTGACGGTAGGAGACCGAGAAACGTCCCGGGTGCATGATCCCGTGCCGCAGCGCCACCTCCTGCACGGTCGTCTCCCCGGGCTGCGCCGCCGTCAGCGCCGCATGAGCTCCGCGGAGCCGGACGCCGCGCAGGTAGGCCATCGGCGGACAGTGGAAGTGGCGCTTGAAGCCGTCCTGCAGCGCGCGGGTGCTCAGGTGCACCTCGGTCGCCAGGCTCACCGTCGTCCACGGATGCTCGGGTCGCTCCTCCAGCAGCCGGGCCGCGCGCTCGACCGGCGTCCTGGGCGCCGCGGGGCCCGGTCGCTCCAGCGCCTCGCTGTAGGCGTGCCGGTGCGAGAGCAGGAAGCTGTCGACCAGGAGCGCCTCCACGTGGTTCTGCAGCGCGGCGCTCGCCGGGGTGTCCCGGTCCAGCTGCATCAGCGCCAGCTGGACCGCGGGTCCGAGCGCCCGCGCCAGACCCTCGGCCTTCGGTGCCGGGCGCAGCGGCCCGGTCAGGCTGCGGCCCAACAGCTTCTCGAGCTGCTCCTCGACGGCCCGCTGGGACAGGAACAGCGTGAGCACCCGGCAGCCGCGGAACCAGACGGCGTCCGTCACCGCACCGGGCTCGTAGACGAGGCCCTCGCCAGCCACCGTCGACGTCGCCTCGGCGCCGTTGCTCGCCCCGGCGGCCCGGCCTCGCAGCGTCAGGTTGACGTGGTAGCCGCTGGTGGCGTCGGTGACCACGCGAGCGGGGGCGCCGAACGACAGGACGCCGACCATCGAGGAGGCCATCCGCACCTCGGTCAGGTTCATGTCGAAGGCTCGCTGGTCCCGGGCGGGCAGCACCAACCGGGTGGAGACCTCGTACGTCGAGCCCACGGCCGCCTCGGCCTTCGCGGGATCAGTGGTCCGGAACGTCGAGCGGTGCGCGACGTCGTCCCTGAGATGTCCGTCCATCGCGAGAAACCCTAAACCGGCGCGCGGCGGGACGGCGTACGAACCGGCAGGTCCGTCCAGAGGCAGTGAGGCACCGACCCGGGCTATCCGATTGGCGCAGCTTCCTGTGCCAGGAGCGCGGCGCCGGGCCGGCGGAGTAGTGCGGCACGGAGCGACTGGTAACGCCGGACGTAACGTCCGGGTCAGCGTGCGGACCAGGACCGGAGGTCTTCGAGCATGGGCGTGCGCGTCCATCGACTCGGCGAGGGGAGGCTGCGACCGTCATGCGGATGACGCGACGACGCCCTGCTCGGCTACCGCGCCCGCTGGCGTCGGTGGTGACCTGGGCCGCGGGTCTGCTGCGTCAGCGCCAGGTCAAGGAGGAGCAGGAAGCCCTGGTCGAGAGCACCCTGGAACTCGCATACGACCGGCTGCTGCTCATCCAGGCCATCCTCGACTCGGTCGACGCCGCCATCGTCGGGTACGACCAGGACGGGGAGGTGATCCTGGAGAACGCCACCGCCCACGCGCTCGCCGCCCGGGCGGGAGTGCAGCTGGCGCAGCCCGGGCAGGGGGGACGTGCGCACTTCTACTACGAGGACCGGGTGACGCCGATCCCCGCGGACCAGCGGGTGACGGTCCGGGCCCAGCGGGGCGAGGCGGTGGCCCCGCAGACCTACTGGTTGGGACCCGCGGAGGACCAGGTGGCCGTGATGACCTCCGCGCGTCAGATGCACCGGCGCGACGGCGCCCGGCTCGGCGCCGTGGTGGTGGGCTGGGACGTCACCGACATCGTCGAGGCGGTCCGGGTGCGCGACGAGTTCCTCAGCACCGTCTCCCACGAGCTGCGTACGCCGCTCACCTCGATCATCGGCTACCACGAGCTCATCGCCGACGAGCTCGACCCGGACGACCGGATCGCCGCCATGCTCGAGATCGCCCAGCGCAACGCCCAGGTCCTGCTCTCCCGGGTCTGCCAGCTGCTGCAGGTCTCCGAGGTGGACGCGCCGTCGATCCGACCCCGCTGCGTGGACGTCTCCAGCCTGCTGAGCGCCGCCCTGGTCGAGCATGCCGCCCGCGCGTCGGAGGCCGGGATCGAGCTGATCAGCAAGGTCGCGAGCCCGGTCAAGGCGCACGTGGACCCGGACGCGTGGGCGCAGGTGGTCGACAACGTCGTCTCCAACGCCCTCAAGTACACGCCCGAAGGCGGTCGTGTCGAGGTCGTGCTCGAGGAGTGCGGTGACGCTTTCACCCTGTGCGTCGCCGACACCGGCATCGGGATGTCGCGCGCCGAGCGGGACCGCGCGTTCGAGCGCTTCTACCGCAGTACGGCGGCGCGGGACCGGGCGATCCAGGGACTCGGCGTCGGGCTCTCGATCACCCGCCAGCTGATCGACGCCCACGGCGGCGACGTCAGCCTCTCCAGCACGCCGGACCGCGGGACCGTGGTGACCGTCCGGGTCCCTCGGCAGCCGGCCCGATGAGCGCGGCGGAGCGCCGCATCCAGGCGGCAGGCGTGCGGCCGCGTCGGCATACCCGTGCCTCGCGGCTGGCCGCGGTCGGCACCGGACTGATCGCGCTGGTCATCGCCGTCCGCGCGACCCAGGCACCCAGCACCGTCGCGCTCATCCTTCAGCTCTCCGCCCTCATCGTCGCCGTGCTCGGAGCGACGCTGCTGTGGTGGCACAACTCCTTCGAGTCCCGCGTCCTCGTCGGCTTTGCCCTCGTCGTCATCGCGGGCGGGACGCTGCTCGCCGCCACTGCCGGGATGCCAGGCTCACGCGGACGCGGCCTGCTCCCTGCCCACCTGCTCATCCTCGGCCTGTGTGCCGGCGTGGCGCTCGCCCTGGTGGCCGACGGCCGCGCCCGGCTTCGTCGGGCGCCGCTAGGGTGAACGACCATGAAGATCCTCGTCACCGGCGGCGCCGGGTACATCGGAACGATCACCTGCAAGGCGCTCGAGCAGGCCGGCCACACCCCCGTCGTCCTCGACTCGCTGCTGAGCGGCCCACGGGTCTTCGTGGGGGACCGGATCTTCTACGAGGGCGACATCGCCGACCGGGCGCTGCTGCGCAGGATCGTCGAGGAGCACCCCGACATCGACGCCACCATCCACATGGCTGCGCGGATCGTCGTGCCGGAGTCGATGGAGCTGCCGTACGAGTACTACCGCGACAACGTCGCGAAGTCGCTCGAGCTCTTCGACGAGCTGGTCGCGCTGGGCAAGCCGCGCGTGCTGTTCTCCTCCTCGGCCTCCTTGTATGCGGAGAAGGACGACTTCGAGGTGACTGAGGTCGACCCGCTCGCGCCGGCCTCGCCGTACGCCCGGACCAAGCGGATGATGGAGCAGGTGCTCGAGGACATGGCACGGGCCACCTCGCTGCGCGCGATCATCCTGCGCTACTTCAACCCCGTCGGCTCCGACCCGGACCTGGAGTCCGGCATCTACGTGCGCGAGCCCTCCCACGTGCTCGGCCAGTTGGTGATGGCGGCCCGCGGGATGAAGGACGCCTTCACCATCACCGGCGTCGAGCACCCCACCCGCGACGGCACCGGGATCCGCGACTACATCCACGTCTGGGACCTGGCGCGCGCCCACGTGCGGGCCGTCGAGCGGTTCGACGACGTGCTCGCGGCCGAGGACGCGCCCAGCACCGTGATCAACGTCGGGATGGGCCAGGGCACCACCGTCCGCGAGCTCGTCGCCTCCTTCGAGCGGGTCTTCGGCCAGCCCGTGCCGGTGCGCGAGGCGCCGCCGCGGCCCGGCGACGCGGTCGGTGCGTTCGCCAATGTCGACAAGTCCTCCCGGCTGCTGGGGTGGAAGACCGAGCTGAGCCTCGACGACGCCATCGCCTCCGCGCTGGCGTGGGGGGAGAAGCGCAAGGAGATCCTCGGCTACGAGTGAGGTGTGCCGGTGGTGGTTTCACCGGGTACCCGGTGAAACTGGCAGTTCTTGACCGTTGCAACGGTCAAGAAGTGCGAGTTCTTGTCGAGAAGTCGGGCCCCCGGCATGAGTGTCGATAAGTGCCTTCGCGGCGTCTGCCCACGCTGCGGGGGAAGCCCGGAACGTCGGCCGGTCCGCCTCCCCGCTGCCTCGCTTCGACCCCTTCCTCGAGCGACCGTGTGTTTCGGCCTGGCCTGCACCGAGGCTGAGCTGCCCAGTGCGCCGGACTGCCCGAGTTAGCGGACGAGGGTGGGGCGGGCTTCGCGGACGGTGAGTCGTTGGGGCGCGCCGGCCGGAGTCTCCGAAGGCGAGGCAGCGGCCTGCGTCGGGTCGGCAACCTTCGGCTCAGGGTCATCCTCGCCGCGACCGCCGAGAGCCAGGAGTCCCGTGAGCAGGAGCGGATCGGCGCGGTGCTGACTGGTCGACGAACGGCCGTGGAGTTCCTCCCCCGAGAGAGCAGTGGCACGACCGTAGGGGGCTGGGCTGGGCATGGCGGGGACTGTCCACAGCGGGAACGTGGAATCCGGTGCTGGACCCAAAGATCCCCCAATCTGAGGTAGTCGGTGCCGGATTCGTCTTCGCGAACGTGGGGTGCGGGCGGCCAGTGAGAGCATCGGAGGGTGAGCGAGGAGACCAGGAAGCGGTGGCCGGCGTTCGTCTACGCCGAGGGGGAGGAGCCGGACTACCGGTTCAGCTTCGCCAACGAGCGCACCTTCCTGGCCTGGATCCGTACGGCGCTCGCGCTGCTCGCCGCGGGGGTGGCGCTCGACGTCGTCGACCTGCCCCTGGGCGACAACCTGCAGACCGGGCTGGCGCTGGCGCTGATCGTCCTCGGGCTCTTCTGCACGGCCGCGGCCTGGCTTCGCTGGGCCTTCGCCGAGCGGGCCATGCGTGGTCGACGGCCACTGCCGTCGTTCGGCCTGGCCCTGCCGGTGACCTTCGGACTGGTGATCGTCGCGGTCGCCGTCGCGGTGGCGCTCGGGCGGGCGCTCTGAGTGGACGACCAGGGGCTGGCCACCGAACGGACCGCGCTCGCGTGGCAGCGTACGGCGCTGGCGACCACCGCCGGCTCCGCGGTGATGGCCCGGCTCACCTATGACCGGCTCGGTCTCCCGGCCTTGGTCTTCCTCGGCCTCGCGCTGGTCTTGAGCGGGTGGCTCTTCGTCGAGAGCCGCGTGCGGTACCGGCAGCGGACCGGTGCCGGCGCCCGCGTCAGGGGTGGGATCGCGCCGCTCGTGCTCTGCGCTTCCGTTGCCCTGCTCTTCCTCGTGGAGATGGCAGCGCTGGGGGCGCAGGTCGTGCGCTGAGTCCTCAGCGGCCCACCTTCTCGACGTCCTGGAGGACGAAGCGCCCTCCGTCGATCGACACGCTCAGGTGGAAGAGGGCGCTGCCGCCCTTGACCTTCTGCACAGCACTCTCGGCCGAGGCCTTGTACTCGGACGGGGGGAAGGTCGTAGCGATCTCGTACAACCCGTCGCCGACCTCCCGGAAGCTGCGGATCGTGTAGCCCTGCCAGCGCTCGTAGCCGCCCGCCGCGTAGTAGGAAGCGACCTGGTCCGAGAGCTCGTCGCAGGGCGCGCAGGGCCCGGTGATCGCGTCGTACGCCGTGGTGTCGCCGGTGTTGCGCATCGCGGTCTCGGTGTGGACCCAGCGGTGGATGAAGCGCTCCGGCGTCTCGTCGGGGGTTTGGTCCGGCGTCGCCTCGGCCTCACTGGGGGTCGCGGTGGGGGAGGGCTCTGCTGCCGCGGGCTCCGGGTCCTCCTGGGTGCAGCCGCTCAATCCGAGGATGGCGAGCAGCGCCAGAGTGGCGTGCGGTGTCGTGGCTGATCGGCGCACTGGAGTTCCTCCCCGAAAGAGCCGGCTGGGTGCGAGCGTAGGGCCAGAAGTGTGACCTCGGTGGCTGTCTGGCTGCCCGGATCAGCGGACGAGGGTGGGGCGTGCTTCGAGGACGGTGAGCTGCTGGGGTGCGCCGGTGATGGTGCGGGTCTCGGGGATGTCTTGCCACGCGCCGTCGCCGACGCGGAATCGGCCGCTGTAGGTGACGTCGAGTCGTGGTCGGACGGTGGTGTCGGCTCGGGTGTAGCGGTGGGTGATGGCGTCGTCCGGGACTGTGCCGCCGCTCTTGGGGTAGGGGGTGCCGCCGTGCTTGGTGGTGGTTGGGCGGGCGTCTTCTGGGTGGGCGCGGGCGCTGGTGTCCCAGGTCCAGGTGAAGGAGGTGGGGGTGGCTTCGATGGTCACGGGTTGGCCGAGGAGGGTGATGGTCTGGGTGACGGGTTCGGTGGAGGTGGTGGAGAAGAGGGTGCGGAGGTTGACGAGCGTCTCGCCGCCGGTGGGTTGGATCGTCAGGGTGGCCGCGGGCCAGTCGAGCGTCGCGTATGCGCGCGCGACCATCTCGGTCGTCACGCGCCCGCCTTCGACGTCCAGGCCCTCCCGAGTGCCAATACATACGGCGCCGAGGTCTTCCCAGGAACCACCAGTGCGAAGTTGGCGCCAAAGCTCGTAAAGGGAACCGTCTTGAGGTTCAGAGCAGTACTGCGGGCGCTCGCAGGGAGCCTGGCCGTCGTCCTCGGACGTGTGGACACCGTCCACGGGGGAGTAGCACAGTCGTTTCGTCTTGTATCGGTAGAGATCGACCGTCTGGTTGATCTGGTTCTGCGCAACGGTCACCGTGAGTCTGCAGTTGCCAACGGTTTGGTTCATGCTCGAAGTGATGCACCCGCCTGGCTCCGCTCTCGCCGTCGCAGCGGGGACAGTCACTAGTAGCGCGCCAAGACAGGCGACGGTGATCGACTTCATTGGGGAAGCACCCAGAAGTCATCGAGGAGATATCCATCGGCATCGCGCGTCAACGTCACCTCGTAAGAGTTCCTACCTCCGGCGAAGTTCGCGACCGCCGCATCGGCGCTGGACTTGTACTTGGTCGGCTTGTCCTTGACGACCACCTTGAACACGAGGTCCGCCAGTTCGCGGGTCTGGAGCACCTCGGTTCCGCCGAACTGCACGTAACCCCCAGCGGCGTAGTAGGCCTCGATCTTGTCTGCGAGCTTCGAGCACGGGTCACACGATCGTGTGATCGACCGATATTCGGTGGCGTCACCAGAGTTCTGCATGTCGGTCGAGGCGTTCATCCACCGCTGGATGAACGCCTCAGGGGTCTCGCCGTCTGTGGTCGTTGACGCAGTCTCGCTCGGGGTCTGGCTGACTGGGGTCGGGTCCGCGACCTTGGGCTCCGGGGCGTCCTGACCGCAGCCGCCCAGTGAGAGAGCAACACTGGCGAGCAGAGCCAGTGAGGCGCGCGCGGCGGTGCGTGGTCGTCGTACCGACATTGGAGTTCCTCCCCCGAAAGAGCCTGCCGGGTCGACATTAGGGGCTGCCAAGCGTGCGGCCGCGGGTGTCCACAGCAGGCAGGCCCTTCAGGGCCCACGCCGGCCGGATTCCCCCAATCTGAGGTAGCCCGCGGCCCTGCGGCGCCGGGCAGGGGGCGGCAGGAGACAGCCGAGAGGGAGCGCGCAGGAAAGGAGGAGGCCACGAGAGGGCGGCCGATCCCGGACCCGGTGCCGGGCGAGACAGCCGCATCCCTAGGCTGTCGTTCGTGAGCGATCCTGAGCTGTTGGTGACCAAGGCGGACGGCGTCGTGACGGTGGTCTTCAACCGTCCGCAGCGGCACAACGCCTTCACGAAGGCGATGTACACCGAGATGCGCGCCCTCTGCGAGGACCTGCAGGGACGCGACGACGTCCGGGTCCTGGTGCTGCGCGGCGCCGGCGGCCGGGCCTTCGCGGCGGGCAACGAGATCTCCGACTTCCTCGAGGCCGACGCGGTCGCCTACGAGGAGTGGATCCGGGAGCTGCTGGCGCTGCTGCTGGCGCTGCCGCAGGTGACGATCGCGGCGATCGACGGGTTCTGCGTCGGCGGCGGCCTCGCGGTCGCCACCCACTGCGACATCCGGATCGCCACCCCGGAGTCCCGCTTCGGCTACCCGATCGCCAAGACCCTCGGCAACGCGCTCGCCGCCCCGGTCGTGCACCGCTGCGCCGCCGTCTTCGGCGAGTCGCTCACGCGGAAGATGCTGCTCACCGGCCGGCTGGTCGACGCCGAGCGCGCCTACTCCGTGGGCGCCCTCACCGAGATCACCGAGGAGCTCAACGCCACCCTCGACGAGCTGGTGGACGACGTGATGGCCGGCTCCGCGACCACCCAGCGGGCCACCAAGCGCCAGCTCACCGCACGGGCCGCCGAGCAGGAGAAGGCCCCCGCCTTCGACGAGCAGATGCTCCGCGAGGTCTACACCGGCGACGACTTCGCCGAGGGCGTGCGCGCGTTCCTGGCCAAGGAGAAGCCCAAGTTCGCCACCGTCGTCCGCGACGAGGAGTGACGAGCCGCCCATGAACTCGCTGGTCAACCTCCGAGACCTCGGCGGCCTCCCGGTCACCGGGGGAGGGCTGACCGCGCACGGGATGCTCTACCGCAGCGACGCCCCGCACCCGGACGACGCCGACCCCGAGCACGTGCCGCACTGGCCGCCGGCCACCGTGGTCGACCTGCGGATGGAGCGGGAGGCGCAGCGCGTCCCCTACGAGCTGCCCGGCGCCGAGCGGATCGTCCACCCGCTGCACGAGGCCGCCGCCCCGGAGAACATCCGTGACGCCGACCTCGGCGAGCTCTACCGGCACATCCTCGAGACCGCCGCCGACCGGGTCGCCGGCGCTGTCACCCACGTGGTCACCCGGCCCGCCCCCGCGCTGGTGCACTGCACTGCCGGCAAGGACCGGACCGGCATCGTGGTCGCCTCCCTGCTGCTCAGCGCCGGGGTGGCGCCGGACGACGTGGTGGCCGACTACGCCCGGACCGGCGACAACATGGACGCCGTCGTGGAGCGGATCATGCGCTTCCCGTCGCGCTCCAAGAAGCCGATCAACCCGCTGTGGCTGCTCACCCCGGCCGAGTCGATGACCGAGGTCGTCGAGGTGCTCGACGACCCGGGCCACGGCGGTGCCCGGGGCTGGCTCGTCGAGCACGGGACGCCGGAGGCGGCGCTCGACGACTGGGTGGGGCGCTTCACCGCCTGAGCAGGTAGACCACCTCGATGCCCGCGATCAGGGCGACGGCCCCCGCGATCAGGAAGGTCGGCACTCCGCTCGCCTGCTCGACGCCCTCCCGGTCCTCGCCTGAGCGGTAGACCCAGCCGGGCCACGGCGAGCGCTTCGAGGGCATTCCTCAGTGTTGCCCAACTCGGCCGTCCGTGTCGCCGCCCGCGGCCCGACGAGTCGTCCTGCGTAGGCTGGCTCCGTGATCGAGGACTGGTTCGCGCGGCGCACGCACCGCTGGCAGGACTGGTCCCTGGCCGACCTGCAGGCCGCCAAGGGCGAGACCAGGGTGAGCCTGGTCGTCCCGGCCCGCAACGAGGCGGCCACCGTGGGCGACGTGGTCACCCGGTGCCGGGAGGCGCTGCTGGAGACCTCAGCGCTGGTCGACGAGATCGTGGTCGTCGACTCCGACTCCACCGACGCGACGTACGAGGTGGCCACGGACGCGGGCGCGGTCGTGCACCGGTCCGCGGAGATCCGCCCCGACCTGGGCACCCGCCCCGGCAAGGGCGAGGCGATGTGGAAGTCGCTCTTCGTCACCACCGGCGACGTGCTCGTCTTCATCGACGCCGACCTCACCGACTGGGACACCCACTTCGTGCCGGGCCTGCTCGGGCCGCTGCTGACCGACCCCACCGTGCAGCTGGTCAAGGGGTTCTACCAGCGCCCCGGCGGTGAGCACGACGGCGAGCCGCGACCGTTCGAGGGCGGCCGCGTCACCGAGCTGGTCGCCCGTCCGCTGGTCGCCCTGCTCTTCCCGCCGCTGGGCGGGGTCGTGCAGCCGCTCGCCGGGGAGTGGGCGGTGCGCCGCGAGCACTTCGCCGGCCTCGAGGTGCCCACCGGGTACGCCGTCGAGCTGGCCGCCCTGATCGACACCTGGCGCGGCGCCGGGCTGGACGCGATCGCCCAGGTCGACCTGGGACGCCGCGCCCACCACCAGCAACCGCTGCTCGACCTGGGGGCGATGGCCACCCAGATCCTCACCGCCGCCTGGGCCCGCTCCACCCACAGCCACCACGCCGAGGAGATCGCCCTGACCCAGTTCCTGCCCGCCGGACCGGAGGGCGTCACCCCCTCGGTCAGCCGGATCCCCGTCGACTCGCGGCCCCCGGCCGGACCGCTGCTGTCCACGACGGGGGAGGAGCGCTGATGCTGCGCCTGGGCTCCCGCACCTTTCCCGACGACGCCACCTTGATGATGGCGATCGTCAACCGCACCCCGGACTCCTTCTACGACAAGGGCGCCACCTGGGCCGAGGACGCCGCCTTCGAGCGGGTGCGGCTGGTGGCCGACCAGGGCGCGGAGATCGTCGACATCGGCGGGATCAAGGCCGCGCCCGGAGTGGAGATCTCCGAGGCCGAGGAGAAGGCGCGGGTGGTCGACTTCGTTGCCCGGGTCCGTGAGTCGTTCCCCGACCTGGTGATCTCGGTCGACACCTGGCGTGCCTCGGTCGGCGACGCAGTCTGTGAGGCGGGCGCCGACCTGCTCAACGACGCCTGGGGCGGTGCTGACCCCGAGCTGGTCGACGTGGCCGCCGCGCACGGGGTCGCGCTGGTCTGCACCCACACCGGCGGGATCCGGGTCCGCACCCGCCCGCACCGGATCGAGTACGACGACGTGGTCGCCGCCGCGATCGCCGACACCCTCGCCTACGCCGAGCGGGCGCTGGCCGCCGGCGTCGACGCGGCGTCGCTGGTGATCGACCCGGCCCACGACTTCGGCAAGAACACCTTCCATTCCCTGGAGATCACCCGCCGCCTCGAGGAGATGGTCGCCACCGGCTGGCCGGTGCTGGTCTCGCTGTCCAACAAGGACTTCGTCGGCGAGAGCCTCGACCTCCCCGTGGGGCAGCGGCTGGTCGGCACCCTCGCCGCGACCTCCGTCTGCGCGCTGGCCGGAGCGCGGATCTACCGGGTGCACGAGGTGGTCGAGACCCGGCAGACCGTCGACATGGTGTGGACGATCGCGGGCCGCCGTCCGCCCGCGCGGGCGATCCGGGGGCTGGCATGAGGTCTCGACAGGCTCGACCGGCGGAGGACGTGGCATGAGGATCGTGATCGCGCCGCCGGTGCCGGCGCTGCTGCCGGCGTACGCCTCGCTGAACGACCCGGTCGCCGACCTGCGGGCCGCCTGCGCCCGGGCGATCGCCTGGCTCGGGCCCTCGGTGCGGGTGCTCGCCGACGACTCCCGTGCCTTGACGATCGGGGAGTCGCTGCTCGGCCGTCGCTCGGACTTCGACGGCCGCGACCTGCTGGTGATGGCCAACGGGTCGGCCCGCCGGTCGGAGAAGGCGCCGGGCCACCTGGACCCGCGCGCCGCCGGGTACGACGACTGGCTCGAGCAGCTGCTCCGGCTCGGCGACCTCGGCGGCCTGGCCGCGCTCGACATCGACGAGGGCGAGGAGCTGCTGGCCACCGGCCTGCGCTCCCTGGCGGTGCTGGCCAAGCAGCTCGACGAGCGCGGGGTGACGATCGGGGAGGTGCAGGTCGACCACGACGCCGCGCCGTACGGGGTGCAGTACTGGGTGGTGAGGTGGCAGTGCGTGCCCTGATCGGCCCGGAGGGCTCGTCTCGGGACCTCACCGACGACGACCTCGCGCGGCTCTACGCCGCCCCGCGCACCCCGTGGCTGCGGGTCAACATGGTCTCCACCCTGGACGGCGCGGCGACCGGGAGCGACGGGCGCAGCGGCGGCATCAACGACGACGCCGACCACCGGGTCTTCGACACCCTGCGGCGGCTCGCGGACTGCATCGTCGTCGGCGCCGGGACGGCCCGGGCCGAGGGTTACCGGCCGGCGCGGGCGCCGCTGGTCCTGGTCAGCCGCTCCGGTGAGGTGCCCGAACTGCTCCGCGGGGCGGAGCCCGGCCGGGTGCGGCTGGCCACGACCGCCACCTCCCCGGGGCTGGCCGAGGCACGCGACGTGCTGGGCGCCGAGCACGTCTGGGTGCTGGGGACCGAGACGGTCGACCTGGTCGCGCTCCGCGACCGGTTGGCCGCGCAGGGGTGGCGCGAGCTGCTCTCCGAGGGCGGGCCGGGTCTGCTGCGCGACCTGCTCGCCGCCGGCGTGGTCGACGAGCTGTGCCTGACCACCGTGCCGCGGCTGCTCGCCGGGACCGGCCCGCGGATCACCGCGGGTGAGCCGGTCGACGTACGGCTCGAGCCCACGCTGCTGCTCGAGCACGAGGGGACGCTGCTCGGCCGCTGGCGCGTGCGCTGACGGCTGGCGGACCCTAGGCGATCGGCGAGAGGGAGCTGGCCAGCACCGTGGGCCGGCCAACGGCACGCAGCAGCACCAGCGTGCTCAGGGCGTGCGCCCCCGCTGCGTCCTCGACCCGGTGCACGGTGACGACCAGCCGGGTGCTGCCGTCGGCCTCGACCGGGAAGTAGCGCTGGGCCGGGTCGGGCCAGGCCTCCACGGTCGGGCGCCCGCCGGTGGGCAGCGAGCCGGCGCGCAGGGCCCGGGTCTTCTCGTCGACGACCAGCCCTGAGACCGCGTCCTCCTCCCACCACTGGGCGACGAGCTCGCTCACCGTCTCGGCGGCTTGGGTCACCACGCTGTCGGTGGCACCGGGCTCGGGGGCCGGGGCCGGGACGGTCACGTCGTCGAGGCCGATCGAGACCGCGGCCAGCCAGGGGTCGGCGAACCCGGCCCGGGTGAAGACCACCAGCGACCGGTCGGACCCCTCCTCGACCTCGACCGCGGCCCACATCGGGTAGCCGCGGAACATCGGCGTGTGCACGCCGGCCGTGCGCAGCCGGGGTCGGGCGGCGCGCCTGCGGGGTGGTTGCGCGTCGGTCGCGACCCGCCACTGGGAGGCCGCCAGCGCGGGGCCGGCCTGCGCGCGCTCCCACCGCGAGTCGTCGTCCTTCGGGCCGGTGGACCAGCGGACTGCCCGGGTCAACCGGCGCGCGTAGTCGGCGAGCATCTCCTCGCTAGCGCCCTGCTCCAACCCCGGCTTCAGGTCCACCGGGTCACGCTCGTCGGTGAATCCGCAGCCGCCCAGCAGCAGCGCGCCGAGCAGCAGGGCGGTGGTGCCCCGCCGCCGGCGCCGGGCCCACCAGCCGACGGCCAGGGTGGCGGCCAGCGCCGCGGCGCCCGACCGCAGCGGACGGGTCCCGGTGGGTGGGCGCGACGGCGGCTCGTCCCGGTCGTCGGGGGTGTCCTGGCTCTCGGAGTCGTCCGGGTCGTCCGGGTCGTCCCGGTCGTCGACGGGGTCCTCCGCCCGGTCCTCGGCCGGGTGCCCGGCCGCGTCCTCGACCGGTCGCTCGACGGGCGGCGTGGTCGGCGTGGCCGGAGTGGGCGCAGGCTGGGCGAGGGGCCGGGTGACCGGCGCGGTCACGGGCTGGATCACGGGCGGCGGCAGCGGCCCGTGGAGGCGCCGGGTGACGGGCGACCCGAGTGCCGGGTCTGCAGGGTCCAGCGACTCACGCAACTCGAGCGACTCCGGCGCGGGCTCCGCCTCCTCGGGACGTCGCCGTCCGCGGCCCGCGGCGGACCAGGCGAGGACCAGGAGCAGGCCCGCCCCCGCGAACCCCAGGGAGCCGGCGAAGACCGAGGCGACGTGCACGCCGTACGAGACCTTCAGCGTGGCGTCGGGGGAGAGCGAGACGGCGAGGACGTCGAGGGGGTCGCCGTGCAGGTCGACGCGGACCTCCTGCGGCCCCGGTCCGGCCGAGCGCTCCCGCCAGCCCACGATGCGCCGCGGGTCGACCCGCACCGGGAAGCCGCTCAGGAAGGTCCCCTCGGTGACGCCGAGGGATTCCAGGCTCTGCCCGCTCACCCCGTCGAGCAGGTCGGTCATGTCGATCCGGTGCGCGGAGGCGAGGAAGACCCCCTCGCGGGCCTCAGCCCGGACGACCAGCTCCGCGCCGCGGAACGGGATCGAGAACGGCCGGACCACGGTGGGCAGGCCGGCGTCCGGGATGCTCTGCCGCTCGGTGGCGATCATCACCGTGTCGTCGGGACCGTGCGCGAGCGCGGTCAGCCCGCCGCCGACGGTGAGCGCGATGCCGAGCGCGAGGACCCCGCGTCGCCGCAGGCTGCTCAGGCGTGGCCGCCGCAGCGACAGTCGCGCCATCTCTCTTCTCCCCCCGTGGACCGGTCGGCGTCCTCGGGACCGCCCCCGGACCGACCGTGGGGGCCACGCTAGCGGTCCGGGGCCGCACCCGGTGGCGAGGCAGGTCAGGCCCCGGGCTCCCCGGCGGCACCCTCGGTCACGATCTGCGTGAGCACGGCGTGCGCCTCCACCAGCGAGGGGCCGTACCAGGTGATCAGGCGCCCCTCGACCAACCGCGTCGGGGTGCGGTCGAACGCCTCGGGACCGTCCTCGGCGGTGAACACGTACGGCTCGTCGGGCAGCAGCACCAGGTCGGCCCCGGCGCCGTCGATCTCCTCGACCGGCAGCGCGGGGTAGCGCTCGGCGTGGTCGGCGAAGACCCCGGGCAGCCCGGCGCGGGCCAGCAGGTCGCCGGTGAAGGTGTCGCGCCCGACGACCATCCACGGGTCGCGCCAGATCGCGGTCGCCGTACGGGCACGCGGCGAGGCGGGGGCGCCGCACCACAGGGCACGGGCCTCGGCCAGCCAGTCCGGGCGCGGCCAGCCGAGCGCGACGTCGAAGAGCCGCTCCATCGACTCGATCGCCTGCGGCACGGTCTCGATGTCGGTCACCCAGACCGGGACGCCGGCCTCCCGGAGACGGCGTACGTCGAGCTCGCGGTTCTCCTCCTTGTTGGCGATCACCAGGTCGGGGGCCAACGCCGCGATCGCCTTGGTGTCGGGGTTCTTCGTGCCGCGGACCCGGGTGACCGCCAGGTCGGCCGGGTGGGTGCACCAGTCGGTGGCCCCGACCAGCGCGTCCGCGTCCACGCTCGCCAGCGCCTCGGTCAGCGACGGCACCAGGCTGACCACCCGGGCGGCCCGGGCAGGGACCGGCACGGGCGTGCCCAGGTCGTCACGGGGCAGGTCGCTACTGGGCAGCCCGTCAGGCGCGTCGTCAGTCTCCGGGGGCACCCGACCCACCCTCCCCGAGCGGGGCGCCGCCGCCTGATCCGACACTCCGGGCCCGTTGGCCCGGCGTCGTGCCGTAGGCCCGGCGGAAGGCACTGACGTACGCCGAGGCGCTCGAGTAGCCCACCCGGTGCGCCACCTCGCCGACCGGCCGCCGCCCGAGCAGGGCGAGCGAGGCCTGCAGCCGGGTCCGGGTCCGCCACGTCGACCACGGGACGCCGTACTCACGGAGGAAGTCGCGCTGCAGGGTCTTGGCGGTGGTGTGCAGCCGGGCTGCCCAGCCGACGAGGTCGGTGGGGTCGCCGGGGTCGCTGAGCAGGGCGGCCGCGACCTGGCGGGCCAGCCCGTTGCCGGCGGCGGTGTGCTCCAGCGGCTCGGGGGTGCGAAGCCCGGCGAGCACCTGGTCCTTGAGCTCCATGGCGGGTCCGTGGTCGAGCTCGGTGCGGCACAGGGCCAGCACGGCGGCGGCGGCTTCCGCATCGATCGCGACCACTCCCGCCGGGACGGCGGCCAGGTGCGCGGGCGCCTGGCGCAGGCAGACGACGTACACCGTCTGGCGCTCGCAGCCGCTGACCTCGAGGGTGGAGCCGCGGCGGGCCCAGAAGGCCCGCTCGGGCGGCAGGTAGGCGAGACCGGCGCCGCGGCGCACCGCCAGCGGGCCGTCGGGCGACCAGAAGACCCGGTGCAGGTGGTCCTCCCGCTCCTCGGGGAAGTGCGGGATCCCCCGACCTGCGGGGTAGCGCAGCACGAGCACTCCGGTCGGCGGGCCCAGGCCGTGGCCGAACTCCTCGACCCAGAGATCGGCCCCGTGATCGGCCCCGTGATCGGTCCCGTGATCGGTCCCCTGGGCGGACCAGTGGTCCACGGAGTGTCTTGTCAGCGACATCAGGTGTCCTCTCCGCGACATTCCAGGCCAGTAGGTAAGGCTTACCTTAGACCCCATGAATGCCCCTGCACTCCGTCGCGCCCTGACGCGGACCTCGACCGTCGCCGCCCTCACCGGGCTCCTCGCCCTCGGGCTGGCCGCCTGCGGGGACTCCGAGGAGGAGAGCAAGGGCACGGAGTCGCAGACCCGCACCTTCGAGGCGGACAACGGCGAGATCGAGATCCCGGCCTCGCCCG
Source organism: Nocardioides campestrisoli (assembly GCF_013624435.2). NCBI lineage: Bacteria > Bacillati > Actinomycetota > Actinomycetes > Propionibacteriales > Nocardioidaceae > Nocardioides > Nocardioides campestrisoli. Next base: position 690,960 of record NZ_CP061768.1, read on the forward strand.
AGCGCGTCGTCGCCACCGGCTACGCCGTGCCCGTCCTGATCGAGTCCGGCGCCGACCTGGTCGGCATCTCGCAGTGGTCCCGGGGGACCGCGCTGATGGACGCCGACGACCTCGCCACGTACGAGGAGCTGGAGAAGGTCGCGGGCGAGAGCGCCGCCGAGACCAACTACGAGGCGATCGCCGGGCTCCGCCCCGACCTGATCGTGATCGGCGTCCCCGCGCCCGCCCTGGTCGACGTCGACATGGACCGGCTCGAGGACATCGCCCCCGTGGTGGTCCTCGGCCCGGCCGCCCCGGACGGCTGGCGCGAGCTGGCCGAGCGGCAGGCCGACGCGGCCGGCGCCACCGAGGGCTTCGAGGCCACCAAGGCGGCGTACGAGGAGCGCGCGGCCGAGCTGTCGGAGAAGTACGGCGAGGTCCTCGCCGACCTCGACTTCGGCCACGTCGGCGCCTACGGCGACGTCTCCGCAGGCACCTTCCACCGCGAGTACGCCGGCTCCTGGGGCACCAACATCGCCGGCGACCTGGGCGTGCAGTACTACGGCGAGCCGAGCGAGCCCGGCGAGGGCGCCGAGGCGGTCACCGAGTACCCGTCGATCGAGGAGCTGCCGGAGAAGCTGGGCGAGGCGGACGTGATCACCTACACCGTGGGTCCGGACGGCAAGCCCGACGACGCCGTGCAGTACGTGCTCGACCACAAGCTGTGGCAGAACCTGCCCGCGGTCAAGGCCGACCGTGCCTTCGGGGTCCGCTACACCGAGGCCGCCACGTTCGCCTCCGCGATCAAGACGCTGGACTCGCTGGACGCCGCGCTCGAGCCGCTGCTCCCGTGAGCCGCGTCGAGATGGAGCGGGACCGCCCCGCCGAGCGGGTCGCCGCCCACCACACCACCGGCACCGGGGTCACCCGGATCGGCTACCCGATCGGGGTCAGGACCGTGCAGGTCGTCCGGGTCGCCCAGGTGACGCCGTCGATGCGCCGGATCACCCTGGGCGGTGAGGGGCTGCGGGGCTTCCACAGCTACCAGGCCGACGACCACGTCAAGCTGGTCTTCGCGATGCCCGACGGCACCCGCAACGACCCGGTCGCCAACGACGAGCAGACCCTCGACTGGCCGCGCCCGCTCCCGCCGACCCGCAAGTACACGGTGCGGCGCTGGGACGCCGCCGACCTCGAGCTCGACCTCGACGTGGTGCTGCACGACGGCGGGCTCGCCTCCGACTGGGCCAGGACGGCCGCTCCCGGGGACGACGTCGTGGTGGCCGGGCCGCCCGGCGCGAAGGCGTTCGCCCACACCTACGACCACTACGTCCTCGCGGTCGACACCACGGCGCTGCCGGCCGTGGCCCGCTGGCTGGAGGAGGCGCCGGCCGACGTCTCGGCCGACGTGCTGGTCGACGTCGACCACGCGCACGAGCGCGACTACCCGCTGGCCGTCCGCGACGGCCTCCGGGTGCAGTGGCTGGACCGTAGCGACGGCTCCCGGCTCGCCGAGGCGGTCGCATCGCTCGCCCTGCCGCCGGCCCGGACCTTCCTCTTCGCCGCTGGCGAGGCGGGCGACGTGAAGCCGCTGCGGTCCTGGGCGCGCGAGCGGGTCGGCGCGGACGACGCCCTGGTCACCGGCTACTGGAAGCGCGGGGTCGCAGGGCTGGATGACTGAGCTGACCCGCCGGCTGCCGGCGCTGCTCGGCGCCGTGCTGCTGCTCGCCGTCCTGGGCGCGCTGAGCCTGTGCGTCGGCGCCCGCACGGTGCCGCTGCCGGAGGTGCTGGCCGCGTTCACCGACTACGCAGGCACCGACGACCACGTGGTGGTGCGCGACGTCCGGCTGCCCCGGACGCTGCTCGCCCTGGCGGTCGGCGCCGCGCTGGCGGTGGCGGGCGCGCTGGTGCAGACGCTGACCCGGAACCCGCTCGCCGAGCCCGGGATCCTCGGCGTGACCGCGGGCGCCTCGTTCGCGATCGTCGTCGCCGTCGCCCTGTGGCGAACGGACTCCCAGGCCGCGATGCTGGCCGCCGCCTTCGTCGGCGCGGCCGCGGCCACCGTGCTGGTCTACGCCGTGGGCGGCTCCTCGCCGTTGCGGCTGGTGCTGGCCGGGGTGGCGCTCTCCGCGGTGCTCGCGGGGCTCACCCTGGGCCTGCGGCTGGCGATGCCGGAGGTCTTCGACAGCTACCGGTTCTGGTCGGTCGGCTCGCTGGCCGGCCGGGAGCAGGTCTCCCTGGGGCTGCCGGTGCTGGTGATCGCCGCCGGGCTCGGCGGGGCGTTGCTGCTGACCCGGTCGCTGGCCGCGGTGGCGCTCGGCGAGCACGTGGCGCACACGCTGGGGGCGCACGTGGTCCGGACCCGGGTGCTGACGATCGTCCTGGTCACGGTCCTGGCCGGCGCCGCCACCGCGGTGGCCGGCCCCATCGCCTTCGTCGGCCTGATCGTGCCGCACCTGGCGCGGCGGGCGGCCGGCGGCGCGATCGGCTGGCTCCTGGGGCTCTCCCTGCTGCTCGGGCCCGCGCTGGTGCTGGCCGCCGACGTGCTGGCCCGGGTGCTGCTGCCGACCGGGGAGGTGCCGGTGGCGATCGTGACGGCGTTCCTCGGCGGACCCGTGCTGATCTGGGTCGTCCGCCGGTACGGCGCGGTGGCGCTGTGAGCACCACTGGAACCACCCGGAGCGCCGCGGGGAGCGCCGCCGGGAGCAGCGTGGTCGGCGGGATCGACGCCGTCACCCGGCGCGTCCGGCTGGGCTGCCTCCTGCTGGGCCTGGCCGCGCTGGGGGTCGCGTTCGTGGCGCTGTGCCAGGGGGCGACCTGGACCAGTCCCGCGCAGACCCTCCAGGGGCTGCTCGGCCGCGGGGACCAGTCGTTCGTGATCACCCAGTGGCGGCTGCCGCAGGTGACCGCCGGGCTCGTCTTCGGCGCCGCCCTGGGGCTGGCCGGCGCCGTCTTCCAGAACCTCACCCGCAACCCGCTGGGCAGCCCGGACGTGATCGGTCTGGACGCCGGCGCCTGGACCGGCGCGCTGGTCGTCGTGGCGCTGCTCGGCGGCACCTCGGCCCAGCTGGCGGGCGGCGCGGTGCTGGCCGGCACGGCGACCGCCCTGGTGGTCTACCTGCTCTCGCTCAAGGAGGGGTTCAGCGGCTTGCGCCTGGTGGTGATCGGGATCGCGGTCAACGCGATGCTCACCGCGGTGAACTCGTGGATCGTGCTCCGCGCCGACCTGGACGTCGCGATCGCCGCCACCGCCTGGAGCGCCGGCTCGCTCAACGGGACGGGCTGGGACGAGGTGACGGTGCCGTTCGCCGTGGTCGCGGGAGTGGCGCTGCTGCTGGCCACCCAGAGCCGCACCATGCACCAGGCCGCCCTGGGCGACGAGGTGGCGGTGACCACCGGGGTGCGGCTCGGGACGCACCGGTTGACGCTGGTGGTGCTGGGCGTGGCCTGCACCGCGACCGTCACCGCGGTCGCCGGGCCCATCGTCTTCGTCGCCCTCGCCGCCCCGCAGATCGGCCGGCGGGTCACCGGCAGCGCCGGCGTCCCGCTGCTCCCCGCGGCCCTGACCGGGGCGCTGCTGCTGGTCACCGCCGACCTGCTCGCGCAGGTGCTGACCCGGCCCGTGCCGCTGCCGGTGGGCGTGGTCACCACCGCCCTCGGCGGCATCTACCTGATCTGGCTGCTCGTCAAGGAAGTGAGACGATGACCCGTCTGCAGGCCCACGACCTCACCCTCGCCTACGGCGAGCGGACCGTCTCCACGGGGCTCTCGCTGGCCGTGCCGGACCGCGCGTTCACCGCCATCGTCGGCGCCAACGCCTGCGGCAAGTCGACGCTGCTGCGCTCGCTGGTGCGGCTGCTGGAGCCGCGGGCGGGCCGGGTCGAGCTCGACGGCACCGACGTACGCCGGATGCGGCCCCGTGCGGTGGCCCGCGAGGTCGGGTTCCTGCCGCAGGGGCTGGTCGCGCCCGAGGGGATCCGGGTCGAGGCGCTGGTCCGGCGCGGCCGCTACCCGCACCAGTCGCTGCTCTCCGCGTGGACGCCGGAGGACCAGGTCGCGGTGGAGACCGCGATGCTCGCCGCCGGGGTGGACGAGCTCGCCGGCCGGCAGGTCGAGGAGCTCTCCGGCGGCCAGGCCCAGCGGGTGTGGATCGCCATGGTGCTGGCCCAGGAGACGCCGTACCTGTTGCTCGACGAGCCGACCACGTTCCTCGACATCGCCCACCAGTACGAGCTGCTCGCCCTGCTGGCGCGGCTGCGCGACGAGGGGCGGACGGTGGTGGCGGTGCTGCACGACATCAACCAGGCCTGCCGGTTCGCCGACCACGTGGTGGCGATGAAGGCCGGGCGCGTGGTCGCCCAGGGGCCGCCCCGGGACGTGGTCGACGCCGCGCTGATCCAGGAGGTCTTCGGGCTGCCCTGCACCGTCGTGCCGGACCCGGTGGCCGGGACGCCGATGGTGGTCCCGCACTGACCGCACGAGGACACGGGCGGCCTGGCGAGCCAGTACCGACCCGGCGAGCCGGACGACCCACGCGCCGGCGTGACGCCGAGGTCGTTTAGAGTGGCCTCGATCACTCCGGTGCGCCACTGCCCGGAGCGAGTCGGACCCGGATTGGGGCGACGGATCGACGCGGCGACTGACCGCGGCCATCCCTGCACGCCTGCCCTCCGGAGGTCCCTCATGCCGCTCGTCCCGTCCCGCACCTCGCTGCGCCGCACCGTCCCCGCCGGCCTCGCCGTGCTCGCACTCGGCCTCGCCGGTTGTGGGGAGTCCGACGCGGGCGCCGACGCGGACGCCGGCACCGGCGCCACCACGGCGGGCTACCCGGTCACCGTCGACAACTGCGGCACCGAGGTGACGTTCGAGCAGGCGCCCGAACGGGTGGTGGCGATCAAGTCCACCTCCACCGAGCTCATGCTCGCCCTCGGCCTGGGTGACCGGCTCGTGGCGCACGCGTTCGCCGACGGCCCGGTCCCCGAGGAGTGGGCCGACGAGGTCGCCGGCGTCACCCTGCTCTCGGAGAAGGCACCCAGCCAGGAGGTGGTGCTCGAGCAGGAGCCCGACCTCGTCCTCGCCGGCTGGGAGAGCAACCTGGTCGCCGACACCGCGGGGGAGCGCGACGACCTGGCCGCGCTCGGCGTGAACAGCTACGTCTCCCCGTCGGCCTGCCAGGAGTCGCCGTACGCGCCCGACCCGATGACCTTCGACCTGCTCTTCTCCCAGTTCGAGGAGGCCGGCCAGGTCCTGGGCGCGCCGGACGCCGCGGCCGAGCTGGTCGCCGAGCAGCGTGCCGCGCTCGAGGACCTCGAGCGCGCCCCCGAGGGCACCACCGCCCTGTGGTGGTCCTCGGGCACCGACACCCCGTTCGTCGGTGGCGGGGCCGGCGCCCCGCAGATGATGATGGAGGCCGTCGGCCTGGAGAACATCGCCGGCGACGTGGACCAGGCCTGGTCGTCGCTGGGCTGGGAGTCGGTGATCGAGGAGGACCCGGACGTGCTCGTGCTCGTCGACGCCGACTGGAACCAGGCGGCGACCAAGATCGAGTTCCTGGAGTCCAACCCGGCCACCGCCGAGCTGACCGCGGTCCGCGAGGGCCGCTACCTGACCGTGCCGATGCCCGCCGCCGAGGCCGGGGTCCGCTCTGTCCCGGCGGTGCTCGACCTGGCCCGCCAGCTGGGTGAGCTCGGCCTGCTCGAGGAGGCGGGAGCCGGCTCGTGAGCCTCCTGCAGCGCAGCGCCGTCGACCCGTCCCCGACTCCCGGGGCGGGCGGGCCGGACGCGCCGGCGGCGCGCCGCGGGCGCGTCGAGCCCTGGGTGCTGTGGCTGCCGGCGCTGAGCGTGGTGCTGCTGCTCTCCATGAGCTGGGCGGTCACCCTGGGCGCGGCCGACCTGTCGGTGCGGGAGGTGTGGAGCGTGATCGGCGAGCGCCTCGGCCTGGGTGGGCTGCTCGGCGACAGCGGGGTGACCACCCTGCGTGCCGGGATCGTCTGGGAGTTGCGGCTGCCGCGCGTGCTGACCGCCGCGGCCGTCGGCGCCGGGCTCGCGCTGAGCGGAGCGGTGATGCAGGCGCTGACCCGCAACCCGCTCGCCGACCCCTTCCTGCTCGGGCTCTCGTCCGGCGCCTCCACCGGGGCCGTCCTGGTGCTCCTCCTCGGGCTCTCGGTGGTGCTGCCGCTCGCCGCGTTCGTCGGGGCGCTGGCCGCGCTCGCCGCGACCCTGCTGCTCGCCCGCTCGCTCGGGGAGATCACGCCCAGCCGCACCGTGCTTGCCGGGCTTGCGGTCTCCTCCTTCGCCGGGGCCGTCACCTCGATGCTGGTCTTCTGGAACGCCGACGGCGACTCCTTCCGCGAGGTCCTCAACTGGATGCTCGGCTCCTTGGCCGGGGCCGACTGGACCGCCGTGGTGATCTCCTGGGCGACGCTGCTCGTCGTCGGCCTGCCCGTGGTCCTGCACGGCCGGGTGCTCGACGCGTTCGCCTTCGGCGACTCCGCGGCCGCCTCGCTCGGGATCGACGTCGGCCGCACCCGCTGGCTGCTGCTGGCCGGGACCGCGCTGCTCACCGGCGCGATGGTCTCGGTGAGCGGGGCGATCGGGTTCGTCGGGCTGGTGCTGCCCAACGCCGTACGCCTCGTCGTCGGCTCCCGGCACCGGCGGCTGCTGCCGCTGACCGTGCTCGCCGGCGCCATCTTCATGGTCTGGGTCGACACCGTCGCCCGCACCCTCTTCGACCCGCGCGAGGTGCCGGTCGGCATCATCACCGTGCTGGTCGGCGCGCCGGTCTTCGTGCTCGTCCTGCTCCGGCACCGGGGTCGGGCATGAGCACGCTCGAGGTGCAGGGCCTCTCCCGGGTGGAGGGACGCGCGGTGCTGCTCCACGACGCCGCCTTCACCGTGCCCGCCGGCGGGGTGGTCGCCCTGGTCGGGCCCAACGGGGCGGGCAAGTCGAGCCTGCTGCGGCTGGTCGCGGGGGTGGCCTCCCCGGACCGCCTACCGGCCGATGTCGGACCGGGCTCTCCCGCCCGGGTGGTCCTCGACGGCGTCGAGCTGCTCTCGATGCGCCGCCGCGAGCGCGCCCGGGTGGTGGCGATGGTCGAGCAGGACGCGCGCGCCGAGTTCTCCCTGAGCGTGCGGCAGGTCGTGGCGCTGGGCCGGATCCCGCACGAGTCGCCGTGGGCCGTCGCCGGCGGCGACCCGGCGCTGGTGGACGCCGCGCTGGCGCGCACCGGGCTCACCGAGCTGGCCGACCGCTCGCTCGCCACGCTCTCGGGCGGGGAGCAGCAACGGGTCCAGCTGGCCCGCGCGCTGGCGCAGGAGCCGCGGCTGCTGCTGCTCGACGAGCCGACCAACCACCTCGACGTCCGGGCCCAGCTCGACACCCTCGCCCTGCTCCGCGAGATCGCCTCCACCGGGATCACCGTGGTCGCCGCCCTGCACGACCTCAACCTCGCCGCCGCGCACTGCGACCACGTCGTCGTCCTGGCGGGCGGCCGGGTGCGCGCGGTGGGGGAGGTGGCCGAGGTGCTGACCCCCGGGCTGATCTCGCAGACCTACGGGGTGGTGGCCGACGTGGTGACGCACCCGCGCACCGGCCGTCCGCTGATCGCCTTCTCCCGCGAGCCGGGAGCCGCCACCACGACGCCGGACGCGCCTGCTCGAGGCGCGGACCTGAGCCGAACCTAGACTGACCGCAGCGTGGGAGCGGGCGCGGGTCAGGGAGGTCGCAGCGTGGCGGTGCAGGGACGGGTCGGGTACGTCGTACCGGTCGACGCGGTGACCCCGCGGGAGGCGGTGGACCTCGCGGTGCTCGCCGAGCACGCGGGCTTCTCCGGCACCATGGCCGCCGACACCTTCCAGCCGTGGCTGCCCAGCCTCGGCCAGGCGCCGCACGTGTGGTCGCTGCTGGGGGCGCTCGCCGAGCACACCACCGGCGACTTCGGGGTCGGGATGGCCGCGGCCGGCGGGCGGATGCACCCGGCCGCGCTGGCCCAGGCCTCTGCCACCCTCGGCGCCCTGCACCCCGGACGGCACTGGGTCTCGCTGGGGGTCGGCGAGGCGCTGCACGAGCACGTGACCGGCGACTACTGGCCCGAGCCGCCGCAGCGGGTGGCGCGGCTGTTCGAGGCGGTCGACCTGGTCAAGCGGCTCTACGCCGGCTCGGCCGCGGGGCGCGAGGTCCGCCACGACGGCACGCACTTCCGGATGGAGTCGACCCGGCTGTGGACGCTGCCCGACCGGCCGCCGTCGGTCCTGGTCGCCACCAGCGGCCCGCACACCGCGCGCCGCGCCGGGCGCAGCGCCGACGGGCTGCTGGCCGTGGCGGTCCGGCCCGCGCAGGCCGAGCTGCTGCTGGACCGGTTCCGCGAGGGTGCCCGGGAGGCGGGCAAGGACCCGGCCCGGATGCCCGCCTGGCTGCACCTCAACCTGAGCTGGGCGCCCACCGAGGAGCAGGCGATGCGCCAGGTCGCCGAGCGCTACCCGATGGCCGCGATGCGGTTCGCCCGCGGCGACCTGCGCTCCCCGCAGGTGGTGGAGCAGATCGCCCGGCTGGTGCGCGCCGAGGACTTCGCCGGCCGGCTCCCGGTCAGCGCCGACCCGGCCGTGCACCTGGCCGAGATCCGCGCCTACCTGGAGCTCGGCTACGACCGGGTCTTCCTGCACGCCGTGGGGCCCGACCACGCGGCGTTCCTGCAGGCCTTCGGCCGGGACGTGCTGCCGTCGCTGCGGGACGGGTGAGGTCTCCTCACGGGTACGCGGGCGCGATGCCCCGGTGCCTGAGAGGATCGGCGGCATGGAGTTCTCCGACGCCCTCGACGCCCGCTTCAGCTGCCGCGGCTTCCGCGCCGAGGAGGTGCCGGACGAGACCCTCGCGCAGCTCTTCGCCCTGGCCCAGCGGACCCCCTCGTGGTGCAACACCCAGCCCTGGCAGGTGCACCTGGTCTCGGGCCCGGCGATCAAGCGGTTCTCCACCGAGCTGACCGAGCACGTGCTGGCCCACCCGCAGAGCGCCGACCTGGAGATGCCGTCCGGCTACACCGGGGTCTACGCCGAGCGGCGCCGGGAGTCCGGCTACGGGCTCTACGAGGCCGTCGGCGTGGCCCGCGACGACAAGCTCGCCCGTGGCGCGCAGGCGCTGCTCAACTACACCTTCTTCGGCGCCCCGCACGTCGCGGTGATCACCACCGACCGGGAGCAGGGGACGTACGGCGCGATCGACTGCGGCGGCTACGTCGCCACCCTGACCCACGCGGCGACGTCGCTGGGTCTCGGGTCGATCGCCCAGGCCGCGATCGCGATGTACTCCGACAAGGTGCGCGACTTCCTCCACCTGCCCGAGGACCGACTGGTGGTCTGCGCGGTCTCCCTCGGGTACGTCGATCCCGAGCACCCGGCGAACGGGTTCCGCACCTCGCGGGCGCAGGTCGACGACGTCGTCGTGCACGTGCGCGACTGACCGGACCCGGTGCCGGTGCCGGTGCTCAGCTGGCCCGGGGACCCACCATGGTGCCGAGCAGCCGCGGCCGGCCGTCGGTAGGCAGGTGGATCGCGGCGGTGACGACGAACGTCTGGTAGACGGCGTCGCCGTCGGTGCCGTTGAGGTCGGCGTAGCCGTCGTTCCACGTCAGCGTGATGCCGAGCGGAGGAGTGGTGGTCTGGCGGAGGTCGGAGATCGCGATCGCGAGGTAGCCGTCCGCTGTCTCCACCACCCGCAGCCGCTGGTTGGGGTCGAGATAAGGCCGGGCCTCCAGGGACAGCGCACCCTTGTCAGCGGGGGAGGTCTTGAGGTACGCAGCCCGGGTCTGCTTGGTCTCCCGGTCGACCCGAATACCCTTTACCTGGCCGGTGCGCCACCATCCGTCCAGGTGGTCGGCGGCCAGCTGGGCAGCGCGGATCACCCGAGTCGGCACCGGTCCAGGTGCTTCGGTGGGCTCCGGCAGGTCGGCGAAGGCCCCGACGCCAGCGACCATCCACGGTTCGACGACGGACTCACGGGTCACCAGCAGCAGGCTGCGGCGCTCCTTGGCGCCCTTGACGTCGTCGGTCGTGTCGTCGGGGGGCAGGAGGTCCAGCGCGGCCCACATCGGGTAGGTCTCGAAAGCCGGAGCGAACAGCCGGTCGCCGGGCACGGTCGGGTCGGTCGATCCCTTCCAGCCGTGCTTCTCGATCGCCGCCGAAGCGACGTTGCGCTGGGCGACCCGCAGGTGGGGGCCGGTGAAGACCTTCCGGAAGCCGGAGTCGTCGTACTTCGGCGGGCGGACCTTCTTGTTCGCCCGCGCGAGCCGGCGGTCGAGGTCGGCCATCAGGTCGGGGAGCTGCTCGGGGGTCAGCGCCGGCCTCTCGGCCGTCCCGACCGAGACTGCCGCGGGGAGGGTGCAGCCCGAGGCGAGCAGCCCCAGGCCCAGGAGCGGCGCCACCAGACGCAGCGTCGGACGGGGTCGCGCGGAGGTCCGGACGCGCAGCGTCGTACCCGGAGGGCTGGCACGGCCCGCGGACACCACCGGCCGGTCGGGTCCCGGGGAGTGCTGCTCGGCCGGTGCCCCCGGACCTGCCGGACGCCGACGACGCCGGCGGCGGAGCAGGAGCAGGACCACGAGGAGCGCCAGGCCCGAGGTCGCGGCCGCCAGGCTGCCCGCGAAGAGGCCGTCCACCCGGGCGCCCAGGGAGAGCGTCATCGCCGCCTCGGGGTCGAGCGGGGTGGCCACCACCGCCACCGGGTCCCCGGTGAGCGGCAGCGCCAGCAGCTGCGGGCCGTCGCCGTGGGTCGACTCGGTCCACAGGTCCAGGGCGACCGGGTCGGGCAGGGGCTCGTCGGAGCCCTCGGCCCGGCGGGTGAGCAGCGTGTTCGACCGGACCCCGGTGATCTCGGTGCGCGCCACGTCGGAGACCAGGTCGTCGACGTCCACCCGGTGCCCGGCGCCGACGAAGACCCCGCCCGGTGCCTCGGCCTCGGCGACCAGGGTCACGTCGGTGAAGGCGGTGAGCCTGGGGTGCGTGACCACGGGACCCGCCGCGTCGTCGGCCTCCAGGGCCAGGGTGTCGTCCGGCCCGACCAGGACGGCGGCGAGCACGCCGCCGATCAGCAGCAGTGAGCCGAACAGGAACACAGCAGCGCGAAGCAGCAGTCGCATGACGTGGTCGATCCCTCTCGTGAGTCCCCCGTGGACGAGCACGCGGCCCTGGGGCCGCGACCCGGACGCTAGCGGGATCGGCCGGGAACGGGGACGCCCCGTCCACAGACCAGTCGGCGGACTCGGCTGGTCCGGGCCTGTCCGCCTGGGAGTCGCGTGGGGGTGTGTCCGACCTCACCCTCCCGCCCTCGTGGGCGGACCGGGTGCGAGGATGAAAGCCCCCTGACCCAGACGCGCGTCGTGGCGCGCGCACCTACCGAGCGAGGCGCCTTGACCGAGAACGCGGCCACCCCCAGCAGCAGCCTGTCCGACCTGACGATCGCGATCCTGGGTGGGACCGGGCCGCAGGGGCGTGGTCTGGCGCGTCGGTTCGCGCAGGCCGGGCTGACGGTGGTGCTGGGCAGCCGGGCGGCGGAGAAGGCGCAGGCCGCGGCGGCCGAGCTCGCGGAGGCGACCGGTGGTGCGGTGACCGGGGCGGCGAACGCGGACGCCGCGGCGGCCGGTGACGTGGTGCTGGTGGTGGTGCCGTGGGACGGTCACGGCGAGCTGTTGCGTGACTTGAAGCCGCACCTGGACGGCAAGGTCGTGGTCGACTGCGTGAACCCGTTGGGGTTCGACAAGCAGGGTCCGTTCGCGTTGAAGGTGGAGGAGGGGTCGGCGACCGAGCAGGCGGCGGCGATCCTGACCGACTCCACGGTGGTGGGTGCGTTCCACAACGTCTCGGCGGTGCTGTTGGAGGACCCGGAGGTCGCCTCGATCGACACCGACGTGCTGGTGCTGGGCGATGAGCGGGAGGCGACCGACCTGGTGCAGGCGTTGGCGGACTCGGTGCCCGGGATGCGCGGGGTGTACGCGGGTCGGCGGCGCAATGCGCACCAGGTGGAGGCGTTGACGGCGAACCTGATCGCGATGAACCGTCGGTACAAGGCGCACGCCGGGGTGCGGATCACCGACGTGTGAGCCTCACCGGAGCACCTCGGTGAGGCTCACCGTGGATCAGAGAACGGCCCGCTGGTAGCGCTCGAACCGCTCGGGGACCGGCTGGGAGTCGCCTGTCTCGACCCCGGCGACCCGGACCCGGCGCTGCGCGATCCGCCACCGGTCGGCCTCGCGGACGAGCCGGTCCTCGTAGCGACCCCAGACGTGCACGTGCTGACCGCCCGGGCCGGAGTCGTGGAAGGCGTAGACGTAGGTGATCGTCTCCGCGGTCTCCGCGTCGAGTGCGAGGAAGGTGGTGGTCGAGCAGTGGTGGTTCGTCGCGGCGTACTTCGCCAGCACCTCGCGGAAGAGGCCGTCCAAGGTCTTCCGGCCGGTGAAGACCCGGCCGTGGCCGTAGTCGAAGACCGCGTCCTCGGTGAAGATGCCGACCAGCGCGTCGACGTCGCAGGTGTCGACGTGGCGGCTGTACTCGTGGAGCGTGTCGGTGACCTGTTGACGGGCCAGCAGCGTCTGCACCGCGACGGCCAGGTCGAGGTCGCCCGGGGCCTGCTCCGGGGTGGTCATGCCTGCTCCTTGCCGAAGGCGGCGAGGATCTCGCCGAGCCGGTCCGGGTCCTGGACCGGCCACTCGTAGTAGGAGGAGATCCGGTCCAGGCGGCCGCCGAACCGCTCGTGCGCCAGCCGAGGCATCTCCTCGGGGGTGCCGACCAGGGCGATGTGGTGCAGCAGCGCGTCGTCGATCCGCTCGCCCATCTCCGCCCAGCGGCCCTCGCGCGACATCGTCTGCAGCTCCGGCTGGAGGTCGCCGTACCCGACCGTCTCGAGCACCTTGCGGTAGGCGGGAGTGGAGGCGTAGAAGGCGATCTGCTCCTTGGTCGTGCGGCTCGCGGTGGCGATCTCCTCCTCGGTGTCGCCCATCGCCATGAAGATCGGGCAGTAGAGCTCGAGGGCCGAGCGCTCGCGCCCCGACGCCGCCAGCCCGCGCTCGACGGCCGGGAGGGTGACCTCGTCGAGGTAGGCCTGGGTGGTCATGCCGTGCAGCAGCAGCCCGTCGCAGAGCTCGCCGCCGAGCTCGGTCATCTTCGCCCCGACGGCGGCGATCATCGTCGGCACCCGGTGCTCGTGGTGGTGCGGGGTGAAGACCGGCGTCATCAGGGTGTGGGAGTAGTACTCGCCCTCGTAGGACAGCCGGCCGCCGGTGCGCCACGCCTCGAAGATGGCGTCCAGGGCCAGCAGGAAGTCGCGCATCCGGGCCACCGGACGACCGCCCCACGGCATGGAGAACCGGCGCTCCACGTGCGCCTGGACCTGGCTGCCCAGACCGAGCACGAAGCGTCCGTCCGAGGCGCCGGCCAGGTCCCAGGCCTGGTAGGCCACCGACATCGGGTTGCGCGCGAACGCGACCGCGATCGCGGTGCCGACGCTGACCCGCTCCGTGGACAGCAGCGCCGCCTGCGACTGCAGGAAGGCGTCGGTGACGGACTCGCTGGCCCACACCCCGTCGTACCCGAGCCCCTCGGCCTGCGCGGCCAGCGGGCCGCACGCGGCGGCGGAGGATCCGATCATGCCCTTGTCGATCTTCATCGTGCGTCCTTCGGGAGGTTGAGAACGCGCTCGCCGACCGCGTTCTTGAGGATCTCGTCGGTGCCCCCGCCGACCCGCAGGCCGGGGAGTCCGAGGGTGAGCTCGGACCAGGCGTAGGTGCCCCACTCGCCGGTGTCGGCCACGTGGGCGGCGCCGAGCAGGTCGGCCGCGACGTCGCTGACGTCGCGGAGCAGGTCGGTGGTGAGCAGCTTGCCGAGCGCCATCTCGGGCCCGGGGACTCCGTCGGCCAGCATCCGGTCCGTGGTCAGCCGGGCCGCCCAGGCGCGGATCGCGACGTCGGCGACCCGGTCGCGGACGCGGCTGTCGCCGGGGTCGCCCACGTGCCGGGCCAGGTCGACGAGCCGCTGGACCAGGGTGTCGTCCACCCCGACCTCACGGCCGATCGCACTCCGCTCGTGCAGCAGCGAGGTGACCACCACGGGCCAGCCGCCGTCGACCGGTCCGATCCGGTGGTCGTCGGGCACGTGCACCCCGGTCAGGAAGACCTCGTCGAAGGAGGCGCCGCCGGTGAGCTGGCGGATCGGCCGGACCTCGACGCCGGGGGCGCGCATGTCGACCAGGAACGTGGTGAGCCCGGCGTGCTTGGGGGCGGCGGGGTCGGTGCGGGCGATGCAGAGGCCGAGGTCGGCGAAGTGGGCGCCTGAGCTCCACACCTTCTGACCGTCCAGCCGCCAGCCGTCGCCGTCGCGGACCGCGGTGGTCGACAGGCCGGCCAGGTCGGAGCCCGCGCCCGGCTCGGAGTAGAGCTGGCAGGCGATCAGCTCGGCGGAGCGCAGCCCCCGCAGGTAGCGCTCCTGGAGCTCGTCGGTGCCGTGCTCGAGCAGGGTGCGGCAGAGGATGGAGAGGCTGAAGCGCAGGTAGCCGTCGTCGGGCAGCTCGTAGCCGGCCTCGACGTCCCGGGCCCAGCCCGCCGCCGCGGCGGGCAGCTCGCGTCCACCCCAGCGTGCGGGCCCGTCGAGCCAGGAGAGCCCGGCCGCCGCGAGGTCGCCGCGGTACGCGCGCAGGGCGGCGATCTCTTCCGCCTCGCCCTCCGAGCGCTCGGCGACCACCGAGACGCGGTCGTCGCCGTGGCCCCAGCGGGTGGGGCCCTCGTCGGCGCGGGGTGCAGCGTGCCGGGCGATGACCTCGGTGAGCTCGCCGAGCAGGGTGGCGGGGACGCCCTCGGGCAGTGCGGTGCCTGGGACGGCGGGGGCGGCCTGGGTGCTCATGGTCCTCCTGGCGGGACGGTCGTGTCCGGTTGCGGGGGCGGAAAGGAGGTGCTTAAGTTAGCAAAGCAAGTGCTTGATTGAAATACGTCGACGAGAAGTCGACGGATCACCTCGAAGATCGGAGGGCCCATGGTCGGCATCCGCGGCTACGGCGTCTACGTGCCTGTGCATCGACTGGACCGCAAGCAGGTCGGAGCCGTCCTCGGCATCCGCGCGGCGCGGGGGGAACGCCCCGTCGCCTCCTACGACGAGGACACCACCACCCTGGGAGTCGCCGCGGTGCGGCGCGCCCTGGGGAACGTGCGTGCCCTGCACGGCGAGGCGGGCCCGGCGGGTGCGCTCTGGTTCGCCACCTCGCGCCCGGCCTACCTGGAGAAGTCCAACGCGACCACCGTGCTCGCCGCCTCCGGTCTGCCCGCCAGCACTCCGGCGTACGACGTCTCGGGCGCCCTGCGCTGCGGCGCCGGGGCGCTGGCCGCCGCGCTGGCGCACGGCGACTCGGTCGCCGTGCTCTCCGACATGCGCATCGGTCTCTCCGCCTCCCCGGACGAGCTCGGCGGCGCCGATGTCGCGGCCGCGCTGGTCACCGGCGAGGACCCGGTGGCCGAGCTGGTCGCGAGTGCCTCGGTGAGCAGCGAGTTCCTCGACCGGTGGCGTGAGCCCGGCGACGTGCGCACCTACACCTGGGAGGAGCGCTTCGGCCAGGAGGAGCACGTCCCGGTCGCCGAGGAGGCGATCACCCGGGTCCTCGAGCAGGCCGGCGCCGACCGCGAGAGCGTGGCCCACGTCGTGCTGAGCGGCCCGCACACCCGGGCGATCGGCGCGCTGCGCGGAAAGTTCGAGCCCGAGCAGGTCGCACTGGGCGGCTTCACCGGTCTCGGGTACGCCGGCGTCGCGGACCCGGGTCTCCAGCTGGTCGCGGCCCTCGACGCCGCCGTCCCCGGCGACCTCGTGCTCGTGGTCTCCGTGGTCGACGGTGCGGACGCCTTCCTCTTCCGGGCCACCGAGCGGCTCGCCGACCACCTGGCCTCGGGCCTGGCGGAGGCTGCGCACGGGACCCCGGTCAGCTATGGCGACTACCTGCTGTGGCGCGGGCTGCTGCCCCGTGAGCCGGCCCGTCGCCCGGACGTGAAGCCCCCGGTGCCGCCCGCCTCGCGCCGCTCCTCGGAGTGGAAGTTCGGCTTCGTCGCCGCCGGCTGCACCGCGTGCGGCTACCGGAACATGCCGCCGCGGCGGGTCTGCCTGAAGTGCTCGTCCCGGGACACCTTCGAGCCGGTGCCGATGGTGGAGGTGCCGGCGAGCATCGCCACCTTCACCACCGACTGGCTCTCGGAGTCGGTGCAGCTGCCCGCGACCGTGGTCTCGGTCGACTTCGAGGGCGGCGGTCGGTTCGAGTTCGAGATGACCGACGCCGTGGGTGTGAGCCCGGCGATCGGGGACGGCGTCGAGCCGACCTTCCGGGTGGCCAGTGTCGCCGGGAACAAGGTGCGCAACTACGTGTGGAAGGTGCGGCCCTCGGGTGCCGCGTCGGCCCAGGAGGAGGAGAACTGATGGCGATCCACGCCTTGAAGAACCCGGTGGCCATCGTCGGGATGTCCTGCACCACGTTCGGCGAGCACTGGGACCGCAACGTCGACGACCTGCTCGTCGAGGCGGCGCACGACGCGGTCGGCAGCACCAAGGGCCTCGAGCTCGACGACGTGGACGCCTTCTGGCTGGGATCGATGATCTCCGGCGTCTCGGGCCTGACCCTCACCCGGCCGCTCAACCTCCGCAACAAGCCGGTCACCCGGGTGGAGCAGATGTGCGCCACCGGCTCCGAGGCGTTCCGCAACGCGTGCTTCGCGGTCTCCTCGGGCGCCTACGACGTGGCCATGGCGATCGGCGGGGAGAAGCTGAAGGACGCCGGCTACTCCGGGCTGGAGATGCCCAGCGTGCCCAACGACGGCACCCCGCCGGTGCTCAGCGCGCCCGCCATGTACTCGATGATCGTCCCCGCCTACGCCCGTCGGTACGGCGTGCCGGAGGAGAAGATCAAGGAGGCGATGACCCACATCGCCTGGAAGAACCACGCGAACGGTGCGATCAACCCGCGCGCCCAGTTCCGCAAGGTGGTGAGCAAGGAGACGATCGCCGCGGCGACCCCGCTGGCCGGCCGGCTCAGCGTCTTCGACTGCTCCGGGGTCGCGGACGGCGGCGCTGCGGCGATCGTGGTCCGGGCCGAGGATGCGCACCGCTACACCGACCGGCCGCTCTACGTGCACGCGCTGGCCCTCTCGGCCGGCTCGGGAACCGGCCGCAACGACAGCGACTACGACTACAGCGACCTGACCGAGGCGTACGACTCCGCCCAGGCGGCGTACGCCCAGGCGGGGATCACCGACCCGGCGGCGCAGATCTCGCTGGCCGAGGTGCACGACTGCTTCACCCCCACCGAGATGGTGCTGATGGAGGAGCTCGGCTTCTCCGAGCGGGGTCGCTCCTGGGAGGACGTGCTGGCGGGCAAGTTCGACCGCGACGGCGCGCTGCCGGTCAACATCGATGGCGGGCTGAAGAGCTTCGGCCACCCGATCGGCGCCAGCGGCCTGCGGATGCTCTTCGAGATGTGGCTGCAGTTCGGCGGCGAGGCGGGGGAGCGCCAGGTGGCCGACCCGGTCTACGGGCTGGTGCAGAACCAGGGCGGCAGCCCTGGCGACCTGGTCAGTGCGGTCACCATCGTCTCCGACCGAGCGCCCGGGGTCTGAGGCATGGCCGGGGGGAGCGCGAGTAGGGTGTCGGGCACGAAGAAGGCCGCCAAGGGGGAAGGCACACGCGTGACGACCAACCGCCGACGCTCGACCGGGTCGAAGGCGGGTGTCGCCCGCAAGGAGGCGATCCTGCGCTCCGCGACCCGGGTGTTCGCCGAGAAGGGCTTCGCCGCGGCGACCGTGCGCGACATCGCCGACGAGGCAGAGATGCTCTCGGGCAGCCTCTACTACTACTTCGACTCCAAGGAGTCGATCATCGAGGAGATCGTCGTCGGCTACCTCAAGCCGCTGGTCAGCGCGTACCACGCGGCCCGCGACGCGGCCGGCGGCCCGGTCGACCAGCTCGAGGCGCTGGTCGGGGTCGCGCTCAACAGCCTGGTCGGGAACCGTGAGGAGCTGATGATCCTCCACAACGAGTGGGCCCACGTGCGCTCCATGCCCGGCATCGTCGAGCTGCAGGCGCAGGTCGACCAGCTCTGGATGAACGCGATCCAGGAGGGGATGAACGCCGGCGACCTGCGTGACGAGTTCCCGCCACGTCTGGTGTACCGGACGATGATGGGCGCGCTGGAGTCGGTCATCCGGTGGTTCGACCCGTCGGGACCGTCCTCGATCGAGCAGATCACCAAGCTGCAGACCACCCTGATGCTCGACGGGCTGCGCGCCCCGCGCTGACGGCGGCTCCGTCGGCCGGCGCGACGACCCGTCGTCGACCGGCGGCGGGCTGCGCCGCTTTCTCATCTGTCCAACTTATCTAGCGCTTGCTTGATTGGAGCGACCATGAAGTCCCTCGTACTGAGTCCCGACCTCCAGCCCGTCCTCGCCAGGTTCTGGGGAGGCCACGCCGACCTGGACGAGCAGCGGGTCGCGCCGGCCGACGGCGTGCCGCTCCTGTGGCGCGAGCTGGTCGAGGACGTCGGCGTCCTGGGGCTGCTGGTCGAGGAGGAGCACGGTGGCCAGGGAGCCGGCGTGCCCGAGCTCGCGGCCGCCGTCCTCGAGGCAGGCCGGGTCGGCTGGGCCGGACCGTTGGCCAGCGTCGCCGGAGTCACCGTGCGACTGCTCGCGCGCGTCGACCCCGCGGACGCCAGCGGCCTGCGCCGCCGGATCGCCGAGGACGGGCTGCGCGTGGCCGTGGCCGCCCTCGAGACGAGCGACGCCGCCGACCTCGAGACCTGTGCCACCGTCAGCGACGCCTCCGGCCGGATCGCCGGCACCAAGCTCTTCGTCGACGGCGCGGCCTTCGCCGAGCAGCTCCTGGTGGTGAGCCAGGGCCCCGACGGCCCGGCCGTCCACCTGGTCGCGCCGGACGCCCCCGGGGTGACCGTGCGTCCCGTCGACGCCGTGGACCCGGCCCGGGGGCTGGCCGAGGTCGTCCTCGACGGCGCCCAGGGGGTCTCGGTGGTCGAGGAGGGGACCGGCCCCGACCGAGTCCGGGAGGCTCTCGCGGAGAGCTGGATGCTCGGAGCGGTGCTGACCGCCGCGGACGTGGTCGGGCTCGCCGCCCGGGTCCTCGACCTCTCGGTCGGGTATGCGCGCACCCGCACCCAGTTCGGACGGACGATCGCCTCGTTCCAGGCGGTCAAGCACGTGCTGGTCGACATGTACGCCGAGCTGGAGACGGCCAACAGCGCGGTCGAGGCCGCGGTGGCCGACCTGGCCGTCGAGGCCGAGCGCCGGCACTTCTCCGCCTCCGCGGCCAAGGCGCGGGCGTGCGACGCCGCGATGGTGGTCGTGCGTCAGGGGGTCCAGGTGCACGGGGGGATCGGCTTCACCTGGGAGCACGAGGTCTCCCACCACTTCCGCCGCGCCACCGCGGCCCGACAGCTCTACGGCACCCCGACCGCGCACCGGTCGCGGATCGCCGACCTGGAGGGGATCTGATGAGCGACGTCCCGAGCCGCGTGGTGCTGCGTGAGGTCGGTCCTCGTGACGGCCTGCAGAACGAGCCACCCGTGCCCACCCCCGCCAAGGTCGAGCTGATCGACGCGCTCGGCGGCACCGGGCTCGCCGAGATCGAGGCGGTCTCCTACGTCCATCCGCGGGCGATCCCGCAGATGGCCGATGCCGCCGAGGTCTGGGCCCAGGTCTCCCCGCGCGAGCAGATCAGCTACTCGGCGCTGGTGCCCAACCTGGTCGGCACCCGCCGGGCGCTGGAGTCGGGCTTCACCGAGCTCGAGGTGGTGGTCTCCGCCTCCCGCACGCACAACCTGCGCAACCTCAACCGGACCCCCGAGGAGTCGCTGGACGCGATCGCGGAGGTGATCGACGTGGTGCACCAGGCCGGTGCTCGCTGTCAGGTCATCGTGGCGACCGCCTTCGGCTGCCCCTACGAGGGCGAGCTGGAGGAGTCCGGGGTGCTCGCCGTCGCCGACCGGGCGGTTGCGCACGGCGCCGACAGCGTCTGCTTCGGCGACACGACCGGGATGGGCAGCCCGCCGCGGGTCACCCGGGTCCTGGGCGGCTTCCGCGAGCGCCACCCCGACGTCCCCGTGGCTCTCCACCTGCACGACACCCGGGGGACCGGGCTGCCCAACCTGGTGGCCGGCCTCCAGGTCGGGGTGGATCGCTTCGACGCCAGCGTCGGAGGTCTGGGCGGGTGCCCCTACGCCCCTGGCGCCGCGGGCAACGTGGCCACCGAGGAGGTGGTCTACCTGCTCCACGAGCTGGGCGTGGAGACCGGCGTCGACCTCGACGCGCTGCTCGAGGTGGCCGAGCTCGCCGAGCGGATCGTCGACCGCCGGCTGCCCTCGCGGCTGGTCCGCTCCGGACCCCGGACCCGTCTCACGCCGGCCTGACCCGGCGCCCCCGACCCTGCCTGAACCTGCCTGACCCTGCCTGCCTCTGACCGTTCCCGTTCCCGTTCCCGTGTCCCGTCGGGCCGCGCGCCCACGACCCCCAGGAGATCTCCATGCCTCTCGACCCCTCCCGGATCGGCACCCGCTCCGAGCCGACGACCCGCCGCTGGACCACCACCGACAGCCTGCTCTACGCCCTCGCGGTCGGCGCCGGTCAGGAGGACCCGCTGGACGAGCTCGAGCTGACCACCGAGAACAGCCACGAGGTCCAGCAGGTGGTGGTCCCGAGCTTCGCGGTGGTGCTGGGCTTCGAGGGCGGGCTGCCCGAGGTGGGCACCTACGACCCGGCTCGTGCGGTGCACGCCGAGCAGGAGCTCGAGGTGCTGCGCCCGATCGCCCCGGAGGGCGAGGTGCGGGTGCAGACCGAGGTCACCGAGATGTGGGACAAGGGTCGCGACGCGATCTTGTGGACCGAGACCCGGCTGACCGACCCGGCGGACGGCGGCACGGTGGCGGTGTGCCGCACCGGTGCCTTCCTCGGCGGCGGCGGGGGATTCGGCGGCGAGCGTGGCACCACCCGGGAGTGGCTCCGCCCCGAGCGGACGCCGGACGTGGAGCGGGTGGTGGCGACCCGTCCCGACCAGGCGCTGCTCTACCGGCTGACCGGTGACCGGAACCCCCTGCACTCCGACCCCACCTTCGCCGGTCGGGCCGGGTTCGCGCGACCGATCCTGCACGGCATGTGCACCTACGGCATCACCACCCGGGTGCTGCTGGCCGAGGTCTGCGGGGGAGACCCGGCGCGGCTGCGGGCGATGAGCGCCCGGTTCTCCCGTCCGGTGCTGCCCGCTACTGCCCTGGTCGTGCGGGCCTGGCAGGGGGAGACGGCCGGGGACGGAACGCGTCAGGTGCTGTTCCAGGTGCAGGACGAGTCCGGCGAGGTCGTCCTCGACCGCGGCGTGGCGACGGTGACGGCGGCTCAGACCGCCTGAGAGGCACAGGCGTATCGAGGCGCGAGACTCTTTGCGTGTTCTGCCTCACGTGATGCTCCTCACATGCAAAGATCAATCGCTTGCTTAACACAAGGCAGGCGATCGATCCCCAAGGAGCAACCCCGTGATCCACGTTCTTTCCCCCCGTCGCCGGGCCGCCGCGTCCGGCGCTGCCCTCCTCCTCGCCGGCGCCGCTCTCAGCGCGTGCTCGTCGGACGCGGCCGCCGGTGAGGACGGCTACCTGGTCGGCTTCCCCGCCCTGCTCTCCGGCCCGGCTGCCTTCGCCGGCGAGCCGCTGGCGCAGGGGGCCAAGCTCGCGGCCGCAGAGATCAACGAGACCGGCTTCCTCGGAGACGGGGTCGAGGTCGACCTCAAGGTCGACGACCTGAAGAACGACCCGGCTGTCGCGATCAGCCTCTACCGGCAGTACGTGGCCGACGGGGCCTCGGGCGTCCTGTGCTGCGGTGCCGCCGAGACCGGCGCCCTGGCCCCCCTGATCGCCGACAGCGAGGTCCCGGGCATCGTCACCTCGGCCAACCGCGCCGAGGCGGTGCAGGTGCCGAAGGTCTTCAGCACCGTGCTGCTGCCCGCGGCCGAGGGTGGGATGTACGACACCTTCGTGGACGACATGGTCGCTGCCGAGGGCTACGAGACCGCGGTCCTGGCGGTCAACGGCGACAGCGACGCGATGACCATCGACGGTGACGTCTGGGAGGCGGCCCTGGAGCGCAACGGCGTCGAGGTGCTCGAGCGGGTCAACATCGCGATGGCCGACACCAACTACACCGGCCCCGCCACCAAGATCGCCGGCACCAAGGCCGACGTGGTCGTCTCCAGCATGCTCGGCGGCTCCACCGCCCAGCTGGCCCGGGCGCTCCGCGACCGCGGCTACGACCAGCGCATCCTCACCTCCTACGGCGCCTCCGGCGACGCCCTCTTCGAGACCGCCGGAGCAGCGATGGCCGGGGTCGCGTTCACCACGCCGTTCGCCGCCGGCTACCCGGGCAACGAGCTCGCCGAGGAGTTCGTGGCCGCCTACGAGAAGGAGTACGACGAGGCGCCGGACCTGTTCGCCGCCCAGGGCTACACCGCGATGTGGATGATGGCGCAGGGCCTCAAGGACGCCGGTGACCCGGACCCGGCGAAGGTCAGCGCCGCCCTCGCGAAGGTCTCGGGCATGGAGTCCGTCTACGGCGACCTCACCTTCGTCGACGGCCAGGCCACCTTCGACCAGGCCGGCACCTACCTGGAGTGGACCGCCCAGGGCGAGCTGGCCCAGCTCGACCTCGGCTGACCCTCTTCGGGCGCGCCCGGCACCGCCGCGCAGCACCACACAGCAGCACCACACCCGCACCGCAGCAGGCGGCCCGCCCAGGCGGGCGGGCCGCCCCTGCCGCCGGCCCCGAGACGGGTCCGGTCCTCGACCGACGAAGGAACTCCGATGGACTTCTCCCTCAGCGACGAGCAGATCGCCGTCCGCGACACCGTGCGCCGCTTCCTGGCCCGCGAGGTGCTTCCCCTGGAGGGGGAGGTGCTGCACCGGGAGCGCCACGGCGAGACCGGCCTGCGCCACGACGAGCTGGTCGAGCTGCGGGAGAAGGCGCGGACCTTCGGGTTCTGGGGGCTGGGCACGCCCGTCGAGCACGGCGGGATGGGCCTGGACGCTGTCACCCAGTCGCTGGTCTGGACCGAGCTCGGCAAGACGTTCGTGCCGTTCTCCTTCGGCGGCGAGGCCGACAACATCCTGTTCCACGCCGACGCGGCCCAGCAGGCGGAGTACCTGATCCCCACCATCGAGGGGACCCGCCGCTCCTGCTTCGCGATCACCGAGCCGGGGGCCGGCTCGGACGCGGCCAACATCCGGATGCGAGCGGTCCGGGACGGCGACTCCTGGGTGCTCAACGGCGAGAAGACGTTCATCACCGGCGGGCACGAGGCCGACTTCGCGATCGTGGTCGCGGTCACCGACCCCGAGCAGGACGTACGCCGGGGCGGGGCCACCGCCTTCCTGGTCGACCGCGAGCTGGGCTGGACCTCCAGCCCGATCGCCACGATGGGCGAGGCGTCCCCGGCCACGCTGGTCTTCGAGGACGTGCGGGTGCCGGCGGACAAGGTGCTCGGCGAGGTCGGCCAGGGCTTCGCGCTGGGGATGCAGTGGATCGGTCGCGGTCGCTACATCATCCCCTCGTTCGCCACCGGGGTGGCCGAGCGGGCGCTGCAGATGGCGATCGGCCAGGCCACCACCCGGCACACCTTCGGCCGGCCGATCGGCGACAACCAGGCGATCGCCTGGATGATCGCCGACTGCGAGGCCGACCTCGAGGCTGCGCGCTGGCTGACCCTGCGGGCGGCCTGGGCCGTCGACCACGACCTGGACGTCGCCCACGCCTCGTCGCTGGCCAAGCTGACCGGCTCGCTGATGGTCAACCGGGTCGTGGACCGGGTGATGCAGATCCATGGCGGGCTCGGATACACCAAGGAGCTGCCGATCGAGAAGTGGTACCGCCAGGTGCGCCTGTTCCGCATCTTCGAGGGCACCGACGAGATGCAGCGGCTGATCATCTCCCGCGACCTGCTCAGGGGCTACACCCGCGTCGGCGCCCACCTCGCCTGACGAGGACGATGGTCCCCGGGACCAAGGTCCCGCCCCCCACCCCCCCAACGGCCCCCCCGGCCGCACCATCTCAGCATCCCCCGAGGAGCCCCCATGATCCCTCGCGTCGACCTTCCCTTCGTCCCCTGCCCGCTGCCCGGGGGAGGGGAGATGGCCACCCTCGCCGACGTGCTGCGCGGCCGCGCGGCGCTGACCCCCGACCTGGTGGCGGTGCGCACCGACGAGGGCGTGACCACCTTCGGAGAGCTCGACGTGACGGCCTCCCGGATCGCCCAGGGGCTCGCCGCGGCCGGGGTCGGTCCGGGGAGCCGGGTCGCAGTGCTGGGCCCCAACGACCCCGAGACCCTGGTCACGGTGCACGGCGTGGCCCGCAGCGGCGCGGTGCCGGTGGTGGTCAACCACCTGCTGGTCGGCCGCGAGCTGGCCGAGGTGCTGGTCGACTGCGAGCCCGCCGCGGTGCTGCTCGGCGGGCACGACCAGTCCGCGCTCGACCGGCTCGAGCTGCCGGCCTCGGTCCGCCTCGTCGTGGGGCGCGCCGAGGGCGGCGAGCGGGTGCCGGTGCCCGTGTGGGCCCAGCGGTTCCCCGCCGAGGACCCGGGACACGCCCTGCCGGCCGAGGAGACGGCGCTGATGCTCTACACCTCCGGCACCACCGGCCTGCCGAAGGGGATCGAGCTGACCGGCCACAACCTGTCGGCGCAGTACAGCGCGATCCTGCTGGCCAACGACATGGGCGAAGGGTCGGTGGCGATGGCGCCCCTGCCGTTCTTCCACATCGCCGGGCTCGGCTACGCGGTGCTGGCCACGCTCCGCGGCGCCGAGCTGGTGATGGTCCAGCCAGGCCCCGGCCAAGGGATCGCCGACCTGTGGGAGGAGTTCTCGGTGACCCACGCGGTCGTCGTGCCCGCCCTGCTGCAGATGCTGGTCCGCGACCCGGCGGTCCGGGCCCGGAGCTGGCCGCACCTGGCGTACCTGACCTACGGGGCCTCGGCGATGACGGTCGAGCTGCTGCAGGAGGCCAGGAAGGTCTTCGGCTGCCGCTTCCTGCAGGGCTACGGCCTGACCGAGACCACCGGCGGGGTCTCGATGCTCTCGCCCGAGGACCACGACCAGGGTGAGCTGCACCCGTGGCGGCTGGCCACGGTCGGCCGGGCGATCCCGGGCAGCGCGGTCGCGGTCGTCGACCCGATCACGCTCGAGGAGCTGCCCGCCGGGCAGGACGGGGAGATCCTCGTCGCCGGCCACCAGGTGATGAAGGGCTACTGGCGCAACCCGCAGGCGACCGAACGGGCGATGACGCCCACCGGCTGGTTCCGCACCGGCGACGTCGGGTGCTTCGACGACGACGGCTACCTGACCATCCGGGACCGGATCAAGGACATGATCATCAGCGGCGGGGAGAACGTCTACCCGGCGGAGGTCGAGCGCGTCCTGGCCATGGTGCCGGGGGTGCTGGAGTCCGCCGTGGTCGGCATCGCGTCGGACCGCTGGGGCGAGTCGCCGTACGCCTTCGTCGTGCACGCCGAGGGCGTGGAGCTGACGGAGGAGGCGGTCCTCGCGCACTGCCGGGCGAACCTCGCGCCGTTCAAGGTCCCGGTCGGCGTGACGTTCGCCGGTGCGTTGCCCAAGAACGCCACCGGCAAGATCCGCAAGCACCAGCTGCGGTCCTAGTTCCCCCGAGAGCGCGCAGCCGCAAGACGGTTGCGCGCTCTCTCGGCCCATGCAAGAATCAAGTGCTTGCTTCACATTGCAGCCGTTCACAGAAGGAGCCCCGCATGACCCGCTCGACCCGTCGCTCCCGCCCCCGCCTGGTGCTCGCGGCCGCGGCCGCCGGCGCCCTGCTGCTCTCCTCGTGCTCCGGTGAGGCCGGCGCCTCGGAGGACTCGATCCTGGTCGGGTTCACCGCCATCGAGTCCGGCCCGGCGGCCTTCGCCGGCGTGCCGATCGTCGAGGGTGCCGAGCTGGCCGCCAAGGAGATCAACGAGTCGGGCTTCCTCGGCGACGGGGTCGAAATCGACCTCGACGTGGAGGACGCCGCCGGCGACCCGGCCAAGGCGATCGCGCTCTACAAGCAGTTCGCCGCCGACGGCGCCTCCGCCGTCCTGTGCTGCGGCCTCTCCTCCGAGGCGGGCGCACTCGCGCCGATCATCCAGCAGAGCGGGGTGCCCGGCGTGGTGACCTCCGCCATCCTCGCCGACCTCGCGGACCCGCCGCACCTCTACCGCTCGCACCTGCTCCCCTCCGACGAGGGCGGCCTCTTCGACCAGTTCGTCGACGCCGTCGTCCCCGCCGAGGGGCACAAGACCGCCGTGCTGGTCGTCAACAACGACAACGACGGAATGGTCGCCGACGCGAAGGTCTGGCGCGCCGCCCTGGAGCGCAACGGGGTGGAGGTGCTCAAGGAGATCAGCACCAGCGCCGCCGACACCAACTACACCGGCCCGGCCACCCAGGTGGCCGCCCTCGACCCGGACACGGTCGTGGCGAGCACCCTCGGCACCCCGACCTCGATGCTCGCGCGCGCGCTGCGCGAGCGCGGCTACGACAAGCGGATCCTCACCAGCTACGGCGCGGACAGCAAGCAGCTCTTCGACTCCGCCGCCGGCGGCATGGAGGGCGTGCTCTTCCCCGTCCCGTTCTCGGCGGAGTTCTCCACCAACGACACGGCGAAGTCGTTCGTCGCATCGTTCCGCGAGGAGCACGGGAAGGACCCCGACATCTACGCCGCGCAGGGATACACCTCGGTGTGGTTCGTCGCCCAGGGGCTCAAGGAGTCGGGTGAGACCGACCCCGCCGCGCTCGGCGAGGCGCTCGCCGAGATCACTTCGCAGGACTCGGTCTACGGGCCGATCAGCTACGAGGGCGGCCAGGCCTACCTGTCCGAGCCCGGCCTCTACCTCGAGTGGTCCGCCGAGGGCTCGCTCGAGCAGTGGCAGGGCTGAGCCGTGGAGCTGGGTGTCGCCTGCCGGGTCCGTGAGCCGGGGCCGGGGCTGGCCGAGGCGGTCGGTGCCGCAGCCGCGGCCGCCGAGGAGCTCGGCCTCGCCTCCTGGTGGGTGCCGGGCGACCGGGACAGTGCCACGGACGGCTCGTGGGACGCGATGCTGGTCCTCCAGGCGGCCGCCCGGCGGACCAGCCGGCTGCGGCTCGCCTCCACCGGCGACCTGCTCGGCCTGCGCTCGCCCGCGGTCCGCGCCAAGCAGGTGGCGACGCTGGACTGGCTGAGCGCCGGTCGGCTCGACTACAGCCTCGACCCGGGGACACCTCCGACCGCGTTGGTCGACCCCTTCCTCGCCCCGGCGGGGGAGGAGCAGCCCGGCGGCGACGCCGCGCAGGCGCTCGCCACCAGCCTCGAGCACCTGGCGGTGATGACGGCGCTGTGGACCCAGGACCGGGCCGCGCACGAGGGCGCCTCGATCGCGTTCGAGGGCGCCATCGCCAAGCCCAAGCCGCGCGCCCAGGGGTCGGGCGCGGGTGCCGTGCCGCCCGTGCACGTCCGGCTCGCCGACCCGCAGACCCTGGCGGCGTACGTCGCCGGGGGAGGGCGCGTCGACGGGTGGCTGGCCTGGCTCACCCCGGCCGACGAGCTGGCCGCCCGCGCGGGCGAGCTCGCCGCGCCGGTGCACGGCACCCGGCCCCGGCTGACCTGGTTCGTCCCCGCTGACGAGCTGCCGCAGGCCCGGGCGCGCTGCGCCGAGCTCGGCACCGGGGTCGACGAGCTCGTCGCCGTCCTCGACCACCTGTCCACCCCCGACGACCTCGCGGCCCTGGTGGCCGCGGCGGTCTGAGCGCTGGAGGAACCACGATGGAGATCGGACTCGTCGACCTCTTCGACGGCAGTGCCGAGCGCGACCTGGCGTTCATGCGGGACTTCTCCCAGACCGCCGAGGAGCTCGGGTTCACCGGGATCTGGCTCCCCGAGCACCTCGTCTTCTTCGAGCAGTACGACTCGGTCTACCCCTACCCGGCCGCCCCGTCGGCCTCCGACCCCGAGCGCACCGAGGTGCACAACAAGGTCGAGGACGGCAAGGCACGGGTCGAGGCGGCGCAGGACCAGGGGCTGCTCGACGTGGCGATGGCCGCGGCCACGGTGCTCGGCTTCACCGAGCGGCTGCGGATCGGCTCCTCGGTGCTGCTCCTGCCCACGCGCAACGTCCGGCTCTTCGCCCGCGAGCTGATGACCCTCAGCGCCCTCACCGGGGACCGCTTCGACCTGGGTGTCGGGGTCGGGTGGGCGGCCGAGGAGTTCCAGGCTGCCGGCAGTCCCTTCCGGATCCGGGGCATGCGCTCGGAGCAGAACCTCGGCGAGCTCGACCGGCTCTGGGCCGCCGACGACGAGGGTCTGGTGCTGCCCGACCCCAGGCCGGCGAGGCCGCGGATCCTGGTCGGCGGACACTCGCCGGCCGCGATCAGGCGGGCCGCGACGGTGGCCGGCGGCTGGTACCCGTGGAACCTCACGCCCAGCCAGTTCGGCGAGCACCACGCAAGCTTCCGCGACCAGGCCGCCGAGGCCGGCAAGGACGTCGACGCGCTGCACGCGGTCGCGGGCTTCCGGTTCCTGGGGGCCTGGGACCAGCTTCCCGACCTGGTGGACCGCTACGCGGCCCACGGCGCCGACGGCGTCAACCTCTCACTACGCATGACGACGGAGAACTACGTGGAGACGATGCAGAGCATCTCGGACGCCCTGGGGCTGGTCGCATGAGCACCGCCGAGACCGGGCTGGACGCCTTCCGGAGCGAGGTGCGGGGCTGGCTGGAGGCCAACGTCCCGTCCGAGCCGCTGGTCGACTGGGCCTACCCCGAGGGGTTCGCCCAGCACCGGGAGTGGGAGCGGACCCTGTTCGCAGGCGGCTGGGCGGCGGTCGACTGGCCCGAGGAGTACGGCGGCCGGGGCGCCGACCTGCAGCACACGATCGCGTTCGCCGAGGAGTACTACCGGGCCGGCGCACCGGACCGGATCAACATGGGCGGGCTCTACCTGCTCGGCCCGGTGCTGATGCAGTACGGCACCGAGGAGCAGTGCCGCCGGTGGATCCCGGACCTGCTCTCCTGCGAGACCATCTGGTGCCAGGGGTTCTCCGAGCCCGGCTCCGGCTCCGACCTCGCCTCGCTGCGGACCCGTGCGGACCGTGACGGCGACGAGTACGTGGTGAACGGTCAGAAGATCTGGACCTCCATGGGCGGGTACGCCGACTGGATCTTCGCGCTGGTGCGCACCGACCCCGAGGCGGGCAAGCGCCGCAAGCACGACGGGATCACCTTCCTCTGCATCGACCTGCGCAGCCCCGGCGTGGAGGTCCGCCCGCTCACCATGGTCGACGGGACCAAGGGCTTCGCCGAGGTCTTCTTCACCGACGTGCGCGTGCCGGTCGAGAACGTGGTCGGCGAGGTCGGCAAGGGCTGGAAGGTCGCGATGTCGACGCTGGGCTTCGAGCGGGGCGCCGTCTTCGGCGACCACGCGAAGTTCACCCTCGACGTGCAGGCGCTGGCCGGACTCGCGGTGGCGCGGGGCCTGGAGGAGGACAGCCTCACCCTCGACGAGGTGGGCCGGGCGCTGGTCGAGACCGAGGTCTACCGGGCCAACGTCTACCGGCTCGCGGGCCTGGCCGCGGCCGGCGGCGACGTGGACTCGCACGCCTCGGTCAACAAGCTCTTCTGGACCGAGATGCAGCACGACATCTTCGCCAGCGGCCTGCGGCTCATGGGCCCCGACGCCGCGGTGCTCGACCCGGCTCCGGTGACCGAGGGGGCACCCGCCTCCGTGCGGCACGCCTGGGACCGGTGGCACCACCGCTACTGGTACGCCCGCGCGGCGATGATCTTCGGGGGGACCTCGGAGATCCAGCGCAACATCATCAGCGAACGAGTTCTGGGACTTCCGATGGAGCCGCGACCCGCATGACGACCACGACAGACGAGACCCTGGCCGAGGAGCGGCGCGAGCTGCTCGAGGTCACCCGAGTCCTGCTCTCCGAGCAGTCCGGCGAGGAGCACCTGCGCGCCCGCCTCGAGGCCGGCCAGGCGCACGACGCCGCCCTGTGGGCGCGGCTGTGCGACACGGGCCTGGTCGGCGCCCTGGTGCCCGACGAGCTCGGCGGTGCCGGGCTGACCCCGGCCCACCTGGGCGGGGTGCTGCACGCCTTCGGCGAGTACGCCGTGGCCGAGCCCTACCTGGAGACCGCGGTCCTGGCCGCGCCCGTGCTGGCGACGGTCGCCGCCACCGACGGCGAGGCCGCGCGGGAGGCGGGGCAGTGGCTGGACCGGGTCGTCTCGGGCCAGGCGCTGGCCGCGGTGGACGTGGAGATTCCCGGCGTGCAGTCGCCGTTCGTCGCCTTCGCGGCGGACGCCGACCTCCTGCTCACCGTGCGGATCGACGGCGCCGTGCTTCTGCACGCCGCCGACGACCTGGAGGTGCAGCCCGTCGAGGTGCTCGACCCGCTGCGTCCGCTCGCCCGGGTCGTGCCTCGCGGCGAGGGGACCCTGCTGACCACCGACCCCGGGCGCGCGGCGCGGGTGCGGGCCCTGGCCGTGGCCGGGTCCGCCTGCCTGCAGGCGGGGGCCGCCCGCCGCCTGCTGAGCCTGACCGTCGACTACGTGGGCATCCGGCACCAGTTCGGCCGCCCGGTCGGCTCCTTCCAGGGGGTCAAGCACAAGGTCGCGAACGTCGCGGTCAAGGTCGACATGGCCGAGGCAGCCGCGCTGTCCGCCTTCGAGGTCGCCGACCAGGCGGGCGTCGCCGGCCTGACCAGCGGCGACGTCGACCGCCGCGCCCGGTCCGCCAAGGCGTACGCCGGCGAGGCCGCGGAGCTGGCCAACGTCGAGGCCCTGCAGCTGCACGGGGGCATCGGCTTCACCTGGGAGTACCAGCTGCACATCTGGCTGAAGCGGGCGATGAGCCTGACGGCCAGCCACGGCACGCCGGTCGAGCACCGTCGGGTGCTGGCCGCCGAGCTGCTCGCCCAGGTCCGCACCGGCACCGCGGGGGCGGGCCGATGAGCGCCCTCGGCTTCTGGCGGTTGGCGGCCCGCGAGCCGGACGCCCTGGCGACCGTCGACCCGGACGGCTCCACCCGGACCCGCGGAGAGCTGCTGGCCATGGCCAACCGCACCGCGCGCCTGCTGCGTGCCCAGGGTCTGCGCCGCGGGGACCGGGTCCTGGGCGTGGTCTCCAACGAGTCGCCCACGCTGGCCCTCGTGCTCGCCTGCCAGCAGGCCGGCGCGTACTACGTGCCGGTCAACACCCAGCTGGCGCCGGCGGAGGTCGCCTACATCGTCCAGGACGCGGCGCCGGTGGTGGTGGTCACCTCGGTGCAGCACGCCGCACTGCTCCACGACGCGTGCGAGGCCGCCGACTTCCCGGGGGCGCGGTTCGCCTTCGGCGAGGCGGACGGGTTCCGCGACCTGCTCGGCGAGCTGGCCGAGCACTCCGCCGAGCCGCTCGAGAACCGTTCGCCCGGGGCGTCGATGGGCTACACCTCCGGCACCACGGGTCGGCCCAAGGGCGTCCTGCGACACCTCCCCGAGGGGGATCCCGACGACGTCTTCGCCGCCGCCGCGCAGTGGCAGCTGGGGATGTTCGGGATCGTCCCGGAGGAGGGCGGGGTGCACCTGGTCACCTCACCCCTGAGCCACACCGCGGTCAGCGGGCTGGCCGTCACGTCCCTGCACTTCGGGCACGCGGTGGTGCTCACCACCCGGTTCGACCCCGAGGAGACGCTGCGGGTGATCGAGAGTCAGCAGGTGACCACCACCCACATGGTGCCCACCCAGCTGCACCGGCTGCTGCGGCTGCCGCAGGAGGTGCGCGAGCGCTACGACGTCTCCAGCATGCGCAACCTGGTCCACGGCGCGGGTCCGTGCCCCGAGCAGGTCAAGCGCGACGTCATCGACTGGTTCGGGCCGGTGGTCTGGGAGTACTACGGCGCCACCGAGGCCGCAGGCACGGTGATCAGCTCGCACGAGTGGCTGGAGCGACCCGGGAGCGTGGGCAGGGCCCAGCCGGGTGCCGAGGTCCGGATCCTGCGCGCCGACGGCAGCGACCTGGAGCCGGACTCTCCCGGCCTGGTCTTCCTCCGGATGGGTGCGCACGCCTTCGAGTACCGCGGCGACGCGGACAAGACCCGCGGCTCGCGGATCGGTGACTTCGTCACCGTCGGCGACCTCGGTCAGCTCGACGCCGACGGCTACCTCTACCTGCTGGGCCGTACCGCCGAGGTGATCGTCTCGGGCGGGGTCAACGTCTACCCGGCCGAGATCGAGTCGGCGCTGCTGGAGCACCCGGAAGTCTCGGACGTCGGGGTGGTCGCCGCCGAGGACCACGAGTGGGGCGAGGCCGTCGCCGCCGTGGTGCAGCTCAGCGAGGGCTCGCCGCTGGCCGACGACCCGGCCGCGGCCGCGGCCGTCCTGGTCGAGCACCTGCGCGAGCGGGTGGCCCGATTCAAGGTCCCCCGGGTGTTCCGGTTCGTCGACGAGCTGCCGCGCGGGGCCAACGGCAAGCTCCGCAAGCACCTGCTGCCCAGCCTGCTGGAGGGCGAGACCGCCGTGCGCCGCACGCGCGAGGACGCCGCCAGCCCGTCCCCCGGAGGAACTCGATGAGCCAGTCCAGCCCTGAGCCGGCCATGCCGGTCAGCCGTCCCACCCCCGACACCGCCGAGTGGTTCGAGCGGATCGACCGCGAGGAGCTGACCGTGCCGCGCTGCGGCACCTGCGGCCACCACTTCCTCTACCCGCGGATGTGCTGCCCGCGCTGCGGCTCCCGCGAGGTCGCCCTGGTGCCGGCCAGCGGCCGCGGCACGATCGCCTCGTTCGTGCTCAACAACCGGCCGCCGCCCGGCTTCGAGGGGCAGACGCCGTACGCGATCGCCCTGGTCGACCTCGAGGAGGGGCC
Organism: Nocardioides campestrisoli; assembly: GCF_013624435.2. NCBI lineage: Bacteria > Bacillati > Actinomycetota > Actinomycetes > Propionibacteriales > Nocardioidaceae > Nocardioides > Nocardioides campestrisoli. The sequence goes on from NZ_CP061768.1 coordinate 723,850, forward strand.
GCGGATGATGGCGCAGGTGCGCGGGGTCGACCCCGCCGAGGTCACCGTCGACCTGCCGGTGCGCGCGGTCTTCGAGCCACGCGGCGAGCGCCGGGTGGTCCAGTTCGAGGTGGTCGGTAACGGCCAGGAGGAGTCGTCATGAGCCTGCGCGGAGCAGTCGCGATCGTCGGTGCCGCGGAGAGCACCGAGCTCGGCAAGGTCCCGCACATGTCGGCGCTCCAGCTGCACGTGGACGCCGCGCTGAACGCGCTGGCGGACGCCGGGATCTCGCCCTCGGAGGTGGACGGCGTGGCCTGCGCCGGCGAGTCCCCGGTGGACGTCGCCGACTACCTGGGGATCGTCCCGGAGTACCTCGACGGCACCAACGTCGGGGGATCCTCGTACATGCTGCACGTGCGGCACGCGATGGCGGCGATCAGCGCCGGGCTCTGCGAGACCGTGCTGGTCACGCACGGCGAGTCTGGTCGCTCTCGGGTCGGGATGACCACCTGGCGCCCCGCCCCGCAGTCGGCGATGGCGCAGTTGGAGATGCCCTACGGCCCGATCGGCGCCCCGGCCCTCTTCCCGATCGGGGTGCGCCGCTACATGGCCGAGTACGGCATGACCGCGGAGCAGCTCGCGATGGTCCCGGTGGTGCAGCGCCAGTGGGCGGCGATGAACCCGCGGGCCAAGCTGCGCGACCCGATCACGGTGGCCGACGTGCTGGCCTCGCCGGTGATCGCCGACCCCGTGCACCTGCTGCACTGCTGCCTGGTCACCGACGGCGGCGGCGCGCTGGTGCTGACCTCCGCCGAGCGCGCCCGGTCGATGGACCTGGCCGCCCCGCCGGTCTACGTGCTGGGCGCGGGGGAGTCGAGCGAGTCGTCGGTGGTGCAGGGCCTGGAGAGCCTCACCTCGTCGCGGGCCATCCGGCTCGGCGGCGAGCGCGCCTTCGCCCAGGCGGGCGTCGGGCACGGCGAGGTGGACCACCTGATGATCTACGACGCGTTCGCGCACGTGCCGCTCTACGGCCTCGAGGACCTGGGGTTCGTCGGCCGCGGCGAGGCCCCGGCGTTCGTGGCCGACGGCAACACCGCGCCGGGCGGACGGCTGCCGCTGAACACGAACGGCGGCGGGCTGGCCTACACCCACACCGGCATGTACGGCATGTTCGCGATCCAGGAGTCGGTGCGCCAGGTGCGCGGCCAGGCGCCGGCGCAGGTCGACGGCGTCGACGTGAGCGTCTGCACCGGGGTCGGTGGGATGTTCATGAGCTCCGGCACGCTGGTCCTCGGCAGCGAGGCCACCCTCTGACCGGTGCCGGCCCGCGATCCGGGCCGGCACCTTCATGACTAATTGGTAGCAAGCGCTTGATCTATAGGAGGTCCGATGTCGACCGAACTGCCCCCCCTGCCCCGCGTCACCCTTGAGGGCGGCCTCGAGGAGTTCGGGACCCCGACGGGGCCCGGCCCGATGGTCGAGTACCTGATCATCGGGGCCGGCGTCTGCGGGATCTACCAGCTCTACCGGCTCCGCGAGCTCGGCCTGCGCACCCTGGTCGTCGACGCGAACTCCGACGTCGGGGGCACCTGGTTCAAGAACCGCTACCCGGGCTGCCGGTTCGACTCCGAGTCCTACACCTACCAGTACTCCTTCTCCCCGGAGCTGCTGGCCGAGTGGGACTGGAAGGAGCGGTTCGCGCCGCAGCCCGAGACGCTGAGCTACCTGCAGCACGTCGCCGACCGGTTCGACCTGCGCCCGCAGATGCTCTTCGACGCCCGTGTCTCCTCGATGACCTGGGACGAGGCGCGCTGGCAGTGGCGCGTCGTCCTGGCCGACGGCCGCGAGATCACCGCGCGCTTCGTGCTCGGCGCGATGGGCCTGCTCTCCCAGCCGACCACGCCGAGGCTGCCCGGCGCCGAGCGGTTCAAGGGCGTCGCGGTGCACACCTTCGACTACCCCGAGGACCTCGACCTGACCGGCAAGCGGGTCGCCGTGGTCGGGACCGGCGCGAGCGGCGTCCAGGTGGTGGCCGACGTGGCCGACAAGGTGGAGCAGCTCTACGTGCTGCAGCGCGACGCCAACTGGTGCACCCCCCTGGCCAACGGGCCCATCGACAAGGAGGAGATGGAGGAGCTCCGGTCGCGCTACGACGAGATCTTCGAGTGGTGCAGCCAGACCCCGGCCGGCTTCATCCACCGGCCGGACCGCCGGCGCAGCACCGAGCTGACCCGCGAGGAGCGGCTGGCGCACTGGGAGAAGCTCTACTGGGCGCCCGGCGGCGGCCTCTACCTGGGCAACTTCCGTGACTGCGTGATGGAGGAGGAGGCGAACGCCGAGCTCACCGAGTTCGTGGCGGGCAAGATCCGCGAGCGGGTCAAGGACCCCGAGGTGGCCGAGCTGCTGATCCCCAAGGACCACGGCTTCGGGACCAAGCGGGTGGCCGGCGAGTCGGGCTTCTACGAGGCGTTCAACCGCGACAACGTCGAGCTCGTCGACCTGATGACCACCCCGATCACCGAGCTCACCGAGGACGCCGTCCGGCTGGGTGGGCCCGAGGGGCCGCGCGACCTCGAGGTCGACGTGGTCATCTACGCCACCGGTTTCGACGCGGTCACGGGCGCCTTCGACCGGATCGACATCACCGGCGTGGACGGCCGGAGCCTGCGCGAGCACTGGGCCGAGGGGCCGACCACCACGATCGGCGTGCAGACGGTCGGGTTCCCCAACTTCTACATCCTGGTGGGGCCGCAGTCGGGATCGGCGTCGGCGAACTTCCCCCGGGGGATCGAGGACGCCGTCAACTGGATGTGCGACGTCGCCCGCTTCACCTCCGAGCGTGGCATCGGCCGGGTCGAGGCGCGTCCCGAGGCGGAGAAGGAGTGGGTCGAGCACGTGTGGGAGGTCAACTCCCGGATGCTGATGTCGCGGACCAAGTCGTGGTTCAACGGGCACAACATCAACCTCGACCGGGACGACTCCCCGCGAGCGATGGTCTACCTCGGAGGCGGCCCGCTCTACCGGCGCCGGCTCACCGCGGAGTTCGAGGCCGGGCTGCCGAGCTTCGTGCTCAGCACCTACGACGAGGCGCCCGAGACGGTGGCAAGGACCGTGACCGAGGCGTGCCTCGCCGGGCGGCCGACCGCCTGAGCGGCCATGACGAAGGGCCCCTGGCCTCCGCTCACGCGGGGCCAGGGGCCCTTTCTCGTCGCTGCCCGCAGGAGTGCCGGAGTGCCGGCCTCAGGCCCGCGCGGTCTCGCCCTCGGGCAGCATGTGGACCAGGGCGGTACGGCGGGCGCGGCAGACCAGCACGCCGTCCTGGTTCAGTCCGCGGTGCTCGAGGGTGACGATGCCCTGGCGCGGCCGCGACGCGGACTCCCGGCGGGCGATGATCTCGGTCTCGCAGTAGAGGGTGTCCCCGATGAAGACCGGAGCGGGGAAGGCGATCTCCTCGAAGCCGAGGTTGGCGATCGTCGTCTTCTGGGTCAGGTCCGGCACGCCGATCGAGCAGACGATGCTCATCGTGAGCAGGCTGTTGACCAGGCGCTGGCCGAACTCCGACTCCGCCGACCGGACCGCGTCCAGGTGCAGGGACTGCTGGTTCTGGACCATCAGGCAGAACAGCGAGTTGTCGGACTCGCCGATGGTGCGCCCGGGCTCGTGCTTGAAGACGTCTCCGGGCACCATCTCCTCGTAGTAGCGGCCGCGGGGGACGTGGACGGTCATGCGATCTCCTTGTGGGTGTGTCCGGGCTCGCGGAGCGCGGCCCGGTGGTCGGGGTGGGCGATCTCGACGAGCGCCTCGGCGCGCTCGGGCTCGGAGAGGCCCCGCAGGTCCGCGACGCCGTACTCGGTGACGACGACGTCGACGGTGTGCCGGGGCAGCGTGACCACGTCGGCGCCCAGGCGCCGGACGATCCGGCTGTGCCGCCCGTCCGGTCCGGCCGCGGCCACGGCGACCACGGTCAGGCCGCCCACGGAGGCGAAGCCGGACTCGACGAAGTCCATGCTGCCGCCGACCCCCGAGATTTGGCGGGGGCCGACCATCTCGGAGTTCACCTGGCCGAGCAGGTCGACCTCGACCGCGCCGTTGATCGAGACCAGTCGGTCCAGCGAGCCGAGCGAGCGGGGCGAGTGCGAGACCGTGCTCTCCCGGAGCACGATGGCCGGGTTGTCGTGCGCCCGCTCCATCAGCAGCCGGGTGCCCATCAGCTCGGCGGCGAGCACGGCCGGGGCCGGGTCCAGGTCGGTCACCGAGAGCACGCCGCGGTCGAACAGGTCGACCATGGCGTCGTTGGCCATCCCGACGATCCGCACGCCACGCAGACCGCTGTCCCCGAGCGCGGCGGTCACGGACTCGGGCACCGAGCCGATGCCGAGCTGGAGCACCGGGCGGTCGGGGAGCAGCGGGAGGATGTGGGCGGCCACCCGGTCGCTCTGCTCGTCGCGCACGGCGCTGGGGAAGGTGCAGGGGGGCGTCGTGGCGTCCACCAGGGCGTCGAGCTGGCTGACGTGCAGCATCGAGTCGCCGGTCGTCCGGGGCACCAGGGGGTCGACCTCGGCCAGGACCACGGAGGCGCGCCGTACGGCGTGCCGCACGTAGCTGGCCGACGGGCCGAGCGAGCAGTAGCCGTGGCGGTCCGGCGGGGAGACCCGGACGAAGGCCGCGTCGGTGCGCCAGGTGTCCAGCAGGCCGGGCACCGCGGAGGCGCGGGCCGGCACGTACTCGACCTGTCCGGGCGCCAGCGCCTTGCGCGCCGGCCCGTAGGGGTGCCAGGTCACGTGCCGCAGGTGCCCCTCGGCGGCGGCCGCCAGGAACGGGTAGGTGCCCAGCTGGAGGCCGGAGTAGAGCGTGGGGGAGCCCAGCAGGTCGGCACGGTCGGCGAGCGCCGTCAGCAGGGTCTCGGGCGTGCCGCACCCGGGGGCGGCGACGATCCGGGCCCCCGGCGGGAGAAGGTCCATCGCGGCCTCGATCGGCAGCGTCCGCAGCATGGGTCGCACTGGTCTCTCCAGGTGTCTCGGGAGGTTCTCGGGATGGTTCTCGGGACCGGACGAGGGCGTGACGGATCACCGCCGCGGGGAGGGCTGGGGCGGTGACGTTCTCGGCAGGATTTCGCCCGATCGGCTTGACGGACCCATTGTGACCCGGCTAACTTCCAGAATCAAGCGAGCGCTTGATTGATCGCTCGAAGATCTGTGAGGTGACTGTGGAACTGTTGGCACAGCAGCTGGTCAACGGCGTGGCCCTGGGGGCGGTGTACGCCCTCTTCGCCGTCGGCTTCGCGCTGATCCTGGCGCGCATGGGCATCCTGAACGTGGCCCACGGCACCTTCGCCACGTGGGGTGTGCTCGCGTCGTACTGGCTGATCACGGAGTCCGGCCTGGGCTTCTGGGCGGCCGCCCTGCTCGGCATCCTGTTCGCGGGCCTGATCGGCGTGACCGCCGACCTGGTGGCCTTCGGGCCGCTGCGCAAGCGCAACGCCGGGCACTACGCCCCGATCATCGCGAGCATCGGCATCTGGATCTGCCTGCTCACCCTGGCCGAGGGCTTCAGCGGTCCGTCCGCGGTGAGCTACCCGGCCGACGAGGTGCCCTCGACCCCGCTGGAGATCGGCGGCCTGCTGGTCCTGCCGGCCCACCTGATGGCGGTCGTCGCCCTGGTGGTCGTGGTCTGGGGAGTGCACCACCTGCTCAACCGGACCCGGTTCGGCTCCGCGGTGCGCGCGGTCTCCGCCGATGCGCGGTCCGCCGCGATCGTCGGGGTCAACGCCCGCACCACCCTGCTGGTGGTCGCCTTCCTGGCGGCGGCGATCGCCGGGCTCGCCGGCGTGCTCGCCGCGCTGGCCGACAACAACGTCTCCTTCAACCTCGGCGAGGGGCTGCTGCTCAAGGGCTTCGCCGCCGTCGTGGTCGGCGGGTACGGCGACATCCGGGGCGCGGCGCTGTGCGGCGTGGCCATCGGCGTGCTGGAGGTCCTGAGCTCCCAGTACATCTCCTCGGGCTTCCGCGACGCGATCACGTTCGGCGTGCTCCTGGCCGTCCTGGTCGTCCGCCCCCAGGGGCTGTTCGGCGAGCGACAGCTCGTCCGGGCATGAGCTCCCCCCGACCTCAGGAACGAGAGGCACACCTGTGAGCACCACCGCTTGGATCACCACCCTGCAGTTCGCCGGGGTGAACGCCATCTTCGCGCTCAGCATCTACGCGTCCCTGTGGACCGGGGTGCTCAGCCTGGCACCGGTCTTCTTCGGCGCCGTGAGCGCCTTCACCATGGGCTACCTGGCCGGCGTCTTCGGCTTCTCGCCCGTCGTCGGGCTGCTGATCGGCCTGGCGGTGGGCGCCGCCCTGGGCGTCGTCACGGCTGGCCTGGTGCTGCGGCTCGACAGCCACTACCTGGCCATGGCCACCATCGCGATGGTGCTCATCGGCCGGGTGCTGATCCTCAACCTCCCCGACTACACCGGCGGCGCGGCCGGCACCCTGGTGCCGGGCGAGCTCGGCACCTGGGTCTGGCTGGCCGTCACCCTGGGCCTCTCGGCCTGGGTGGTGGCCAGGCTCGCCGGCTCCCGGTTCGGGCTGGCCGCCGACGCGGTCCGCGAGGACGAGGCGGTGGCCCAGACCCTGGCGATCAACCCGCGCCGGATCCAGCTGGTCGGCTTCGTCATCTCCGGCGCCCTGGCGGGCGTGGCCGGCGTGATGCAGGCCAGCTTCCTGCAGTACATCGGGCCGGACACCTTCTACACCCACCTCGGCTTCGTCACCCTGGCCGCCGTGGTCCTCGGCGGCGCCTTCCACTGGGCCGGACCGATCGTGGGCGCGGTGGTCTTCACGATCCTGCCCGAGCTGCTGCGCCAGCCGATGGGCGAGTACGACTCGCTGGTCACCGGGATCCTTCTCGTCGTCATCATCATCTACGTCCCGCGCGGCCTGGTCGACCTGCGTCGCCTGCGCCTGCTGCGACGTGGCCCCCGTGGGGCGGACGCCGACGGTCCAGGTGCCAGCACCCCGGCGGGGACGGTCCCCGCAGGCGCGGAGCCGGAGGGAGTGCGATGAGCAGCCAGCCGCAGGAGCAGGGAGTCGTGGTGGCGCCGGAGCGCCCGGCCGCGGTCGAGATCGTCCACCTGGACAAGTCGTTCGGTGGGCTGGCCGCGGTGGCCGACGTGAGCATGCGGGTCCCCGAGGCCAGCATCTACGGGATCCTCGGCCCCAACGGCGCGGGCAAGACCACCGTGCTCAACATGGTCAGCGGGTTCATCCGGCCCGACTCGGGGTCCATCACCGTGCACGGCAAGGACGTCACCAGCCTGGCGCCGTACCGGATCGCCCGCGAGGGCGTTGCCCGGACCTACCAGAACATCCGGCTCTTCCCGGGGCTCACCGTCCTGGAGACGGTGGTCGCCGGGGCCTACGGGCAGCGCTCGAGCACCCTGCTGGGCTCGCTCCTGCTGAGCCCGGCGGAGCGCCGCGAGCGGCGCGAGTGCCGCGACCGGGCCGCGGAGCTGCTGGAGCGGGTCGGCGTCACCGCCGACCACGGCACGCTGGCCGAGACGCTCTCCTACGGCGACCAGCGGCGGGTTGAGATCGCCCGCGCGCTGGCCACGAACCCCCGGGTGCTGCTGCTCGACGAGCCGACGGCCGGGATGAACGACGTCGAGTCCGAGGCGGTGGGCCAGCTGATGCTGAGCCTGCGCGACTCGGGTCTGACGCTGATCCTGATCGAGCACAACATGCGCTTGGTCGAGGAGTTCTGCGAGGAGGTGTCGGTGATGAGCTCCGGCGCCATCCTCGCGCAGGGTGCGCCCACGTGGTGCCTGGAGCAGGACGATGTGAAGGAGGCCTATTTTGGCAAGCGATCCGATGCTGCACGTATCGCGACTCTGCGCCGCGCACGGCGCGGTCCAGGCGGTTCGTGACGTCGACCTGGAGGTCGGTGCGGGGTCGCTGGTCGCCCTGATCGGCTCCAACGGCGCGGGCAAGACGACGACGCTCAACTCGATCGCCGGTCTGCACAAGCCCTCCTCGGGCAGCGTGCTGGTCGGCGGCCGGGACATCACCGGGTGGCCCTGCCACAAGGTGGTGCGGGGCGGGGTGGCGCTGGTGGCCGAGGGCCGCCGGGTCGCGCCGCCGCTCACGGTGATGGAGAACCTCCGGCTGGCCGCAGCCAGCCGGCGAAGCGACCGGCGGGAGTTCGAGGCCGAGCTGGAGCGGGTCTTCGACCTGTTCCCGCGGCTCGCGGACCGCAAGGACCAGTACGCCGCGCTGATGAGCGGCGGCGAGCAGCAGATGCTCGCCTTCGGTCGGGCGCTGATGACCAAGCCGGCCGTGCTGCTGCTCGACGAGCCGTCGATGGGCCTGGCCCCCTCGATCGTCGACATCCTCTTCGACTCGATCACCACGCTGCACGAGTCCGGGGCGACGATCCTGCTGGTCGAGCAGAACGCCGAGCTGGCCCTGGCGGTCAGCGACCGGGTCTACGTGATGCAGCGCGGCCAGATCGTCGCGACCGGCACCCCCGAGCAGGTCCGCGAGCGCTCCGAGGTGATGAGCGCCCTCTTCGGGTGACCGACCGCCACCCGCCCAACCCATGCCGCCCAGGCGCCGTCCGGGCGGCCCCGACGAGACGGGTCGCTGGAGCGACCCCTGTGAACGGAGAGAGATGAGCAACGAGATCAGGCTCGACGGCCAGGTGGCCGTCGTCACCGGCGCCGGCCGAGGGCTCGGCCGCGAGCACGCCCTGCTGCTGGCGGCGCGGGGAGCCGCCGTGGTGGTCAACGACATGGCGGTGGACGGGAGCTCGCCGGCCGACGACGTGGTCGCCGAGATCCGCGAGGCGGGCGGCACCGCGGTGGCCAACCACACCCCGGTCGGCACGCTGGAGGCGGGTGAGGAGATCGTGGCCCAGGCCACGGAGGAGTTCGGCCGGTTGGACGTGCTCGTCAACAACGCCGGGCTGCTGCGGGACATGTCGATGGCCAAGCTCACCGTGGCCGACACCGACCTGGTGCTCAAGGTGCACCTGGGTGGGACCATCTGGACCACGAAGGCCGCCTGGGCGACCTTCGTGGAGCAGGGCCACGGCCGGGTGGTGAACACCACCTCGGCCGCCGGGATCTTCGGCAACTTCGGCCAGACCAACTACGCCGCCGCCAAGGCCGGGATCATCGGCGTCACCCGCACGCTGGCGGTCGAGGGTGCGCGCAAGGGGATCCACGTGAACGCGATCGAGCCGGGAGCGCGCACCCGGATGACCGAGAACCTGCTCGGCGACCTGGCCGAGCACGTGGACCCGGCGCTGGTGGCCCCGCTGGTGGTGTGGCTGGCGGCCCACGACTGCACCAGCAACGGCGAGGTCTACAACGTCGGCGGCGGCCGGGTGGCCCGCGTCGTCACCGCGCAGACCCCCGGCCTCTTCTCCCGCGAGCTGACCCCGGAGGTGCTGCGGGACGGCTGGGACGAGGTCAACGACCTCGACCGGGCGCAGGTCGTGCCCGGGTTCGTGGAGGAGCTGGAGATCCTTCGCGACTTCCTCGCCGGCAGCACCGTCTGACTCTCCTGCTCACCAGCCGCACTCTCGTAAAGCAGCTGGTTGAATTTAATCAAGCACTTGCTTTACATTAGGCATGTCCCTACCGCCGACACCGGAGGCCCTGAGATGACCCGCAACGAACCGCTCTGCCACCACCGCGAGGTGGTCTGAGGTGTGGGAGCTTCGTGACCCCGAGCACGAGCTGATCGCCCGCAGCATCCGCGAGCGGATCAGCGGCTTCGACGACGACTACTGGGCCCGCTGCGACCGCGAGCACGAGTTCCCCTGGGACTTCTTCAACGCGCTGGCGGCCGACGGGTGGATCGGCCTGGCCATCCCCGAGGAGTTCGGCGGCGGCGGCCGCGGGGTCACCGAGGCGGCGATCCTGCTCCGTGAGGTGGCCGCGTCGGGCGGTGCGATGAACGCCTGCACCGCGCTGCACATGAACATCTTCGGCCTCCAGCCGGTGATCAAGTTCGGCAACGAGCGGCTGAAGGAGACCTTCCTGCCGCGAGCCGCGGAGGGCGAGCTGCACGTGGCGTTCGCGGTCACCGAGCCCGACTCCGGCACCGACACCTCGCAGATCAAGACCCGGGCCGTCCGCGACGGCGACGGCTGGCGCATCTCGGGGCAGAAGATCTGGACCTCCAAGGCGCTGGAGTCCTCGCACGCGCTGATGCTCGCGCGTACCTCCCCGGCCCCCGAGGACCCGGCCCGGCGCTTCGAGGGGCTCAGCCTCTTCTTCATCGACCTGGACCCCGACCACGTCGACATCCGGCCGATCCCGAAGGTCGGGCGCAACGCGGTCGCCAGCTGCGAGACCTTCTACGACAACCTGCCCGTCGAGTCGTGGCGGTTGGTCGGGGAGGAGGGCAAGGGGTTCAAGCACATCCTCTCGGGCCTGAACCCCGAGCGGATCCTGATCGCCTCGGAGGCGGTCGGCATCGGCATCGCGGCGCTGCGCCGCGCGGTCGACTACGCCTCGGTGCGCGAGGTCTTCGACCGGCCGATCGGGGCCAACCAGGCGCTCAGCCACCCGCTGGCCGACTCCTACGCCCAGGTCGCTGCCGCCTGGGAGATGACGATGATCGCCGCCGCCCGCTACGACGCGGGTGAGTCCTGCGGTGCCGAGGCCAACACGGCGAAGTACCTCGCCGCCGACGCCGGCTACACCGCCGCCGACCGGGCGATGCAGACCCACGGCGGCGTGGGCTACGCCCACGAGTACCACGTGGAGCGCTACTGGCGCGAGGCCCGGGTCATGCGCCTGGCCCCGGTCAGCCAGGAGATGTCGCTGAACTTCCTGGCCCAGAACGTGCTCGGCCTGCCGCGCAGCTACTGAGCTGACGAGTACTGAGCAGACGAGACCCACCGAGAGGAACGAGCGGCGAGTGAACAGGTTCAGCGGACGTGTGGCCTACGTGCTGGGCGGGGGCAGCGACGGTCCCCTCCGGCCCGGCGACGCCCTGCCCATGGGCAACGGCCGGGCGATGGCGATGCGGCTCTCCGCCGAGGGCGCCCACGTCGTGGTGGGTGACCTCGACCTCGGCCGGGCCGAGGAGACCGTCGCGCACCTGCCCGGCGGCAGCGGCACGGCCGTGCAGGTGGACGCGGCGGACCCCGACTCCTGCCGGGCCGCCGTGGCCGTCGCCATGGCGGACGCCGGCCGGCTCGACGCCGTGGTCTGCAACGTCGGGATCTCCGGGCGGGAGCCGATCAAGGTGCAGTCGCTCGAGGACTGGGACCTCGCCCTCGACGTCAACGTCCGCTCGCACTGGCTGACCGCCCAGGCGGCGCTCGCCCCGATGCTCGAGGCGGGCGCAGGAGCCTTCGTCTTCGTCGGCTCCACCGCGGGCATGTGGAGCAGCCGGCGCTCGATGTCGTACGAGGCCACCAAGGCCGCACAGCTCGGCGTGATGCGGCACCTGGCCGTCCGGTACGCCGAGCGCGGCATCCGCTCCAACGCCGTCGTCCTGGGCAACATCGACTCCGCGCTGGTGCGCCGGGAGTTCGGCGACGACGGCTCGGCCCGGCGCGGCGCCGTGGTGCCGATGCGCCGCGAGGGCTCCCCCGAGGAGGCGGCGGCGGCCGTGGCTTTCCTCGCCAGCGACGACGCGTCGTACGTCACCGGGCAGAGCCTGGTGGTCGACGGCGGCGTCTCCGCCGCCTGGCCCAGCCCGCCGCCCGTCGCCGGCTGACCCACTGGCCCACCCACCCCACCTCCCCGAGCAGGAACGGACCCCCACCATGAACGACGTCGTGATCAGCGGTGTCGGGATGCACGCCTTCGGCAAGCACCTCGACCTCTCCATGAAGGAGCTCGGCCGGGTCGCCACCGAGGCCGCGCTCGCCGACGCCGGCGTCGGTGTGCCGGACATCGAGGCGATGTTCTTCTCCAACGCCCTCGCGGGCCTGATCACCGGTCAGGAGTGCATCCGCGGGGAGATCGTGGGCTACCCGATGGGCCTGGCGGGCATCCCGATCCACAACGTGGAGAACGCCTGCGCCTCGGGCGGGAACGCCCTGCACCTGGCGTGGATGGCGGTGGCCTCCGGCATGTACGAGACGGTGCTCGCGCTCGGTGTGGAGAAGGCCAACCACCCCGACAAGACCAAGACCTTCGCCGCGTTCGGCGCCGGGATGGACGTGGAGGAGCGGTTCGCCACGGCGGACGGCGCGGGGGAGAAGCGGACCCCCTTCGTCGACCGCCAGGCCCGCCTGGCCTCCACCCTGTTCGACGACCGCGGCGTGACTCTCGAGGGTCTCGCCCGGGTGACCGCCCGCTCGCTGGAGGCGGCCCGGCTCAACCCGTTCGCGCACCGCCGGTTCGGCGCCACCTGGCGCGAGGTGCTCGAGGCGCGCGAGGCGGTCGCTCCGCTGACCGTGCTGATGAGCTCGCCGATCAGCGACGGCGCGGCCGCAGTGGTCGTGACCAGCCGCCCCGACAAGGTCGCCGACCCCCGGTCGATCAACGTGCTCGCCTCGCGGATGGCGACCCGGCCGCCGAAGGACGCGGTCGACGCGCCCAACGCGGTCGAGGCATCCGGCATTGCGGCCTACGAGCAGGCCGGGCTGGGCCCCGCCGACATGGACCTCGCCGAGGTGCACGACGCGTCGGTGGCCTACGAGCTGATGGCCTGGACCGACCTCGGCCTCTGCCGCCCGGGCGAGGAGCAGCGGTGGGCCATGGAGGGCGTGACCGACGTCGGCGGTGCCATGCCGGTCAACCGCTCCGGCGGGCTGGTCGGCCGCGGCCACGCGCTCGGAGCCAGCGGCCTGGCCCAGGTGCACGACGTCGTCGCCCAGCTCCGTGGGGAGGCTGGCGACCTCCAGCTGCCCGAGGACCCGCGCACCGCGCTGGTCCAGATCGGCGGCGGCGTCGTCGACTGGCTGACCGCCGCCTCCTCGGTGCACATCCTGGGTCGGCACCGATGACCGGAGTGGTCGACGCCCACATGCACGTGTGGGACGCCACCTGGCTGCCCGAGGGGCTGCGGATGGCCTGGGCCCGTCAGGGCGCCGGCCGCCGGCTGCCGGAGCGGACGCCCGAGGAGGTCTTTCCCCGGGTCGCCGTCGGGCAGAGCGACCCCGACGCGTCCCTGACGATGGCCGCCTTCGACCGCGCCGGTGTCAGCGCCGGGGTGATCCCCGTCGTCGACTGGACCATCGTCGGCGCCCCGGGCGGCCAGCACCTTCCCGTGCGGCAGCTCAACGCGCGGTACGAGGAGGTGTGCGCGGCGAACGAGGGCCGGCTCTGGTTCTGCGGTGCCCTGGACCCTCGTCACCCTGACGCCCGGGAGATCTTCGAGGCCGCGGTGCAGCACCCGCACCTGCGCGGGTTCAAGCTCTATCCCGCGGCCGGCTGGGACCTGACCGACCCGGCCCACCGCTGGTTCGTCGAGGGGATCCTCGAGCGCGACCTGACCGCCGTCGTCCACTGCTCGCCGCTGGGCGGGGACCCGCTGGAGGTCCGCCGGTGCCGTCCCGCCGAGGTCGCCGCGCTGCTGGCCCAGCACCCCACGTTGCGCACCTCGTTCGCGCACGCCGGGATCGAGGCCTGGTGGGCCGAGGCGCTCGACTGCGCGACCGGCTGGCAGCACGCCTACCTCGAGCTGTCGCTGTGGCAGCGGGTCGCGCTGGACGACTACGCGGAGTTCCGCCGCCGAGTACGCCGGATGCGCGACCAGGTCGGGCCGCACCGGCTGGTCTTCGGCTCCGACATCATCCGCGGTCCCAAGGAGGACCCCGACGGCGCGCACCTGGCGCAGTGGGTGGAGCTCGCCCGCGGCCTGGCCGAGCCCTGGCAGGGCCAGGCGCCGGTCCTCTCCGCCGACGAGCTCGACCTCTTCCTCACCGGCAACGCCGTCCGACTCTTCGACCTGGAGGTAAGTGCATGAGTGCCACCCTCGACCGGCTCTTCGCCCACGCGGGGGCCCGGTTCGCCGACAACGTCGCGGTCACCCGCGGCGACCGCAGCCGCACCTTCGCCGAGGTGATCGACCAGGGCTGGCGGCTCGCGCACGTGCTGCGCTCGGCCGGGCTGGTGCCCGGCGACAAGGTGGCCGCCATGCTCGGGATCCGGGTGGAGTCCCTGGAGGTCTACGTCGGTCTCGCGCTCGGTGGCTACACCGCCGTCCACGTCAACGACCGGCTCACCGCGCCCGAGCTGGACCACGTGCTGACCGACTCCGGTGCGCGGGCGCTGGTCACCACCGACGGGGTCGACGCGGTCGCGGCGACCGCGGACGAGGTGCCCGGGCTCGCCGCGTGGGTCTCGGTCTCCGAGAAGGTCCCCGCCGGGGCCCTCGACTACGCCGCCGCCACCGCCGCGGCCGACCCGACCCCGACGCCGGTCGACCTCGACCCGGAGTCGACCGCGCTGATCGCCTACACCTCCGGCACCACCGGCTTCCCCAAGGGCGTGCTGGTCTCGCACCGAGCGGTGACCAACTGCATCAAGCTGGTGCCCTACGCCTACCGGTTCCCCCTGCAGGGCCACTGCGCGTTCCCCGGCGGCTGGTCCTTCGCCTCCGGGCTGTGGGGCGTGATCTTCCCGCACTTCTACACCGGCGGCACCGTCTCGTTCACCGCCGGCATGACGCCGCAGGAGTGGGGGGCGCACATGGTGGAGAACCGGAGCACCTTCACCCTGGGGCTGACCCCGCTGATCCCCGGCCTGCTGCAGGCCCTGGCGGCGTACCCGGCGGCGCTGGGCACCCTGCAGGGCGTCCTGCACTCCGGCGGCCCGCTGCCCCCCGAGCTGGCCCAGGACCTGGTCGCGGTGATCGGGGACCGGCTGGTGGAGACCTGGGGGATGACCGAGGTGATCGGTCCGATCACCATCACCAACCGCACGGACTGGTCCGGTCTCGGCGGCGCCGACGACATCTTCGCCTCGGTCGGTCGGCCCCTGCCGACGGCCTCGGTGCGGGTGGTCGACGACCAGGGGAACGACCTGCCGCCCGGCGAGGTCGGCGAGCTGCTGATCGAGGCGGACACCTGCTTCTCCGGCTACCACGGCAACCCGGAGAAGACGGCGCAGGCGCTGCGAGACGGGTGGTACCACACCGGGGACCTCGGGTACGCCGACGCGGCGGGCTACCTCTACCTCACCGGTCGCTCGCAGGAGCTGATCATCTCGGGCGGGGCGAACGTCTACCCGGCCGAGGTCGAGCGGGTCCTGCTCCAGCACGACGACGTGGTCGACGTCGCGGTCTTCGGCGAGCCCGACGAGCGCTGGGGCGAGGCGGTCTCGGCCGCGGTCGTGCGGCGGGCGGGCTCCGAGCTGGGTGACGAGGAGCTCAAGTCGTTCGCCCGCGCGCGGCTGGCCGGCTACAAGAAGCCGGGCCACGTCTACTTCGTGGACGAGCTGCCGCGCAACGCCAGCATGAAGGTGATGAAGCACGTCCTGAAGGAGAACCTCGCCGGCACCGACGCCGTCGGGTCGGCAGAGAGGAACGCGTCATGAAGATCGGCATCAGCGAGTGGTTCTCGGGGCAGGGCCCCCGAGGGGGGACGTGGTCCATGGACGCGGCCCGCCTGATCGAGGAGCTGGGCTACAGCTCGGTGTGGATGCCCGAGCACGTGGTCTTCTTCCCCGAGTACCGCTCGGAGTACCCCTACGAGTCGGGCGGCGCGGCCGAGGTGCACCGCACCCTCGGCGTGCACGACCCGCTGATCCTGGGCGCGGCGATCGCCGCCGCGACCCAGCGGGTCCGGATCGGCACCTACGTCTTCGTCGTTCCGCAGCGGAACCCGATCGTCACCGCGCGCCAGGTTGCCTCCCTCGACCAGCTCAGCGGCGGACGGTTCGAGTTCGGCGTCGGGGTCGGCTGGTCCGAGGAGGAGTACGACGCGCTGGACGTGCCGTTCGAGCGTCGGGGTGCCCGGATGAACGAGTACCTCGCGGCGATGCGCGAGCTCTGGGCGGACCAGGAGGTCTCGGAGTTCTCCGGGGAGTTCGTCCAGTTCGAGCCGCTCTACTGCTTCCCCAAGCCGGCCCAGGCGCGGCTGCCGATCATCGTCGGCGGCAACTCCGACTCCGCCCTGCGCCGGATCGCCAAGTACGGCGACGGCTGGGCCGGCTACAGCCGCACCTACGACGACATCGCGCAGTTCCTGGAGAAGCTCGAGGTCGAGCTCGAGCGCCACGGCCGGAGCCGGGACGAGCTCTCGCTCAAGGTCGGGCGGCGCAGCAAGGGCAAGACCGAGAAGGACTGGGAGGACGACGCCGAGTACATCCGCCGCTGTGCCGAGCTCGGTCTCGACGAGGTCGTGGTCTCGCCCCGGATCGGGGACGAGAACTACGAGGCCGACATGCGCCGCTACGCCGAGATCGTGGGCCTGTTGTGAGCGCCGGCACCGAGGCGCCGGACCTGTCCGGTCGCACGATCGGGATCCTGGGTGGGACCGGGCCGCAGGGGCGTGGTCTGGCGCGTCGGTTCGCGCAGGCCGGGCTGACGGTGGTGCTGGGCAGCCGGGCGGCGGAGAAGGCGCAGGCCGCGGCGGCCGAGCTCGCGGAGGCGACCGGTGGTGCGGTGACCGGGGCGGCGAACGCGGACGCCGCGGCGGCCGGTGACGTGGTGCTGGTGGTGGTGCCGTGGGACGGTCACGGCGAGCTGTTGCGTGACTTGAAGCCGCACCTGGACGGCAAGGTCGTGGTCGACTGCGTGAACCCGTTGGGGTTCGACAAGCAGGGTCCGTTCGCGTTGAAGGTGGAGGAGGGGTCGGCGACCGAGCAGGCGGCGGCGATCCTGACCGACTCCACGGTGGTGGGTGCGTTCCACAACGTCTCGGCGGTGCTGTTGGAGGACCCGGAGGTCGCCTCGATCGACACCGACGTGCTGGTGCTGGGCGATGAGCGGGAGGCGACCGACCTGGTGCAGGCGTTGGCGGACTCGGTGCCCGGGATGCGGGGGGTGTACGCGGGTCGGCGGCGCAATGCGCACCAGGTGGAGGCGTTGACGGCGAACCTGATCGCGATGAACCGGCGGTACAAGGCGCACGCCGGGGTGCGGATCACCGACGTGTGAGGGCCGGGCGGGTGCTGGGCAGGTCCTGGCACTGGACTGGCTCCGGAGCGTCTGCGATAGTGACCGAACGTTCACTCGGTAGGCACGGAGGTGCTCGTGAGGTCGATGTTCTCGCTTCAAGGCAAGAAGGCGCTGGTCACCGGGGGAGGGTCTGGTATCGGACTCGCCATGGCCCAGGGCTTGGCCGGCGCCGGGGCCGAGGTCACCCTCTGGGGCCGCAACACGGCGCGACTCGAGACTGCCCGGGACTCCTTCGGGGACGGTGCCCAGGTGCACGTGGACGCCGTCGACGTGGGCGACCCGGACGCCGTGCGGCGCGGGGTCGAGACTGTCGTCGAGCGGATGGGTGACCTGGACACGGTCGTGGTAAGCGCGGGCACCGGTGGCGCCATCGCGCCGATCACCGAGGTGGCCGACGACGAGCACCGCCGCGTCCTTACCACCAACGTGGACGGGGTGATGTGGACGATCCGCGAGACTGCCAAGGTGATGGTGGAGCGCGCGAAGGCCGGCCGCCCCGGCGGCTCGATCATCACGATCGCCAGCCTGGCGGCCATCGAGGGTGCGGGGCGCAACTCTTCCTACGGCGCCTCCAAGGGCGCGGTGGTGGCGCTCAGCAATGCGGCCGCGGTCGAGCTCGCCCGCTACGGGATCCGCGTCAACACCATCCTCCCCGGCTGGATCGCCACCGAGATGAGCCAGCCGCAGCAGGACTCCGAGCTCTTCGACAAGCATGTGATCAGCCGGGTCCCGCTCGGGCGCTGGGGTCGCCCCGAGGAGTTCGGCGGCGCCGCTGTCTACCTCGCCAGCGACGCCTCGAGCTTTCAGACCGGGAGCCAGCTGGTGATCGATGGCGGCTACTCGATCTTCTGAGCCACGTCCCCTCCTGAGCCGCACGCCGCTCGCAGGCATGAACCCTTGACATCGCGAGAGGACGTTCTTATCGTTCGAACGAGCGCTCAGTAGGCATAGGTGAACTTCGGACTGAGGTCGGGAGCGCGCTCGCGCGGCACCCTGGTTCCGGGGCCGCAGCCCCACGATGAAGGGAACGCCGATGACCGGCATGGTGCTGCTCCAGGAGCGGATCGGCCAGGTAGCCCTGCTCCGCCTCAACCGTCCCGAGGTGCGCAACGCCCTGAACGTCGAGCTCGTGACCTCGCTGCGCGCGACGTTGGCGGAGCTCGCGGTCGACGACGAGGTCCGCGCCGTGGTGCTCACCGGCAACGGCAAGGCGTTCTGTGCCGGGCTCGACCTCGTCGAGCTGGAGACCAGCGGGGCCAATCTGGAGCTCGCCGGCGGCCACGACGACGGGTCGCCCAACCAGCCGTGGGACCCGTTCCCCAAGCCGTTGGTAGGGGCGGTCAACGGCCCAGCCGTGACCGGCGGTCTCGAGGTCGCCCTCGCCTGCGACTTCCTCGTCGGCTCCGAGGCCGCGTGCTTCGCCGACACCCACAGCCGGGTCGGCGTGATGCCCGGCTGGGGCCTCTCCGTGCTGCTGCCCCAAGTGGTCGGCCGAGGGGTGGCGCGCCGGATGAGCCTCACTGGCGACTACATGTTCGCCGAGGAGGCGCTGGGACGCGGGCTGCTCACCGAGATCGTGCCGGCCGACGAGCTGGTCGACACGGCCGTGCAGGTCGCCTCCACCATCGCGGCCAACGACCCGGCGATGGTGCAGGCCTACCTGGCGTCGTACCGGGCCACCGAGCTCGCCTCGGTGGGCGAAGGGTTCGCCGCCGAGACCGCCGCCTCCACCGCCTGGCTGCAGAACGGCTTCGCCCGGAACGGGTCGCGGCGCGATGCCGTGATCTCCCGTGGCCGCTCGCAGACCACCGCCCGCTGACCCCCACGTGCCACGGAAGGAAACGAGATGAGCACCGAGTTCGAGTGGAGCGAGGAACAGCGCACGCTGCGTGGCGTGGTCACCGACTTCTGCCGTCGGCGGACCGCGTCGACGGGCGACCAGGCGGGCTTCGACCGGGACACCTGGACCCAGCTGGCCGCAGGTCTCTCGGTCGCGGGGCTCACCGTCGACGAGGAGCTGGGCGGGGCGGGCGCGTCCCTGCTGGAGGCCGGGATCGTGGCTGAGGAGCTCGGGCGAACCCTGCTCCGCACCCCGCTGGTGCCCACGGTCGGGCTCGCCGTCACGGCGCTGGCCCACTGTGGCCAGGACTCCGACGCCCGGGACGCCCTGACCCGGATCGCGGCCGGCGAGGCCGTGGCCACCGCCGCGCTCGCCGACGAGCAGGGCATCCTCGACCCGTCGAAGCCGCCGCTCGCGGCACGCGAGGAGGACGGGGTCTGGTACGTCGACGGCGTCTCGGGCTACGTGCTCGAGGGCGGCCGGGCGGACCTCGTGCTGGTCCACGCCACCGGCGGCGGGGCGGAGCCGATGCTGCTGCTCGTCGACGCCGGCGCCTCCGGACTGACCCGTGACGAGGTCGTCGCGCTGGACCACGGGCGCACCCAGGCCCGTCTCGCGTTCGACGGCGTCCCCGCGACGCGCCTGGTGGCCGACCGGCCCGTTGCCGAGGTCGTGCGGGCCGCCGTCGATGCTGCCGCGACACTGCTGGCGCTCGAGCAGACCGGCATCGCGCAGGCGATGCTCGACCTGTCGGTCGCGCACGCGAGCACCCGGATGCAGTTCGGCCGGGCGATCGGGTCCTTCCAGGCCGTGAAGCACCGGATCGCCGACATGTACGTCGAGGTCGAGCACGCCCGCTCGGCGGCGTACCACGCGCTGTGGGCACTCGTCCACGGCGCCGACGACCCCGCGCTGGCCAGCAGCCTGGCTTTCGCCACCGCCTCCGAAGCAGCGCGCAAGGTCACCCGCGGCACGGTCCAGGTGCACGGCGGCATCGGCTTCACCTGGGAGCACGCCGCCCACCGCTACCTCAAGGCTGCCCAGGCCAACAGCACCTTGCTGGGCGGTGACCGGCTGCACTCGCGCCGGCTCGCCGAGCTCGTACTCGCCAAAGGCGCAGAGGTGGGGGCATGAGCGCCGCGGAGGTGGAGGAGGCGCGCGAGCCGGTCACCCTGCACCGCAAGGACGGCGTGGTCACGATCGTGCTCGACCAGCCGCGCCGCAAGAATGCGATGACGATGGAGGCGTGGCGGCTGCTGGGCGAGCACCTTTCGACGGTGACCCTGGGAGAAGATCGTGTCGTCGTGATCACCGGAGCCGGCGAGGACTTCTGCGCGGGGGCCGACCTGTCGGGCGACAGCCGGGACACGCACCCGGTTGCCGACATGCAGGTCGTCAACGCGGCCTGCCTCGCGCTTCACCGCTCCCCGGTCCCTACCGTGGCCCGCGTCGACGGCGTCGCGGTGGGAGCCGGAATGAACCTTGCGCTGGCGTGCGACCTCGTCGTCGCCTCCGACCGTGCGCGGTTCTCCGAGATCTTCATCAAGCGCGGCCTGTCGGTGGACTTCGGCGGGGCCTGGGCCCTGCCCCGGCTGGTCGGCCTGCAGAAGGCCAAGGAAATGGTCCTGCTCGGCGACATCATCTCCGCCGAGGAGGCGCGCCGCGTCGGCCTGGTCACCCGGGTCGTGGACCCGGTCGAGCTCGACGAGGTGGTCGATGGGCTGGTGGCGCGGCTGAAGGCCAACCCGCCGATCGCCGCCTCGCTCTCCAAGCGCATGCTGAACGCTTCGTTCGAGATGGACCTGGTCCAGGCGCTCGACGCCGAGGGGCACAACCAGTCCGTGAACATGGTCATGGACGACGCGCGGGAGGCGTTCGAGGCATTCCGCACCAAGCGCGAGCCCGTCTTCCGCGGCCGCTGAGCCGTACCCACCGAGAGGAAACACCTGTGATCAGCACCCGTTTCACCCAGACCTTCGGCGTCCGGCACCCGATCGTGCAGGGCGGGATGCAGTGGGTCGGCACGGCCGAGCTCGTCTCCGCTGTGGCCGAGGCGGGCGCCCTGGGCATGCTCACGGCCCTGACCCAGCCGACCCCGGAGGCGCTCACCCGGGAGATCGCGCGGACCCGGGAGATGACCGATCAGCCGTTCGGGGTGAACCTGACGATCCTGCCGTCGATCAAGCCGATCCCGTACGACGAGTACCGGCACGCGATCGTCGATGCCGGGATCACGGTCGTGGAGACCGCGGGCTCGAACCCGGAGCCGCACATGCCGTTCTTCCATCAGCACGGGGTCAAGGTGCTGCACAAGTGCACCAGCGTCCGGCATGCGGTCAAGGCGCAGAAGGTCGGGGTCGACGGGGTGAGCATCGACGGCTTCGAGTGCGCGGGTCACCCCGGCGAGGACGACGTGGCCGGGCTGGTGCTGATCCCGGCGGCCACCCGGGTGCTGGACATCCCGGTGGTCGCGTCCGGTGGGATCGCGAACGCCCAGGGTCTGGTCGCGGCGCTGGCGTTGGGTGCGGACGGGGTCAACATGGGGACCCGGTTCATGTGCACCCAGGAGGCGCCGATCCACGACCGGGTCAAGCAGGCGATCGTCGCCGGTGACGAGCTGGGCACCGAGCTGATCTTCCGGTCGCTGCGCAACACCTCTCGGGTGGCCTCGAACTCCGTCTCCCGCAAGGTCGTCGACATCCTGGCCGAGGGCGGGCAGTTCGAGGACGTGCAGGACCTGGTCGCGGGCGTGCGCGGGCGCACCGTGTTCACCGAGGGTGACGTGGAGGCGGGGATCTGGAGCGTAGGGCAGGCGCAGGGCCTCATCCACGACGTGCCGACCGTTGGCGAGCTGGTGGAGGGCATGGTCCGGGAGGCGACCGAGCTGGTCGAGGCCCGGCTGCGCCCCCTGTTCGCCGACGCGAGCTCGTGACGCCGTACGCCGACGTACGCCCGACCCCTCGACACGAAAGCAAGGAGAGCACATGAGCGCCCTCGCAGAATCCACGCGGACCCACGAGGAGGGCCGCCGGCTCGTCGCCGAGACGGCCGAGCGCGTGCTCGCCGAACATCCCGTGGCTACCACGGGGATCCGTGAGCTCCTCGGGGCGATCTTCGACGCGGGTCTCGCCTGGGTGCACTTCCCGGTCGGGCACGGCGGGCTCGGCGTGGACGCCGGCCTCCAGGAGGTCGCCAACCGGATCTTCGGCGACGCCGGGGTGCCGCACGTCTTCGAGCTCAACCCGATGGGATACGGCATGGCCGGCCCGACGATCGCCCACCACGGAAGCGACGAGCTACGAACTGCGCTGCTGCGCCCGCTGTTCACCTGCGAGCACCTGTGGTGCCAGCTCTTCAGCGAGCCGGGCGCAGGCTCCGACCTCGCCGGCCTCGCCACCCGCGCGGTCAAGGACGGCGACGAGTGGGTGGTCGACGGGCAGAAGGTGTGGACCAGCCTCGGCCACGTCGCGCGCTGGGCCATGCTGCTCGCCCGGACCGACCCCGGGGCCGCGAAGCACCAGGGACTCACCTACTTCGTCGTGGACATGACCTCGCCCGGAGTCAGTGTTCGCCCGCTGCGGCAGATGACCGGGGAGGCCGAGTTCAACGAGGTCTTCCTCGAGGGCGTCCGGATCCCCGACTCCCAGCGCCTCGGCGACGTCGGCGCGGGCTGGTCGGTGGCGATGACCACGCTGATGAATGAGCGCAACGCGATCGGCGGCGGCTCGAGCGTCCGCAACGACGGCCCGATCGGCACGGCGCTGTCACTGTGGCGCGACCGGCCGGACCTGCGTACCCCCGCCCTCGAGGAGCGACTGGTCGCGCTGTTCCGCCGGGCAGACGCCGCCCGTCTCACCGGCGACCGCCAGCGAGTAGAACGCGGCCACGCCCCGATCGGTCCCGAGGGGTCAGCGGCCAAGCTGGTCTGGGCCGAGCTGGGTCAGGCAGTCATGGACTTCTGCATGGATCTGCTGGGCCCCGAGGCCGGCACCTACTCCGGCTACGACCTGGTGCGTGAGCACGAGGACGTCGGCGACGGCGTCATCCGGTGGGCGGTCACCTCGTCGTACGACGACGTCCAACGCGCGTGGCTGCGCAGCCGCGCCTACACGATCGAGGGTGGCACCTCCGACGTGCTGCGCAACATCATCGGCGAGCGGCTCCTCGGCCTCCCGGGCGACCTGCGGGCGGACCGTGGGCCCTGGAGCCAGGTCCCCCGGGGTTGACCGCCGTGGGCGACCAGTCGAAGGACCTCGTCGTCGTCGAGGTCAGGGACGGCGTGGCGGACGTCCGCCTCAACCGCCCCGAGAAGCTCAACGCGCTCGGGCCGGGGACGATGCGGGCACTCGTCGACGTGGGGCAGCGGTTAGCGGCCGCCCCGCCCGAGGAGGTGGGCGCCGTCGTCCTCAGCGGCGAGGGCCGCGCCTTCAGCGCGGGCCTCGACTTCGCCGAGTTCGAGAAGATGAGTGAGCAGGACTCCTCGGACCTTCTCGCCCACGACGGCCCCCCTGTGGGGGTCGCCGAGGCGCTCGGGCAGCAGGCGGTCCACGTGTGGTCGCTGGTGGGCGCGCCCGTGATCGCCGCAGTCCACGGCGTGGCCTTCGGAGGTGGGCTCCAGGTGGCCCTCGGCGCTGACCTGCGGCTCGCCGCCCCCGACGCCCGGTTCTCCGTCACGGAGGTCCTGTGGGGCCTGGTGCCCGACATGATGGGAACCCAGGTGCTCCCCGGCCTCGTAGGTCGAGACGTGGCGCTCGAGCTGGCGCTCACAGGCCGCACCTTCGGGGCCGAGGAGGCCGACCGGATCGGGCTCGTCACCCGCCTTGCGGACGACCCTCGCGAGGCCGCGCTCGCGCTGGCCGCTGAGGTCGCCGGGCACAGTCGCGGCGCCACCCGGGGGATCAAGCGCCTCGTCGGTCTCGCCTCCGGGCCGCTCGAGGAAGGCCTGCACGCGGAGCAGGACGTCATCGGTGCGCTCATGGGCGGCGAGGAGCAGCTCGCAGCCGTCGCCAGGCGGATGGAGTCGCTGGGGCGCTCCGCCCGCTGACGCACCGCCTGGACGGCGTACGCCGTCCCGTCGGCACTCCGCAAGCACACCCCACACATCCCGAACAACGCAGCAGGGCCCGGGCCGATCGGCCCGGGCCCTGCTGCGTGCGTGGCTCAGCCGGCGGTGCTGCCGGCCTCCTCCCGCTGCGCGACGACCATCTGGCGCAGCGGGGGCTTGGTGATCTTGCCCGACGCGTTGCGCGGCAGCTCGGCGAGCACCACGACCTGGGTCGGCTTCTTGTACGAGGCGAGGCGCTCGGCGCAGAAGCGGATCAGGTCCTCCTCGACGGGCGGGTCGGCCGGGTCGTGGGGCACCACGATCGCCACCGGGGTCTCGCCCCACTTGGGGTGCGGGGCTCCGACCAGGGCCACCTCCTTGACTTTCGGGTGGTCGGCGACGACCGCCTCCACCTCGGCGCTGTAGATATTCTCGCCGCCGGAGATGATCATGTCCTTGAGCCGGTCGACGACGAAGTAGAAACCGTCCTCGTCGACCCGGACCAGGTCGCCCGAGTGGAACCAGCCGCCCCGGAAGGCATCCGCCGTGGCCTCCGGGTTCTGCCAGTAGCCGACCATCGTCTGCGGACCGCGGTAGACGATCTCGCCGATCTCGCCGGGCTTCACGTCCTCCATCATCGGGTCGACGACGCGCACGTCCACGAGCGGAACGGGCCGGCCGACGGAGCCGATCTTGCGGATCGCGTCCTCCCCGGTGAGCACGGTGGTGACCGGCGCCATCTCGGTCTGGCCGAAGGTGCAGACGTTGTCCACGCCGGGGAACGCCTCCGCCATCGCGCGCAGGACCGAGGGGGTCGCCGGGGCGGCACCCCACGCCAGGTTGCGCAGGTGGAGCGTGCGCTCCCTGAGCGTCGGGCTGGCGCACACCGCCTGCCACTGGGTGGGGACGAGGAAGGCGTTGGTGGCCTTCTCGGACTCAATGAGGTCGAGGAAGGCCTCGGCGTCGAACGAGCCGGTCGGCGTGATCACCGAGGTGTAGCCGAGGATCAGGTTCGGCACGAGGGCGCCGACGGCGGCGATGTGGAACATCGGCGAGGTGACGGCGCCGATCTCGTCCTCCCGGAAGAGCCGGAATGCCTGGACGAGGGTGAGGGTCTGGCCCAGCAGGTTCTCGTAGGTGAGCATGGCGCCCTTGGGCAGCCCCGTCGTCCCGGACGTGTACATGATCAGCGCGCAGGCCGACAGGTCCTGCGGGCCGTCGCCCGGGAGCGGCTCGGAAGCGGCGAGCACGTCGTCGTAGGCCTCGGCGCCACGGCCGGCGCCGGCTGGGTCCCCGGCGACGACGAGGCAGGGGAGCGAGTCCTCCTTGCCCGCCCGGACCTTGGCGACCAGCGAGGTGAGCGACTCCTCGACCACCACGGCGCAGGAGCCGGAGTTCTCCGACAGGAAGGCGACCTCGTCGGCGACCAGGCGGAAGTTCACCGGGACCGCGATGGCCCCCAGTCGGTTGATCGCCACCAGGGACTCGACGAACTCGGGCCGGTTGGTGAGCAGCACCAGGACCCGGTCGCCGGCACCCACGCCCCGCGCCTGCAGGGCCGTCGAGAGCCGGCGGGTGCGTTCGTCGAGCTGCGCCCAGGTGGTGGACTCGCCGCGGAAGCGCAGGGCGGCCTGGTCGGGGCGGCTCCTGGCGTGCTTGCTGACCTGGTCGACCCAGGTGAGCCTGGTGTGCGGCGTGGGGGTCGAGGACTGCGTGTGCATCGGTGTTCCTCCCGGAGGTGTACGGCGGTCAGCGGGTGACGGCGGCGCGCGGGTCGTCGGCCACGTCGTCGTCGAGGTAGGCGGGGTTGGCGACCAGGAGCCGGTCATCGGTGGTCGTCCAGAGGGCGGCGACCAGGTCGGGGTCGTCGGGTCCGAGCTCGCCGGACCGGACGCGGAGGGCGAGCTCGTGCTCGTCGGCGACGTCGAGACGCCCCAGCCACTCGGCCAGCCGGGCCTCGCCCTCGGGGCTCTGCTCGAGCTCGCGGCCGAGCACGTCGAGGAGGTTGGCGGCGACCCGCGCGTGGAACGAGAGGGCTCCCTCGGTCGAGGGCATCACCTCGTCGCGCAGGAACTCGCAGACCGCGGTGACGATCTCGCGGGCGTCAGGGAAGGTGTGCAGCATCAGCGGCTCCTGGTTGTGGCGGTGCGCGGGTGCAGCATGCGCAGGAGGTCGTGCTCCTGCTCCGCCGTCCGCCGCCCGATGGCGGCCAGCTCGACGGACCGGCTCGCCCCGGTGAAGTGCCGGTTGGCCTGCACGAGGCAGCCGATGGCCCACGAGAGCGTGCCGGCCACCTGCCACCAGAAGACGACCTCGGGCTCGGGACGCAGGCCCCCCGCCTCTTCGTAGGCGTCGAAGAGCTCGTCGAAGCCGCCGACGCCGGCCACAGGGCGGGGGCCGCCGAAGCGCCAGGCACGGATGGACAGGTAGCCGAGATCCTCCATCGGGTCTCCGACGTGCACCAGCTCCCAGTCGAGCACGGCGGCCAGGCCCCGCTCGTCGACGATCACGTTCCCCAGCCGATAGTCGCCGTGGACCAGGACCGGCTCGAGGGTGGGCGGTGGCCGGTGCGCCTCCAGCCAGCGGAAGGCCAGCTCGACCACCGGGCGCAGCACCCCCGTGGAGGCGTACCTGGCACGCAGCTCCTCCAGGACGTCGTGCGCCGGGAGCCCGGCGACCTCCTCGGCGGGGACCTGGTGGATGGCGGCCGCGGCACGGCCCAGGTCGACCGCAAGACGCGAGCGGGCGACGGCGTACCGGTCGTCGCGCAGGATCTTGCGGGCGATCGTCTCGCCCGGCACGAAAGTCATCAGCAGGTAGGGGGCACCCAGCACGTCCGTGTCGGTGCCCGCGTCGACGAGGTCGGGGCCGGGGACGCCGTGTCGCCGGGCGGCCCGCAACGCGATCGCCTCGCGGGCCATCTCCTCAGGGCGCGGCTCGGTGGGCGGGTCGCGGCGGAGCACGAGGCCCTGCTCCTCGCCGTCGGCGGAGCGCACGGTGAGCGCCCAGGTCTGCCGGCTCGCCCCGCCGGAGACGCGGCGTAGGCCGGTCACCCGGTGACCGACGCCGAGCAAGGCGTCGAGGCGGTCCTCGAGCCGGGTGACGAGGTCGAGGGCGGGTCCTTCGTGCAGGGAGGTGGAAGCCGTGGTGTCCAACGGGGCAACTCTCGTCAGGCGGGGCGCTGCAGGCGTTCCCGACGCCGATGGGTCAGGGTTGTCACAGTAATGGAGCGAGCGTGCGCTCGGAAGGCTAAACCCCATGCTGAATGTTTTCGTGAACTGGCTCACACTTTTGCCGGCAAAACCCTTGACGGGTGGGGGAGTGAGCGTGTTCGCTGTAGAGCGATCGATCGGTATTTAGTGAACTTCACCTGATCGACGCGAAGTGAGCTCCACACCGACAAGCGGTGTTGGACCGACGTTCTCCCGGAGGCATCATGAAGCGCCGTCTTTCCGCCCTCGCCGTTTGTGGCGCCCTGGTCCTGTCCGCGTCCGCGTGCGGCGGCCGTGACGACTCGAGCGCCTCGGGCGCCGGTGGCTGCGACACCGGCATCACCGACTCCACCATCAAGATCGGCTCGAGTCTCCCGATGTCGGGCGCGGCCGCCGTCTACGGCGCGATCGCCCGGGCCAGCGACGCCTACTTCGACGACATCAACGCCGCCGGCGGCGTGAAGATGGGCGACGGCAAGACCCGGAAGGTCGAGTACAAGGCGATGGACGACGCCTACGACCCGGCGCGCACCGTCAGCAACACGCGGAGCCTCGTCGAGGAGGACGGCGTCTTCGCGATGATGAACGTGCTCGGCACGTCCCCCAACCTCGCGATCAGCGACTACATGCAGGGCGAGGGCATCCCCAACCTCTTCTCGATGACCGGCACCGACGAGTTCCTCGACCAGGACGAGAACTGGTCGATGGCCTTCCTCCCGCAGTACGAGTTCGAGGCCAAGGTGATGGCCGACTACGTGCGGGAGAACGCTCCCGGCGCCAAGGTCGGGATCCTCTACCAGAACGACGGCTTCGGGAAGGGCATGGTCGACAACTTCGAGGAGGAGTTCGAGGACTCCGACATCGAGATCGTCAGCACCCAGGCCTACGAGCAGTCCGGCGGCTCGGCCGACTCGCAGGTGGTCAACCTCGCCTCGTCGAAGGCTGACGTCTGGCTCAACTACGCGACGGGCACCTTCATGACCCAGTCGCTGAAGAAGGCCAACGAGATCGGTTGGAAGCCGCTGACGCTGGTCACCTCCGGCACCAACCACGCCAAGAACATCATGCAGCCCGCGGGCGCCGGGGCGAACGACGCGGTCTCGTTCACCTGGCTCAAGGACGTCTCCGACCCGAGCTGGGTGGGCGACGAGGGCATGAAGGCGTGGATGGAGTTCGCCGAGAAGCACGGGTCCGACGTCGAGGCCGCCGACTCCACGGCCGCCAACGGCTACACCACGGCCCAGATCATGGTCGCGGTCCTCGAGAACATGGACGGCTGCACCCGGGAGGACATGCTCGAGAGCGCGCAGAGCCTCGAGGGCGTCGCCCCCGATCTCTTCCTCCCGGAGGTCACGGTCAAGACCTCCGGGGACTACCCGTACTTCACCACCCAGGTGCAGATGATGGAGTTCGACGGCGAGACCTGGCAGCTCATCGGCGACGTCATGGAGCGTGAGTGACCGATGGCTGAGTCCACGACCTCCGTGGGGTCGTCGGAGCCGTTCCTCTCGGTCCGCGACGTCCACCTCCGGTTCGGCGGGGTGACGGCGCTGGACGGTCCCTCCTTCGACCTCCGGCGCGGCGAGATCTGCGGGTTGATGGGGCCGAACGGCGCCGGCAAGACCACGCTGTTCAACTGCATCAGCCGGCTCTACCAGCCGGACTCCGGGTCGATCACGCTGTCCGGCGTCGACCTGCTCGGGCTCCGGACCGAGCAGATCGCGTCGGTCGGGATCGCGCGGACCTTCCAGAACCTGGGCCTCTTCGGCTCCATGACGGTGCTGGAGAACGTCCTGGCCGGTGGCTACCACCGGACCAGGTCCGGGTTCGCCGCCAGCGCGCTGGGCCTGCCGCCGGTCCGCAAGGAGGAGCGCAGGGAGATCGCGACCGCCCGCGAGCTGCTGGACGACCTGGGTCTCACCCAGGTCGCCGGCAAGCTCGCGGCGGGGCTGCCCTACGGCACCCTCAAGCGGGTCGAGCTCGCCCGGGCGCTCATGGCGGCTCCCGAGCTGCTGATGCTCGACGAGCCGGCCAACGGCCTGATCCACGAGGAGGTGCTCGAGCTCGCCGGCACGATCCGGCGGCTGTGCGACGAGCGCGGCCTCTCGGTGCTCCTCGTCGAACACCACATGGCCATGGTCATGAGCGTCTCCGACCAGGTCGTCGTCCTGAACCTGGGGCGCAAGATCGCCGACGGCAAGCCAGACGTGGTCCGGGCCGACTCCGCCGTCATCGAGGCATACCTGGGAGGTGTCGCATGAGCGCGTTGCTCGAGGTCGAGGGCCTGCACGCCGGCTACGGGCCGGTGGTGGTGCTGCGCGACATCAGCCTCACCGTCGAGCACGGTCAGGTGGCGGTCGTCCTCGGCGCCAACGGTGCCGGCAAGACCACCCTGCTGCGTGCCCTCTCGGGCATCATCAAGGGCCGCGGTCGCGTCTCGCTCGACGGCAAGCAGCTGCTCGGCCTGCCGAGCGAGAAGATCGCCTCCCTCGGGGTCTCGCACGTGCCCCAGGGCCGCGGGACGTTCGCCAACATGACGGTCGAGGAGAACCTGCGCATCGGCGCCCACCTGCTCCAGGGCGGGGACGAGCGGGCGGAGATCGACAAGTGGTACGCGATCTTCCCCCGGCTCGGCGACCGGAGCTCCCAGCAGGCCGGCAGCCTCAGCGGCGGCGAGCAGCAGATGCTCGCCGTGGCGCGGGCCCTGATGCCCGGCCCGCGGCTGCTGCTGCTCGACGAGCCCTCCCTGGGCCTGGCCCCCAACACGACGCGGGACCTCTTCGACTCGCTGGGACGGATCAACGTCGAGACGGGGACGGCGATGCTCATCGTCGAGCAGAACGCACACCTCGCGCTCGAGATCGGGAGCAGGGCGATGCTGCTGGAGGCGGGCCGCCTGGTCTCCTCCGGCACCGCCCAGGAGCTCCGTGACAACGACGACATCCGGCGCGCCTACCTCGGCTACTGAGGCCGTCGGGGTGCCGCCCCGCGCCCCGACGACCGCCCCCACGAAGGAGTCATGAAGTGGAGCTCTTCCTCCAACAGCTGCTGGACGGCATCGCCACCGGCGCGCTGTACGGCTCGCTCGCCCTGAGCGTCGTCCTGGTCTACCGGGCGTCCGGCATCGTCAACTTCGCCCAGGGCGAGATGGCGATGTTCGCCGCGTTCCTCACTTGGCAGGCCCACACCTGGGGCGTACCCCTGGTGCTGGCGATCGGCCTGTCGATGCTCGTCGCCGTCGTCTTCGGCGCTGGGGTGGAGCGGGTCCTGATCCGCCCCTTCGGCACCACCGCGGCGGCGCACCTGTCGCTGATCATCGTCACCCTCGGCCTCATGCTCGTGCTCACCAGCGCGGCTGGCTGGACCTGGGGCTACCTGACCAAGCAGGTGCCCCCGGTCTTCGGCGAGGGCGTCGTCGACGTCGGTGCCTCGGCGATGTCGCGGCAGGCGCTCGGGATCATCGCCGCGGTCGCGGTGATGTCCGTCATCCTCTACTGGCTCTTCCAGAAGACCCGGCTGGGGCTGGACATGCGGGCCGCTGCGAGCAACCCGGAGTCGGCCCGGCTCTCGGGCATCCCGGTCGGCCGGATGCTGATGCTCGGCTGGGGACTGGCCGGCGCCATCGGCGCCCTGGTCGGCGCGCTGGCCGCGCCGCAGCTCTTCCTGCAGCCCAACATGATGGCCTCGATGCTGCTCTATGCGTTCGCGGCCGCGACGCTCGGCGGCTTCGACAGCCCCGTGGGAGCGCTCATCGGCGGGCTGCTGGTCGGCGTGCTGGAGAACATGGCCGGCACCTACATCGACATCATCGGCAACGACTTCAAGCAGGCGGTCGCCCTCATCATCATCATGGCGGTCCTCCTCTTCAAGCCTGAGGGACTCTTCGGGAGCAGGACGGTGGCACGGGTATGAGGGAGCATCGGACCAACCACGGCGGCGGCCTCGCCGCCGCGCGGCGACAGCTGACCCGGCTCCGGGAGCCGCACGCGCCGCTGGACGCGCCCGTCTGGCTGCGGGCCGCCACCTTCTGCCTGGTGGCAGGCGTGGCGGCGCTCGTGCCCCTCTACGCGCAGCCCTACGTCAACTTCGACCTCAGCATGGTGATGATCTATGCGATCGTCGGCATGGGGCTCAACCTGCTCACCGGCTTCAACGGTCAGATCTCGCTGGGCCACAGCGCCTTCTTCGCGACCGGCGCCTACGTGGCGGCGGTGATGATTCAGGACGGCTGGCACTACCTCGCCGTCCTTCCGGTCGCCGTCGTCGTCACCTTCGTGCTGGGCTACCTCTTCGGCCTCCCGGCGCTGCGGCTCCAGGGTCTGCAGCTGGCGCTGGTGACCCTGGCCCTCGCGATCGTGACGCCGGCCGCCATCAAGCGGCTCGACGACTTCACCAAGGGCCAGGAGGGGATCAACCTCTACACCGCCCAGCCGCCCGAGTGGACCGGCCTCGAGCGCGACCAGTGGGTCTACCTGCTCTGCCTGGTCGGCGTGCTGGTGGCCTGGCTGCTGACCACGCGGATCGCCAGCGGACGGGTCGGCCGCTCACTGGTCGCGGTACGCGACAACGAGACGGTCGCCCGCACCCTGGGCGTGCGCAGTTCGCGCACCAAGACCACGGTCTTCGCCCTGAGTGCCGCCTACACCGGCGTCGGCGGCGTGCTCTACGTGTACGTCGTCCAGTTCGTCGGGCCCGACAGCTTCGGCCTCGTGATGGCGATCGCCTTCATCTCCCTCATCGTGGTGGGCGGCCTGGGCACGATCAGCGGGGCGGTCTTCGGCGCCTTCTTCATCACCTACGTGCCGGAGTGGACAGCCGACGTCAACCAGGCGGCGGCCGGCATGGTCTATGGCCTCTCGCTGATCGTCTTCATGTTCGTGATGCCGTTCGGCATCGCGGGCCTGGCGCGGGCGGCTCTGCGACCGGTCGTCGACCGGGTCCCGGGGAGGCGCAGCCTCCTGAGCGACCGCAGTGCCCCGACCGTCGGCGGCGCCGCGGCGCCCGTCGAGGGGCCCGAGGAGCTCGTCCGCAGCTGAGGCCCGGCGCCACCCGAGAAGGGCCGACAAGCACCGAGGGGGCGGACCACGACCTGGTCCGACCCCTCGGTGTCTTCCGTGCGGTCTGCGTCAGGCGTGGACCTGCACGACGATCTTGCCCACCGTGCCCCGGTCGCCGAGCCGCACCAGCGCGGAGGCGGCGTCCTCCATCCGGACCTCGGCGCCGATCAGCGGGTCGATCAGGCCGTCGCGCCAGAGCCGGGCGAGGTTCGCCTGGATCCGGTGGGCGAAGGACGGGTCGTGCTTGCGGTAGAGCCCGTGGTGCAGCCCGACGATGCTGTAGTTCTTGATGAGCGGGTGGTTGACCCCGACCTCGGGGATCCGGCCGCTCGCGAAGCCGATCACCAGCAGCCGCCCCTCGAAGGCGATGCACTTGCGGCTGCGGTCGAAGACGTCGCCACCCACCGAGTCGTAGATGACGTCGGCGCCTCGGCCGTCCGTGGCCTCCTTGACCACCTCGACGAAGTCCTCGGTGAGGTAGTCGACGACCACGTCGGCGCCGAGCCGACGGCAGACCTCGACCTTCTCAGGCCCGCCGGCGGTCGCGACCACCGTGGCACCCGCGGCCTTGCCGAGCTGGATCGCGGCGCTGCCGACCCCGCCGGCACCGGCGTGGACCAGCAGAGCCTCGCCCTCCTGGAGCGCCGCTCGGCGGTGCAGCCCCGACCACCCGGTGTGGTACGTCGTGACCATCGCCGCCGCCTTCGGCAGCGGCATGCCCTGCGGCACCGGCAGCACGTCGGCCTCGGGGACGACCACCAGCTCGGCGAGCGTGCCGTGGGGGAGGCGCGGGGCGACCACGACCTGCTCACCGGCGCGCGGACCCGTCACGACGGTGCCGGCGGCCTCGAGGCCGGGGGTGAAGGGCAGCTCGGGCCGCTCCTGGTACTTCCCCTGGCTCAGCAGCAGGTCGGGGAAGTTCAGGGCCGCGGCCTCGACCCTCACCAGCACCTGCCCGTCACCGGGCTCCGGGTCGGGGAGGGCGACCAGCCGCATCACCTCGTCGGGCTCTCCCAGCTCCTGCACCTGCCATGCGCGCATCTCGTCTCCGTCTCTTTCGTCGTGCCCTGTGTCGTGCCGAGTCTCGTGCCTTGTCGTGCTGCGTGTCGTGCTTCGTCGTGCTCCTGGCCGACGCGCCTCGGCCCCCGACCCCGCACCCGTGGGGGTGAGGGGGCGGGGGCCGTCACGCAGCCGGTCGCCTCAGGCGTTCTTCTTGCGGCTTCCCATGAAACCGAAGAGGGTGCCCGCGACCTTGCGGATCTGGATCTCCTCGGCGCCCTCGGTGATCCGGTAGCGCCTGTGGTGGCGGTAGATGTGCTCGAAGGGCTGGTTGCGCGAGTAGCCCTCCCCGCCGAAGACCTGGATCGCCCGGTCCGCGGCCTCGCAGACGAGGCGGTTGGCCCGGTAGTTGGCCATCGAGACGTACTCGCTGACCTCGGTGGGGTCGCCGGCGCGGTCCAAGGTCCAGGCGGCCTTGCGGACGAGGCCGCGGACCATCTCGGCCTCGGTGTGCAGCTCGACGAGCGGCCACTGGACGGCCTGCTTGCGCGACAGCGGCTCGCCGAAGGTCTTGCGCTGCCGCGCCCGCTCGACCGCGCGGTCGATGCAGTACTGCGCGGCGCCCAGGCTGGAGGCGGCCTGGCGGATCCGGTTCTCGTGGAGGAAGTGCTGAGCGATCATCAGGCCCTCGTCCTCCTTGCCGAGGATGGCGGAGTGCGGGACCCGGACGTCGTCCACCGAGACGTTGGCGTGGTCGGTGGGCATGTTGAAAGTCCAGTCGTAGCTGGTCACCTCCAGGCCGGGGGTGTCCATCGGGACGACGAACGCGGTGATGCCGCGGGCGTCGCCGTCCTTGCCGCTGGTGCGGGCGAAGACCACGTCGTGGGTGGCGCTGTGCACCCCGGAGTTCCACTTCTTGCGACCGTTGATCACCCAGTGGTCACCGTCGCGCACGGCGCGGGTCTCCATCCAGGTGGCGTCGCTGCCGTGGTCGGGCTCGGTGAGGGCGAAGGCGACCCCGCGGGTGCCGGTGATCATCCCCTCGATCAGGTCGTCCTTCTGCTCCTGGGTGCCGAACTCGTGCACGATCATCGCGAACGGCAGGTTGGCCACGATCGAGGACTCGTTCTGCAGATCGTTGTGGAGGCCCAGGCCCTTGGCGGCCAGGTGCTCGCGGACGACGGCCATCTCGAGGTTGCTGGCGCCGCGGCCACCGAGCTCCTCGGGCAGGGCGTAGCGGAAGAGGCCGGCCCGGTCGGCCAGGCGCTTCATCTCGGCCAGCAGGTCCTCCCACTCCTGTGCGGGCGTGCCGTCCGCCTCCCAGTTGGTGCGGGCCCACTCTCGGCGGTGGTCGAAGTACTGGGGGTGCTTCGCCTCGAGCGGCTTGATCTCCTTTTCGATGAAGGCGTCGAGCTCCGCGAGGAAGTCCGTCAGCGCGGGAGGCAGGTCGAAGTCCATATGAGGTCCCTTGTTTAGCGGTGACTGAGTGATCGCTAGATTAGGCCGAACGAGTTGGCTGTGTCCAGGGCCAGAATGCATGCGGCGCCGCTGTTCAGAACTCCCGAGCAGGCGCTCTCCCGGGTGGGTTATCGTCTGAACGTGGTCACGTTGTCGGAGTCCGAATCGCCGGGCGTCTCCCTGCCCTCTGGTGGAGGCGCTGCCCTGCGCCGCGCGCGCAAGGAGCGCGGTCTCAGTCTGCGTGAGCTGGGGGAGCGGGCGGGCGTGAGTGCCGCGACGCTGAGCCAGCTCGAGACCGGCAAGACGACGCTGAGCGCGGAGCGTGCGCAGTCGCTGGCCGCCGCGCTCGATGTCGACCCGCACCGGCTCCACCCCGACCTCTCGCTGGACGGGCGGCGCGACGCCGCTCCCGAGGGACCGGGCGACTGGCGGCACTTCCCGCCGTTGCAGCTGGACGTGGCGTTGCGGGGCGCCCTCCAGTCCTTCACCGAGAAGGGATTCCACGGGTCCTCGGTGCGCGACATCGCGCGCCGCGCGGGGCTCTCGGTCCCCGGGCTCTACCACTACTACCCGAGCAAGCAGGCGATGCTCAGCGCGCTCTTCGACCTCGGCATGGACGACCTCCTGGCTCGCAGCCGGGTTGCCCGTGAGGAGGGCGCGGACACCCGCGAGCGGTTCGTCCACCTCGTCGAGGCGCTGTCGCTCTTCCACGCCCACCGCCCCGAGCTCTCGTTCCTCGGCACGAGCGAGATGCGCGCCCTCCCGACCCGCGACCGGCGCCGGCACGCAGAGATCCGGAGCCAGCAGCAGCACATGGTGGACGACGAGGTCGAGCTCGGCGTGGAGGAGGGGGTGTTCACCACCTCGGAGCCGCGCGGGGCAGCGCGGGCCGTCGTGACGATGTGCCAGGGCATCGCCCGTTGGTACAGGCCCGGCGGGCTCTACACCCCGGAGCAGATCGCCGCGCAGTACGTCGAGTTCAGCCTCGGGACGGTCGGCGCGCGGCCGTGAGCGCGATCCGCAGCCCGACGCGCCGGGAAAGCGGTGCGCCCCTGCCCGGTCGGCGACCGGCGTGACCGCCCCCCAGGACGCCCGACGGATCTCGTTGCTGCTCGGCCTCCTCTTCGGGCTGGCGGGCATGGGCTCCTCCTCCGCGGCCGTCGCCCTGCCGGCCGTGGCTGCCGAGCTCGGCACCTCGGTCGCCGTCGCGGCGTGGACGATCAGCGGCTACGTGCTGCTGCTCGCGGTCGCGACCCCGGTCTACGGCCGGGTCTCCGACCTGGTCGGTGTACGGATCCCACTGCTCGTGGGCGTGGGCCTGATGAGCCTCGGGGCGCTCGGGGCCACGGTCGCCTCGTCGTTCGAGCTGCTCCTCGTCGCGAGGGTCCTTCAGGGTGCGGGGGCGGCGGCAGTCCCCACCCTCGGCGTCACCGTGCTCAGCGCCCGCTTCGAGGGCGAGGTGCGCGGCCTCGCGCTCGGACGACTCGCGGCCGTGGCGGCCGCGGTGAGCTGCGCGGGCCCCCTGCTCGGCGGGGTGGTCCAGGACCGGGTCGGCTGGCGCGCGGTCATGGCCCTGCCCGTCCTGGGGCTGCTCGTGCTGCCG
Source organism: Nocardioides campestrisoli (assembly GCF_013624435.2). Classification (NCBI taxonomy): domain Bacteria; kingdom Bacillati; phylum Actinomycetota; class Actinomycetes; order Propionibacteriales; family Nocardioidaceae; genus Nocardioides; species Nocardioides campestrisoli. Next base: position 760,117 of record NZ_CP061768.1, read on the forward strand.
TTCATCTGGCGCGCCGTCGCGGGCGGTGGGTCCGGCGCCCGGCTCGACGTCGTCGGGGCGGTCCTTGTCGCGGGGACCTCCGCCGGCCTCGTCATGATCGTCCAGTCGCCGTCGACCGGGGTCACGGTCGCCGCCGTGGGGGCGGTCCTGCTCGCCGCAGGGACGCCCCTGGTGGCCCGCCGGGTCCGGCGCCACCCGCACGGGTTCCTGCCGGCCTCGGTGATCCGCAACGGCACGGTGCTCCGCTCTGCGCTGGCCGCCTCCGCGCTCCCGGCCTCGTGGTTCGCCATGCTGGTCGGCATCCCGGCCGCCCTGGTCGCGGAAGGCTGGCTCGCCTGGGAGGTTGGTCTCCTGATGCTGCCCAGCACCGTGGTCGCGCTGCTCACGCCGCGGGCCACCGCGTGGCTGCTGCTGCACCGCGGAGGGCCGCAGACACTGGTCGTCGCAGCGTCCGTGGCGGCGGGCGCGCTGCTGGTGTCGGCACTGGGCACCTCCCAGATGTGGCCCGTCGCCGTCGGCGGCGCCGTCCTGCTGACCACCTTCGCCTTCGGGCTGGGCCAGCCCGCCATGATCGCCGCGGTCGGGGACGCCGTCGGCAGCGAGGTGCGCGGCGCTGCCCTCGGAGTGGCGACTCTCGTCTTCCTGGTCGGCGGCAGCGTCGGCTCCGCGGTGGTCGCCGGACTCGGCGAGGTGCTGGGCATCGGCGGGAGCCTGTTGTCGCTGGCTGTGCTGCCCCTGCTGGGGATCGTCGCCATCCTTCCTGAGGTGCGGCGTCACGGCCTGCCCCACGTGGCAGACGCCGGGCTCGGCGACGGACCCGGGTGACCCCGCCGGCCTGACGGGGACAGGATGGAGACCCACCGGCGAAGAGGAGAGAGAACGATGGACCTGGAGCTGAAGGGTCGGACCTACGTGATCACGGGTGGTTCCGACGGGCTGGGCCTGGCGACCGCCCGCAGGCTCGCCGCCGAAGGTGCCGACGTGGCGATCTGTGGGCGGGACAAGACCCGGCTGGGTGCCGCCCTCTCGGTCCTGGAGGGGCTGCCCGGCGGGTCGATCGGTGTGCAGGCGGACGTCCGCGAGGTCGCCGACCTCGACAACCTGGTGGACCGCACCCTCGACCGCTTCGGTCACCTCGACGGGGTGATGAACAACGCGGGCCAGGCCGCCGCAGGCGCCTTCGAGGGGCTCGACGACGCCGAGATCCTCGCCGACCACGAGCTCAAGGTGATGGCGATGGTGCGGCTCACCCGCGCCGCACTGCCGCACCTGAAGGAACGCGGGGGAGCGGTCCTCAACAGCCTTGCCGCGTCGGCCAAGGCCCCGGTCGCCGGCAGCCTCCCCACCTCGGCCTCGCGCGCCGCCGGGCTTGCCTGGACCAAGGCGATGGCCCAGGAGCTCGCCCCCGCCGGGGTGCGGGTCAACGCGATCCTCATCGGCTACATCGACAGCGACCAGTGGGTGCGGGCTGCACAGCGCGCCGACCAGTCGTACGACGCCTACACGGCGGCTCTCGCGCAGCGGCTCCGGATACCGATGGGCCGCCTCGGCCGCTCCGAGGAGTTCGCCGACGTCGCGTCGTTCCTGCTCTCGCCCCGGGCGTCCTACGTGACCGGTGCGTCCGTCAACGTGGACGGCGGCTTCTCGCCCGTCCCCTGACCAGGCTGTGGCGGGTCGCTGACGCGGGCCGTGACACACGTGGCCTACCTGAGCGAGCGCTCGGTTACGATCGGGCGACCATGCCGCGAGGTGGCGTGGCCGACCCAAGGAGACCTCATGATCAACGTCGTCGCGACCCTGTCGACCAAGCCCGGCTCGGGGGCCACGCTCGAGGCGGCCGTTGCCGAGGCGCGGTCCACCGTTCTCGCGAACCCGCGGTGCTCGCGCTACGACCTGCAGCAGAAGCGGAGGAGCCAGACCGACTACGTGATGCTCGAGGCGTGGGAGAGCACCGAGGCCCTCAAGGAGCACACGGGTTCCGAGGCGTTCAAGCGGCTCGGCGGCACGCTCGCCGAGGTGCTCGCCGGTGCGCCCGAGATCTTGGTCCTGGACCCGGTCGGCGAGCAGGTCCCGCTCGCCTGACCGGGTCCGGACGGCGGTGCTCACACCGTGGTGGTGAGCCCGCCGTCTACGACCAGGGTGGTCCCGACGACGTACGTCGAGGCGTCGCTGGCCAGGAAGATCAGCGCGGAGTCCAGCTCCTCCTGCCGGCCGAAGCGGCCCAGGACCGAGTGGTCCGCCACCAGCTGCTGCAGCACGTCCTCGTCGGTCCCGGTCATCTCGGAGGCGAAGTACCCCGGGCAGAGTGCGTTGACGCGGATGCCCTTCCGGCCGGCCCACTGCTGCGCCAGGTCGCGGGTGAGACCGATGACGCCGGCCTTGCTCGCGGCGTACGCGGCCTGCGGGTAGCGCGAGGCGAGCAGCCCGTGGACGCTCGAGATGTTGACCACCGAGGAGCCGGGGGGCATGTGCGCGGCGCAGGCCCGTGCCATCAGGTAGACGCCGTTCAGGTTGACGTCGACCACCCGCGTGTAGACGTCGGGGTCCTCGCGCAGGGCGACGCCGGAGTGGCCCAGGCCCGCGTTGTTGACCAGGACGTCGATCCGGCCGAACTCTTCGACCGCAGCCCTCGCGAGCGCGTCGCAGTCGTCCCGATCGGCCACGTCGGTACGTCGGGTGAGCACCCGAGCGCCGCCGGCCCGGAGCTCGTCGGCCAGTGCTACGAGCCGGTCCTCGCGGCGGGCGGCCAGGACGAGAGTGGCACCGACCGCGGCGCAGGCGCGGGCGAAGCCCGCGCCCAGGCCAGAGCTGGCGCCGGTGATCACGACGACCTTCTCGTCGAGGCGGAAGCGGTCCAGGGGGTTCATCGGTTCGTCCTCTCAGCCGCGGTGCGGCGGGGTCTTCTTCATCTCGACGCGGGCGACCGTCCGGCGGTGGACGGCATCGGGGCCGTCGACGATCCGCAGCACCCGGGCCCAGGCGTAGAAGTAGGCGAGCACGGTGTCGTCGGAGACGCCCATGCCGCCGAAGACCTCGATGGCGCGGTCGATGACCTTCGTCGCCATGGCCGGGGCCGACACCTTGATCTCCGAGATCTCCGAGCGGGCGCCCTTGGCGCCGTGCTGATCGATCAGCCACGCCGCGTTGTAGACGTGCAGCCGCACCATGTTGATGTCGATGCGCGACTGGGCGATGAGGTCCTGCACGTTGGCGTAGTCGGCGAGGTGGTGGCCGAAGGCCTCTCGCGACTTCGCGCGCTCGACCATGAGGGCCAGCGCCCGCTCTGCCATGCCGATGGCGCGCATGGCGTGGTGGATCCGGCCGGGGCCGAGGCGGGCTTGGGCGATCTTGAAGCCGTCGCCCTCCTCGCCGAGCAGGCTGGTGGCCGGGACACGGACGTCCTCGAAGACCAGCTCGCAGTGTCCGTGCTGGTCGTTGTAGCCGAAGATCGGCAGGTCCCGCTCGATGGTGAGCCCGGGGGTGTCCCGGGGGACCAGGACCATCGACTGCTGGAGGTGGGCCTCCGCCTCGGGGTCGGTCTTGCCCATGACGATGAAGACCTGGCAGCGCTCGTCGGAGGCGCCGGTGATCCACCACTTGCGCCCGTTGATCACGTACTCGTCACCGTCCCGAGTGATCGACGTGGTGATGTTGGTGGCGTCTGAGGAGGCGACGTCGGGCTCGGTCATGGCGAACGCGGACCGGATCTGCCCTGCCAGCAGCGGCTCGAGCCACCGCTCCCGCTGCTCGGGGGTGGCGAACAGCTCGAGGGTCTCCATGTTCCCGGTGTCCGGGGCCTGGCAGTTGATCGCCTCGGGTGCGATCACGGGGGACCAGCCGGAGATCTCGGCCACCGCGGCGTACTCCAGGTTGGAGAGGCCGGAGAGCGACGGCAGGAAGAGATTCCACAGGCCGCGACGCTTCGCCTCGGCCTTCAGCTCGTCCATCACCGGTGGGAAGGCGTGCGGGCCGTGCTCCTTCAGGTGCGCGGCCCACACGGGCTCGGCGGGGAAGACGTGGGACCGCATGAAGTCCCACATGTTCTCGGTGGCCTCCTGGGCCTTGGCGGAGAGGGCGAAGTCCATGAACGGGTCCTCGGGGGTAGCAGGGTCTGGGTGTGTGGCGGTACGACGTCGGAGCAGGGTCAGAGCAGGTCGAGGCCGGCCGACGCGACGGCCAGCACCTCGTCGTCGAGGTTGCCGAAGTCCTGGCCGCCCATGGCGCCTGCACGGGCGCGGACGGAGACGCCCTGGGCGATGACGGCGAACTTGAAGTGGGCGAACGCCGTGTAGACGTCCAGGTTCCCGAGGTCGGCCCCGGTCACCTCGGCGTAGCGGTGGGACAGCTCGTCCCGGGTCGGGAAGCCCGGCAGGTGGGTGATGCCCGGGGTGAGGGAGGAGACGTCGGGCTCGCCGGGCTCGCGCCAGAAGAGCAGGAGCATCCCCAGGTCGGCGAGCGGGTCGCCGAGGGTGGAGAGCTCCCAGTCCAGCACCGCGTTGATCCGGCCCGGGTCGGCCGCGTCGAGCACGACGTTGTCGATGCGGTAGTCGCCGTGGGCGATGGTCGACCGCTCCTGGGCCGGGATCCGCGCCGCAAGGCGGCGGGCGAGCTCGTCGACCTCGGCCACCGGGTGGGTCGCAGACTTCTCCCACTGCCCGGTCCACCGGCGGACCTGACGCTCCATGAAGCCGGACGCGCGGCCGTAGTCGCTCAGCCCGACGGCCTCCGGGTCGACGTCGTGGATCGCCGCGAGGATGTCGATGAAGCCGAGGCCCAGGGCGCGCCGCTCCGCCTCGGTGGTGGCGTACCCGTCGGGCAGCCGGTCTCGGACGATGTGGCCGGGGACCCGCTCCATGACGTAGCACTGGATCCCGATCAGGTCGCCCGGGTCGGCGAGCACGATGCGCGCCGTCGGCACGGGGGTGTCGGCCAGCGCCGACTGGATCCGCGCCTCACGGAGCATGTCGTGGGCGCTGGGCAGCAGCTCGCCGGTCGGGGGGCGCCGCAGCACCATCTCGCCGGCCGGGCTGGAGAGCATGAAGGTCAGGTTGGACTTGCCCCCGCTGATCAGCTGGGCCCTCACCTGCGCCCAGCGCTCGTCCCCGGTGGTCTCCACCAGGGCCGGCCCCAGGCGGTCCGGGCGGACCAGCTCGTCCGCCGTGATCGTCGTCTCGGTCATCGTGGCCCTCAGATCCGACCGGCAGCGATGCTGCGGCCGATGATGTGCTTCATGATCTCGTTGGTGCCGCCGAAGATCTTCTGCACGCGGGAGTCCTGGTAGGCGCGGGCCACCGGGTACTCCAGCATGAAGCCGTAGCCGCCGTGCAGCTGGACGCAGCGGTCCACGATCCGGTTCTGCACCTCGCTGGCCCACCACTTCGCCTGGGCAGCGTCGACGTCGGTGAGCTCGCCGGCGTTGTAGGCGAGCACCGCCTTGTCGACGAAGGCGCGGGTCACGTCGAGCTCGGTGCGCATCTCCGCGAGCTGAAAGCGAGTGTTCTGGAAGTCGATGATCGACTGGCCGAACGCGGTCCGGGCCTTGGTGTACTCGACCGTCGCGTCGAGCACGGCGGTGGTGATCCCCAGAGCCCAGGCGGCGATGGAGAGCCGCTCGAGGGGCAGCATGTTCTTCAGCTGCCCGAACCCGCCGCCGACCTCGCCGAGGACGTTGGCGTCCGGGACGAAGACGTCCTCGAAGAAGAGCTCGGCGGTGTCCTGCGCGTGCAGCCCGACCTTGTTGAGCTTGCGGCCGCGGCTGAAGCCTTCGAACTCCTTCTCCACGGCGAGCAGGGTGAACCCGCGGGGGCCGCCATCGGGATCGGTCCGGCAGACGGTGATGACGACGTCGGACTGGATGCCGGAGGTGATGAAGGTCTTCGCGCCGTTGACGACCCAGCCGCCGTCGACCTTGGTGCCCGTCGTCCGGATGCCCTGGAGGTCCGAGCCCGTGCCGGGCTCGGTCATGGCGACGGCCATGATGAGCTCGCCGGCGAGCATCGGGGGCAGCCAGCGCTGCTGCTGCTCCTCGTTGCCCAGCTCGACGACGTAGGGGATGAGGATGTCGTCCTGCAGGGAGAACGACGAGGCGAGCGACGAGGCGAAGACCTTGCCGAGCTCCTCGTGCACGACCATCCGGTAGCGGTAGTCGCCGCCGGCACCGCCGAGGTGCTCGGGGGCGGTGAGGCCGAGGATGCCCTGTTTGCCGGCAGCGACCCACGTGTCCCTGTCGATGAGACGCTGCTCGTCCCACTTCTCGAGGTGGGGCGTCACCTCGCGGGCGACGAACGCCTTGACGGACTGGCGGAAGGCCTCGTGGTCGTCGTCGTACAGGTCACGCTTCACGGTGGTACTCCTTCAGGACGGCCGGGTCGAACTCCGGCGCCGGGACGGATCGGAAGATGTCGGGCAGCTCGGTGCCCACGCGGTCGGGGAACACGGGGCTGCGCTTCTCCAGGAACGCCGCGAACCCCTCCTGGAGGTCGGCGCTGACGCCGCGCAGGTTGATGGCCAGGGACTCGACCTGGTGCGCGGTCATCGGGTGGTCGGCCCCCAGCATCCGCCACAGCATCTGGCGGCTCAGCGAGGCGGAGACGGGGGCGGTGTTGTCGGCGATCTCGCGGGCGAGCCCGCGGGCGGCGGCGAGCAGGTCGTCGGGGGCGTGCAGGCTTCGGACCAGTCCGCCCTCGAGGGCCGCGGTAGCGGGAAAGACCCGGCCGGTGAGCACCCACTCCATCGCGGTCTGCATGCCGACGAGGCGGGGCAGGAACCACGAGGAGCAGGACTCCGGGACGACGCCGCGGCGGTTGAAGACGAAGCCGAAGCGGGCGTCCTCGCTGGCGAGCCGAACGTCGCAGGGCAGCAGCATGGTCGCCCCGACGCCGGTGGCTGGGCCGTTGACCGCGGCGATGACGGGCTTGAGCGAGGAGTAGATCCGCAGCACCACCCGTCCGCCGCCGTCGCGCCGCATCGGCATCGGCTCGCCGGGCACGTCGATGCTGGTGCCCTCGGGTGCCGTGGTCGAGGTCCGCCAGTTGACGAACGCGTCCGCCCCGTCGCTGACGTCCATCCCGGCGCAGAAGGCGCGCCCGGATCCGGTCAGGATGACCGCCCGGACGTCGTCGTCCGCGTCGGTGCGGTCGAACGCCTCGACCAGCCCTGCCTCCATCTCGTCGGTGAAGGCGTTGAGCACCTCGGGCCGGTGCAGGGTGATGGTGGCGATGCCCTCGGACACCTCCAGCTGGACGACGCTCACGAGCTCGATCCCCTCGTCCGGCTCAGAGCCGCTCGATGATGGTGGCGTTGGCCATGCCGCCGCCTTCGCACATGGTCTGCAGGCCGTAGCGTCCGCCCGTGGCCTCGAGGTGGTTGACCAGGGTCGCCATGAGGCGCGTCCCTGAACCGCCGAGCGGGTGGCCGAGCGCGATCGCGCCGCCGCGGGGGTTGACCTTCGCGAGATCCACGCCGAGCTCCTTGGCCCACGCCAGGGGGACGGGGGCGAACGCCTCGTTGACCTCGAAGGCGTCGATGTCGGCCAGGTGCAGGCCGGAGCGCTTGAGCGCCTTCTCGGTGGCAGGGATGACGCCCGAGAGCATGAGCACCGGGTCGCTGCCGGTGACCGAGAAGGTGTGGAAGGCCGCCCGCGGGGTGAGGCCGAGGGCGGAGGCCTTCTCCTCGCTCATGATCAGCGCCGCGGAGGCGCCGTCTGTCAGCGGGGAGGAGTTGCCCGGGGTGATGTGCCACTGGATCTCGGGGTACTTGGCAGCCATCTCGTCGTCGTGGAACGCCGAGCGAAGGCCACCGAGGCCATCGACGGAGGTGCCGGCCCGCACGGTCTCGTCCTGCAGGTGGGCGTGGCTGGCGCCGTCGGCGTCGGTGATCTGCACCGGCACGATCTCGTGGTCGAAGGCGCCGCTCGCGGAGGCCTCGGCGGCCAGTCGGTGCGAGCGCGCCGCGAACTCGTCGAGCGCACCGCGGTCGAGCCCCCAGCGGGCGGCCATGAGCTCAGCGCCGTAGCCCTGAGAGGGCAGGCCCTCGGGGTAGCGCGCGTCGAGCGGGCCGAGCGGGTCGCCGCCGGCGAGGTTGGAGAACATCGGCACCCGGCTCATCGACTCGACGCCGCAGGCGATCGCGACGTCGTACGCCCCGGCGATGACCCCTTGGGCGGCGAAGTGGGCGGCCTGCTGGCTGGAGCCGCACTGGCGGTCGACCGTCACGCCTGGGACGTGCTCCGGCAGCCCGGCGACCAGGGCGGCGGTGCGGGCGATGTTGAGGGTCTGGTCGCCGACCTGGCCGACGCAGCCAGCGATGACGTCCTCGACGAGGCCCGGGTCCACCCCGGTGCGTTCGACGAGGGCCTTGATGGTGGTGGCGAGGAGGTCCGCCGGGTGCACGCCGGAGAGCGCGCCGCCTGGCTTGCCCTTCCCGGAGGCGGTGCGGACGATGTCGACGATCACGGCGCGAGTCATGTGAGTTCCTTACTAAACGTTCGTTCGGGTCAGGTTATGTGCCACGCAGCCCCGTGGTCAAGGGCCGGATGTGGCAGGCGACCCGGCGGTCTCAGCGGTGCTGGTAGCTCGGGGGTCGCTTCTCGAGGAAGGCGGCCCGCGCCTCCGCGGCGTCCTGGGTCAGGGCGGTGATCACCTGCTGGCGGTTCTCGAACTCGATCGCGGTGGCAAGGGTGGGCATCTCCAGTGCCGCCCACATGCCCTGCTTCGTCAGGCTGACCGACGCGGGTGCGTTGAGCTTGATCTCCTCGGCCTTCTCCAGCGCGGTCGCCAGGAGGCGCTCGGCGGGGACCACGTCGGCGAGCATCCCGGCCCGCTCGGCCTCCTCGGCCGAGAAACGGCGTCCGGTGAGCATCAGTTCGTGCGCCCGGCCGGCGCCGACGATCCGCGGCAGCAGCCAGGAGACCCCGATGTCGCAGGCCGAGTAGCCGGCCCTGATGAAGGAGACGGCGAAGACGGCCTCCGGGGTCGCGATCCGGATGTCGCTGGCGAGCACGAGGGCCAGCCCTCCGCCCGCAGCCGCGCCGTTGACCGCGGCGATGACGGGGTGAGGAAGGTCGTGCAGACGCTGAGTGAGGCGCGCGATCTCGCGCTGACGGTCCAGCGTGGCGAGCGGCACGCCCATCTCCTCCTCGCGCCCGGGATCGCCGTACCCGGCCAGGTCGAGGCCGGCGCAGAAGGCGCGGCCCGCGCCCGTGAGCAGGACGACGCGGCAGTCGCGGTCCACCTCCACCTCGTCGAGCGCACGGTGCAGGCCTGCCACCAGTGCGGCGTTCATGGTGTTCAGCCGGTCGGGTCGGTTCAGGGTGATCTGCCGTACGCCGTCGGCGGGCGTGCCCAGGGTGACCTCGTTGTCGCTCATCGTGCTGCCTCCTCGCTCCCGACCAGGCGCTCCCTCAGGTCGAGCTTGTTGAACTTGCCCGTGCTGGTGCGCGGGATGTGGTCGACGACGTCGAAGGTGTCCGGGATCCACCACTTGGCGACGCGCTTCTCCAGGAACGTGCGGAGCTCGGCCTCGTCCACGGGTCCGTCGACCACGACGAAGGCGTGCGGGCGCTCGCTCCAGCGCGGGTCGGGGCGTCCGACCACGGCCGCCTCACGGACTGAGGGGTGTCCCATCAGGGCGTTCTCCAGGTCGACCGACGAGATCCACTCGCCGCCGGACTTGATGGCGTCCTTGGCGCGGTCGCTGATCCGCAGCCAGCCCTGGGGGTCGACGGTGCCGACGTCACCGGTCCGCAGCCAGCCGTCGCCGGTGACCTTCTCCTCGGTCGTCCCGGGAGCGCGGAAGTAGCCTCCGGCGACCGCCGGGCCGCGCACCTCGATCTCGCCGGTGGCGACGCCGTCGTGCGGCTGGATCCCCGCCGTGGCGTCGTTCACCCGGACCTCGTAGAGCGGGCTGATCCGTCCGGCGAGGCTTCGCCGCTGCCAGCGGAGCTCCTCAGTGATTCCCGGGAGGTCCTGGCTCACGGTGGCGCCCGGGAAGATCTCGGTCATGCCCCAGCCCTGGACCACCTCGACGTCGAACCGGCGCTGGTAGTCGCGCATCATCTCGGTCGGCACCTGCGTGCCGCCCGAGAGGATCCGGCGCAGTGACTCCAGCGAGACGTCGCGGCCCTCGGGGGAGTCGAGGTGGCTGAGCAGGTCCATCCACAGCGTCGGCACGCCGGCGGACCAGGTGGCACGGTGCTCGGTGATGATCCGGCCCAGCGGGGCCGGCTGCAGGAACCGGCCGGGGAGGATGAGGTCGGCGCCCACCACTGCCGTGACGAAGGGGAGGCCCCAGCCCATCGCGTGGAAGAGCGGCACCAGGGAGAGCGCCCGGTCGTCGGCGCCCAAGCGGTAGACCTCTGTCCCCGACATGGCGATGGCGTGCAGCGTGATCGAGCGGTGCGAGTAGAGCACGCCTTTCGGGTCCCCGGTCGTGCCGGAGGTGTAGCAGAGGGAGGCTGCGGCGCGCTCGTCGAGGTCGGGCCAGGGGAAGTCCGGCGACTCGTCGGCCAGCAGCTCCTCGTAGTGCAGCGCCCCGGGCACCTCGACGCCGGCCGGGAGGTCGCCGATGACGACCACGTGCTCGACGCCGGGGCAGCGCTCCAGCACCGGCAGGAACTGCTCGGCGAGCGAGCCGTCCAGCAGCACGACCCGGTCGTCGGCGTGCTGCACTGTGTAGGCGATCTGGTCCGAGTGCAGCCGCAGGTTGATGGTGTGCAGTACGGCCCCCATGCCCATCACCCCCCAGTAGGCCTCGACGTGTTCGGCCGTGTTCCAGGAGAACGTGCCGACCCGGTCGCCCTCGCGGACGCCCAGCCTGGCCAGCGCAGCTGCGAGCCGGCCCGCCCGCAGGGCGGTCTCGCGGAACGTCTGGGTCCTGGCCGTGCCGGAGGCGTCCTGGACCGCGACGAGCTCGCAGTCGCCCGTCACGTCCAGGAGGCGACGGTGGAGGAGCTGGGTGGTCAGCTGCACGTCCATCATCAGGCCGGGCAGCGCGGGTTGGTTGGGCATGGTTCGTCTCCTCGGGACCGGGGTCGGCGGCGTGGGCGAGCGACGCTGAAGCGGCCGTTTTCCTGTTGATCGATTGATCGGTTAGCAGTTTGGGAGGAACTTGTCTTCCCGCCTGACTGAAGTGCTTGACGGGCGATCCGGCACCACTTAGCGTACCGAACGATCGTTTATGTGTCACACGACACACCCCGCCCCATCCCGCCCGAGCGGGAGTCGAGAGGACTGACAGACATGCACCACAAGAAGGCCCTGGGCCTCCTCGCCGCCACCTCCCTCGGACTGCTCACCGCGTGCGGGGGCGGCGGCGCGTCCAGCTCGGACGGCGAGGTCACCCTCACGTTCGCCAGCTTCCTCACCGAAGAGCACCCGGCCTCTGTGGCCGGCGATGCATGGATGAAGGAGGTCACCGAGCGCACCGACGGGGCGGTCACGTTCGAGACCTTCTACAACGGCTCGCTGTGCGGTGCCCCCGACAGCATCTCCTGCGCCGAGGACCGTACGGCGGACGTCGTCATGGCGGTGCCGGCGTACAACCCGGACATGACGCTGGCCAACATCGGCTCGAACGCCTTCGTGACCAGCGACCTGCAGGCCAACGGCGACGCGCTCAACAAGCTCTACCAGGAGAACGACGACTTCCGCGCGGAGTACGAGGACCGCGGCCTCACCATGCTCTGGACGTTCAACAACTCCATGCCGGTCATGGCCTCGGTCGACGAGGTCGGGTCGCTGGAGGACATCGACGGGATGTCGGTGCGCGCCTCCGGCGCGATGAGCACGGGTATCGCCGCGCTCGGCGCCAACCCGGTCGCGGTCGACCCGGCCGAGATCTACGAGTCCCTGGAGCGCGGAGTGGTCGAGGGCGCCGCCTTCCCGCTGGAGAGCATCGTCGACTACCGGCTCACCGAGGTCGCCCCGCACGTCTACGACCTGGGCGAGTTCATGGGCTCCTACGCCATGAACGCCTACACGATGAACCTCGACGCCTTCGAGTCGCTCAGCGACGATCACCAGGACGCGATCCGCGAGGTCAGCGAGGAGATCGCCGGCCGCTACGTGGCCGACTACCTCATCCCGACCATGGAGGAGAACTGCCGCTCGCTCGCCGACGCGGGCACCACCGTGGACCGCCTCGGCCCCGAGGCCCTGGGCGAGAAGTGGGCCGACGAGGCGGGCGACGAGCAGCGCCAGGCCTGGGAGATGGCCGCGTCCGAGTACACCGACGCGACCGCGATGTTCGACGCGTACCTCGCCAACATCGAGGAGGCGTCGTCCGGCGACGCTCCCACCACCGCCGAGATCTGCGCCGGCGCCTGACACAGCCTGGCACGGGGCCGGCGGGCGAGAGCGTCGCCGGCCCCGCGCCGTACCTCCGGAGGAGCGGGATGAAGAAGATCGACGAGTGGGTGGGAAGGGTCTCGGCCCTGCTCGCCATGCTGGCGGCCGTGTGCACGCTGGCGATGATGGCGACGATGATCGCCGACGTGGCGAACCGGGTGCTCGGCAACGGTTCGCTCAAGGGAGCCTACGAGCTCTCCGCGATGCTGCTGGTGGTCATCGTCTTCCTCGGGTTCGGCTACGCCGAGCGCACCGAGACCAACGTCCGGGTCACTCTCGCCACCTCGAGGATGCCCCACGCGGTGGCCCGCGTCGTCCGCCTGGTCGGAGGCATCGTGTCGACCGTCGTGGTCGCGCTCTTCGCGCGCGCGACGTGGGACCAGGCGTTGGTCTCCATGGACCGCGGTGAGTTCACCCAGGGCATCGTCGACTTCCCGGTATGGCCCACCAAGCTGGTCATCGCGATCGGCTTCACCTTCCTGACCCTCGAGTGCCTGCTGGGGATGTGGCGACGCTGGACCGCTCCCTCCGAGCAGGACGTCCACCCCGACCTGCCGGCGGAGGCCCACCTGTGAGCGCCGACCTCATCACCCTCATCGTCTTCGGGATCTTCTTCTTCCTGCTGGTCGCCGAGACGCCTGTCTCCTTTGCGCTCGCGGCGGCCGGCGGTGTCGGCATCGCGCTCCTGCGCGACGCCGAGCTGGCCTCGTCGGTCCTGGGCTCCGTGCCCTTCGGCGAGACCCACAAGTACAGCCTCGCGATCATCCCGATGTACATCCTCCTCGGCATGTTCGCGCTGCACGGGCGGCTCGCTTCTCGCGTGTACAGTGCCGCCACCGTCGCCCTGCGCCGGCTGCCAGGCGGCCTGGGGATCGCCACCGTGGGCGCCTGCGCAGGGTTCGCCGCCGTCTCCGGCTCCTCGGTCGCCACCGCCGCCAGCATCGGCAAGATCTCGGTGCACGAGATGATGCGCCACGGCTACAAGGCGCCGTTCGCCGGCGGCATCGTGGCGGTCGCGGGCACCCTCGGCATCCTCATCCCGCCGAGCGTCGCGCTCGTCCTGTACGGCGTCATCGCCCGCGAGTCCATTGCCGACCTGCTGATGGCGGGCGTCATCCCCGGCATCGTCGCCGCCCTGGCCTACTCGGTATTCATCGCGCTGCGGGCCCACAAGCACGTCGTCCCGGGCAAGGTCTCGCTCAAGGAGGCCCTCACGGCCGCCGGCGGGAAGGTCGTCGGCGGCGAGGACGACGAGGAGGTCGAGATCACCAACTTCCAGCGCTTCCGCGCCACCGCGTGGATCGCCGCCATCTTCGCCGCCATCCTCCTCGGGATGCTGACGGGTCTCTTCACCGTCATCGAGTCCGCAGCCATCGGCGCCTTCATCGCGCTGGTCATGCTGGTCGTCGAGAACATCGGCGACGGGCTCGGCACGATGATGAAGCGCGGCAAGGAGGCGATCCTCGAGGCCGCCTCGGTGACGTCGATGGCCTTCGCGCTCGTCGTCGGCGCCGGAGTGCTCTCCACCTTCCTCGTCATGGCTCGTGTGCCGATGCGGCTCACCGAGGCCGTCGTCGGGATCGACGTGCCGCCCTGGGTGATCGTGGTCGGCATCCTCGCCGTCATGGTGCCGCTGGGCATGTTCCTGGAGACCCTCTCGATTCTGGTCATCGTGGTGCCGCTGGTGCACCCCGTGGTCACGGAGCTGGGCTACTCGGGTGTCTGGTTCGGTGTGCTCTTCGTGATGATGCTCGAGATCGGCCTGGTCACGCCGCCGGTGGGGATGAACACGTTCGTGGTCTCGATGACGTCGGGCCTGCGCCTGGAGTCGGTGTTCCGCGGGGTCACGCCGTTCGTCTTCGTCTCGCTGGCTGTCGTGGCGCTGATCTTCGTCGTCCCGGACCTTGCCCTCTGGCTGCCCGAACAGCTGTCCGACCAGAACTGACAGGGAAGGAGCTGGCGAGATGGTCCTGGCACACCGACGCGAGTCCACCGCGGGTGAGGTGATCCTCCGGTCCCTGCGCCGCCACGCGGGGTCCAAGACCGCCTTCACCTGGGGCGAGGGCGACAGCAAGGACCGCGGCTCGCTGAGCTACGGCCAGGCGCTCGACGCGATCGGCCGGACCCAGGCGGTGCTCGCCGACGCCGGGCTCGGCCCGGGCAGCCGGATCGGCATCCTGTCCGGCAACCGGGTGGACTCGTGGCTCACCGCCACGGCGGCCTGGTGCAGCGGGCTGGTGGTCACGTACCTCCACCCGATCGGATCGCTGGCCGACCACCTCTACCAGCTGAGCGACGCCCGCGTGGAGGCGCTCTTCGTCGACCCCGCGAAGTTCGCCGAGCGGGGCGCGACCCTGGCCGAGCAGGCGAACCTGAAGCACCTCTACACCTTCGGGTCTGCCGAGGTGGGCCGCGACCTGCACGCGGCGCGGGAGCAGGTGGGCAGCCACGCCCCAGTGGACGTGGCCGACCCGGACGACCTGGTCTGGCTCAACTACACCGGCGGGACGACGGGCCGGCCCAAGGGCGTGCGCTACCGGCACGCCTCGGTCCTGGGGCACTCGCGCTCGGTCCTCACCGACTTCGAGCTGCCTGCGGACCCGCGCTACCTGGCGGCCGCGCCGATCACGCACGTCGCGGGCACCAAGATCCTGCCCGTGCTGCTGCGGGGCGGGAGCGTGCACCTGCTCGACGGGTTCACCGCGTCCGGGGCGCTGCGGGCCATCGAGGAGCAGCGCCTGACGATGGCGCTCTTCGTCCCCACGATGATCTACACGCTGCTCGATGACCCTGCGTTGGACAGCACGGACCTCTCCTCCCTCGAGCTGGTCCTGTACGGCGCCTCCGCGATGTCGCCGAGCCGGCTCGCGGAGGGCCACGAGCGCCTGGGCGACGTCTTCGCGCAGCTATACGGCCAGAGCGAGTGCTACCCGATCAGCTACCTCTCTCGCGCCGACCACACGCGCGGCCGCGAGGAGCTGCCGGCGCTGCTGTCGTCGTGCGGATTCCCGGTGCACGGCACCTCCGTCGCTCTGCTGGACTCCGACGGCACGCCCGTGCCGCGAGGGGAGGCGGGCGAGATCTGCGTCCGCGGCCAGGCAGCGATGGAGGGGTACCACGACCTGCCCGCGCTGACCGAGGAGGCGCTGGCCGGGGGGTGGCTGCACACCGGCGACATCGGGACCCTGGACGACAGCGGCTTCCTCACGATCGTGGACCGCAAGAAGGACATGATCGTCACCGGAGGCTTCAACGTCTTCCCGCGGGAGGTCGAGGACGCTCTCACCTCCCACCCGGACGTCGCCACGGCCGCGGTGTACGGCGTGCCCGACGAGAAGTGGGGCGAGGCAGTGACCGCCGCTGTCGTGCTGAAGCCCGGCGCCACCGTCGACGAGGCGACCCTGGTCGCCCGAGTGAAGGAGCTCAAGGGGTCGGTGCAGGCCCCGAAACACGTCCACGTGCTCACTGAGCTGCCCATGACCGCCGTCGGGAAGATCGACAAGAAGCAGCTGCGCCAGCAGCACTGAGGCCGTCGCCGGGAGGCGACTGCCGGGAGGAGGCGACGTGCGGCGGATCGTGTGCACCGAGCTCGGCGACCCCGGGCTCCTGAGGCTGGTGGAGGACCCCACCCCGCGGCCCGGCACCGGCCAGGTGCTGGTCGGAACCGAGGCCTGCGGGGTCAGCTTCGTCGACGGGCTCGTCGTCCGGGGCGGCTACCAGGTGCGGCCGCCCCTGCCCTTCACGCCGGGCAACTGCTTCGCCGGCGTCGTGATGGAGGTGGGGGAGGGGGCCGACCCCGGGTTGCTGGGGAGTCGCGTCGCGGGCGTCACCGAGGGGCTGGGCGGGGCTTACTCCTCGCACGTCGTGGCTCGCGCCGACGGCGTCGCGCCCGTCCCCGAGGGCCTGGCACCCGAGCTGGTGGCCGCCAACATCGAGAGCTACCTGACGATGGCCTTCGCCACCGAGCACCGGGTGACGATCGTCCCCGGGGAGACCGTGGTCGTCCTCGGGGCGGGCGGCGGGATCGGCCTCGCCGCCGTGGACATCGCCCGGGCTCTGGAGGCCCAGGTGGTCGCAGTGGCGTCGTCGGCGGAGAAGCAGGAGGCCGCGCTGCGCGCCGGTGCGTGGACGGCGATCGGCTACGACGACCTCAAGGACCGGATCCGGGAGGTCACCGGCGGCGCCGGAGCCGACGTGGTCGTCGACCCCGTCGGGGGAGAGGCGGCCGAGAGCGCGCTGCGCGCGCTCGCCACCGACGGCCGGTTCTGCGTCCTGGGGTTCGCCTCGGGCGAGATCCCGCGGCTGCCGGCCAACATCGTGCTGCTGCGCAACCGGGCGGTCGTCGGCGTCGACTGGGGCGACTGGTCCCGCGAGGTCGGCGGCCCCCAGGGCAACGCCGCGCTGCTGACGACGGTGCTGGAGCGATTCGCGACCGGCGAGCTCCGCCCGCCCGCGCCGACGCCAGCGGCGCTGGCGGATGCCGGGCGCGTCCTGGGCCTGCTCGGCACCCGGCAGGCCGTGGGCAAGCACGTCCTGGTGCCCTGAGCCCGCGTGGCCCGGACCGGCCGGGCCACGCGATGACTTGTGACGACCTGGGGACGACCTGGGGGCGACCCGGGCTCAGCCCGCCGAGGCGTACTCCTTGGCCAGCCGGTCCACCAGCTCGGCGACCGTCGGGACGTCCTCGACCGACGACACCGAGTGCCCGGCGCTCCAGATCTGGCTCCAGCGACGCGGGCCGTCGGCGCCCGACCCGAACATGGCGGCCGCCGTCTCCTGGGTCACCTGCTCGTCGAGGCGGTCGACCTCCAGGCCGGCTGCCTCGATCGACGGACGGAGCATGCTGGTGGCCAGGCCGGTGAAGGCCTTGGTCAGCACCACGTCGTCCATCCCGGCGCCGACCAGCATCTGCTTGTACTCGTCCGCCGCACGGCTCTCCCGGGTGGCGATGAAGCGCGTGCCCAGGTAGCCGAGGTCGCAGCCCAGGGTCGTCGCCGCGCGCAGGGCGATCCCGTCACCGATGCCTCCGGCGAGCACGAGGACGCCGTCGAAGAACCGGCGGACCTCACGCGCGAACGCGAAGGGGTTGAGCCAGCCGGTCTGTCCGCCCGCGCCGGCGGTGAGCAGGACGAGACCGTCGACGCCCGCCTCGACGGCGCGCTCGGCGTGCCGGAGGGTCGCGACGTCTGCGAGCACGAGGGCGCCGGCATCGTGCAGGGTGGGCACCACCGCCGCGGGCGAGCCCACGCTGGTGATGACCATCTCGACCCGGTGGCGCACGAGGACCTCCACGTCCTCGGCCAGACGGGGTTGGCGGATGATCAGGTTGGGGCACCAGGGAGCCCAGTCGCCTGCGCCGTCGGCGCGGTCGGAGTCGCGCTCCCCAGCGAGCTGGCCGAACCAGTCGTCGAGCTCGGTGACGGACCGGGCGTTGGCGGTGGGGAAGGCGCCCACGACGCCGGCGCGGCAGGCGGCGGCGACGAGTTCCGGTCCGCTGACCGCGAGCATGGGGGCGGCGATCGCGGGGATCCTGAGCCGGTCCGCGACGGACGCGGGAACGCGCTGGGTCATGTCACTCCTAACTGAACGAGCGTTCACCACTCTATACTGGCAGGAGTGCGGCGGGAGGCGTCGCGCGGAGGTCCGCGTAGAGGCCCGCCGACCCAGGAGGTCTGATGCCGAGCAGAAGCACCACGAAGCCGCGGGTCCGCGGGGGCAAGCAGGTCGTGCTGCGCGCCGCGATCGCCAACTTCACCGAGAGGGGCTACCACGGCACCTCGATGCGTGACATCGCACGCGATGCGGACGTCACCGTCGCGTCGATCTACCACCACTACCCGTCCAAGCAGGAGATCCTCTCCGAGATCATGGCGGCAACGCTCAGTGACGTGATCGCCCTCACCAGGAGTGCGCTCATGGGGGCCGGGGCAGCGCCGTCGGACCAGCTCGACGCGGTGGTCCGGGCGTGGATCAACTTCCACACGACCCGACAGGCAGAGGCGCTCATCGGCGCGTCCGAGATCCGCAGCCTCGAGTCCCCGGGCCGCAAGCTGGTCGTGGCCCTGCGTGACGAGCAGGAAGGGCTCTTCCGCGACATCATCGAGCGCGGCGTGGAGCTGGGGGAGTTCGGCACGCCGTACCCCCGCGAGGCGGCACGCGCGGTGATCAACATGGGCCGCTCCGTGGCCTCCTGGTACCAGCGTGGGGGTCCCCTGACGCCGGAGGAGATGGCCTCCCGGTATGCCGAGCTGGCGCTGGCCACCGTCCGGGGGCCCGTGCCCACTGAGCGCGCCTGAGGTCGCGCTTGACACGCGGGGTGCTGCGCGCGATCGTTGACCAAACAAACGTTCAGTAGGCGTTGGTACGCCGTGCACCCAGGAGGCGTCCTTGACCCCCATCACCTTCATCGAGACGGGGGTGCCGGCATGAGTGCCGGCCTGGACCTCACTCCTTCGCCCCGCGCGCAGGAGCTGCGCGAGCGCCTCATCGAGTTCATGAACGACGAGGTGTTCCCCGCGGAGGCGGCGTACCACGCCCACCGCCACGCCGGCGGGCCTGACGACCACTCGCTGCCCCCGGTCGTGGAGCAGCTCAAGAAGTCTGCCCGCGAGCGTGGTCTGTGGAACCTCTTCCTTCCCGCCGTCTCCGGGATCTCCAACCTCGACTACGCCGGGCTGGCCGAGATCACCGGGTGGAGCCTCGAGCTCGCCCCCGAGGCGATCAACGGGCAGGCCCCGGACACCGGCAACATGGAGCTGCTGCACCTCTTCGGGACCGACGAGCAGAAGCGGGAGTGGCTGGACCCCTTGATGGAGGGGACCATCCGCTCGGTCTTCGCGATGACCGAGAAGGACGTCGCCAGCTCCGACGCCACCAACATCGAGACCAGCATCGTCCGCGACGGCGACGAGTACGTCGTCAACGGGCGCAAGTGGTGGAGCAGCGGCGCCGCAGACGAGCGTGCACGCGTCTTCATCGTCATGGGCAAGACCGACCTCGAGGCCCCGCGGCACCGTCAGCAGTCGATGCTGCTGGTCCCGCGGGACACCCCGGGACTGACGGTCGTGCGCGACGTGCCGGTCTTCGGCCGCCACGACCAGCACGGCCACTGCGAGGTGCTGTTCGAGGACGTCCGGGTCCCGGTGGCCAACCTCCTGGGCGAGGAGGGGGGCGGCTTCGCCATGGCCCAGGCGCGCCTCGGGCCCGGCCGGATCCATCACTGCATGCGGGCCCTCGGTGCTGCCGAGCGCGCGATGCAGCTGATGGTGGGGCGTGCCCACTCGCGCGTCGCGTTCGGCAAGCCTCTTGCCGAGCAGGGCATGGTGCAGCGCGACATCGCGGAGTCCAGGATCGCGATCACCCAGGCCCGGCTGCTGTGCCAGCACGCCGCCGCGGTGATCGACGCGCACGGCAACAAGGCCGCGGCGACGCTGGTCTCGCAGGCCAAGGTGTCCGTCCCGCGGGTCGCGCTCGACGTGATCGACCGGGCGATCCAGGTGCACGGCGGCATGGGCGTGAGTGACGACGTGCCGTTGGCGGCCATGTACGGCTGGCACCGGGCCATGCGGATCTTCGACGGGCCGGACGAGGTCCACCTGCGCTCGATCGCTCGGACGGAACCGGTCGGCGACGCCCTGCTGCGCCCGTAGGGATGGGAGCGCGTGGCCCCTGGGCGCTGACCGAGCGGCTCGGCCCGATCGGGGTTGCCGCGCTCCTGGGCACCCTGATGGGAACCAGCGGCATGGGAAGCGCCGCCGCCGCCGTGGCCGTGCCGCAGATCGTGGCGCACTACGACGTCCCCGAGGGGCATGGCGTGTGGGTGCTGGCGGCCTACACCCTCACAGTGGCGGTCGGCACAGCCCTCTACGGGCGTCTCGGGGACAGTCGGGGCATCCGGGGCCCGCTCGGCTTCGGCGTCGTGCTGCTCGCCGCGGGTGGGGTGCTGGCAGCGCTGGCCCCGACGTACGGGGTCCTGGTCGTCGCCCGGCTGCTCCAGGGTGCCGGCGCGGCCGCGGCGCCCACCCTCACCATCGCGGCGCTGCAGGTGCTCTACCCGGCAACGGTGCGGGTGCGCGCGAGCGCCGTGCTGGTCGGGACGTCGGTGGGGGTCAGCGCCCTCGGGCCGGCGCTTGGCGGCGTTCTCACCGAGCACGTCGGCTGGCAGTGCACCGTGCTCTTCCCGGCCGCCGGGCTACTCGGGCTCGCGCTGTTGTGGCCGGTGATCCCGCGCGGCGGATCGGGCGAGGCCCTCGACTACCTCGGTGCGGTGCTGGTCGCCGCGGTGGCCGGCGGTGCGATCCTGCTCGTGCAGTCGCCCGTGCTGGGCCCCGCCGCGGTGGTCGGCGGCCTGGCACTGGTCCTCGCGGGGCTGCCGTTGGTGGTGCGGCAGGTCCGTCGCCGGCCGTCGGGATTCCTGCCGCGCGCGGTGCTGGAACGCCCGGAGGTCCTGGCCGGCGCCGTGGGGGCGAGCTCGGCGACCGTGGCCTACTTCGGGCTGCTCGTCGTGGTCCCCGCCGTGCTGGTGGGAGAGGGCTGGGGCCCGGTGGGCGTAGGCCTCCTGATGCTGCCGGGCGCTGTCCTGGGGGTGCTGGCCTCCTTCGGGGTGGCGCCCGTGGTGCGCACCCTCGGCGCCGGGCGCACGGTGACCGTGGCGGCGTTCTTCGCCACCGCGGCGGTGCTCGTCTCCCTGGCCTCGCTGTGGGTCTCGCCGTGGGGCCACCTGCTGGCGCTGGGCCTGGCGTACGTCGGCTACTCGTTCGGCCAGCCGGCGATGGGTGCCGTCGTGCACGACGGTGCCTCCCGGGGCACCTCGGGGGTCGCGCTGGGGCTGGCCACCCTCGTCTTCTTCGGTGGCGGCAGCCTGGGCGCGGCCGTGGCCGGCCTCGGCGCCGAGCTCGGCTGGGCCGCTGGCCTGGTGCTGCTGGCCCTCGTCCCCGCGGGGCTGGGGCTGCTCACCCGGCGGCGGCTGGCCGCCTGAGCCCACCCGCTCCGCTCAGCGGCGCAGGCCCATCGCCCCGCTGAGCGGGGGCTCCAGGACGGGCGACATCTCGGCGGCCAGCCGGGTGAGCCGGGGGGCGACGTCGTCGGGGAACGGCCGGGACCGCCGGTCGTCCATCCCCACGTGGACCAGGACGGCCTCGAGGGTGTTGGCCAGCCGGTCGTTGGTCTCGTCGACGAGGTACACCATGACGTGCGCCGCGCGCTCGCTGCTGCCCAGCAGCTGTGGGTGCACCGCGATCTTCTCGCCCAGGTGCATCTCGGCCCGGTAGGTGAGGTGGTGCTCCACCGCGAAGCAGGACATCTGCCGTCCCTCGCGGTACTGCTGGTCCATCCCCGCCTCCTGCAGCACGAGCTCCACGGCCTCCGCGCCCAGGCGCAGGTACTGCGTGATGTTCATGTGCCCGTTGATGTCGATGAAGTCCTCGGTGACCACCGCGTCGAGGCGGAGGGGGAGCCGGCGGACGTCGGCGAGGTCGATGGTCTGTCCCACGGAATGACTCCTAGTGTGTCCAAACGAACGAACGCTAGGATCATCGCATGAGCAAGCCTTCAGTGCACGGTCCGACCGACAATTCCCTGCAGGGGCGGGTCGCGCTCGTCACCGGTGCCGGCTCCGGGCTGGGTCGCCAGTTCGCGCTGGCGCTGGCCCGCTCGGGGGCGACCGTGGTCGTCGCGGCCAGGAGACGCGAGCGCCTCGAGGAGGTCGTCGCCGCCGTCGCCGAGCTCGGCGGAACGGCGCATGCGGTGACGCTCGACGTGCGGGACGTCGAGGCGATCGGGCGTGCCCTGGACGAGGCGACGGGGCTGGTCGGCCTGCCCGACGTCCTGGTCAACAATGCCGGCGTCCCGGACGCCCGGCGCGCGCACAGGATGCCCCTGGAGCTGGTGGACCAGGTGCTCGAGACCAACCTGCGCGGCCCCTGGCTCCTGGCCACCGGCCTCGCGGCGCGGTGGATCGAGGCCGGGGTCCCCGGACGGGTGGTCAACATCGGCTCGATGACCGGGATCCACTACGGTGGCGAGGGGGCCGCGCTCTACTCCGTCACCAAGGCCGCCGTGCACCGGATGACCGAGGTGCTGGCCGTCGAGTGGGCGGGCCACGGGATCAACGTCAACGCCATCGCTCCGGGGGCCTTCTCCTCCGAGATGATGGACGGGATGCTCGAGCGGATGGGCGACATTGCCAGCGCGTTCCCGCGCAAGCGTCTGGGTCGCCCGGAGCAGCTGGACAGCACCCTGCTCTACCTCGTGTCGCCGCTGTCCGACGCAGTGACCGGTGCCGTGATCAGCGTCGACGACGGCCAGACCCACCGCTGAGGGGGGCCCAGGCCGACTGTGGTCGCGTCGGCGGGGGTCGGATGCTCAGGCCTGAACGGCTTCCGCCGTCCACGCCGGGGGGCGCTTCTCGAAGAATGCGGCGATCCCCTCGGCTCGCTCCTCCGAGCCGGAGACTGTCGCGGCGGCGTCCTCGGTGATCGCCCACTGGTCCTGCTCGCGGCGAGCACGTGAACGGAAGAGCGCCTGCATGGTCACTCCGACCGCCACCGGGCCGGCCCGGAGCACCTCCTCGGCCAGGGCCAGCGCTCCGTCCAGGGCGGCCCCCGACGGGGTGAGGCGGTTCACCAGCCCGAGCTGGTGGGCCCTCGGGGCGTCGAGGCGGGCGCCCGTGAGGAGCAGCTCGGTGGCGACCTGGGGACCGAGCCGCTCCGGGGCGCGGAACAGCGCGCCACAGTTGGCCACGACCCCGCGCAGGGTCTCGGGCAGGCCGAGCT
This sequence comes from Nocardioides campestrisoli, assembly GCF_013624435.2. Classification (NCBI taxonomy): domain Bacteria; kingdom Bacillati; phylum Actinomycetota; class Actinomycetes; order Propionibacteriales; family Nocardioidaceae; genus Nocardioides; species Nocardioides campestrisoli. The sequence goes on from NZ_CP061768.1 coordinate 783,233, forward strand.
GCGCGTCCTCGGCGGCCACCACGAGGTCGCAGGCCAGCACCATCTCCATGCCGCCGCCGAGGGCGAACCCCTCGACGGCCGCGACCAGGGGGCGCGTGCGGGTCCGGCGGACGAACCCGTACTCCCCGCCGTCGGTTGTGCTGGGGCTCGCCTCGAGGGCGAGGTCCGTGCCGGCCGAGAAGGTGCCCTCGGCGCCGGTCAGGATCCCGACCCGCAGCCCCTCCTCGTGCTCCAGCCGCGACATGGCCCGGGCGAGCGCGTCGGCCAGCGACTGGTCCACCGCGTTGCGCCGGTTTGGGCGGTTCATGGTCATCAGGAGGACCCCCGCCGGGCGGCGTTCCACGTGCAGGGCGTCCAAGGCGTCGTGCGGCATGGTCGAGCTCCCGGGGTTCGGCGACAGGGAATGAACGTACGTTAACTCGGCTGCTGCGCTTGTCCACAAGGTGGCACTCGCGTTTGCCAATGGCGCACTCGATGGGATAAGTAATTCATCTGACTTAACCCAAGGAGGGCACATGTGGGGCTTCGCGACGGATCCTGAGTTCCAAGCAGAGCTGGACTGGATCGAGACGTTCGTGCGGGAGAAGGTTCAGCCGCTGGACTACATCCTCGGCAGCCAGTGGAACATCCACGACCCGCGGTTCGAGGAGCTCGTGCGCCCGCTCCAGCGGCAGGTCAAGGAACGAGGGCTGTGGGCCTGTCACCTCGGCCCCGAGCTCGGCGGGCCCGGCTACGGCCAGCTCAAGCTGGCCCTGATGAACGAGAAGTTCGGGATGTCGCGCTTCGGGCCGATCGTGTTCGGTGCGCAGGCGCCCGACACGGGCAACTCGGAGATCCTCGCGCACTACGGCACCCCCGAGCAGAAGAAGAAGTACCTCGAGCCGCTGCTGGCCAACGAGGTCGTGTCCTGCTTCTCGATGACAGAGCCACAGGGCGGCGCCGACCCGACGGCCTTCCGGACCGGCGCCGTGCAGGACGGCGACGAATGGGTGATCAACGGCGAGAAGTGGTTCGCCTCGGAGGCCGACACCGCGGCGTTCCTCATCATGATGGTGGTCACTGACCCCGACCAGGAGAACCCCTACAAGCGGGCCTCGATGTTCGTCATCGACCGCGACACCCCCGGCATCGAGACCGTCCGCAACTACGGGTTCTACGGCGAGCCCGAGCCGACCCACGCGCACCTGCGGCTGACCGACGTGCGCGTCGCCGACTCGCAGATGCTGGGCCCGCGGGGCGAGGCGTTCGCGGTCGCCCAGACCCGGCTCGGCGGCGGCCGGATGCACCACGCCATGCGGACCCTCGCTCAGGCCACACGTGCGTTCGACCTGACCTGCCAGCGGGTGCTGTCGCGGACGACGAAGGGCGAGCTGCTCGCCGACAAGCAGATGGTCCAGGAGCGGATCGCCGACATGTGGGTCCAGATCCGGCAGTTCCGGCTGCTGGTGCTGGAGACCGCGTGGCTCGCCGACCAAGGCCGCGACTGGAAGTCGCTGCGCAAGAACGTCTCCGCGGTGAAGTCCGTGATGCCCAAGGTGCTCCACGACGTCGCCTCGACGGCGCTGCACCTGCACGGCTCGCTCGGGCTCTCCCATGAGATGCCCTTCGCGGAGTGGGTCATCAACTCGTTCCACGTGGGACTTGCTGACGGCCCGACCGAGGTGCACAAGATGGTGGTTGCCCGCCAGGTGCTGCGCGACTACACGCCCGCCGACGGTGACATCCCGTCCTACTCGCGTCCGGAGCAGGAGCGCCTGGCGCGCGCCCTCTACCTCGACGAGGTGTGAGCGTGGGTGCGGCCTCGGACCCTGGCCGGCCGTCCGGCGACGGCGGTCCGGCTGAGCTCCAGGGACTGGTCGACGCCGGGGCGGTAGGCCGGTGGCTGGCCGAGCAGGGCGTGACCGACGGGCCGGTGCAGGTGGTCGGCACCCTGGGCGGCGGCACCCAGAACATCCTTGCGCTGCTCCGGGTCGAGGGGCGGGACCTCGTGCTCCGACGGGGGCCGCGCCACCTCCGCTCGCGCACGAACGACCTGCTGCGCCGGGAGATGCAGGTGCTCGACGCGCTGCGCGGCACTGATGTGCCGCATCCACGGCTGGTGGCTGCCTGCCCGGACGAGGCGGTGCTGGGTGGTGCGGCCTTCTACGTGATGGACGCAGTGGACGGGTTCAATCCGGCCGTCGCGCTGGAGGGTCGGGCGGCCAGCTCCGCCCACGTGCGACGGTCACTGGCCTTCTCGACTGCGGCTGCGGCTGCGGCGCTCGCCGCCGTGGACCATGAGGCGGTGGGACTGGCGAGCCTCGGAAGGCCGGATGGCTTCCTTGAGCGGCAAGTGGGTCGCTGGCGCGCCGAGCTCGACTCCTATCGCGGGCTCGACGGTTACGCCGGCCAGGGCCTGCCGGGGGTCGACGGGCTGGGGCGCTGGCTGGACGCGCATCGACCGAAGAGGTGGCGCCCCGGCATCCTGCACGGGGACTTCCACCTGGCGAACGTGCTGTGCAGCCGTGACACCGGGTCCGTGATCGCGGTGGTCGACTGGGAGATGACGACCATCGGTGACCCACTGCTCGACCTGGGGTGGCTCCTGGCCACGTGGCCGCGCGAGCCGTCGTCCGTGGAGCACGTCGAGGTGCTCCCCGACGGGGTGCGAGCGCTGGCGGGCACCGTGACCAGGGACGAGCTGGTCGCGGAGTACGCCCGGCACTCCACCCGCGATCTCTCCGGGGTGGACTGGTACGAGGCGTTGGCCTGCTACAAGCTCGCGATCGTCCTCGAGGGCACCTACGCCCGAGCCTGTGCGGGGCTGGCCCCGCGCGAGGTGGGCGAGCGTCTGCACCGCGGAAGCCTGGAGCTCCTTCGGCGGGCTCGCGAGATCACTGAGGCATGAGAGTAGGAGTCGCCCTCGAGCCACTTTCTACGGAGCGGACGCTCCCTAGGACGTACTCACCCGTGCAGGGACCTGTCGCGCGGCTCAGTGCCGCTCGGCGTTCCGTTCCTCCAGCAGACGCGAGGTCTCGGGGGAGATACCCGCTCCGAGGATCGACGTGACCAGGTCGACGAGCTGGCTGGCGAAGAGCTCCGACGGTTGGCCCGCCGCCATCCGCGCCCGGCGCCCGAGCTCGATGTGCGTGAACCGCATCGCGGCGAACCTGCGGTGCAGCGGGGGCCCGGCAGTCCCCGGTGGCATCAGGGGCTCGACCATGACGGACCAGCGCTCCAGGCTGCCCGCCGGATCGTAGACGAGCGCCCCGAGGGCGCCGTCCGGGTCGACCAGGGCCTCAGAGCGGTTGACCAGGTGGGCGGCCACCTGAAGAAAGTCGGCGCCGTACTCGTCCTGGAGCTCGGTGACCAGGGGGGTAACCAAGATCCCAGCAGCCTCCCGCAGGGTCACGTCACCACGCGCGGTCAGGTGGTCGAGGAGGGCGTGACGACGAACCGAGACCCGTGGCACGTGCAGGTCCATGTGTGCGCGCAGCAGGCCCTCCCGATCGCCGAAGTGGTACTGCAGGGCAGTCGTGTTCTTCTGACCGGCGGACCTGGTGATCTCCCGGAACGAGACCCCTTCGAGGCCCTTCTCGGCCAAGAGCCTGCCAGCGGCCCGCAAGATCTGGGTCCGCGCGTCTCCGCCGGGTGTCCGCTCCGCGGCGCGGGTGCGCGCCGCGGAGCCGCGGTCCCGGGTGTGTGGGTGGGCATCGCTCATGTTCTCACCGTATCAAGATAAGGCATCTCGTCCACGAGTTCATTCAGTAGGACGAGCTCTTGTGGCATCTGCCTTAATGTGTCTAGGGTCACAAGTCACAGGTCGTGGTCATACCCGAGGAGGAGACGCATGAAGAAGGTCAGCCGGATTCAGAGGGGGCTCGCCGTGGCGGCTGCCGCCGCCCTTGTCCTGTCCGCCTGCGGAGGTGGCAGCAGCGACGACGCCTCCGGCACTGCCGACGCTGACGGGGTCATCACCGTCAAGCTCGGTGTCGTCGGCCCGAAGACCGGTCCTGCGTCTCTTTACTACAAGTACATGGACCAGACCTTCGAGACCTTCTCGGACGACTTCGAGGAGAAGTACAGCGTCCGGTTCGACGTGATCAGCGAGGACGACCAGGCCTCGCCGGAGGAGACGGCCCGAGCGGTGAGCCGGCTCATCAACGAGAAGGGCGTCCACGCCCTGATGGGTCCGCCGCTCTCGGGCAACTCGCTGCAGGTCGCCGACGTGGTGCAGAAGAGCCAGCTCCCGTGGCTCCTGCCCGGACCCAACGCTGACGAGATCATCAACTACGACGTCCAGCCCAACTGGGGCTTCATGACCAACTTCACCAACCAGCAGATCATGGCGGTTCTCGGTGAGCGGCTGTGGGCGGACGGACAGAAGGTGGGAGTCGTCTACTCCGCCGACGGGTTCGGTCAGTCCAACCTGGAGCACCTGAAGTCCTGGGCCGAGGAGAACGGGCACGAGGTGACCGCGGAGGAGACCATCCAGCCGGGCGCCAGCGACGCGAATGCCATCATCAAGAGGTTCAAGGACTCGGGCGTCGAGGCCGTATTCATGGGCATCACCCAGGGTGCCGACACCGCCACGGTGACCCGGGCGATCGAGCAGGCCGGCTACCAGCCCTCGACCATCATGACCACCGGCACGATCCTCACCGACTACAAGGACGTCGCCGAGCCCTCGCAGTGGAAGAACATCCAGATCGTCGACCCGCGGAACTTCCTCGAGGGCGGCGACAAGTGGGTGCTGGACCAGGTCCGCGAGACCACCGGCGAGGAGCCGGCGATCCCGACCAACAACATCTCGACCTACGCCATCCTGGACATCTACGCCCAGGCGGTGCAGGAGGTCGGGGACGCCACGGACTTCGAGGCCGTGCGCGACGCGATGGAGGGGATCGAGACGGTCCACATCGGTGACCTGACGATCGACAACCCGTTCACCGCCGAGGACCACGTCCTCTACGACGACGACCCGGCCAACTGGCTCACCTACGGCTTCGACGAGAAGTTCGACCTGGTCATCAAGGGGACCGCGGCCGAATGCGTCGAGAAGGGCTGCTGACGCTCCGCGTCGGCTGGAAGAGGAGACCATGGACGCCTTGGTGCTCGGGCTGGTTCTGGGAGGGCTCTACGCCCTCCTGGCCCAGTCCTTCGTCCTGACATTCATCACGACCAAGACGCTGAACTTCGCCGTGGGCGAGTTCGTCGCGCTGGGTGCCTTCGTCGTGCTCGCAGTTGCGGGCTGGGGCTGGCTGCCTGACGTGGGCAAGGTGGTCGTCGGAGTCCTGGTCGCGGGGCTGGTGGGCGCGTTGGCCTACCGGTTCCTGGTGCTCCCCTTCATGACCGAGGGAGAGCACGACGTGCGGTGGCTGTTGTCCACCGTCGCGCTGTCGTTCGTGATGCTCAACCTGATCACCAACGTGCAGGGTCCCTCGCCGCAGCGCTCTGAGACTGCCCGGCTGAGTGGTTCGGTGGAGGTGCTCGGTGCGGGGGTGAGCAAGCAGCAGCTGCTGATCGCCGTCCTGGCGGTGGTCGTGACGGTGCTGCTGGTGGTCGCGTCGAAGAAGACCTCGGCGGGCCTGGTGATGCGAGCGGTCTCCCAGGACCCCGAGACCACCTCGTTGATGGGGATCTCGCCGCGGCTGGTGGGCATGATCACCTACGCGGTGGCGATGGGCATCGCGGCGCTGACCGGGACCCTGTACGCCGCGACCGTGGGTGCGTCGCCGGTCATGGGCGCGCCGTTGCTGGTGGCCGCGATCGCCGTCGCGGTCGTGGGCGGTCTCTCCTCCTTGTGGGGGCCGTTGCTCGGCGGTGCCCTGTACGGCGTGCTGAGCGAGTTCGCGAGCTATGAGTTCGGCGCCATCTGGGGTGAGACGGCCGGCCTGCTGCTGGTCATCGCGGTCCTGGTCTGGCGGCCCCAGGGTCTCCTGGGACGACGTGTGGAGGTCAAGCTGTGAGCATCCTGGACTCCGAGCCGCGCACCACCACCGAGCCTGGTGGGGGCGGGGGACGCAGCAAGCGTCCCGGTCTCTCGCCGCTGCTGCGCGACGTGCTGTTCGCCGTGACGGCGCTGGTCGTCGCGGTCGTGGTGATCCTGCCCGGCCGCGAGGGGGCCGGCACCTCGATCTCGTTGATGCAGCTGGTCGGCTCGATGGCTGCGATGACGGTGGCCGCGGTGGGGCTCAACCTGCTGATGGGCTACGCGAAGCTGGTCTCGCTCGGTCAGGGCGGGTTCTACGCCATCGGCGCCTACGCGAGCGCTTGGCTGATCCTGGATGCCGGCTGGCACCCGTTGCTCGCGATCGCCGGTGCGCTGGCGATCTGCGGGGGAGTGGGCGCGGTCGTCGCGGTGGCCTCGATGCAGCTGCGGGGTCCGCAGTTCTCGGTGATCACGCTGGTGCTCGCGATCCTGGTGGAGCGGATCCTGAGCGAGGCCGCACCGTTCGGACGGCTGGCGGGCTACCCGAACCACGCCCAGCACGGCACCACGGGCCTGCCGTCGATCGAGGTCTTCGGCTTCGTGCTCGAGCCACCGATGATCGCGAACACGGTGGCCACGGTGATGGTGCCTGTCGTGGTGGTGACCGCTGTGGTGGTCATCCTGTCGCGCAACATCGCCCGCTCCCCGTGGGGCAGCTCGTTGAGCGCGATCGGTGAGTCCGAGATGCTCGCGGCGCACCTGGGGGTGCACGTGTTCCGGAGGAAGGTGTCGGTCTTCGTGCTGGCCTCGGTGCTGGGCGGCCTGGGGGGCGTCTTCACCACCCTGTGCTTCGCGCACCTGCAGCCGGAGACCTTCGACATCTTCCTCACCATCACCATCGTGCTGGCCGTCGTCTTCGGCGGCTCGGGCACCGTGCTGGGCCCGGTGGTGGGCGCGGTCGGGATCGTGTGGCTGGAGCAGTCCGACGCGCTGGCGCGGGTCAGCCAGCTCCAGCAGGACCACCTCTCCGACTCCTGGTACCTGTCCACCCCGGGCCTGGTGGGGGTGCTGTTCATCCTGACCCTGTTCCTGATGCCCAAGGGCATCGTGGGCTCGCTCAGCGCGGTGGTCACCGGCCGGCGCCGGCACGCCGACGTGGCCGAGGACGACGGCGCCGGGCTTGGCGAGGCTGCCGGGCTGGACGCGGGCTCCGACGTGGTCCCCGCTGCCGACGCCCCCGCCCCGGTCCAAGGCCGAAAGGATGCGACGGCAGGTGCCCAAGGGCGGCCGTTGCTGACCATGACGGGACTGGGCAAGAAGTTCGGAGGTCTGCAGGCGGTGGCCGAGATGGACCTCACGGTGGACCGAGGTCAGATCCACGCGGTCATCGGTCCCAACGGCGCGGGGAAGTCCACCCTGGCCAACCTGCTCACCGGTGTCTACAAGCCCAGCGCGGGGACGGTGGTCCTCGACGGCCGCGACATCACCGGCCTGGCGCCGCACACGGTGTCGCGGGCCGGGGTCGGGCGCACGTTCCAGACCCCTCAGCTGTTCGGTGACGCGACGGTGCTGGACAACGTGCTGGCCGGGTTCGTCGACACCGGAGAGACCCCGCTGTGGGCCGCAGCTCTCAAGCCGCCCTCGCGGTACCGCCGGGACGCCGAGATGCGCACGGAGGCCGCCAGGCTGCTCGACCTGGTCGGGCTGAAGGAGTTCGCGGGCCTGCGGGCCGGTGAGCTGCCCTATGGCAAGCAACGGGCGCTGGAGATCGCCCGGGCGCTGGCTGGTGAGCCGGAGCTGATCGTGCTGGACGAGCCCGCTGCAGGCCTGCTCGCCACCGAGACCGCCGGACTGGGCGACCTCTTGATCTCGCTGCGCGCCCACGGTTACGCCCTGATCGTGGTCGAGCACCACATGGACCTGGTCGCCCGGATCGCCGACGAGGTCACCTGCATGGACCAGGGCCGGCTGCTCTCGCGGGGCACCCCGGAGCAGGTCCTCTCCGACGAGGCCGTCGTCGCGGCGTACCTCGGCAAGCCGATGGAGGAGCACTGATGACACTCGAGGTCGACACCCTGGAGTGCGGCTACGACCGCGCACCCATCCTGCACGGCGTCAGCGTCCACCTCGACCCGGGTGAGCTGGTCGCGGTCGTGGGCTCCAACGGCGCAGGGAAGACCACCCTGGTCCGCACCATCGCCGGGCTCCTGACCGTCCGCTCGGGTGACCTGCGCATCGAGGGTGCGTCGTTCGCCAAGAGCTCGCCGGCCAGGCGCGCCCGCCAGGGGATCGTCATGGTGCCCGAGGGACGCAAGCTGTTCCCCCAGCTCACCGTCGGGGAGAACATCGAGATCGGCCGCCACGCCGCCCGTGGGCGCACCGACGGCGAGGACCCGGTGGCGGCGCTGCTCGACGCGTTCCCCATCGTCACCGACCGGTGGAACCAGCAGGCGAGTCTGCTCTCCGGTGGGGAGCAGCAGATGGTCGCCCTCACCCGCGCCGTCGCCGCCCGACCCCGCTACCTGCTGCTCGACGAGCCCTCGCTGGGCCTGAGCCCGCTGAAGACGCTGGAGGTGTTCGGGCTCATCGAGATGATCCGCGAGTCGACCGGCGCGGGCATCCTGCTCGTGGAGCAGATGGCCGACCAGGCCCTGAGAGCCGCCGACCGCGCTTACGTCCTCGAGCACGGACGAGTCTCCATGGAAGGACCCGCCGCCCAGGTGCGGGCCTCCGACGAGGTGCGCCGGGCCTACCTCGGCGTCGCCGGATGAGGAAGGTGGACATGTTCGACTTCGGACCCCGCTCCCAGGCATTGGTGGAGCAGACGAACGCGTTCCTGGCGGACCACGTCTACCCGGCGGAGGCGCTCTTCGAGCGTCAGGTCGCCGAGGGAGGCGTGCCGCGTCCGACCCCGCCGGTGCTGCAGGAGCTGAAGGAGACCGCGCGTGGGCTCGGTCTCTGGAACCTCTTCCTGCCGCATCCGGAGAAGGACCACGACCCGCTCACCAACCTCGAGTACGCACCCATCGCCGAGCTCACCGGGCGCAGCCTCGAGCTGGCGCCGGAGGCGATGAACTGCAACGCGCCCGACACCGGCAACATGGAGCTGCTCTCGATGTTCGGCACGCCGGAGCAGAAGGAGGAGTGGCTCTATCCGCTGATGGCGGGCGAGATCCGCTCGGCGTACGTGATGACCGAGCCGCAGGTCGCCTCCTCCGACGCCAGCAACATCGAGACCTCCATCGTGCGGGACGGTGACGAATGGGTCATCAACGGGCGCAAGTGGTGGATCTCCGGACCACTGCGCGAGGACTGCCGGCTGCTGATCCTGATGGGCATCAGCGACCAGGACCCCGGTGCCCCCCGTCACCGCCGGCACAGCATGGTGCTGATCCCGCGGGACACCCCCGGCGTGGAGGTGGTCCGCGAGCTCGACGTGCTCGGCTACCAGCCCTTCGAGACCCACGTCGAGATGCGCTTCACCGACGTGCGGGTGCCGGTGACGAGCCTGCTCGGTGAGCAGGGAGCAGGCTTCGCGATGTCCCAGGCGCGCCTCGGCCCGGGTCGCATCCACCACTGCATGCGCATGGTGGGGGCGGCGGAACGGGCGCTGGAGCTGATGATCCACCGGGCGGGTCGCCGGTCGACGTTCGGCAAGCCGCTGGTCGAGCGGGGCGTGGTCAGGGAGTGGATCGCCGACTCCCGGATGGAGATCGACCAGGCACGGCTCTACACGTTGCAGACCGCGCACCTGATGGACACCGTCGGCAATCGTGAGGCGGCCAGCGAGATCTCCGGCATCAAGGTCGTCGTGCCCAACATGGCGCGTCGCGTGGTCGACCGCGCGATGCAGGTCTTCGGTGGTGCCGGACTGTGCCAGGAGACGCCGCTCGCCCGGATCTACGCCGAGACCCGGATCGTCCGGATCGCCGACGGGCCGGACGAGGTGCACCGTCGTGGGCTGGCGCGGACCGAGCTCCGCCGCTTCAAGGCGGCGACCACCCCCGCGCCGAGCGGTGCCGCCGCGCACCTGTCCCACCTGTCCGAACTCGCCTAGGCACGGTGTCGGCACCGGCGCCAGGCTGCTGACCGCAACCCCAAGAACTCCACCAGGAGGAAGGACCTCATGAGCCTGTCACGCAACGTCTTCGGAATGCTCGACCGCACGGCCGAGTCGCACGCGGGTGACCGCCCGGGATACGGCTTCGAGGGCGAGGTGCGCACCTTCAGGCAGATGCGCGACGCCGCCCTGGACGTCGCAGGCGGGCTGCACGCCCAAGGTGTCCGGCCCGGGGACAAGGTCGCCGTGATGATGGGCAACCGACTCGAGTGGTTCGAGGTCTACTTCGGGCTGGCCGCGCTGGGCGCGGTCTGCGTCCCGGTCAACGTCCTGCTCACCGGGCCGGAGATCGCCCACGTGTGCCGGGACAGCGGCTCCCGGTACCTGGTGATGGACGAGATCGCCTCGCGCGGCCTCGCCGGGCTGGAGCACGACTTCGAGCTTGTCGTCACGGTCGGGGAGGTGTCGCCGCCGCGAGGAGCCAAGAGCGTCAGCTGGCAGGACGTGCGTCACGGCACGGCGCTGCCCGAGGAGCACGTGGGACCCGACCTGGGCGACACCTTCCTCCTCTACTACAGCTCGGGTACGACGGGTCTGCCGAAGGCCGCGGAGCAGTCGCACGACGGTGTGCTCTGGAACGCGATGGGGCAGCTCCAGGGGCTGGGGCTCGAGCCGCACCACAGGTACTTCGTGATTCCGTCCCTCTCGTGGGCGGCCGGCTTCCACAACCTGGTGATGTCCCTGACCTGGAACGGTGGCTACTCCGAGCTGCGTCGGACCGGCGGCGCGACGATGGAGAACATCGTGACCTCGATCGAGGAGCACCAGATCACCCACGTGATGCTGGTCCCCAGCCTGCTGCGGGACCTGGTCTCCCGGCCTGACCTGATGGACCGCCTCTCGGCCAGCTCGCTGGAGTGGATCGTCACCGGTGCGGAGCCGGTCCCGCGCAAGGTGATCGAGACGGTCTGCCGAGGTGTCTCGGGGGTCGACGTCTGCCAGGGCTACGGGCTCTCGGAGTTTCCCACGATCACCACCGTCCTGATGGCCGACGAGGTCTTCGATCACGAGGGTTCCGCGGGCCGCGCGCTGCCGCACAGCGACCTCGCTGTGCGCGATGCCGACGGGCGGATCCAGCGTCATGGCAGGGGCGAGCTGCTCATTCGCTCGCTGGCCTCCATGAAGGGCTACCACGGCCGGCCCGAGCAGACCGCCGACGTCTTTCGGGACGGCTGGCTGCACACCGGCGACCTGGTCGAGCTCGACGAGGACGGCTTCGTCACCATCGTCGGTCGGACCAAGGACATGATCATCTCCGGTGGGCTGAACATCTACCCCAAGGAGATCGAGGACGTCATCAGCAGGATCCCCGGCGTGCGGGAGTGCGCGGTGGTGGGTGTGCCGCACGAGCGCTTCGGCGAGACCGCGGTGGCCGTGGTGGTGAGCGAGGATCCCGACTTCGACCCGGCCGAGGTGACGCGTGCCTGTGAGGCCCAGCTGGCGTCGTACAAGCGTCCGCGCGAGGTGATCGTGCGACCGGAGCCGCTGCCGCGCAACGCCAACTCCAAGCTGCTCAAGCGCGAGCTGCGGCCGTGGGCGGCGGACACGCTCGGGGTCACCGGGTGACGCCGTGACCGCTGGCAGGTGGGGGATGACGATCCCCCTCGAGGAGCTCCCCGTGGCCCGCTTGCCCGAGGTCGCGCGGGAGCTGGAGGACCTCGGCTACACGGACCTGTGGACGGCCGAGGGCATGGGGGCCGACGGGTTCACGCCGTTGGCTGCGGCCGCTGCGGTGACCACCCGCGTCCACCTGGGCATCGCCATCGCGCCGGCGTTCACCCGCGGACCTGCCTTGCTCGCCCAGACGGCGGCCACCCTGGCGGCGATGGTGCCCGGGCGGTTCACCCTCGGCATCGGAGCCTCCTCGAACGTCATCGTCGAGCAGTGGAACGGCATCCCGTACGAGAAGCCGCTCTCCCGCTCGCGCGACCTTCTGCGCTTCCTGCGGCCGGCGCTGGCCGGGGAACGGGTCGACCAGACGTACGACACGTTCGCGGTGCACGGGTTCCGGCTGGGCGTCGTACCCGACCCGGCGCCCCGGCTGCTGCTCGCCGGGTTGCGCGGCAAGATGCTCGAGCTGGCCGGGGCCGAGGCGGACGGGGCGGTCCTCAACTGGCTCTCGGCCGAGGATGTCGGCCGGGTGGCGCCCCAGGTGCACGCCGGCGGTGAGGGCAAGGAGATCGTGGCCCGGATCCTGGTGGCGCCCACCCGGGACGCCGAGCTCGCCCGCGCGGTCGCCCGCCGGATGATCACGACCTACCTCAACGTGCCGGTCTACCGGCAGTTCCACGCCTCGCTCGGCCGGGACGAGCTCGAGCCCATGTGGAAGCTCTGGGACGAGGGCGACCGTCGCGGGGCGCTCGAGGCGGTCCCGGAGGCCGTCATCGACGAGCTCGTGGTGCACGGGTCGCCCGAGGAGTGCCGCGACCACATCGCCCGGTTCACCGAGCACGGGGTCACCGTGCCAGTGGCGCACCTGCTGCCGGTCGAGGCAAATGCGCTCCAGGCCTGCCGGGACCTCGCACCTCGCTGACCGACCGACCGACCTGACACGAGACGAAGGAGAGACAGATGGAGCAGGAGTTCGCGGGCAAGGTGGCGCTCGTCACCGGAGGCAGTCGAGGGATGGGCCGAGAGATCGTTCACGCCTTCGCCGAGCGGGGCGCCGACGTGGTGGTCGCCAGCCGGAAGATGGAGAACTGCGAGAAGGTCGCGGCCGAGGTGCGGGAGAAGCACGGCGTCCGCGCGCTCCCCGTGGGCTTCAACGTCAGCTCGTGGCCGGACTGCGACCGGCTCGTCGAGACCGTCTACTCCGAGCTCGGCCGGGTCGACGTGCTCTTCAACAACGCCGGCGGTTCGCCGCTCTACCCGAGCCTCGACCAGGTCTCCGAGGAGTACTTCGACAAGGTCATCGGCATCAACCTCAAGGGACCGTTCCGGCTCAGCGCCCTCATCGGCACCCGGATGGCCGAGGGCGACGGCGGGTCGATCATCAGCATCGGCTCCATCGAGGCGATCCGCCCCCAGCCGATGGCGCTTCCGTACGCGGCCGCGAAGGCGGGGCTGCACGTCTTCAGCGAGGGCTTCGCGCAGGCGTTCGGACCGAAGGTGCGGGTCAACACCATCCAGGCGGGTGCCTTCCTCACCGACATCTCCCAGGGCTGGCCCGAGGGCCTCAAGGAGAAGATGGAGAAGCAGGTCGCCCTGGGGCGGTGTGCCGAGCCCTCGGAGATCGTCGGTGCTGCCCTCTTCCTGGCGAGCGAGGCATCCTCCTACGTCACGGGCGCGGTGTTGCGGGTCGACGGGGGGTGGGGGTAAGCCGCGCGAAGACCGCGCGCTCCCGGACGATGACGACGACGACACCCTCCCCGGCCACCGCTGTGGTGGAGATCCCTCGCACGCGCCGCGGCAGCCGTCGGGACGTGGTCCTGTGGGCCGCGATCGACGTCATGACCGAGGTCGGCTACCACGGGGCGTCGGTCCGTGACATCGCCGACCGTGCCGGCGTCACCACGACCTCGATCTACCACTACTTCGGGTCCAAGGAGAACCTCCTGCGGGAGATCATGGTCGCCTCGCTGACCGAGGTGGTCGGGCTGACCAGGACTGCGCTCGAGCGCGCTCCCGAGGATCCATCCGCCCAGCTCGCCGCCCTGGTGCGGGCATGGATCGACTTCCACACCCGGCGCCGTTCCCTGGCGAGGATCAGCGCCATCGAGCTGCGGAGCGTCGAGGGCGAGGCACGTGCCGAGGTGCTCGGGCTCCGTGACGAGCAGGAGCTCCTCTTCCGGGGCTTGGTGGAGCGCGGTGCAGCCCTCGGAGTCTTCAGGACGGAGTTCCCGCGGGAGGCGACCCGCGCGGTGCTGCAGATGGGGCGCGACGTCTCCGGCTGGTACGTGCCGGGCGGACCTCTCTCGGCAGCCGAGATCGCCGAGCAGTACGTGGTGCTGGCCCTGGACCTGCTCAGGTCCGGAATGACCGACGAGGAGCAGACATGGAACTGACCGAGGCGATGACGACGACCGGCACCTGCCGGCGCTTCGACCCACGCGAGGTCCCGCCGGAGGTGCTGCACGGGGCGTTCGACGTCGCTCGCTTCGGCCCCCAGGGCGGCAACCGCCAGGCGGTCCGGTGGCTGGTCGTGCGGGAGGCCCAGCTCAAGGAACGCCTCCAGGAGCTCTACCTGCGCCACTGGGAGCCCTACTACGCGCGTATCCAGGAGGGGCAGGTACGAGTCGGGGGAGGGGACCGGATGCTGGTCGCCGCCGACGAGTTCGCGCACTCCCTCGCGCAGGTCCCGGTGCTCGTGGTGATCTGTGCCCGCACCGAGGACCTGCAGGTGACGGACTCGGACACGGACCGGGTCAGCGTCGTGGGCGGAGCCTCCATCTACCCGCTGGTGCAGAACCTCTGCCTGGCGCTTCGCGACCGGGAGGTGGCGACGGCGATGACCACGCTGGTGTGCCGCGAGGAGCCGGCCGTGCGTGAGCTGCTGGGCATCCCGGACGAGTACCTGACCGCGGGGATGCTGGCCGTCGGCTACCCCGCGAGGAATTTCCCGACGAAGCTCAAGCGCCTGCCGGTGGAGGAGGTGGTCTTCTCCGACCGGTTCGGCAAGGGGCTGTTCGGGACGGGGAGGGCGACATGAAGGCGTTGCGCGTGCACGGACCGGGGGACACCTGCCTGGAGGACATCCCCGAGCCCCGGGGTGTCCGCGCGCGACCAGTTCAAGGTCAGGGTCGCGGCGGCGGGCATCTGCGGCACGGACCTGTGCCTGCACCGGTCCGCCCAGTCCCGGCGGATTCTCGGAGTACGACATCGTGCTGGAGATCCCCGTCAGCGAATACCACAACCCCATCCAGTCCGCCTACGCATGCGGTTGGCCGATCGCGAGCAACCTCCTGGTGCGGTCATGGAGGCCTGAGCGGGGCCTACTGCGTCGCGAGCAGGGCGCGCAGGCCCATCACGAGGGCGATGGGCTGATCGAGCATGACGTGGTACGCCGCGGCCGGCACGTCGATGACCCGAGCCTCGTGCCCCAGCCTCCTCGAGAACATCGCGCCCATGTCGGGGTCCACCAGCCCGTTCTCCGGGCGCAGCACGGCCACCGGGCAGGAGGGCGTCGTCAGTGCATCCGGCCGCAGCGGGTCGTAGGAGAAGATCGCGGGGTCGAACTTCCAGGCCCATCCGCCGGCGACGGCACGGATCGAGTGCTCCGCGACGTGGTCGAAGACGTAGCGCTCGGTCTCCTGGTCCGGGACCACCCGGAACCGGGAGAGCAGCTCCGCGCGGTCGGCGTGCACCCGGCGCGGGCCGAACGCCGCCTTGGCCCGGGCGGCCGCCGCCTCAGGCGTCGCCTCGCTCACCGGCGTGTCCACCACGACTGCTCCCGCGAGCTCCGCACCGTGCCGCAGCGCCGCAGCCAGCGTCACCATGCTGTGCCCGACCACCGTCGGAGGGGCCTCGAACCCCCGCCTGGCGACTGTCATGACCTCGTCCGCCCACCTCTGCAAGCGAGTAGTCCTCGCGGTGGCCGCTGTCCCCGTGCCCGCTGAGGTCCGGGGCCACGACGCGGTGGGTCGTCGCCAGCAGCGGCGCCACGTGGTCCCACCAGTGCGCATGCGCGGCGCCGCCGTGTACCAGGACCAGCCCGGGCAGTCCGTGCTCGCCCCACGTGCGGCAGCTGATCTCGACGCCGTCGACGTCGAGCGTGTCGACGGTCGCCTCGTGCGCCAGAGCACGGACGAACCAGTCGTGGGTGCGAGTCACGCTCACCCTCCGGGGACGGGTCTCATCGCGTGACCTCTCAGCCCTGCGCGTACTGCTTCTTCAGCGTCCCCTTGATGAGCTTGCCGGTGGGTGTTCGCGG
Source organism: Nocardioides campestrisoli (assembly GCF_013624435.2). Taxonomy (NCBI): domain Bacteria; kingdom Bacillati; phylum Actinomycetota; class Actinomycetes; order Propionibacteriales; family Nocardioidaceae; genus Nocardioides; species Nocardioides campestrisoli. The sequence goes on from NZ_CP061768.1 coordinate 799,133, forward strand.
GAGCTCGGAGAGGAAGTCGACGGACCGCGGAGCCTTGTAGTGCGCGATCCGCTCCCGGACGTAGTCGATCAGCTCGCGCTCGAGCTCGGGGGAGCCCACGACGCCGGGAGCCGGTTGGACCACGGCCTTGACCCGCTCGCCCATCTCCGGGTCCGGCACGCCGATGACGGCGACGTCCTGCACGGCCGGGTGCATCGTGAGGACGTTCTCGGCCTCCTGCGGGTAGATGTTCGCCCCGCCCGAGATGATCATGAACGAGCGTCGGTCCGTGAGGTAGAGGTAGCCGTCCTCGTCGACGTGGCCGACGTCGCCCGTCGTGGTCCAGGTCGGGTGGAGCGGGTGCTGGGCCTCCCGGGTCTTCACCGGGTCGTTGTGGTACTCGAACGGCATGGCATCGCGCTCGAAGTAGACGAGCCCGTCGACGCCGGTGGGGACCTCGGGCTGGCCCTCGGCGTCGGGGTCGCAGACTCGGAGGACGCCCAGCGCCGCCTTGCCCACGGTGCCGGGGCGCTGAACCCACTCGTGGGAGTCGATCAGGGTGATGCCGTGCACCTCGGTGGCCGCGTAGTACTCCTCCAGCACCGGACCCCACCAGTCGATCATCTGCTGCTTGACCTCGATCGGGCATGGGGCGGCCGCGTGCACGGCGACGCGCATGCTCGAGACGTCGTACTTCTCGCGCACCTCGGCGGGCAGCTTGAGCATCCGCACGAACATCGTCGGCACCCACTGGCTGTGCGTGGCGCGGTGCTCCTCGATGGCCCGCAGCGCGCCCTCCGCGTCGAACTTCGGCAGCACCACGACGGTCCCGCCGAGCGACTGGATCATCGCGCAGAAGCGCAGCGGGGCGGCGTGGTAGAGCGGGGCGGGGGAGAGGTAGACGGTCTCCTCCGAGAACCCGTAGCGCGGCGCGAAGGTGACGATCAGCGGGTTGCCGGGCTCGTCCACCTGCCGGTCCGGTAGCGGCGTCCGGATGCCCTTCGGCTTCCCGGTGGTGCCGGAGGAGTAGAGCATGTCCTGCCCGGCGGGCTGGTTCTCGAGCGGGGCGTCGGAGGTGGCGGCCTGGACGGCGTCGAGGTCCTCGAAGCCGTCGAGCTGTGCGCCGACGGAGATCCGCACGGGCACGTCGGTGTGCTTCGCGAGCGTCGCGCCCATCTCGGCGTACTGGCCGGAGACGAGCAGCGCCTTCACGCCGCTGTCCTCGATGATGTGCTCATGCTCGGCCACGCCCAGGTGCGTGTTGAGGGCGGTGAAGTAGAAGCCGCTGCGCATGGCGGCCCAGTAGACCTCGAAGTACCGGGTGGAGTTCTCCGAGAGCAGAGCGATGCAGTCCCCCCGTTGCACGCCGCGCTCCTGGAGGGCGCGCGCGAGCCGTCGGGACCGGTCCTCGAGCTCGGCGTAGGTGAGCGCCTCGCCGCCGTCCGCCAGGGTGACGGCGATCTTGTCCGGGTGGGTCGCGGCGTGGGTGCCTGGGTACACGGCTGCTCCTGATCGGGCGGGCGGGGAGTGGATCGTTCAGGTAAAACGAACGTACGTTTGGCGAGTCTCCGGCATGGTCGCGTGCGCGTCAAGGGTGTTCGCCCCTTCGGGTTCCCGCCTGGGCGGGGTGCGCGGCGGTCCCGGGTGGCGCGGTTCGACTGAGTGAGCGTTCGTAAAAAGCATCGTTGACAAGTGTGATGTGCGCCACTAGCGTCCCGGTTTAGCGAGCGCTCAATAATGAGAGGGGATGGCATGACGACCCTGCAGACGGAAGCGCGTCCCTCATCCGCCGTCGACCGGTTGAAGTCTCTCGACCAAGGCATGGTCGTCGGCGTCCTGACCATCGTGCTGGTCGCGGTCTTCGCCGCGTCGATCTCCGGCTTCGCGACCCGCGGCAACGCGGTCAACGTGCTGCAGGCGGCGGCTGGCCTCGGCATCCTCGCGCTGGGTCAAGCGGTGGTCGTCATCGGGCGTGGCCTCGACCTGTCGGTGGTGACGATCTACGCGGTGACCGCCCAGGCCGCCGTCCTGGCCATGACCAACGGCGCGAGCGAGCCGGCCGCGCTCCTCCGGGCCCTGATCGTGGCGGTCGTGCTGGGCCTTTTCAACGGCGTGATGATCGCCTACGTCGAGCTGCCCGCCCTCTTCGTCACCCTCGCCACCGGCCTCGCGTACCTGGGCGCCGCCCGCTTCTTCTTCTTCGATGGCGCGATCGCCTTCGCCGTCCCTGGGGAGGCGAAGATCATGAACGCGATCGGGAACGACGCCTGGCTGGGCATTCCCGTCTCCACCTTCGTCTGGCTGGGGCTGGCGGTGGTCTTCTGGTTCTGTGCCACCCGCACGGCCGCCGGCCAGATGATCTACGCCCGCGGCGACAACCCGGACGCGGCGGCGCTCTCCGGCATGCCGACCAGGCCGCTGGTCGTGCTCACGTACGTCGTCTCGGCCGCCTCGGCGTTCGTCGCCGGCATCGTGATCGTCGGCGCGGCGGGGTCGTTCGACTCCCGCGCCCTTGCGGCGGGCGGCCAGCTCTACGACGTGCTCGCCATCGTGGTGATCGCCGGGGTCAGCCTGGCCGGTGGGCGCGGGAGCATCGCCGGGGTCGTCGCGGCCACGTGCTTCCTGGGCGTGCTGCTCAACGCGATGACCCTCATGAACTTCGACACCATCCAGCAGGCGCTCTTCAAGTCCCTGATCGTGCTGGCCGCGCTCGTCCTGGACCGGCTTCTGCACCCGACCGACGAGGAGACCGCGCGCGTCGGCGAGCTCTAGCGCCGCGCCGAGGACCTCGCCACCCCCTGACCTTCCCTGCCCATCAGCACCCTTGGAGGAACCCCATGAAGAAGTTCGCCGCGCTGGCAGCCACTGCCGCACTGTTCCTCACCGCCTGCAGCAGCGGTGCCGACTCGTCCTCGTCGTCGGGGGGCGGCAACTCCGAAGGGTCCGGCGGCCTGCCGCAGGTGGGTGAGCCCGCCGAGATCAGCAAGCTCGCGGGCGACATGGTCAAGGGCAAGAAGGTGGTGTACGCCGCCGGTGCGGCCGGGTTCCCCCTGCAGGAGCAGTGGGCGAACACCTTCAAGAAGACGTTCCCTCAGCTCGGCATCGAATTCGAGATGAACGAGGCGGCGGCCGACCCGCAGAAGCTGGTCACCAACGCGCAGACGCTCCTCAACCAGGACCCTGACGTGCTCATCCTGCACAACCAGGACCTCTCCAACGCCTCCTCCCTGATCCAGCAGGCACAGGCCGACGGCGTCTACGTCATCCTCATCAACCTGGCGTCTGTGGCGCAGTCCGACGCCTTCGTGGGTGGTGACTTCGTCAAGGCCCAGGCGGCGCTGGCGGAGCGGATGGCCTCGGACTGCGACAAGAAGGGCCGGAACAAGGTCGCCGTCATCACCGGGTGGGGCTCGGACGGGCTCTCCGTCCAGGCGGTCGCCGCCTGGCAGAAGGTCTTCGACGAGTCCGGCATGGAGGTCGTCTCTGAGCAGGCGGGCCAGTACGACCCGACCAAGGCCGGTGACATCACCAAGGTGGTGCTCAAGCAGCACCCGGACCTGTGCGGGTTCATCGGCGCCTGGGACTCGATGATGATCGGCTCGGCCAACGCGGTCGAGCAGGCCGGCAAGGCCGGGGAGATCGGGGTCTACACCAGCGACGCCAGCGTGGTGGCCTGCGAGGCCCTCGAGAACGGCAGCATGACCGCGGCCCTCAACTACGGCGTCGCCACGATGGGCGACTCCATCGTCTCCCTCGTCCAGTACCTGCTGCAGAGCGGCCGCCCCGCCGGGTCGAGTCGGACGGCGGTCTACACGCGCTGGAACGTGATCGACAAGGACACCTACAAGCGCGACCGCAGCGCCTGCTACGACGGAAACGTCTCCTGACCCCCCGCCCACGACACACACGGGAGGAGAACACAGTGACTGTCGACGCCTACGGCCTGTCCGGCCGGTCACCTGTCCACCGGTTCTCGGCGCAGCGGATGCTGGCCGACCTCATGGAGAAGCGCTGGATGGACGCCATCGCGCCGGTGGCGCTGCTGGTGGCGGTCGTCATCTACTTCGCCCTCACGGTTCCGGAGCTCTACAACGCGGCCAACACCGTCACCACCACGCAGATCCTTGCGGAGATGGGGCTGCTGGCGCTCGCCATGACCGTCGTCGTGCTGGGCGGCGGCATCGATCTGAGCGTCGGGTCGATCTTCGCGGTCAGCAACGCCGTGGCAGTGATCTGCTTCAAGCTGTATGAGCTGCCGGTCCTCGCGGTGTTCGTGATCGCCATCGGGGTCGGAGCCCTGTGCGGCTCGATCAACGGCGCGATCATCAGCATCTTCAAGACCCGGCCGTTCATCACCACCCTCGTGACGCTGCTGACATTCCGGACGGTGGCGATCTACCTGGACCAGGAGTACAGCCCGCGCGTCAGCGTGCTGTTCCGTGAGGACGTCGTCTGGACGTTCCTGGCACGCGGCAGCATCGCCGGCCTGCCGGTCGGCTTCTGGGTGATGCTGCTGATGGTGGTGCTCTTCCAGTTCGTCATCACCCGCACCCGCTTCGGCTGGCAGGTCACGGCGCTGGGAGCCTCCCGCACCTCGGCGCGCCGCGCGGGCATGCGGCTCAACCGGCTCAGCTTCACCACCTACGTGATTTCCGGCTCCCTCGCGGGCCTCTCCGGGGTCCTGGTGGCTGCCCGGCTGGGTCAGACCTCCCAGACGACCGGGCAGGGCTACGAGCTCATCGCGCTCACCGCGATCATCATCGGCGGAGTCAGTCTCGGCGGTGGCAAGGGGACCGCTGCTCGCGCACTCCTCGGTGCGCTCGTCACGAGCGGCCTCTACCAGGGCATGCTGCTGATGGGGTACGACAACAACCTCTACCAGGTGGTCCTCGCCGTAGTGCTGCTGGCGTTCGCCACGCTCGACATCAAGTACGCCAAGAACCGCGACAAAGCCATCCAGAAGATCTTCGTGGTGCCCGGCGAGGTGCGGTTGCCGGCGCTCGCGAACATCTACGAGCCAGGTAGCGTGTGGAACCCCAACCGCCGGCTCACGGACGCCCAGCCCATCGGACTCGGGCAGCTTGACGGGCCTGAGGACGTGATCGTCGACCGCAACGGCCACCTCTACTGCGGCGACCGGCGGGGCTACATCTGGCGTTTCGAGGGACCTGACTACACCGAGGGCAAGATCTTCTGCCGGGTCGGTGGCCTGCCGCTGGGGCTTGCGATCGACAAGGACGACAACCTCGTCGTCTGCGTGGGCGGGATGGGCCTCTACGCGATCGACCCCCAGGGCCAGGCGACGGCGCTCACCACGCGCACGAAGCGCTCCTGGCACCGCATCCGGGACGACTCGGCCGTGCGTCTCGCCGACGACCTCGACATCGCGCCGGACGGGAAGATCTACTTCAGTGACGCGAGCACGCGCTTCGACGGCGTGGAGCACATGTACGAGACGATGGAGGCACGGCCGAACGGGCGGGTCCTGTGTTACGACCCCGAGACCGGCGAGACCACGACCGTGGTCAAGAACTACGCCTTCCCCAACGGCATCTGCGTGAGCCACGACGGGCAGTCCGTCCTCATCAACTCGTCGGTGCTGGCGCGGATCGACCGGCTGTGGATCGACGGGCCGAAGAAGGGGCAGCTCGAGCCCTTCCTGGAGGATCTGCCGGGCTACCCGGACAACACCAACCGAGCCAGCGACGGCACCTACTGGGTCGCTTTCGCCTCGATGCGTACGCCGACCTTCGACCTGGCCGTCGAGGACGCCGGCTTCCGGCGGCGGATGCTCAAGGAGCTCCCTCTCGACGAGTGGATCATCCACAACATGAACACCTCGTGCGTGTTCAAGGTGACCGAGGAGGGCGAGGTGCTGGAGAGCCTGTGGGACGAGACCCTCGAGCACCACTCGCTCATCACCTCGATGCGCGAGCACGACGGGCACCTCTTCCTCGGAGGGCTGACCAACAACCGTGTGGGCCGGGTCGCGCTACCCAAGCGGGAGGGCGCGACCTCGTCGACCAGCACCCGGGCCACGGCCGGCCTCACCACCAGTGGAGGTGTGTCGCATGCATAGGGCTCTCGCGCTCCTCACGGAGTTCCTCGTGCCGGACCGTGGTCCCGTCCGCGGCGTACCGAGCATGGACGGCGGGCTCACCCCGAACGACGAGCTCGACGCCCTCGGGATCCTCAGCGACGCGGGGGACCTGCGTCCGGAGGACGTCCTGGTGGACGCGGACGGTTCCGTCCTAGCAACCGCCGGTGCCGCGCTCTGGCGGCTGGACGGCGACGGACCCGCGAGGAAGGTGGCCGACCTCCCGGGGGACGCGCGCGGCATGACCCTGCGCGGGGACGGGTCGTTGCTGGTCTGCGTGGACCGAGCGGGGCTCGTGGCAGTGGACCGCGGCGGCGCGGTGCACGAGGTGCTGGACGCTCAGGCGCGGGCCGGCGTCGGAGTGCTCTCCGCGGTGGCAGTGAGCGCGGGCGAGGTCTTCGTCTCTGAGGTCTCCCGGCGCCGGGAGTGGTCCGAATGGCCGTACGCCCTGTACGAGGGTGACGCGGAGGGCCGGATCCTGCACGTCCGCGAGGACGGCTCCCTGCGCACGGTCGCCGAGGGCCTGGTGTGGCCATGGGGGCTCTGCGACGGCCGGGAGCCCGGCACGGTGGTCGTCACCGAGTCCTTCGCCCACCGGATCTCGACCCTGGACACGGGCAGCGGGGCACGTCGGCCCCTCGCGGAACGGCTGCCCGCCTACCCGGCCCGCGTGCACCCGTCGGCCGCGGGGTTGTGGGTCGCGTTCTTCGGCGTCCGGACGCACCTCGTGGAGTTCGTGCTCCATGAGGACGACTACCGCCGAAGGATGATCCAGCAGGTGCCCGTCGACGAGTGGCTGCTCCCGGCCCTGCGCCGGACCGGCTCCGTCCGCGAGCCGCTCCAGGTCGGCGGGGTGAAGCACCTGGGCGAGGTGAAGCCCTGGTCGCCACCGCGGTCCTACGGGCTCGTGGCCGAGCTCGGGTGGGACGGCGACTTCGTCCGGAGCATGCACTCCCGGCCCGGGGGCTGGCGGCACGGCACCACCGCCGCCAGCGAGGCCTCCGGTGTCCTCGCGGTCGCCTGTGCGGGCGCGGAGGCCGTGCTCGTCACCAGCGCCGAAGGAGGAGAGTCATGAGTGCAGCCCAGCAGGAGTCCCCGGTGGCGGCGGAGCCGGTCCTCCGGATGACCGGCATCACCAAGACCTACGCCGGGAACATCGCCGTGGATGCCGTCGACTTCGACGTCCGGCCGGGTGAGGTCCACGCGCTCCTCGGGGAGAACGGGGCAGGCAAGTCCACTCTCTGCAAGATCATCTCGGGCGCCGCGGTGCCCGACTCCGGCGAGATGCAGCTGGCGGGGGAGACCGTCCGGTTCACCCACCCGAGCGAGGCGCTCGCCGCCGGGATCAGCATGGTCTACCAGGAGACCTCGTTGATCCCCACTATGTCGGTGGCGCAGAACCTCGAGCTGGGCGACGAGCCGCTGGTGGCCCGGATGCGCCGCATCAACATCTCGGCGCGCCAGCACCTGCAGTCCCTCAACTTCCATGTCCCGGTCACCAAGACGGTCTCCTCCCTGGGAGGGGCGCACCGGCAGATGGTCGAGATCGTGCGCTCACTCCGCAAGGAGGCCCGCTTGGTCATCTTCGACGAGCCGACGGCGACCCTGACACCGGAGGAGAAGGAGCAGCTCTTCGGCGCGATCGAGCGGCTCCGGGAGCGCGGCATCGGCATCGTCTACGTCTCGCACGCCATCGAGGAGTCGCTGCAGATCGCCGACCGGATCACCGTCCTGCGCGACGGCCAGCTCCAGAAGACCGTCTCCGCGAAGGACACGACCCGCCGGGAGATCGTCGCGGCGATGGTGGGCCGCAGCGTGGAGTACACGGTGCGCCGCGGCGGCGTCCGCCAGGCAGCCGAGCGTCGCAAGGTGCTCTCGGTGGAGAACCTCAACATGGGCGCCGTGGTGAAGAACATGTCGTTCTCCGCCTACAGCGGGGAGGTTCTCGGCATCGCCGGCCTCGTGGGCGCAGGGCGTACCGAGACCGCGAGAATCATCGCCGGGGCGGCCAAGCGCAGCCGGATCAACGGCGGCAGGATCTACCTCAACGGCCGTCCGGTCCGCTACAGCGTCCCCCGGCAGGCCGCCAAGGACGGCGTCGTCTACATCACTGAGGACCGCAAGGTGAACGGGTTCTTCGAGACGATGTCGGTCGAGCAGAACATCTTCCTGGGCCACCTCGCCACGGCGAAGCGGATGCCGCTGTGGGCCCGTCCGGCCGACCGCCGGTCGGTCGCAAAGAAGTTCGTGGAGCGCTTCGCGATCCGCTCGGTCTCGGGCAAGGCCAAGGTGATCGAGCTCTCCGGCGGCAACCAGCAGAAGGTTGTTCTGGCCAAGGCCCTGACCCGCGCACCGCAGGTCGTGATCTTCGACGAACCCACCCGAGGGGTCGACGTCGGCGCCATCGAGGAGATCCACCAGATCATCCGGGAGTTCGCCGACTCTGGGGCCGCGGTCATCCTGCTGTCCTCCTACCTGCCGGAGATCCTGGCGCTCTCGGACCGGGTGCTGGTCGCCCGGCAGGGCAGCATCGCTGCCGAGTTCGCGCCGGAGACGGTGACCGAGGAGCGGATCATGTTCGCCGCCGTGCACTGACCCCCCGTCGACCACCCGCATCGCGATCGTCCGCATCGCGACCACCCACGTCGACCACCCACGGTCGACGGACCCCTACCCCATCCAAGGAGCAATCCCGCAATGAGCAAGCCACTGGCCGGCATCCGGATCGTCGAGATGGCAGGGATCGGTCCCGGGCCGCACGCCTCGATGATGCTCAGCGACCTGGGCGCCGAGGTGGTCCGCGTGGTGCGGCCCACCGCCCCCGAGGCCGAGTACACGATGACGACCCACACGCTGCGCGGCCGTACGACGGTGCTCGCAGACCTCAAGGACCCGGACGCGCTCGAGGGGGTCCGTCAGCTCCTCGACTCGGCTGACGTGGTGGTGGAGGGCTTCCGTCCCGGCGTGATGGAGCGCCTGGGGGTCGGACCCGAGGAGAGCCTGGCGCGGAACCCGCGCCTCGTCTTCGCCCGGATGACGGGGTGGGGCCAGGAGGGCCCCCTGGCGGAGGCCGCGGGTCACGACATCAACTACATCTCCCTGACGGGTGCGCTGCACGCGATCGGCCCGGCGGACCACCCCGTGCCGCCCGCCAACCTGGTGGGTGACTTCGGCGGCGGCTCGATGTTCCTCGTCGTCGGTGTGCTGGCGGCTCTGTTCGAGCGCGAGCGGACCGGCCGTGGCCAGGTGGTGGACGCCGCTATGGTGGACGGTGCCGGCGTCCTGGTCCAGTCGCTGCTCGAGCTGCGACGCATCGGTATGTGGACCGACGAGCGCCAGAGCAACCTGCTGGACGGCGCGGCGCCCTTCTACCGGACCTACCGGTGCAGCGACGGCCGGTTCATGGCCGTGGGCGCTATCGAGCCGCAGTTCTACGCACTGCTGCTCGAGGGCCTGGAGCTCGACCCCGCGGGGCTGCCCGACCAGAACGACCAGAGCCGGTGGGAGGAGGTCGCCGAGGTGTTCGCCGAGGTGTTCGAGCGCCACCCGCGGGAGTACTGGACGAAGGTGTTCGAGGGCACCGACGCCTGTGTGTCGCCGGTCCTCACCTTCGAGGAGGCCCCGGACCACCCTCACGTCGCCGCGCGCGGCTCGCTCGTGCGCCGGGACGGGTCCGTGGTCGCGGCCACCGCTCCCCGCCTGTCCGCCGCCGGCGCCACGCCGACCCCCGACGGAGGAGTCCAGGAGCTTGCCGCCGTCGCGGATGCGTGGTCGCGGTGAGCACCCTCACGAGCGCACCCACCGCGGGCGAGATGGCCGGGCGGCTGCGGACCTGGGCCACGGCGCACGTCCCCGGCGCGGCCGAGGTGACCGACGTGGGGCCCATGCCCGGCAACGCCGGGCTCAGCTTCGGGTGCGACGTGCTCGACGCCGGGGGGAGCGTGCTGACGAGTCTGGTGGTCCGGCTGGCGCCCCCGGGCGTCCGGCGGCAGGGGAACACCGACGTGCTGCGGCAGGTCCCGCTGCTCCGGACCCTGCAGGCGGGGGGGATCCCCGTCGCGCCGCTGCTGTGGTCGACGGACGATCCCCGGTGGTTCGGGACGGACGCCATCGTCCAGGAGCGGCTGCGGGCCAAGCACCTGCCGATGCACGACCCCACGTCGGGCGCCCTGCCCGCGGACGGGGACACGACCCCCTACCTGCGGCAGGCGGTCTCGGCCCTCGCCGAGCTGCACGCGCTCGACTGGCGCGCCGGCCTGTCGGACTGGGACGAGATCCAGTCGGTCGCCGACCAAGTGGCCTTCTGGCGGCGGTTCCTGCCTCGCCACCCGGATCCCGCGTGGACCGAACTGGGCGAGCGCCTCGCCGACCGGCTTCTCGAGGCCGACCCCGGCGGTCATCGCACCGGCCTCTTCCACGGCGACTACCAGACCCACAACATCCTCTACGACGAGGCGGACGGCCGGCTCGTGGCAGTCATCGACTGGGAGATCGCGGGGCTCGGGCCCGTGGGCCTCGACGTCGGCTGGCTGGCGATGATGGTCGACCCCGCCTGCTGGCACGAGGAGCGGTCCGCGGTCGCGCTCGTCCGCGAGGAGCCCGACCGGATCCGCCGTTGGTACGAGGAGGACAGCGGGCAGCCGCTGGAGCACTTCGACTACTACCAGGCGCTCGCCTGCTACCGGTACGGCGCGATCACCGGCTTCAACCTGTACCTGCACCGGAGCGGCCGACGCGTCGACGAGAGCAACGAGCTCACGGGTCCCGCGGCCCCCGCCCTGTTCCGGGCGGGCCTCCGACTCCTGTCCTGACCGCCCTGCAACCCCTGCGCACTCAGGCGGGCTCCTGCCCGTCCCCACACTGAAGAAGGATCTGCCATGGAGAACACCAGCGGTCGGGGCACGTCCCGACGCATCAGCACCTTGTCCCGCTCGGTCGAGGACCGTCGCGCCATCGTGACCGGCGCGGCCAGCGGCATGGGACGGGCGACCGCCCACCTCTTCGCCGACGAGGGCGCACGCGTGGTCGTCGCCGACCTCGGCGAGGACCGGGTCGCCGCCGTGGTCGGGGAGATCAACGAGGTCCACGGCGAGAAGGCCGCGCTCGGGGTCGTCTGCGACGTCGCAGAGCGCGCGCAGCTGGTGAACCTCGTCGAGCGCACCGTCGAGTGGGCGGGCGGTATCGACATCCTCGTCAACAACGCCGGCATCTCGGTCCCGAACGACTCCTTCCAGGAAGAGGACGAGTTCGAGGCGGTCTGGGCGCACACCATGGACGTCAACGTGACTTCCCAGGCACGCCTTGTGCGGTATGCGCTGCCGTACCTGCTGGCGGCCGGGGGCGGGCGGATCGTCAACATCGCCTCCACCGAGGCGATCATGAGCATGGCGGGCCTGATGAGCTACTCGGCGAGCAAGGCCGGGGTCACCGGCCTCACCAAGAGCCTCGCGGTCGAGCTCGGCTCCCGCGACGTCACGGTGAACTGCATCTGCCCCGGTCCGATCCGGACGGCCATGACCGAGCGGTTCCCAGACGAGAAGAAGGAGGTCTACGCCCGCCGGCGGGTGCCGGTGCGGCGCTACGGGATCCCCGAGGAGGTGGCGCAGATGACGCTCAACCTCTGCCTGCCCGCGTCGAGCTACGTCAACGGCGTGGTCATCCCGGTCGACGGCGGCCTGACCATCCGGCACATCTGAGACGGGAGACCGACACACATGTTCGAGAACACCGCACGCTCCCAGAAGCTCGCATCCGAGCTGACCTGCTTCATGGAGGAGCACGTCTACCCCGCCGAGGCGGCATTTGAGCAGCAGGTCGCCGAAGGGGGCGAGTCCCGCCCGCAGCCCCCGGTGCTGGAGGAGTTGAAGGCCGAGGCGCGCCGCCGGGGTCTGTGGAACTTCTTCCTGCCGCACAAGGAGGAGGGGCACTACCCTCTCACCAACAGCGAGTACGCCCCGCTGGCGGAGATCACCGGGCGCAGCATCGGGCTCGCCCCGGAGGCGCTGAACTGCGCGGCGCCCGACACCGGCAACATGGAGCTGCTCTCCATGTTCGGCACCCCGGAGCAGAAGGAGCAGTGGCTCACGCCGCTGATGGCCGGCGAGATCCGCTCCTCCTACGTGATGACCGAGCCGCAAGTCGCTTCCTCCGACGCGAGCAACATCGAGACCTCGATCGTGCGCGACGGCGCGGAGTGGGTCGTCAACGGTCGCAAGTGGTGGATCTCCGGGGCCAACCGCGACCGCTGCAGGCTGCTCATCGTCATGGGGATCTCCGACGACAGCCCGGACGCCGACCGGCACCGTCGTCACACCATGGTCCTGGTGCCGATCGACACCCCGGGGGTGACCATCGAGCGGGACCTCTCGGTCATGGGCTACAACCCTTTCGAGAGCCACGTGGAGATGACCTTCGAGGACGTCCGCGTACCGGCGGCCAATCTGCTCGGCGACGTGGGCGCGGGGTTCGCGATGTCGCAGGCCAGGCTGGGGCCCGGAAGGATCCACCACTGCATGCGGCTGATCGGTGCCGCCGAGCGGGCGCTGGAGCTGATGATCCACCGCGCGGAGAACCGCACGGCCTTCGGCTCGCGGCTGGTCGACCAGGGCGTCATCCGCGAGTGGATCGCCGACTCGCGGATCGAGATCGACCAGGCCCGCCTCTACACCCAGTACGCCGCGCACCTCATGGACACCGTCGGCAACAAGGAGGCGGCGAGCCAGATCTCCGGAATCAAGGTGGTGGTTCCCAGCATGGCCGCCCGGGTGATCGACCGCGCCATCCAGGCGCACGGCGGCGGCGGGCTCAGCCAGGACTTCCCGCTGGCACGGATGTGGGTGGAGACGCGGATCATTCGGATCGCCGACGGCCCGGACGAGGTGCACCGACGTGCGGTCGCCCGCACGGAGCTCAAGAAGCTAGCGGCGGTGTGCGACCCCGCTCCGAGCGGTCTCCAGGCGCACCTGCGGCACCGGTCGTGAAGGGCCGGGGGAGCATGTCCACATCGGCGGTGGTCCACCCGCTGGTGGGCCGGGAGTACCCACCCGTCTGCCGGCGGTACGACGCCCGCGACGTCTGCCTCTACGCCCTCGGCGTCGGTACCGGGGAGGAGTCGCCGCACCTCGTCTTCGAGGGGCACCGGGACTTCGCTGCCCTGCCCACCTTCCCGCTGGTGCTCCCCTTCCCCGACGTGCTGGGGATGGGGCTGCCCGACGGCTCCACCCTCGACGACGTGCTGCATGGCGAGCAGTCGCTGGTCCTGCGGGCGCCCGTGCCGGTGGCCGGCGAGGCGGTCTCCCGCTGCCGCGTCGTCGCCGCACGCGACAAGGGTGCGGCCGCCCTCTTCGACGTCGAGGCGCGGATCGAGGTGGACGGCGTCCACGTCGCCACGGCGACGTACTCCACCTTCGTCAGGGGCGCGGGCGGGTGGGGCGGCGAGCGGGGGAGCCCGCGGCCCGACCCCGAGCCCACCGGCGAGCCCGACCTCGTGCTCGAGCACGAGGTGTCGGCGAACCAGGCGCTCGTCTACCGGCTCAGCGGCGACTCGAACCCGCTCCACGCCGACGTGGAGACGGCCCGCCGGGCCGGCCACGAGCGCCCGATCCTGCACGGGCTGAGCACGGTCGGCACCGCCGTCCGCCTCGCCCTGGAGTCCACCGGCGGCCGGCTGGAGCGGATGACCGCCCGGTTCACCGGACCCGTGCTCCCAGGGGAACGGATCCGGGTCTCGCTCTGGACCGACGGCCCCGCCTCCTGGTTGGGCCGCGTCGACGTGGTCGGTCGGGAGGGCCCCGCCGTCGCGCCCCTGTCCCTCGTCCTCACCAGCCCGTAGGAAGGTCCGCCATGTCCCTGCCCAAGTCCCTCACTCGCCCCCAGTCCGGTCCCCGTCCAGCCTCGCGCGGGACGTTCCGGAGGCTGGCGACTGCTACCGGGACCGTCCTGCTGCTCGCCGGATGCGGCGGCTCCGGAGAGGGGGAGGAGGGCGGCACCCTGCTGTGGGTCAGCTCCTTCGTGACCCAGGAACACCCGTACTCCCAGGGCTTCGAGGCCTGGATGGATGCCGTCACCGAGGCCACCGACGGGGAAGTCACGTTCGAGACCTCCTACAACGGGGCCCTGTGCCAGTCGGCGGAGTCGCTGGACTGCGCCGGTTCGCGGACGGCCGACATCTCGATGATCGCCGCCGCCTATACCCCCGAGATCGTGCTGGCCAACATCGGCGGGGTGGCCTTCCAGAGCGGGGACCCCCAGGCCGTCGGCGACGCGATGAACGCTCTGTACGCCAAGGAGGAGGCATTCCAGGCAGAGTACGCAGACCGCGGCGTGCGCATGCTCTACGCGTTCGGGGACTCCAAGCCGGTCATCGCCACCACCACGGAGGTCGACTCCCTCGGGGCCCTCGATGGCCTGACCGCGCGCACAGGGGGCGCGATGAGCACTGGGGTGGTGCCCCTCGGCATCAAGCCCGTGGCCATCGCCCCCGAGGAGATCTACGAGAGCATGGAGCGCGGGGTGGTCGACGCGTCCGTGCTTCCGGTCCCGAGCCAGGTGGACTATCGCCTGCAGGAGGTCGCGCCCCACTTCTACGACATCGGCGCCTTCACTGGCGTCTACTCCACGCTCGCCCACGTGATCAGCACCGACACCTGGGAGTCGCTCCCCGCCGACGTGCAGGAGGCGATGACCGCCGCGAGCGAGGAGATCGCGGGGGCGTTCCAGGCGCGGTTCGTGGTGCCCGACATCGAACGGGGGTGCGGCCTGCTGGCCGACGCCGGGCGCGAGCTGCAGGAGATCGGGCCCGTCGAGGCCGGCGAGGCCTGGGCAGCCGAGGGGGCGTCACAGCAGCGCGACGACTGGATCGAGCTCGCCACCGAGTCCGGGGTCGACGACCCGGAGGCCTACTTCGACCGCTACGTCGCGGCGCTGGAGTCCGCGGAGGCGACCGGGGAAGGGACCCCGGAGAACCACGAGATCTGCGCCGGCACAGCCGGCTGAGGAAGGGACACCAGGATGCGTCACGAGACCATCGAGTGGCAGGTCGAGGGCGGGGTCGGCACCATCACGATGAACCGCCCCGGCCGCCGGAACGCCATGACCACGCAGATGTTGCGGGAGCTCCACGAGCTGCTGCACGAGGTCGCCGAGGACGAGACGCTCGCGGTCCTGGTGCTCACCGGGGCCGGCGACTGGTTCTGCCCCGGTGCCGACATCGAGCACCAGGTGGAGCACGGCCCAGCCGACAACCCGGACCTCGCGTACTTCGACGTGCCCGCTCTGCTGCACACCATGCCCGCGATCACCGTCGCCGCGGTGAACGGGCCGTGCGCCGGGGCCGGCATGGGCATCGCCCTGGCGTGCGATCTGTTGTACGCGTCGTCCTCGGCGAAGTTCAACACGGCGTTCCTCCAGGTCGGCGTCGCCGGCGACATGGGGATCCCGTGGATGCTGCAGCGGTTGGTGGGTTCCCGTGTCGCGAGGGAGCTCACGTTCTTCCCGCAGAAGGTGGACGCCGCCCGGGCGACGGACCTCGGACTGGCCAACGCCGTGTTCGCCCCCGAGGAGCTCGTGCCGGGGGTCCGCGCACGCGCAGAGGAGCTCGCCGCGTGGGCGCCGCTGGCCCGCCGCGCGCTGAAGCAGAACCACGTGGACGCCGAGACCCTCGGCTTCGGCGAGTTCGTCGCCCTGGAGGCTGGTCGCCACCTGCCGCTGCTCTCGAGCGAGGACTGCCGGGAGGCGTTCGCGGCGTACTCCGAGAAGCGGCCGGCGGTGTTCAGCGGCCGCTGAGCGGCTGCTGGCCGTCCGGTCGCAGAGCGTCCTCGCGCCAGCCGCCGCCCTGGCGCAGCTCGACGCGGAAGTCGTGATGAAGAGCACGGCCCGAGGAGCGAAGGGCTGCGCGTAGCCCCTTGCCGAGGACGTGCAGCCCTGACTTCGCGGCGGCGTGCGGCGACGTCCTTGATGACCGGCTCTTTCCCGACGGAGTTCCTAGTGAGCGATAGCTCAACCGTAGTGATCGCTCGATAGAGCGTTAGAATCTGCCCATGGAACTTCCGGAACCTGCCGAGCCGGGCGTCGACTGGCGCAAGAGTCCTCCACTCGAGCTCACGCCGATTCTCGCGGCCTCCCTGGATGCCTTCTACGAGCACGGCTACCACGGCACCACCGTGCGGGACATCGCCCGCCGCGTCGGTGCGACCGTTCCGGCCCTGTACTACCACCACGAGAACAAGCAGGAGATCCTGTTTGCACTGATGGACGCCGCCATCGACCGCTCGTCCTCGATGACCTTGGTGGCGGTCGCCGAGGCCGAGGGGCAGCCCGTCGACGCGTTCTTCAACGGGGTCGAGGCCCTGGTCCGCTTCATGGCGACCAGCGGCAAGGTCGCCTACCTCGATGCTGAGATCCGCTGTCTCACCAGCGAGAACCGGGAGACCTACGCACGCAAGCGGGCCGTGGTCGAGCGGCTCATGCTCGCCTGCGTGGAGGAGGCGGTGGCCTCGGGCGACTTCGCTGTCTCCTCGCCCCGGGTGATGTCCCGAGCGCTGCTCGGCATGATCCAGGGGATCCCGGTCTGGTACAACCCGGCGGGCGCGCTCGCGGTGGACGACGTGGTGACGGAGTACGTCGACATCGCCGCCCACATGGTCGGTGCTACCCCCGAGGTGCTCGGGCGGGTGCGGCTGCGCTGAGGGCGCTCCGCACTCACGGGTGGCGGGGGCCCGGCTGCTCGTTCAGCCGCCCCACGAGCAGCTCGCGCAGCCGCTCCAGGGTCTCCTCGGGCACGCCCTGGGCCAGCAGGTAGTCGCGCGCGTCGCCGTACTCGGCGCGGACCAGCTCGAGGAAGGTCGCCATCGCCTGTGGCTCCGCGGTCCGCGACTCCTCGGGCAGCACGGCGATCCGCTCCTGGTAGTCCGGCACGTGCCTCAGCTGCTCGTAGAGCGGCTCCAGGTCCTCGCGGGTCCGGGCGTAGTCGGCCACGATCTCGTCGTCGGTCACGCCCAGCGCGCCGAGAACGACGGCCAGCACGACGCCCGTGCGGTCCTTTCCTGCCGTGCAGTGCACCAGGGCCGGGAGGCTCCCCGGCGAGGCGACGGTCTCCACGATCTTCCGCAGGGTGCCGCCGGAGTGCTGCAGGAAGCGGAGGTAGTAGCGCGCGACGCGGTCGGTCATCACCTCCACGTCGGGGTCCCTGGTCCATTCCTGCCCCGCCCCGATGGGCAGGCGCACCGCCAGGCGCTCGACGGCGAGCAGGGGCGCGCTCGTCCCGTGCTCGGCCTCCCGGCGCCGGCGGAGGTCGATCCTGGTCGCGATGCCCAGCTCCTCGACGAGGTGCCTGGCCTCATCCTCGCCGAGGAAGGCGGGGGTCGCCGACCGGTAGAGGAGCCCGGGGCGGACGACGAGCCCGTCGTGGGTGCGCAGCCCCCCAAGGTCGCGGAGGTTGCGCAGGCCGGTGTGGGTGGTCGGTGAGTCGGAGGGCATCACGGGATCCTCGGGAGGGCAGGGGGACGCCGTGGTCCCGGTGGGTGGTCGCCTACGGTGTGCCCGTGACGATGCCGGCGATCCTCCTCGAGCCGACCGACCACGGGACGACGTTGCGGCGGGGGCAGGTGCCCCGCCCCGGACCGGTTGGTCCAGGGGAGGTGCGGATCGCCGTGCGAGCCGTCTCGGTCAACCGCGCGGACGTCCTTGCGCGCACCGGCAGCTACGTCACGAACGTGGTCCGGACTGGTCCGGCCGTCGCCGGGATGGACGCGGCCGGCGAGGTGCTGGAGGTCGGTGACGCGGTGCGTACCGTCGCGGTCGGCGACCGCGTCATGGCGCTGGCTGCCGGGAGCCTGGCGGCGGAGGTGGTCTGCCCGGCGGCCACGACACTGCCGATCCCGTCGGGCTGGTCGTACGTCGAGGGCGCCGCCGCTGTGGTCGGGCTGGTCACCGAGCACGACGCCCTGGTCCGGGCCGGGCGACTGGCCCGGGGCGAGGTCGTCCTCGTCCACGCGGCGGCCAGTGGCGTCGGCACCCAGGCCGTCCAGCTGGCCCGGCACCTGGGGGCTCGACTCGTGCTGGGAACCAGCCGCAGCGACCGCCACGCGGGAGTGCTCGAGGGGATCGGGCTGGACGCGCTTGTGGTGCCGGGCGAGGGCGGCTTCGTCGAGCAGGTGGTGGCGTTGGCCGGCGAGGAGGGCGTCGACGTGGTCGTCGACCACGTGGGCGGGCCCTACCTGCCCGACAACGTCCGCGTGGCTGCGCTGGGCGGTCGCCTCGTCGACGTCGGCCGGCTTGGCGGCGCCACCGGCACGCTCGACCTCGAGGAGTTCGCCCGCAAGCGGCTCGAGCTCCTCGGGTGCACCTTCCGGACCCGGACGCCCGAGCAGCGCGCGGCCGCCGTTGCGGCGGTCCGCGACGGCGCCGACCTCGAGGCGGCCGCGGACGTGCTCCGGCCGGTTGTGCACGCGACGTACGTGTGGGACGACGCGCTCGCCGCGCAGGAGGCGCTCCTGCGCAACGAGCACGTCGGCAAGCTCGTGCTCGAGACCCGCTGAGCCGCTCATCCGTCCAGGCGGTGCAGGACGTCGCCCAGATCGGCCCGAGTGGTGCGGAATGCGTTCACCGGATCGTTCTCGTCGGCGTACCCGAAGGAGACGGCGCAGACGACCAGCCGGTCCTCGGGGAGGTCGAGCCAGCCGCGGACGAAGTCGGAGTACATCGCGACGGCGCCCTGGGCGATGACGCCGAGCCCGAGGGCCTGGGCGCCGAGCATCAGTGTGTTGACGTAGCCGCCGCAGTCAACGGCGCCGTACGTGCCGAGGTCCCGGCCGGTGGTCACCACCGCGCAGTGCGGGGCGCCGAAGAACGAGAAGTTCCGGGCCATCTGATCGCTGCGCGCTGCCCGGTCCTCCCGGGCGATGCCGAGCGCGGAGTAGAGCCCGTAGCCGGCCTCCCTGCGCCGGTCCGCGTGGATGCCCTCGTAGGCGGGGAGACCGAGGTCGGCGACCTGCTCGTGGGCTACCACGTGCTCGCCGAGCTCCTTGGCGAAGCGGGCCGTCGCCTCGCCGCCTAGCAGGTGCACCTGCCACGGCTGCGTGTTGCACCACGACGGGGTGCGTTGGGCCGTGGCGAAGAGCCGGTCGACGAGCTGGTCGGGTACCGGGTCCGGACGGAAGGCCCGGCAGGAGTAGCGGGCGGCGAGCAGTTGCTCGAGCTCGGTCTCGGGGGTCACGGGGTCGTCCTCTCGAGGGATCGGGCGGGGCGCAGGGAGGCGGTCAGCACCTACTTGGGGGGCATCCGGATGCCGCCGTCGACGCGGACGACCTCGCCGTTCATGTAGGAGTTGGTCACGCACTCCACGACCATGCTCGCCAGCTCGTCGGGGCTGCCGAGCCGCCGTGGGAAGAGGACCGACTCGCCGAGCTTGGCCTTGAACGCCTCGGCAGCCTCACCCTCGCCGTAGATCGGGGTGTCGATCAGACCGGGGGCCACGGTGTTGACGCGGATCCCCGCTGCCGCGAGGTCGCGGGCGACCGGGAGCGTCATGCCGACGATGCCGCCCTTGGACGAGGAGTAC
Organism: Nocardioides campestrisoli; assembly: GCF_013624435.2. Classification (NCBI taxonomy): domain Bacteria; kingdom Bacillati; phylum Actinomycetota; class Actinomycetes; order Propionibacteriales; family Nocardioidaceae; genus Nocardioides; species Nocardioides campestrisoli. The sequence continues at coordinate 818,767 of NZ_CP061768.1, forward strand.
GCCGCCTGGCCGATCTGGCCGTCGAACGCTGCCACCGAGGCCATGTTGACGACCGCGCCGCGCTCGCCGGACTCCAGCGGCTGGCTGCGGCTCATCGCAGTGGCCGCGAGCCGGATGGCGTCGAAGGTGCCGACGAGGTTGATGGCGATGACCTTCTTGTAGACGTCGAGGTCGTGCGCGGAGCCGAACTCGCCGTCGCGGCCGATGGTGCGCTGGGCCGAGCCGATGCCCGCAGAGTTGACCAGCACCCGCACCGGACCCAGCTTCTCCGCCTCCTCGACAGCCGCCTGGATCTGCGTGGTGTCGGTGACGTCGACGCGGACGAAGGTGCCGCCGATATCGTCGGCGAGTGCCTTGCCCGCGTCCTCGTTGAGGTCTGCGACCACGACGCGGGCCCCCCTGGCCGCGAGCTGGCGCGCTGCGGCCGCGCCGATGCCCGAGGCTCCACCAGTGACGATTGCTGATGCTCCTTGGATGTCCATGCGGGCATCCTAGCGATCTAAACGAGCGTTCGGAAGGTGGTGATTCCTGATCGCCCGCCGTCGAACCGTCCCGGCCAGGTCATGCATCATGTATGAGCCCGGTCACTCTCCCGACCGCCCATCCCGAGGAGCCGCCCCATGATCAGCACCCGTTTCACCCGGACCTTCGGCGTCCGGCACCCGATCGTGCAGGGCGGGATGCAGTGGGTCGGCACGGCCGAGCTCGTCTCCGCTGTGGCCGAGGCGGGCGCCCTGGGCATGCTCACGGCCCTGACCCAGCCGACCCCGGAGGCGCTCACCCGGGAGATCGCGCGGACCCGGGAGATGACCGATCAGCCGTTCGGGGTGAACCTGACGATCCTGCCGTCGATCAAGCCGATCCCGTACGACGAGTACCGGCACGCGATCGTCGATGCCGGGATCACGGTCGTGGAGACCGCGGGCTCGAACCCGGAGCCGCACATGCCGTTCTTCCATCAGCACGGGGTCAAGGTGCTGCACAAGTGCACCAGCGTCCGGCATGCGGTCAAGGCGCAGAAGGTCGGGGTCGACGGGGTGAGCATCGACGGCTTCGAGTGCGCGGGTCACCCCGGCGAGGACGACGTGGCCGGGCTGGTGCTGATCCCGGCGGCCACCCGGGTGCTGGACATCCCGGTGGTCGCGTCCGGTGGGATCGCGAACGCCCAGGGTCTGGTCGCGGCGCTGGCGTTGGGTGCGGACGGGGTCAACATGGGGACCCGGTTCATGTGCACCCAGGAGGCGCCGATCCACGACCGGGTCAAGCAGGCGATCGTCGCCGGTGACGAGCTGGGCACCGAGCTGATCTTCCGGTCGCTGCGCAACACCTCTCGGGTGGCCTCGAACTCCGTCTCCCGCAAGGTCGTCGACATCCTGGCCGAGGGCGGGCAGTTCGAGGACGTGCAGGACCTGGTCGCGGGCGTGCGCGGGCGCACCGTGTTCACCGAGGGTGACGTGGAGGCGGGGATCTGGACCGTAGGGCAGACCCAGGGCCTCATCCACGACGTCCCGACCGTGGGCGACCTGGTCAGCCGGATGGTCGGGGAGGCTGAGGAACTGATCGGCCTCCGGCTGCAGACCCTGCTGGTCTGACCGGCGCTCCGTGCCCGGTGATGCGCTTCGGCCGCCCCTGGGCCCCCAGGACGACTGATGGGTTGCCTTCGCCTCAGCGGGCCTGGATCCACAGCCCGTGCGCACGGGTGGCGACCTCGCCATCGACCAGCACATCGGCGCTGAGGCTGAGCTTGCGGCCCTCGACGTTATCCACACGCGCGACGAAGGTCACCCGATGGCCCACTGGGACTAGCGCTTGGTAGTCCACGTGCAGGTAGGCCGTTCGGGTGAGGCCCCCGGCGGTCACGTGGGCTAGTCGACCCAGGACGTCGTCAGCCCACAAGGCGATGGAGCCACCGTGTGCCGCACCGCCCGATCCCAGGTGAAACCGCGAGAACGTCAGGTCGCCCCGGACCTCGTGCGCGCCACGGTGCGTCACCTCGTACACCGGGCTCAACGCCTGACTGCAGCCGATCGGACCCGGGTCGAGCGCCACACGACCCAGACCGTCGTCGCTCCCGGCGGCGGCCAACTCCTCGAGCACCCCGGAGAGTGTCCCGAGCAACTGGGAGGCCTGGTCGTCGTTGATCGATGTGCCCCGAATCAGGTCCTGCAGGGCGCGGGTCGCCCCCGCCAGTGCGGCGCGGACGGTGCTGTGCTCGTCGAGCCTCGACGTGGTCGGCTCGCTCACGCCGAGCCAGTCATCGGAACGCCGATGGCCCGGACCTCCGCCAGGGCCCCTGGCACGGCCAGGGCGGCCACCCCGAGAACGGTGATCGGGACGGGTCCGAAGCCAGCCTCCTTCGCTGCGCGGCCGATGCCGCGGTAGACGTCGTCCACAGTGTCCTGACTCAGGCCGACGACGAACACATCGAGAGAGACGATCCCGTCTGGGCTGCCGCCTGCGCCCGCCAGGGCGGTGACGCTGCTGCGTACCGCGCCTCTGACCTGCTCGCGGAGTCCGATGTTCGCGAGGTCCTCGGTCTCTGTGGAGGACCAGGTCTGACCAGCGGTGTGGATCAGGGGGCCCGACGACAAGGCCGAGTGCCGGTAGCCCTGAGGCGGGGGGAGTTCGGGGTGGTCGGCATAGGTGACCGTCTCGTTCTGCATGGTGCTCCTGTTCGGGGGCGTCGATGGCGTGGGTCATGGCCGCGGGCACCTGAATCGTGGGCACAGCTCCAGTGGTCGATCTTCACGTGGTCAGGTCCCGAGAGAGTGCCCGGCACCCTCGCGGTAGAGGGCGCGTCCAGGGGTCGGCGTTTCGACTCGGTGTGTGTGCACGTGTGCCGGTGCCCATGAGTGCTCGCTGTGGGCGCAACCTACGGTTCCTTTTCACCAGCGTCAACCAACAGAACCGAGTGAGAAGCGGGTCACGCGGAGAGAAGAAACCGAAAGGGTTTACACGAACGTAAAGTTCCTTTAGCGTGAGCGACTGTGACGCGTGACACTTCACGCCGACCGCTCGGCTACCGATGAATGAGGTGCACATGAAGCTTCGAACGGGCAAGTCCCGCGCTGTACTGGCGATCACCGGCCTGGTGGCCAGTCTGGCCTTGGCCGGCTGTGGCTCGGACGAGGATGGCCTCGTCTCCGAGGACGGTGTCCTCGAGATCGCGACGATCGCGCCGATGTCCGGCCCGTCCGCGGTCTACGGCGAGAGCATGGTCGCCATGATCGAGCACCTCTTCGACGAGGTGAACGAGGACGGCGGGGTCGAGTTCGGCGGCGAGAAGCGGGAGCTGGCGCTCAAGGTCTACAACGACGAGGGCACACCACAGGGCGCTCAGGCGGTCACCCGGGACGCGATGGACGACGAGCAGCAGGTGATCATCGGTCCCTTCAACTCTGGCTCCGCGTCCGCCGTGCAGTCGACGATGGGCCAGTCCGAGGCGTTCTGGCTGCTCAACGCGGCGATCGTGGACGGCCCCACCAAGAACGACAACGTGTTCCGCACTGCGGCACGGATTCAGGCCTACAACGAGCCGACGATCGAATGGATCAAGGCCCACCCGGAGATCAAGCGCGTCGCGACGATCACCGACCAGACGCACACCGCGATGATGTCCTCCCAGGAGCAGTTCGTCGCCGATGTTGAGGCGGCGGGTGCCGAAGTGGTTCTCGAGCAGTCGGCCAAGCTGGGCGATACCGAGTTCCGCGCCCCGGTCTCCGAGGTCATGAAGTCCGACATTGATCTCTACGTGCTCCGGATGAATCCCACGGAGTCCGGCTTGATCACCAAGCAGATGGACGAGCTGGGCGGCGATGTGCAGCTGATCTGGAGCGCCGCGCTGACCAACAGCGACACCGAGGTGATGTTCCCCGACACCTCGGTGGTCGACGGCGTACTGCGCTCCACCCCCGCCACTGGCCTGGACACCCTGATCGCCGACGGCAACCCGATGGCCCAGGCCCTCCAAGAGGCCCTGGGTGACCAGACCGGCGGCTACGGCGCCTTCACCCACGACACCATCCGGATCCTGTTCAAGGGGATGGAGAAGGCGGAGGAGGCGACCGTCGAGAGCCTGATCGCGGCGATGGGCGCGCTCACCGCCGACGAGGTCGCCGACGTGACCCTCAACGACTACTCGGCTCAGGACGGCGGGCTGGTCTTCAAGGACCGCGAGGTGGAGTTCGACGGCGAGGTCGCGATCTACCGCGACGGCCAGGGCTGGGTCCGCGCGGAGTGAGCCATGCCTGCGGGGGCGGCCTCCGCCGCCCCCGCAGCCACCCGCAGTCACCCACCCCCACCCGACAGGAGCCCTGAGGTGGACCTCTTCCTGCAGCAAAGCGCCAACGGCCTCGTGTTGGGCGGCGCCTACGTGCTCGTGGCCCTCGGCCTCTACCTGATCTTCAGCGCCATGCACATCCCGAACTTCGCCCACGGTGAGATGTTCGCCCTCGGCGCGTTCCTGCAGTACGCCCTGATGCGTGCCGGGCTGCCGTTCTTCTTGGGGATGCTGGTGGTCATCGCAGCGGTTGGCCTCGTGGGGGCCTGCCTGGAGCGCCTGGTGTTCCGACGGCTTCAGACGGTCAGCACGGTGGCGGTGCTGGTCGGCTCGCTCGCTCTGGCGATCGTGGTCCAGGAGCTGCTCATGCTGGCATTCGGGAAGGACCCGCTCGCGGTCAGTGCCCCCTTCGACGGCCGGGTCGACCTCGGGCCGATCGTCATCTCCAGCTATCGCCTCTTCATCATCGCCATGGTGCTGGTGGCCTCCGCCGGGATCGGCCTGCTGGTGCATCGCACCGTCTACGGCCGCAAGCTCCGGGCGTTGGCGCAGAACAAGGAGGTCGCCCAGCTGACGGGCATCAACACCTCATTGATCGGCACCGCGACGTTCGCGCTCGGCTCGGCGCTGGCCGGCTTCGCTGGTGCGCTGCTCGCGCCCACCACGTCCATTCACCCGCACATGGGGTTCCAGCCCACCTTGATCGCGTTCGTGGTCCTGGTCGTGGTGGGAGCGGGGGGCCGGATGAACACCGTGATCGCCTGCGGGTTCCTGGTGGCGGTGGTGGAGACTCTGGCCGCGGGCTACATCTCGAACACTGCGCGCCAGATCGTGATCTTTGCCGGCTTGGTCGTCTTCCTGGCCGTCCGTCCCGAGGGCGCCGTGCAGCAGGCGTCGAGCACGAAGGTGAGGCTATGACCACCCTGCAGAGCACGGGCCGTCCGGCGCCCGAGACCCCCTTCGAACCGGGGCGGACCGGACTCTCGGGTCGGCTTCGGGACGCCCACGGACTCTCCTTGCCCGCCCGGCTGCTGGTCGCGGCCGTCGTGCTGGCGGTGGGCTGGGTGTCCGTGGGCGGCGCCAGCTCCAGCGACCTGTTCATGTTGACCACCATCGTGGTCTGGGCGCTCATCGCGACCAGCCTCAACATCGTGGTCGGCTTCGTCGGCCAGTTGGCGCTCTCGAGCGGATTCTTCTTCGCCCTGGGCGCTTACGTCGGCGTGCTCGGCACCGGCCGCTGGGAGTGGCCGGGATGGCTCTCGCTGCTGGTCGCGCTCGGCGGCAGCGCCGTGCTTGCCGGTCTCCTGGGCATGGTGATCTTCCGGACCCGCGCCCTCTATTTCGCCCTGATCACCACCGGGGTCTCCCTCGTGGCCTACGAGCTGTCTTTCGCCTGGTCGAGCGTGACGGGCGGAGCAGCGGGGATCTCCACCGCCGGCCCCGTCGAGGAGGGCGGCATCTCTCGACCGTTCGACCTGGGAGTGGTCGCGATCGAAGAGCCGGAGGCGTACTTCCGCCTGGGACTGGTGGCGCTCGTGCTGCTGGTGCTCGGCCTGACCGTGGTGCTGCGCAGGCGTGAGGGCGCCTCCTGGCGGGCCGTTCGTGAGGACGACGCCCTCGCCGCGTCGGTCGGGATCGACGTGGCCCGGCGCAAGCGGATCGCCTACATCGTCTCTTCCACACTGATCGGCGGCGTCGGGGTCTACTACGGTCACTGGGCGGGCTTCATCACCCCCGATTCGTTCACCTTCGCCGACGCGGCCTTCGCGCCACTGGCCATGGTGGTTATCGGCGGCTCGGGGACGCTGTTGGGACCGATCCTGGGCGCGACCGTTGTGGCCGGGTTCCCCGAGGTCTTCCGGGACCTGCGCGACTACTCCATCCTGCTCTACGGGGCCATCCTGCTCGCGGCCATGATGATCGCCCCTCGCGGGATCGTAGGCCTCGCCAAGGACGGGGTCCGCGGCCTGGCCGGGCGGCGTGCGGCACGCGGGGAACGGCGTGCGACGACAGCCAACGGCGACGAAAGGAGGGACTGACGTGTCGACGACCACGAACGGCACGGCACCGGACGGCGCAGGCCGGGAGGTCGTGCTCGCCACCGAGGGGGTCGGGGTGCGCTTCCAAGGCCTTCAGGCGCTGGCCGAGGTGACCCTGGAGCTGCCGCGCGGGACGGTCACCGGTCTGATCGGGCCCAACGGCGCCGGCAAGACCACCCTGGTCAACGTGCTCAGCGGGATGCTCGCGCCTACCGAGGGCCGGGTGCTGCTGCACGGGCGGCCGGTGCGCCGGTGGGGCCTGGGAAGTGCAGCCCGGGCGGGGGTCGCTCGGTCGTTCCAGGCCTCCCGTGTCTTCTCGGAGTTCTCCGTCCACGAGAACGTGCGGCTGGGGCAGATGAACTCCCAGCGCCCAGTGGACGCCGACGAGGTCCTCGGCACCGTCGGGCTCGTCCACCGGACCGCGGCTCGCGCCGGCGACCTGAGCTTCGGGGAGCTTCGCCGCCTGGGTGTGGCGATCGCGATGTCGACCGGCCCCGAGGTGCTCCTGCTCGACGAGCCGGGTGCCGGCCTGAGCGGCCCGGACCTCAACGACCTGCAACGCACCATCCACCAGATCCGCGACGCCGGCACCACGGTGCTGCTCGTCGACCACAACATGAGGTTCCTGATGCAGACCGTGGACCGGGTGGTGGTTCTCGAGGGCGGCGTGCCGATCGCCCACGGCGCTCCGGCCGACGTTCAACGGGACCCCGCGGTGATCGCCGCCTACCTGGGAAGTGACCACGCTGATGCTTGAGGTACGCAACCTGTCGGCCGGCTACGGCGACCGGACCATCCTGACCGGGATCGACCTGACCGTGGGACCGGGCGAGGTGGTCGCGGTGCTCGGGGCGAACGGGGTCGGCAAGAGCACGCTGCTCCGGACGCTCGCCGGCCTGCAGCCCGCCCTGGCCGGGACCGTCGTGCTGGGGGAGCGGGACCTGACGCGGCAGGCGGCGCACCGCCGCGTCGCGGCAGGGCTGAGCCTGGTGCCCGAGGGTCAGCAGTCCTTCCCCGCGATGAGCGTGGAGGAGAATCTTCGGCTCGGCGCCGGGCTCCGGGCCTCTGGCACTGCCGCCGTGGGCCGCGCTTTGGCCGGCGTCTACGAGGTGTTCCCCAAGCTGGCGCAGCGGCGCGGGCAGCTCGCAGGCACCCTGTCGGGGGGCGAGCGCCAGATGTTGGCAATCGGTCGGGCCCTGCTCGCCGAGCCGAAGGTGCTGATGCTGGACGAGCCGTCGCACGGGCTGGCGCCGATCATCGTGGAGCAGCTGGGGGATCGGATCGCCGAGATCGCTACCCGGACCTCGGTGCTGGTCGTGGAACAGAACCTGGCGGTCCCCGCTCGGTGTGCCACCCGTGTCCTGGTGCTCGACGGGGGCCGCTTCACGCGGGAGGGCTCACCGGAGGACATCCTGCACAACGAGGACGTGGTCCACGCTTACCTGGGTGTCTGAGCCGCGCCCGGAATGCGCGCCCTGGCGTCGGGGGTCAGGCCGAGCATCGCGAGGTGGATCCGAACCAAGTCGTCGGCGAGCTTGTCGAAGCGTGACGGGTCGTCGGCAACGAGCTGGGAGAAGCGCATCACCAGCCCGTTGACCGCGTTGGCGATCGAGTCCAGGGAGGCAGCCGGGACTGCCTCGCCCTCCTCGACCAGACGCTCCATGAAGCGGATGTGGGAGCGGTTGATCCGGGTGTGCATCTCCTGCCACAGGTCGCTCATCGACGGGTCGGCCAGCGCTTGGTGCTGCAAGATCGTCAGCAGCCCTGCGTTCTCGCTGTACGAACGCAGGTAGCCGATGTCGGCCAGGCGGATGATCTGGTCGGCTGGTAGGTCCTCGGGAACCCGCTGCGCGGCGGTGAACTGATCGCGCACCCGCTCGGCCAGCCGACGGAACACGTCCTCCTTGGAGGAGAAGTACGAGTAGACGGTCGGTCGGGTGCTGCCCGCCTCGGTGGCGATGTCCGCGATCGTGGTCCGGGTGTAGCCCAGCCGGGTAAACACCCCGGCGGCGGCGTGGAGGATCTGCTCGTCGGTACCGGTCCGGGCTGCCCGGTCGGTCTTCTCCTGCTGCTTCGCTCGATCGGCGATGGTGTCCTCCTGGGCCTGCTGCTGGTTCCGTCCCGGCCGGGCGCGTTGGTCCCTCATGATGGCGCATCGGTAAAGCGCGGTGCGGGACCCGCGGTCAGGTGCCCGTCCCGGGTGCGAAGCAGGGCGCCACGGTGGCGCATGTGGTGGTCCAGGCCGGCCTCGGCGAAGGTCAGGACCGGGGTGACGCAGGCGTCGGTGCCGGCGAAGACGGCGGTCCAGTGGTCGCGGTCGTGCTCGGCGAAGCGGGACGCCAGGACCTCCACCAACGCGGGCCAGGCAGTCCGGTCCTCGCGATCCGGCAGGGCCGAGGGCTCGAGGCCCAGCCCCGCGAGCAGCAGGGCGTAGAACTGCGGCTCGATCGGTCCCACGGCCATCGACCGGCCGTCGCTACATCGGTAGGTCCGGTAGTAGGGCGCGCCCCCGTCGAGCAGGTTGGACCCGCGGGTCCCTGGGCCCCAGGCGCCCTGCGCAACGAGCTCGAGGACCTGCTGAGCGAGCACGGCGACCCCGTCCACGATCGCGACGTCGACCACGCAGCCCTGTCCGGTGCGCTCGCGCCGCCACAGGGCCGCGAGCAACCCGGTGAGGGCGAACATCGAGCCCCCGCCGTTGTCGGCCACCACGTTGAGGGGCGGGACCGGGGTGTCCGAGGGGCCGATCGCGTCCAGGACCCCGGTCACCGACAGGTAGTTGATGTCGTGACCGGCGGTGGGGGCCCGTGGCCCGTCCTGGCCCCAGCCGGTCATCCGGACGTAGACAAGCCGCGGGTTCTGGGCCAGGCACTCCTCGGGCCCAACCCCGAGCCGCTCCGCGACGCCAGGTCGGAAACCCTCGATCAGCACGTCCGCCTCGCGGACCAACTCCAGCACCCGGAGGACGCCGGTGGGCTCCTTGAGGTCGGCCTCCTCACCGCGGCGTCCCCGGGTGGTGTGCTCGTTGGGTCCCGGGTCGACGCCGGGACGCACCAGACGATGGACGTCCGCGCCGAGGTCGGCGAGCACCATCGCGGCATGCGGTCCCGGTCCGATCCCGGCGAGCTCCAGGACCTTGAGGCCGTCGAGGGGTGTGTGCATCTGGGCTCCCGAAAAGTTGATGAGCGTGACCTGTGGCACATGACTTTACACCTGTGTAAAGTCATGGGCCACAGGTCTGCCCCCATCCCGAGGAGTGACGCAGCATGCCCGGTCTCCCCCCAGTTGCCGCCCGAACCCTTACCGCCACGTTCGCCCGGGCGATGGAGCGCGTCCCCGACAAGGTGGCCTACGTCGAGGCGGACGGGACTGAGTGGACCTACCGTCGGACCAGGGACCGGTCGCTACAGGCGGCCGGAGGCCTGCAGGAGCTCGGGGTGGGGGTGCAGGAGCCGGTCGCGATGATGCTCGACAACTCCTACGACTTCCTCAGCGTCCTCTACGGGTTGGGCCTCACCCGGCGCGTTCAGGTGCCGGTGAACACCGCGTACAAGGGGACGTTCCTGGCCCACGTGCTGCGCGACAGCGGTGCCCGGGTGCTGGTCGTCGAGGACCACTACGTGGATCGACTGGCGACGATCCAGGACGACGTTCCCGACCTGGCCACGGTGGTAGTTCGCGGGGGAGACGGTGCTGCCCTGGCCCGCAGCCGCTTCCGGGTCGTCTCCTTCGAGGACATGCTGAACTGCGAGGCGGCCCCCCTGGCGGAGGCTGACCCGGCGGATCTGATGGCGATCATGTACACCTCCGGGACGACCGGGCTGTCCAAGGGTGTAGAGATCACCCAAGTCCACGCCTATACCTACGCCTCCCGTGAGGACGCCGAGCGCCCCAGGGCGGACGACCGGATCCTCGTGATGCTCCCGATGTTCCACCTGGCCGGGCAGTGGTACGGCTGCTACCAGTCCCTCATCGCGCAGGCCACGGCCGTCATCCAGCCAGCCTTCTCGGTGAGTCGGTTCTGGGGCTGGGTGCGCGACTTCCGGATCACCGAGACCATCATGCTGGGCGCCGTCGCCGAACTCCTTCAGCAGGCCGAGCCGCGCCCCGACGACGCGGACAATCCGCTCACTCTCGCGGTGATGGCCCCGCTCGCCAGCGACATGGAGGGTTTCCGCGCTCGTTTCGGTGTCGAGCTGGGTGCGGTCTACGGGATGAGTGAGATCGGTTCAGTGATGTTCTCCGACCCTGCGGACGTGGTGCCGGGGGAGGCGGGGCGCGCTCGTGACGGCTACCGACTGCGCCTGGTCGACGAGGCGGGTCGTGACGTCGCGGACGGCGTAGCGGGCGAGCTGCTCGTCAGGCCCGACTCCCCGCTGCAGGTGATGCGTGGCTACCACGGCTTGCCGGACAAGACCGCCGAGACGCTGGTGGACGGCTGGGTGCACACCGGCGACATCTTCAGGCGGGACGCCGAGGGCCACTACTACTTCGTGGACCGTCGCAAGGACGCGCTGCGCCGCCGTGGGGAGAACATCTCCAGCTTCGAGGTCGAGCGTGCCCTCAACGAGTTCCCGGACGTCTACGAGAGCGCGGTGGTCGCGGTCCCCGCGGAGTTGGGGGAGGACGAGATCAAGGCGGTCGTGGTGCCCCGCGAGGGCCGTGAGGTCGACCCCGCCGCGCTGATCCGCTTTGTGGCCGAGCGGATGCCGTACTTCATGGTTCCGCGCTACGTCGAGGTGGTCGCCGAGCTGCCCAAGACTCCGACCCAGAAGATCCAGAAACACATGCTGCGCCGACCGGTGGACACCGCCGTGTGGGACCGCGAGGCGGCGGGCATCCACGTCTCGCGCCGCTCCTGACCGTCGTGCGCCAGTCACCCTTCGAGCCGTCCCCGAGGAACCGATGAAGATCACCAAGCTCCTGGTCGCCAACCGCGGCGAGATCGCCGTCCGCGTGATGCGCGCGGCCTCCACCCTGGACATCCGCACGGTCGGGGTCGCCCCGGCTGACGACCGTGACTCCGGGCACGTCGCGCACGCAGACGAGGTGGTCGGGCTCGCGGGATCCGGGCCGGCGGCGTACTTGGACGTCGAGGCGTTGGTGCGGGCCGCCGTGGACCAGGGGTGCGACGCGGTACACCCCGGATACGGCTTCCTCTCCGAGAGCCCCGAGTTCGCGGAACGGTGCGAGGCCGCGGGGATCCGCTTCGTCGGCCCGACCCCGGAGACGCTCCGGATGTTCGGCGACAAGACCGCCGCGCGCCGGGTGGCCCGCAAGCACGGTGTGCCGCTGCTCCCCGGCACCGTGGGAGCCACCCCCCTGGAGCAGGCGCACGAGTTCCTCGCCGGTCTCGGGGAAGGTGCGCAGGTGATGGTGAAGGCCGTCGCCGGAGGCGGCGGTCGCGGCATGCTGCCGGTGAGCAACCCCCTCGAGCTGGACAGCGCATACGAACGCTGCGCGTCCGAGGCGCTGAAGGCCTTCGGCTCCGCCGACCTGTACGTCGAGCAGCTGCTGGTCGGTGCCCGGCACGTCGAGGTCCAGGTCCTGGGTGACGGGCAGGGCGGAGTCACCCACCTGTGGGACCGCGACTGCAGCGTCCAGCGCCGGCGCCAGAAGCTGGTCGAGGTCGCGCCCGCGCAGCTGCCCCCCGACGTGCGCCACTCGCTGCTGGAGCACGCCACCTCGCTGGCTCGCGCCGCGAACTACCGCAGCCTGGGCACGGTGGAGTTCCTGGTAGCGCCAGACCGCGTCGCCTTCCTGGAGGTGAACCCTCGGATCCAGGTGGAGCACACCGTGACCGAGGAGGTGCTGGGTCTGGACCTGGTAGAGCTGCAGCTCCGGGTGGCCGGCGGCGCCACTCTGGCCGAGCTCGGGGTCGAGCACGTCACCGATATCGAGCCGACCAGGTCGGCCATGCAGCTGCGCGTCACCACCGACCGGCTCGCCTCCGACGGGTCCGTGCGCACCAGCTCCGGGAGGCTGACCGGCTTCCAGGTGCCGGGAGGGCCCGGCACCCGGGTAGACACCCACGCCCACACCGGGATGAGCGCCAACCCGCGCTACGACTCGCTGCTGGCCAAGGTCGTCGTCAGCCAGCCGGGCCACGACCTGGCGGAGCTCGCAGGGCGCGGTCGCCGCGCCCTGCGCGAGCTCGTGGTCGAGGGGGTCGACACCAACATCGAGCTGCTCCAGGCCATCCTCGACCACCCGGACTTCCTCGGCGGCGAGGTCGACACCACCTTCGTCGAGCGCCGCCTCGACGAGCTCCTGGCCGCGACCGCCCCGGCCCCGCTGTTCGGCACCCGGGAGGACCGGGAGGGGACGCCGTCGGACCGGGCGGACGTGGTGGTGCCCGAGGGCTGTGTGGGGGTGCGGGCCCCTATGGCGGGCGTGGTGGTCGCCACGGGTCTGGAGGCGGGCTCCGCGGTGGCTCCGGGCTCCACCCTGGTGGTGCTGGAGGCGATGAAGATGGAGCACGTCGTGCTCGCCGAGCACGGTGGTGCGGTGGAGTCCGTGCACGTGGCGACGGGCGACACCGTCGACGGCGGCCAGGTGGTGGCCGTCCTGCGCGTCGACAGCGACTCCTCGACGCAGGGCACCCAGAGTGAGGAGCTCGACCTCGACGCGATCCGTCCCGACCTGGCCGAGGTCCTGGACCGGCGTGCCCGCACCCAGGACGGTTTGCGCCCGGCGGCGGTCGAGCGCCGCCGTCGCGTCGGCCGGCGTACCGCCCGGGAGAACGTCACCGACCTGCTCGACGAGGGCAGCTTCGTCGAGTACGGCGGCCTCGTGCTGGCCGCGCAGCGCCGGCGACTGAGCCCGGAGGAGCTGGTCGAGCGGACCCCGGCAGACGGACTGGTCGGTGGCATCGGCACCGTGGCCGGCCACCAGGTCGTCACGATGGCTTACGACTACACCGTCCTGGCCGGTACCCAGGGCTTCTTCAACCACGCCAAGATGCATCGCCTCCTGGTCACCGCCCTCGAGCAGCGGCTACCCGTGGTGCTCTTCGTCGAGGGTGGTGGCGGCCGGCCCGGGGACACCGACATGGCGGCCGTGGCACAGCTGGATGAGCAGACCTTCACCGCAGTAGCCCGGCTTTCGGGGCAGGTGCCACTGGTCGCGATCGCGGCCGGCCGCACCTTCGCCGGCAACGCGGCCCTGGCTGCGGTCTCGGACCTCATCATCGCCACCCGGGACACCAACCTCGGCATGGGCGGACCCGCGATGATCGAGGGGGGCGGGCTCGGAGTCTTCGCCCCCGAGGAGGTGGGACCGGTCTCGGTGCAGGTACCCAACGGCGTGATCGATGTCCTGGTCGAGGACGAGGCGGAGGCGGTGGCAACCGCACGGACCTACCTGCGGCAGGTGCTGGAGCCGGTGACATCCGACGCTGGGGCCCACGACCAGCGGCTGCTGCGGCACGTCATCCCGGAGAACCGACTGCGGGCCTACGACGTTCGCCGCGTGGTTGAGCTGGTCGCCGACGTCGGCTCGGTGCTCGAACTTCGCCCCGAGTACGGCCCCGGCATCCTGACCTGCCTGGCGCGCGTGGAAGGCCGGGCGGTCGGCGTTCTGGCGAACAACCCGCGCCACCTCGGCGGCGCGATCGATGCCCCGGCGGCGGAGAAGGCGGCACGCTTTCTGCAGTTGTGCGACGTGCACCGCCTGCCGGTGGTCTCCCTGGTGGACACACCGGGCTTCATGGTCGGGCCGGAGGCCGAGGAGGTTGCCAGCGTGCGGCGGTTCGGTCGCATGTTCCTGGCCGGCGCGCACGCGCGGGTCCCGATGATCGCGGTGGTGCTGCGCAAGGGCTACGGCCTGGGCGCGATGGCGATGACAGGTGGCGACCTGAAGGCGCCGCTGGCCACCGTGGCCTGGCCCACGGGCGAGTTCGGTGGCATGGGGCTGGAGGGCTACGTGCGCCTGGGCCACCGTGCCGAGCTGGAGGCGATCGAGGGGTCGGACGCGCGGCAAGCGCGGTACGAGGAGTTGGTGGCTGAGCTCTACGAGCGCGGCAAGGCGCTGAGCATCGCGAGCGTCCACGAGGTCGACGACGTCATCGACCCAGCCGAGACTCGCACGGTGGTCTCACGTCTGCTCGCCGCGGCCAGAATCCCCGAACCGACCGGACGTCGGTTTCTCGACTCCTGGTGAGCACCGCGCTCGGGGCGGCTGTTGCTGGGCGGTGGAATCACCCTCACCAAGTGGCCGAGCGGCACGAAGGGCGTCGGCCATCGATTGCGGCGGCTACGTCGCAACACTCGCCTTGTTCTCGACTTGCCGGTCTGGACACCGTGCCGAATCGCGGCTTCGGTCCCCCGGGCTGGCAGCGCAGACCTGCTCGGCGAGGGGCTGTAGGAATCTAGGCACCCCCGGTCAGTGGGTGTGCGCGACGTAGACGTCGCACGGCGCCCGGTGCGCGACGTCGGTGGCGATGCTCCCGAGGATCCGGGTCGGGCCTTGCACCCGCTTGTTTCCGACCACGATGAGGTCGGCGCCGACCTCGTCGGCGGCTGTCAGCAGGGCGTCCGCGGGCTTCCCGGCGGACGGGGCGGCGTGGACGGTGAGCTCGGGGAACTGGGCCCGCAGCTGCTCGGCCGCCGCCTCGGCGATCCGTCTCGCGTCGTCCTTCGGGTGCAGCACCAGCTCCTGCGCCTCGGCCTCGATCACCCGCTCCTCCAGCTTGCCGTAGGCGGAGACCAGGTGCAGCACGCCTCCGGTGCCCTGGGCGAGTCGGGCGGCCTTCAGTGCCGCGGCCCCGGCGGTCGGGCTTCCGTCGACTCCGGCAACGATCTTCATGCGTGTCCTCGCGTTCTCTGGTGGGTGGTGGGGGGAGTGGATGGACGCGTGGCGGTGGGCGTCACCGGAACGCCGCCTCGCCGGTCAGCGCCTGGCCGAGCACGAGCTGGTGCACCTCGCTGGTGCCCTCGTAGGTGAGCACGGACTCCAGGTTGTTGGCGTGCCGCATGATCGGGTGCTCCAGGGTGATCCCGGCGGCGCCGAGGATGGTGCGGCACTCGCGAGCGATGGCGATCGCCTCCCGCACGTTGTTGAGCTTGCCCAGGCTGACCTGCTCGGGCCGCAGGGTGCCGTCGTCCTTGAGCCGGCCCAGGTGCAGGGCGAGCAGCATCCCCTTGCCGAGCTCGAGGGTCATGTCGGCGAGCTTGGCCTGGGTCAGCTGGAACCCTGCGAGCGGCTTGTCGAAGATCTCCCGCTCCCGGCTGTAGGCGATCGCGGTCTCCAGGCAGTCGCGGGCTGCCCCGAGTGCGCCGAAGACGATCCCGAACCGGGCCTCGTTGAGGCAGGACAGCGGACCGGAGAGGCCTCGGGCCTCCGGCAGCATCGCGGATGCGGGGAGCCGGACGCCGTCGAGCACGAGCTCGCTGGTCACCGAGGCGCGCAGCGACATCTTCTTCTTGATCTCCGGGGCGGAGAAGCCCGGGGTGTCGGTGGGGACCACGAAGCCGCGGACCCCCTCGTCGGTCTGCGCCCAGACGACCGCCACGTCGGCGACCGACCCGTTGGTGATCCACATCTTGGTGCCGTCGAGCACCCAGTCGCCGCCGGCCCCGGGGTCGCGACGCGCCCGGGTCCGCATGCCACCGGGGTTGGAGCCGAAGTCGGGCTCGGTCAGCCCGAAGCAGCCGATCGCCTCGCCCGCCGCCATCCGGGGCAGCCACTGCTGCTTCTGCTCCTCCGAGCCGTGCTTCCAGATCGCGAACATCGCCAGCGAGCCCTGGACCGAGACCAGCGACCGCAGGCCGGAGTCCCCGGCCTCCAGCTCCATGCACGCCAGGCCGTACGCCGTGGCGGTGGTGCCCGCGCAGCCGTAGCCCTCCAGGTGCATGCCGAGCACGCCGAGCCCGCCGACCTCGCGGGCCAGCTCGCGGACCGGGACCTGCCCGGCCTCGTACCAGTCGGCGAGCTGCGGCTTGACCTTCGACTCCACGAACTGGCGGACCGTGTCCCGGATCGCGCGGTCCTCCTCCCCGATCAGCGAGTCGGTGCCGACGAGGTCGAGCGGGGCCTGGGGGGCGGGGCGGGGCTGCTGCGAGGTCACGGGGTCTTCCCTTCGGTGGTGGGGTCGGCTGGGGCGAGCAGCCGGTCGATCTCGGCGTCGTCGTACCCGGCCTCGGCCAGCACGTCACGGCTGTGCTCCCCGAGCAGGGGCGGAGGGGTGCGCAGCGGGGGTCGCCGGCCGGAGAAGCTGACCGGGAAGCGGATCTGCTCCAGGGCGCCGACGACCGGGTGGTCGACGGTGCCGATCATCTCCAGGGCGCCCGTCTGCTCGGAGGCGTAGATCTCGTCCAGCGTGCGGATCGGGGTGACCGGGACGTCGGCGGCGCTGAGCAGGGCGCACCACTCCTCGACCGTCCGGAGCGCGAGCGCCGACTCCAGCTCGGCGTTCAGCGCCTTGCGGTTGACCACCCGGTCGGCGTTGGCCAGGAACCGCGGGTCCTCGGGGAGGTCGTCGCGGCCGAGCACCCGGCAGAGCCGGCGCCAGGTCGCCTGGTTGCCCACGGCGATCACCAGGTCGCCGTCCGCGGCCGGGTAGGCCTGGTAGGGGACCAGGTTGGGGTGGCCCGAGCCGAGCCGGTGCGGGCGCTCCCGGGTGGCGAAGAAGGCCGTGGCCCAGCTGACGTGCAGCGCCAGCTGGGTCTCGTAGAGCGAGGTGGTGACGTACTGCCCACGCCCGGTGCGGCCACGCTCGACCAGCGCGGCGGTGAGCCCGATCAGGCCGAAGAGCGCGGCGCTGAGGTCGGCCATCGCGAAGCCCGCCTTGACCGGCGGGCCGTCGGTCTCCCCGGTCAACGACATCAGCCCAGCAGCCGCCTGGGCGACCATGTCGTAGCCGGGCTCCAGCCGCAGCGGCCCGGAGTCGCCGAACGCGGAGATGTGCAGCACCACCAGCTCTGGGTAGCGCGCCGAGAGCTGCTCGTAGCTGAACACCTCGGCCAGCGAGCTGCCCGGCTTGAAGTTCTCCACCACCACGTCGGCGGTCTCGATCAGCCGGTGCACCGCCTCCTGCCCCTCGGGCGACTTCAGGTCCAGGGTCACCGAGCGCTTGTTGCGGTTGGCGGCCAGGTAGTAGGTGGCGTCGGGGCCGTTGAACGGCGGCCCCCACTTCCGGGTCGGGTCGCCGCCGTCGGGGTGCTCGACCTTGATCACGTCGGCGCCCATGTCGGCCAGCGACATCGTCACGTAGGGCCCGGCGAGGATCTTGGACAGGTCGACCACCCGGATCCCCGCGAGTGGAGCGGCGCCGGGGGCGCTCTCCTGCACGTCGGGACGGGGCTCGCTCGGCTCAGCCACGGGTGCCCGCCTCGGCGTGGTGGCGCGACGCAGTGCCGATGGCGTCGTACGCGGACTGGGCCACCTCGGCGCTCACCTCGCCGCCGTCGACGACCTGGTCGAGCACGTGCAGTGCCGGCGGGGAGGTCAGCCGGGGATCGGCGAGCCAGTGCAGCCAGGTGTGGGCCAGCAGCAGGGCGCGGTGTCCCAGCCCGGCGGCCAGCTCACGCTGCGCCCGCTCGAGGAGCAGCGTCGCCATCACCGCGTGGCACAGGTCCTCGGCGTACGCGCCGATCGCCGCCTCCTGGTCGAACCGGCTCATCGCCAGGAGCTGCTCGCCGCGGCTGCGCAGGTGCTGCCAGCGCCCGACCAGGGTGCTGGCGGCCGGCTCGACGCGCGGGTGGTCCAGCGCGGCGAGCCGTCCGACGTAGGCGCCGGCCAGCACCCGGTGGGACTGCTCGCGGGTCATGCAGCGCAGCACGTCGAGGCAGATCACGTTGGAGGAGCCCTCCCAGATCGAGCCCAGGTGCGCGTCGCGCAGCAGCCGGGGGTTGACCCAGTCCTCGATGTAGCCGTTGCCGCCCCGCACCTCCATCGCCTCCCCGGTCACCTGCCGGGCGCGCTTGCACAGGGTGTTCTTGGCCAGCGGGGTGAGCACCCGCACCATCGCGGCGGCGTGCGGGTCACCGGCGTCCGCGTCGTCGAGCCGGGAGGCCGACTCCAGCACCAGGCCGAGACCCGCCTCGGCGTGCAGGGCGAGCGGCAGCAGGGTCTGGCGCATCAGCGGCTGGTCGAAGAGCCGCTGGCCGAAGACCACCCGCTCCCGGGTGTGGTCCACCGACTCGCGCACCGCGCGGCGCATCAGGGCCGTGGCGCGCATCGCGTTGGAGAGCCGGGAGACGTTGAGCATCTCCGCCATCTGCGGGAAGCCGCGGGTCAGGTCGCCGACCGGCTGCGCCCAGGCCTCCTCCAGCGTGACCTCGCCGCTGGCCATCGACCGGCTGCCGAGCTTGTCCTTGAGCCGGTCGATCCGCAGTCCGTTGGGCGTGCCGTCGGGACGCACCCGGGGCACCAGGAAGAGGCCGAGCCCGCGGGTTCCCTCGCCCTGACCGGGGACCCGGGCCAGGGTGAGGATCAGGTCGGCGGCCACGTTGGAGCAGAACCACTTGTGGCCGCTCAGCGTCCAGTGCGTGCCCTCCGGGGTGACGGTGGCGGTGGCGGTGGTGGCGGTCTGCCCGACGTCGGTGCCGCCCTGCTTCTCGGTCATGAACATCGCGCCGGTGGCGAGGCCCTCCAGGGTGGGGCTGCTCAGGGCGTCGATCTCGGCGGCGAAGCGCTCGGGGTCGAAGAGGCGCAGCACCCGGGCGGCGGAGTCGGTCATCGACAGCGGGCACGCCAGGCCGAACTCCGACTGCACGAACAGGTAGGAGAGGGCGTACTTGACCACGTGCGGCACCCGGGTGGGCCAGCCCAGGACGCCGGGGCGGTGGGACATGGCCGCGAGCCCGTAGCGCTCGAAGGCGAGCCGGCACATCTCTTGGTACGCCGGGTGGTGGTCGACGGCGTCGATCCGGGTGCCGTCCGGGGCGTAGGCGCGCAGCACCGGCGGGTTGCGGTCGGCGGTGGCGGCCAGGTCGTCGAGCTCGGTGGCGGCCACCGCGCCGAGGTCGTCGAGGACGGGCTCGATCCGGGTGCGGTCGTCTGGGGAGAGCAGTTGGTCCAGCAGGGGACGCAGCGCGGGATCACGGTCGGCGAAGTTCACCCGACCACCCTGACAAGCCGGAGGCAGAGGGTCCAAGACTAAATTGGCCAGGCATTGAGTCGTCCAGCATCTGAATCGCGTCAACAGCCGAATCGCGCCATCTGAATCGTCGTCGTCGCTCGGGAGGGCATCGTGGAGCTGAGGCACTTGGCGGGGTTCGTCGCCGTCGCGGAGGAGCTGCACTTCGGCCGGGCGGCCGCCCGGCTGCACATCTCGCAGCCGCCGCTGAGCCAGCAGATCCGGCTGCTCGAGCGCGAGCTCGGGACGGCGCTCTTCGACCGCAGCACCCGGTCGGTCCGGCTCACCGAGGCGGGTCGGTCCTTCCTGGACCCGGCCCGGGAGGTGCTGGCCTCCGCGGCCGTCGCCCGCCGGGCCGCGCTGGCCGCCGGCCGCGGGGAGGTCGGCCGGGTCTCGCTGGGGTACGCCGGCACCGGCAGCGCCGTGACCATGCCGGTGCTGACCAGGGCCGTCGCGGCCCGGCTGCCGGGCATCGAGTTCGTCCTGGCCGGTCCCTACTACTCGGGCGAGACCGTCGGCCGGGTCGTCGACGGCAGCCTGGACCTGGCCTTCACCGCCGTCGCCGGGATCCGCGGGCTGAGCGGCCGGGTGGTCCGCCACGATCCGCTGATGGTGGCGGTGCCGGACGCCCATCCGTGCGCGAGCCGTCCGGAGGTGGCCCTGGCCGACCTGGCCGAGGAGCAGTTCGTCGCCTTCCCCTCGGCCCGGGGCTCGGAGGTCCGCGAGCTCGCGCTGCGCTCCTGCCTGGCGGCCGGGTTCACCCCGCGGGTGACACAGGAGGCCCCGGACACGTTCAGCCTCCTCGCCCTGGTCGCGGCCGGGGTGGGGGTCGCGCTGGTGGTCGAGGCGGCGCGCAGCATCACCCTGGACGGCGTCGTCTTCGTCCCGCTGGCGGGCGACCCGCCGGTGCTGCCGATGTCGCTGGTGTGGCGCGCGAGCGACGACTCCCCGGCTCTGCGGGCCGTGCTCGAGGTGGCCGAGGAGGTGCTCCCCACGGTCGCCGGGTGAGCGCCCAGGCCCCGCCCCGGCGCGGGAGGGTGCGCCGGGGCGGAGAAGAGGGGAGTCGTCAGACGTTGCGCCGGTACTGCCCGCCGACCTCGAAGAACGCCTCGGTCACCTGCTGCAGGGAGCAGACCCGGGCGGCGTCCATCAGCACCGCGAAGACGTTCTCGCCGGAGACCGCGGCGTCCTTGAGCCGAGCCAGCGCCTGCTGCGCCTCGCTCGCGTGCGAGCCCTGGAACTCGCGCACCCGGCGCAGCTGGGACTCCTTCTCCGACTCGGTCGCGCGGGCCAGCTCGACCTCGGCCGGCGAGGCGTCGGAGTCGGGGCGGACGAAGGTGTTGACCCCGATGATCGGCAGCGACCCGTCGTGCTTGCGGTGCTCGTAGAGCATCGACTCGTCCTGGATCCGGCCACGCTGGTAGCCGGTCTCCATCGCGCCGAGCACGCCGCCGCGCTCGTTGATCGAGTCGAACTCGCGCAGCACGGCCTCCTCGACCAGGTCGGTGAGCTCGTCGATGATGAAGGAGCCCTGGAGCGGGTTCTCGTTCATCGCCAGGCCCCACTCGCGGTTGATGATCAGCTGGATCGCCAGCGCGCGACGCACCGACTCCTCGGTCGGGGTGGTGACCGCCTCGTCGAACGCGTTGGTGTGCAGGCTGTTGGCGTTGTCGTAGATGGCGATCAGGGCCTGCAGCGTGGTGCGGATGTCGTTGAAGTCCATCTCCTGCGCGTGCAGGGACCGGCCGGAGGTCTGCACGTGGTACTTCAGCTTCTGCGAGCGCTCGCCCGCGCCGTACTTCTCCTTCATCGCCACCGCCCAGATCCGGCGGGCGACGCGACCGAGCACGCTGTACTCCGGGTCCATGCCGTTGGAGAAGAAGAAGGACAGGTTGGGGGCGAAGTCGTCGATGTCCATGCCCCGGGCCAGGTAGGCCTCGACGTAGGTGAAGCCGTTGGCCAGCGTGAACGCGAGCTGGCTGATCGGGTTCGCCCCGGCCTCGGCGATGTGGTAGCCGGAGATGGAGACCGAGTAGAAGTTGCGCACCTGCTTGGCGATGAACCACTCCTGGATGTCGGCCATCATCCGCAAGCTGAACTCGGTGGAGAACAGGCAGGTGTTCTGCCCCTGGTCCTCCTTGAGAATGTCGGCCTGGACGGTGCCGCGCACGTTCGCCAGGGCGTACGCCGTGAGCTGCTCGTGCTCGGCCTCGTCGGGCTCGCGACCCTCCCGCTCGCGGAACGCGTCGACCTGCTGGTCGATCACGGTGTTGAGGAAGAACGCCAGCACGGTGGGCGCCGGCCCGTTGATCGTCATCGACACGCTGGTCGACGGCGCGACCAGGTCGAAGCCGTCGTAGAGCACCTTCATGTCGTCCAACGTCGCCACCGAGACGCCCGAGGTGCCGACCTTGCCGTAGACGTCGGGGCGCGGGTCGGGGTCGCGGCCGTACAGGGTGACGGAGTCGAACGCGGTGGAGAGCCGGGTGGCCTCGCCGTCGGCGGAGAGGATCTTGAACCGGCGGTTGGTCCGGGCGGGGTCGCCCTCGCCGGCGAACATCCGGGCGGGGTCCTCGCCGTCGCGCTTGAACGGGAAGACGCCGGCGGTGAAGGGGAAGTAGCCCGGCAGGTTCTCCCGGCGCCAGAACCGGACCAGCTCGCCGTGGTCGGTGTAGCGGGGGAGCGCGACCCTGGGGATCTTGTTGCCGCTCAGGGACTCCCGGGTCAGCTTGGTGTGGATCTCCTTGTCACGGACCCGCACCACCTGCTCGTCGCCGGAGTAGGACTCCACGACCGCGGGCCAGGCCTCGATCTGGTCGGCCACCTCGTGCGGGAGCTCCTTGCGCGCCTGCTCGAGCAGGCCGCCCACGTTGTCGGCGCTGTCGCCGGTCTTCACCAGCTCGCCCTTGACGATGTCGAGCCGCTGCACCCGACGGGCCGCCTCGGCCAGCTCCTCGGTGCGGGCGTGGTAGCCGCGCACGGTCTCGGTGATCTCGGCGAGGTAGCGCACCCGCTCGGTCGGCACCACCTGCCGGATGCCGGAGGAGTGGCGGACGTCGACGTGCGGCAGGGTGCCCTCGGTCACCGGCAGGCCCCGCTCGGCGAGCAGGTCGCGCAGGTGCTGGTAGAGCGCGGTGACGCCGTCGTCGTTGAAGGTGGCGGCGCTGGTGCCGAAGACCGGCATCTCGTGCGGCTGCTTGCCGAACGCCTCGCGGTTGCGCACCATCTGCCGGCCGACGTCGCGCAGCGCGTCCTTGGCGCCGCGGCGCTCGAACTTGTTGATCGCCACCGTGTCGGCGAAGTCGAGCATGTCGATCTTCTCCAGCTGGGAGGCGGCGCCGAACTCGGGCGTCATCACGTAGAGCGAGGTGTCGACGAACGGCACGATCGCCGCGTCGCCCTGGCCGATGCCGGGGGTCTCGACGACGACCAGGTCGAAGCCGGCGGCCTTGACGCAGGCGATCACGTCGCCCAGGTGCTCGGGCACCTCGTGGGCGCCGCGGGTGGCCAGGGAGCGGAAGAAGATGCGGTCGCCGTCCAGGCTGTTGGCGCGGATCCGGTCGCCCAGCAGGGCGCCGCCGCCCTTGCGCCGGGTCGGGTCGACGGCGATCACGGCGATCCGCAGCTTGTCCTGCTGGTCGACGCGGAAGCGCCGGACCAGCTCGTCGGTCAGGCTGGACTTGCCCGAGCCGCCGGTGCCGGTGATGCCGAGCACCGGGGTGCTCCGCGCGGCCGCGGCCTCGGTGATCCGGGCGAGCACGTCGGCGGGCAGCTGGCCGGTCTCGGCGCCGGTCAGCGCCCGGGCCGCTGCGGTCCGGTCGCCGGTGAGCACCTCCTCGGCGGTGACCTGCCGGACGGTCCACGGGTCGAAGTCGCAGTCGGCGACGACCTGGTTGATCATCCCGACGAGGCCGAGCCGCTGGCCGTCCTCGGGGGAGAAGATGGTCACCCCCGACTCGCGCAGCCGCGCGATCTCGGCCGGCACGATCACGCCGCCGCCTCCGCCGACCACCTTGACGTGCCCGGCGCCGGCTGCGCGCAGCGACTCGACGAGGAACTCGAAGTACTCCACGTGCCCGCCCTGGTACGACGAGACGGCGACGCCCTGCACGTCCTCCTCGAGGGCGGCGTCGACGACCTCCTGCACGGAGCGGTTGTGCCCGAGGTGGATCACCTCGCAGCCCTGGCTCTGGAAGATCCGCCGCATGATGTTGATCGAGGCGTCGTGGCCGTCGAAGAGGCTCGACGCGGTGACCAGGCGGATCGGGTGCTGGGGCACGTGCAGGCCGGACGGGGCGGGCGTGGAGGACATCGGGGCACCTTCGCAGAGCAGTTCGTAGGACTTCCTAGCACCTAGATAGTAGGACGCCCAAGTAATGCTTGGGAAGAGCGGACCGCTACCCACCGGTAGTGCTCAGCGCGCGAGGTCGGGGGAGACGTCGTCCCCGGCGCCCGCGCGCAGCTCGGCGAGCAGGCGGGTCAGCGCGAGCACGTCCCGGCGCGGCAGGCCGGGCTGCTCGAAGACCTCGGTGTTGAGCGCGGCCGTCGCCCGCTCGAGCACGTCCCGGCCCTCCTCCGTCAGCGAGGCGAGCACCACCCGGCCGTCGTCGGCGTGCCGGCGGCGTTCGACGTACCCCTGCTTGACCAGCCGGTCGACCGCGCTGGTGACGCTGGTCGGGTGCACCTGCAGCAGCGACCCGAGGCGGGTCATCGGCAGGGATCCGGAGCGCACGAACGAGAGCAGGCGCAGCACCTCGAACCGGGCGAAGGAGAGCCCGAGCGGGCGCAGCTGCGCGTCGATCCGCTCCATCAGCAGCTGGTGGACCCGGGCCACCGAGGTCACCATCGCCATCCCGTCCGCGGCCTCGGACCAGCCGTGGCGCTGCCACTGGGCGTGCGCCTCGCGGATCGGGTCGCGGCCGGCGCCGGGAGGCCCGGACGTGGACGCAGGCGAGGTCATGGCGCCCACGCTAGCGCACCTAGTAGGACGTCCAGATAGTTCCGGAGGGCGCCCGTTGTCATGCGGACGGCACTCGTGCTTGCTGCGCTCGCCTAGCGTGGGGCCATGTCCGGATGGCCGCCCGCCTCGCCTGGTCCCTACGTCGAGCGCGGGCCGTCGCGGTTCGACGCGTGGTGGCGCGCGGGCGCCTGGAGCCTCGGGTTCGTCGCCGTGCTCTGGCTGATCGAGCTCTTCGACGCCGCGACCGGCAACCGGCTCGACGTGGAGGGGATCCGCCCGGGCTCCAGCGACGGGCTCGCCGGGATCCTGCTGGCCCCGCTGCTGCACGCAGGCTGGGGGCACCTGGTCGCCAACACCGTGCCGCTGCTGGTCCTGGGCTTCCTGGTCCTGCTCTCGGGGGTGGGGCGGTGGGCGATCGTGACCACGGTGGTGTGGATCGTGGGCGGTCTCGGCACCTGGTTCTTCGGCGCGCCCGGCACGGTCCACCTCGGCGCCTCGATCCTGGTCTTCGGCTGGCTGCTCTACCTGCTGGCGCGTGGGTTCTTCACCCGCCGTCCGGGACAGATCGCGCTCGGCGTCCTGCTCTTCATCCTCTACGGCGGGATGCTCTGGGGCGTGCTCCCCGGGCAGCCCGGCATCTCCTGGCAGGGGCACTTCTTCGGCGCGCTCGGCGGCGTGATCGCCGCCTGGGGCCTGCGGTACGAGGACCGTCGTCCCTGAACGACTCCGTCGCGCGGCCTGCCCTGGTGCGGCCGAGCCGGGGAGGGGCCGGTTTCGGCTACTCGTCGGTACTGAGTACCGTCGAGCGGTACTGAGTTCCACATTTCCCCGAGGAGAGGTTGTCACGATGGAGAAGGTCGGAGTGGTCGGTTGCGGCCTGATGGGAGCCGGCATCGCCGAGGTCAGCGCCCGCGCCGGGCTCGACGTGGTGGTGGTGGAGTCCTCCGACGCCGCCGCGACCGCCGGGCGGGAGCGCCTGGAGAAGTCGCTGGCCCGGGCCGAGTCGAAGGGCAAGATCGACTCCGCGGCCGCCGTGATGGACCGGATCCGCGTCGTCACCGACCTCGAGAAGCTGGCGGACCGGCAGCTGGTGGTGGAGGCGATCGTCGAGGATGAGGACGCCAAGACCGAGCTGTTCCGCACCCTCGACCGGGTGGTCACCGACCCCGAGGCGATCCTCGCCTCGAACACCTCCTCGATCCCGATCATGAAGCTCGGCGTGGTCACCAACCGCCCGCAGCACGTGATCGGCATCCACTTCTTCAACCCGGTCCCGGTGCTCCAGTTGGTCGAGCTGGTGCCCAGCCTGTTGACCGCCCCGGAGACCACCCAGCGCAGCCGCGAGTTCGTCGAGGGCGTGCTCGGCAAGCAGGCGATCGACTGCCAGGACCGCGCCGGGTTCGTGGTCAACGCCCTGCTGATCCCGTTCGTCCTCTCCGCCATCCGGATGCTCGAGTCCGGGTTCGCCACCGCCGAGGACATCGACCGCGGTCTGGTGCTCGGCGCCGCCCACCCGCAGGGCCCGCTGGCGCTCGCCGACCTGATCGGCCTGGACACCACCAAGGCCGTCGCGGAGTCCCTCTACGAGGAGTTCAAGGAGCCGCTGTACGCCGCTCCGCCGCTGCTGGCCAGAATGGTCGACGCCGGCCTGCTCGGGCGCAAGACGGGCCGCGGCTTCTACACCTACTGACGGACCCGCTGACCGACCGGACGACCAGAGGTCGTCCGGTCGGTCCGCTCCACCCGCGTCTCGCCTGAGACCAGCAGAGAGGACCCCATGAACAACGACAGGATCGTCGTCCTCGACGGTGCCCGGACCCCCATCGGCAGCTTCGGCGGCGTCTTCAAGGACGTGCCCGGCCACGAGCTCGGCGCGACCGCCGCCCGCGCGGCGCTGAAGCGCTCCGGCGTCGACGCCGAGAAGATCGAGGAAGTGGTCATGGGGTGCATCGGCCAGGTCGGGCCGGACGCCTACAACGCCCGCCGGGTCGCGGTCGCCGCCGGCCTGCCCACCAACGTGCCGGCGTACACGGTCAACCGGCTCTGCGGCTCCGGCCTGCAGGCGGTCTGGTCCGCGGCGATGGAGATGCGCTGGAACGACCTCGACTTCGCCCTCGCCGGCGGCGACGAGTCGATGAGCCGGATGCCCTTCTACGACTTCGGCGCGCGCAACGGCTACCGGCTCGGCAACCGCGAGCTGACCGACGGCACCGTGATGATGCTGACCGACCCGTTCCACGGGATCCACATGGGCGTCACCGCCGAGAACGTCGCGGAGAAGTACGACGTCTCCCGGCAGCGCCAGGACGAGTTCGCCGCCGAGTCGCAGCGGCGTGCCGCCACCGACGCCGCGCAGTCCGCCTTCGCGGAGGAGATCGTCCCGGTCGAGGTCGGCGGCCGCCGGCCGTTCACCGTCGAGCAGGACGAGCACCCCAAGCCCGAGACCACCCTGGCCACGCTGGCCGGGCTCCGGCCGGCGTTCAAGAAGGACGGCTCGGTCACCGCGGGCAACGCCTCGGGGATCAACGACGGCGCCGCCGCGCTGGTGTTGGCCCGGGAGTCCGCGGCCGCCGAGCACGGGATGACCGGCCTGGTCTCGATCGAGGCCGTCGCCACCGCGGCCATGGAGCCCGAGCTGATGGGCTACGCCCCGGTGCTGGCGCTGCAGAGCCTGTTCGAGAAGACCGGCACCACGCCCGGCGACATCGGCGTGGTCGAGCTCAACGAGGCGTTCGCCTCCCAGGCGGTCGCGGTGATCCGCGACGCCGGGCTCAACCCGGAGAAGGTCAACCCGTACGGCGGCGCGATCGCGCTCGGCCACCCGGTCGGCGCGACCGGCGCGATCCTCACCCTGCGGGTGGCCAAGGACATGGTCCGCCGTGACCTCGAGCTGGGCATCGTGACCATGTGCATCGGCGGCGGCCAGGCGCTGGCCGCGCTCTTCCGGCGGGTGTGAGCATGACCGACCTGGTCACCTACGGGGTCCGCGACGGCGTCGCCCACCTCGAGCTCAACCGGCCGGACGCGGCGAACGCGTTCGACCTGCCGACCTCCCACGCCTTCGGCGAGGCGGTCGACCGGGCGGCCGCCGACGACGCGGTCCGGGCGGTGCTGCTGACCGGCGCCGGGGCGCGGTTCTGCGCCGGCGGCGACGTCGCCTCGTTCGTCGCCGCGGACGACCAGCCGGCGTACCTGCTCGAGCTGGCGCTGCACCTCGACGGGGTGCTGCGGCGGCTGGCGGGGATGCCGAAGCCGGTGGTCTGCGCGGTGCAGGGTGCGGTGGCCGGCGCCGGGCTGGGCGTGATGCTCAGCTGCGACCTGGTGGTGGCGGCCAAGGGCACGAAGTTCGTCTTCGCCTACCCCGGCATCGGGCTCACCCCCGACTGCGGCGTCTCCTACCTGCTGCCCCGCGCGATCGGCTCGCACCGGGCGCTGGGATTCGCGCTGAGCGGTAAGCCGATCACCGCGGAGACCGCGCAGGAGTGGGGGATGGTCACCGAGGTCGCGGAGGACGCGCCCGCGCGGGCCCGCGAGCTGGTCACCGGCCTGGCGGGTGCCGCGGCGGGCGCGCTGGGCGACGTACGACGCCTGCTCCGCGCAGGCTGGGAGCTCGACCGGGAGGCGACCGGCGCCGAGGAGGCGCGGACGATCAGCTCGCGGGTCACCGGACCCGAGGCGCAGGCGCTGATCGAGCGGTTCGTCAGCCGCTGACCCCCTTGCCTGCCCCGGCCCCGCCCTGACCAGCCCCCGACCGCCCCTTGTAACGCGCTGTCTAACCGGCTACCTACCCCCTCCAGTGGGGGTGGGTAGTGGGTTGAACAGCGCGTTACATGGGGCGGTCGGGCGGTCGGACGGGCGCGGTACAAGGGGCGGGGCGGGGGAGCGGCGGGCTACTTCGGGGGCATCCTGATGCCGCCGTCCACCCGGACGGTCTCGCCGTTCATGTAGGAGTTGGTCGCGCACTCCACCACCATGCTGGCCAGCTCGTCGGGCACCCCGAGGCGCTTGGGGAAGAGCACGGACTCGCCGAGCTTGGCCTTGAACGCCTCCGAGGCCTCGCCCTCGCCGTAGATCGGGGTGTCGATCAGGCCGGGGGCGATGGTGTTGACCCGGACGCCGATCGCGGCGAGGTCGCGGGCCACCGGCAGGGTCATGCCGACCACGCCGCCCTTGGAGGAGGAGTACGCCGCTTGGCCGATCTGGCCGTCGAACGCGGCGGCGGAGGCCATGTTGACGATCGCGCCGCGCTCGCCGTTCTCCAGCGGCTCGGTGCGGCCCATCGCGGTGGCGGCGAGCCGGATCGCGTCGAAGGTGCCGATCAGGTTGATCGCGATCACCTTCTTGTAGGCGTCGAGGTCGTGGGCGGAGTCGTACTCGCCGTCGCGGCCGACGGTGCGCTGGGCCCAGCCGATGCCGGCGGAGTTGACCAGGACCCGCAGCGGGCCGAGCTCGGTCGCCCGGTCGACGGCGGCCTTGATCTGGTCGGTGTCGGTGACGTCGACGTGCACGAAAGCGCCGCCGATCTCAGCGGCGAGTGCCTCGCCGGCGGTGTCGTTGAGGTCGGCGACGACGACGCGCGCCCCCTCGGCGGCGAGCCGGCGGGCGACGGCGGCGCCGATGCCCGAGGCGCCTCCGGTGACGAGTGCAGATGCTCCGTTGATGTCCATGCCCGGCAGGCTAGTGGTCGCGGGGACCGGCATGCTCAGGACGAAGGGAGCACTCCGTCGAGCGCCGCGAGGAACGCCCCGCGGTTGCGGACGTAGAACCGCACCGCGCCGCCGTCGCGGGTCGGCAGGCTGACGGCGTCCATCCCCCACGGGGTCCCGTACGAGCCACCCAGGTAGCGGAAGGTCGCGCCGCGGGGTCGCGTCGGGCCCGAGTACGGCACGTGCACGTCGCCCGCCGAGGTGCGGAGCCGCGCCCCCATCGCCGGCTGCTCCCGGTCGACCGCGCGTGCTCCCACGGGATCGAGCTCGGAGAGCGGCATCCGGTCCCGCCCGACCCGCAGGGTCGACCGGGTCAACGTGAGCCTCCCGTAGAACTCCATCGACCACAGCGTGAGCAGCATGACCCAGATCGGCACGCCCCAGGCGACGCCGTACGCGAACACCTGGATGAGGAAGTCGCCGATCGAGAGGAAGTCGCCCTCCAGCACGGGAGGCACGAGCGCCACCGCCAGCAGCGCCGCCCAGGTGCCCCACCAGAGCCATCCCGCCACCGCGCGCCCGCGGTAGACCACCGTGTCCTTGCCTCCCAGCATGTGCTCCCCCTCGTCTCGCGGGGGAGGGTACCGCCGGTGCCTGGGGTCCTCGGCGTTCGGATATCGTGCAAGCCAGGACGCTCGGAAGGTGACGACATGCGGTACAGGAAGCTGGGCAGCACGGGCCTCAAGGTCTCGGCCCTGACGCTGGGATGCATGAGCTGGGGCGACCCGAGCCGCGGGGGACACCCGTGGGTGATGGACGAGGACGCCGCGCGGCCGATCGTCCGGGCCGCGCTCGAGGGCGGCATCACCGTCTTCGACACCGCCAACGTCTACTCCGGCGGCAGCAGCGAGGAGATCACCGGCCGGCTGCTCAAGGAGATGGCTCCCCGCGACGAGGTGGTCATCGCCACCAAGGTGCACGGCCGGATGGGACCGGGCCCGACCGGCTCCGGGCTCTCCCGCACGGCGATCATGACCCAGATCGACGCCAGCCTGCGCCGGCTCGGGGTCGACCACGTCGACCTCTACCAGATCCACCGGTGGGACCCGACGACGCCGATCGAGGAGACCATGGAGGCGCTGCACGACGTGGTGAAGGCCGGCAAGGTCCGCTACCTCGGGGCCTCGTCGATGTACGCCTGGCAGTTCGCCAAGGCCCAGCACGCCGCCGACCTCGGCGGGTGGACCCGCTTCGTCTCGATGCAGAACCACTACAACCTGATCTACCGCGAGGAGGAGCGGGAGATGCTCCCGCTCTGCGAGGACATGGGTGTCGGGGTGATCCCGTGGAGCCCGCTGGCCCGCGGGCGGCTGACCCGCGACTGGGACGCCGAGACCGCCCGCCTCCAGACCGACGAGTTCGGCTCCACTCTCTACCGCGACGGGGACAAGGCGATCGTCGACGCGGTCGCGTCCGTGGCCGAGCGGCGGGGGATCCCGCGGGCGCAGGTCGCGCTCGCCTGGCTCTCCTCGAAGCCGGTCGTGACCTCCCCGATCGTCGGGGTGACCAAGCCCCAGCACCTCAGCGACGCGCTGGCGTCGCTGGAGGTCGAGCTGACCGACGACGAGGTCGCCGAGCTCGAGCGCGGGTACGAGCCGCACGCGGTCGCCGGTCACCGCTGAGGGCTCCGCGGCTCACCCGTCGTACGCCGCCTCCGCGGCCGGCAGGAAGCCGCGGGCGATGAGCCACACGCCGAGGATGAGCTCCCACAGGGCGACGGGTAGCGCGCCCAGGAAGGCGAGCGGCGAGTCCGGGAGGTAGGCGCCCCAGAGGATCGCGCCGTCCGAGACCAGGAGCAGGGGGCCGCCGACGAGTCCGACGAGCGGGATCGCTCGCGGCACCAGGCCGGACCGGTAGAGCACCCACCCGAGGCACAGCGCGCTGATCGCCGGCATCAGGCTCTGGCTCAGCAGGAACAGCCGGTCGTAGACGGCGACGAGCGTCTGCGCGGCCGGGACCAGGGAGTCCGGGTCGGTGGCCTCGGCCTGGCGCAGGGTGACCACCGAGAGCAGGCACGCGACCCCGACCAGGATCAGTGCGGCCTCCACGACCCGCGCGGCCAGGAACCCCAGGGTCGCCGCCTCGTCGTGGCGCCGCAGCACCGGGAACAGCAGCACCGCGGTGCCGACGCAGAAGACCGCGAGGAGCACCTCGAGCGAGGCCCCGGTGAGCACGCCGGTGCTGCTCCCGGTGCCGAGGACGAAGTCCGGGCGGTCCAGCGGAGCGTAGAGCGCCAGCGTGGGCACGGAGGTGGCGAAGGTGAGGAGGTAGAGCACTCCCACCACCCGGGCCGTGCGCCGCGTGCCGGGCGTCGCGGGTCGAGCGTGGACGGCGGGTGGCACGGACAGTGTCATGAGTGCTCCTCGGGATAGGTGTACGGCGTACACCAAGGGGGCGTCACGCTAGGTGTACGGTGTACACGTGTCAAGCACCCGCAGCCCGGACCGGCCCGCCCGGCGTACGCCGCTGAGCCGCGACCGGGTGCTGCACGAGGCCGTCGCGCTCGCCGACCAGGACGGCATCGACGCGGTGAGCATGCGCCGGCTGGCCGAGCGGCTGGGCGTCGTGCCGATGGCGCTCTACAAGCACGTCTCGGACAAGGAGGAGCTGCTCGACGGGATGGTCGACACCGTCCTCGGCGAGCTCGAGCCGCCCGACCCGGCGGGCGACTGGAAGCAGGGGGTGCGCGACCGGCTGCTGTCCGCCCGGCGAGCGGTCCTGCGTCACCCCTGGGCGCGACGGGCGATCGAGTCCCGGACCCGGCGGACGCCGACGGTGCTCGCGCACATGGACGCCGTCGCCGGCACGTTCCTCGCGGGCGGCTTCTCCGCCGATCTGACCCACCACGTCATGCACGCGCTCGGGAACCGGATCTGGGGCTTCAGCCCGGAGATGTTCGACGAGTCGCGGGTTGGGTCCGAGGCGCCCGAGGCGCCCGACCCCGCCGAGGCGGAGGAGGCGGTGAGTACGTTCGCCGAGCGGTTTCCCAGCATCGTCCGGATCGCCGTCGCGGCCCAGGAGCGGAGCGCGCCCGACGGGGCGTCGGGGTGCGACGAGGAGTTCGAGTTCGAGTTCGCGCTCGACCTGCTCCTCGACGGGGCGGAGCGGCTGCACCGCGCTGGCTGGCGCTCCACCGGCTGACCACCAGCCGGCCCGAGTCAGGCGTCTGGACCTGCTCCCCGAGCATCACGACGAGCTCGCGCGCTGTGGACGCACAGCAGTCGCGCCTGCCGGTCCCGCCCGGTCAGGTCGCTCGTTCGAACGTGACCAGCAGGCCCTCGACGCCGCCGGGACCGACCCGCCCCTTGACCTCGGTCGATGTGATCGCCTTGAGCTGCCACCCCTGGCGGGCGTGCTCGTTGAGGACCTTCTCGAGCTTGTCGCCCGACATCTTCCCGCCCATGAGCTTCTCGCGGAGCTCGACCACCTTGTACTTGTACGGCATCTCCCGAGGCTAGTGCGGAGAGCGCCGGGTGGTGCGGGCCGAGGCCAGGTTCACCGATATGGGGGACCGGTGTCCGCGGAAGAGGGGGTGCGCCCGATCCCGGGCGAGGTGCAGGATGCCTGCATGGACTCCGACGTCGCCGTGCGCTTCGTGCAGTCGATCGTCGACCACGACCGCGCGGGAATGCTGGCCCTGCTCGGCCCCGACGTCGACTTCCGGGGCATGACGCCCGGCCGTACCTGGGAGGCAGGCTCCCCGGAGGAGGTCGTCGGCGTCTTCCTCGACCACTGGTTCGAGGACTCCGACCACGTCGACGCCGTCACCCGGCTCGAGCGGGGGGACGACGTCGTGGACCTGCGGCACCTCTCCTACCGGTGCGAGGTGACCAACAGCCGGGGACCGCACACGGTCGAGCAGCAGGCGTACTACCGGACCAGCGACGGCCGGCTCTCCTACCTGCGGGTGATGTGCTCCGGGTTCAGGCCACGGACCGCCGGGGCGGCGGGGTAGGCCGCGGGACGAGCCCGACCTCAGGCGCTCGCGCGCCGCACCAGCTGCGGGGGGATGATGACGCGCATCGGTCGCCCGCTGCCGTGGCCCTCGATCTGCTCCAGCAGCAGGCGGGTGGCCCGCTCGGCCATCTCCTCGACCGGCTGGCGCATGGTGGTCAGCGGGGGAGTGGTCCGCTCCGCGACCCCGAGGTCGTCGTAGCCGACCACGGCCACCTCGTCGGGCACCCGGCGACCGGCCCGGGCCAGCACCCGCAGCGCCCCGGCGGCCATCAGGTCGGAGGCCACCACGAGGCCGTCCAGGTCCGGGTGGGTCTCCAGCAGCGCCAGGGCGGCGACCTCCCCGCTCTCCTGGGTGAAGTCGCCCTGGTGGACCGCGTCCAGCGGCAGCCCCGCCGCCGCCATGGCCTGCCGCCAGCCCTCCAGCCGGTCGGCCGCCGCCGTCATGTCGGCCGGGCCCGCGATCGTGGCGATGCGCCGGCAGCCGCGCTCGATCAGCGCCTCGGTGGCCTGCCGTGCCCCGGCCACGTTGTCCACGTCGACGTAGGCGACCCGGTCGCCGGCCGTCCAGGGGCGGCCCCCGAAGACGCACGGCAGGTCGGTGCCCGCGAGCTGCTCGGCCAGCCCGTCGTCGCGGTGGTGGGAGACCACCAGGGCACCGTCGACGTGCCGGTTGTTGAGGTAGCGCAGGGTGCGGGCGCTGGAGGCGCCCGGCCGGGCCAGCAGCAGGACCAGCTGCAGGTCGTGCTCGGTCAGCACGCGGGTGACCCCGCGCAGCGTGCCGGCGAAGAAGGGGTCGGAGAAGATCCGCTCGTCCGGCTCCGGGACCACCACGGCGACCGAGTCGGTGCGCCGGGTGACCAGGCTCCGCGCGGCCGGGTTGGGCACGTAGCCGAGGCTGCGCACCGCGGACTCCACCGAGGCCAGCGCCTGGGGGCTGACCCGCATCCCCCCGTTGATCGCCCGTGAGGCGGTGGCCCGCGAGACCCCGGCCACGCGCGCGACCTCGTCGAGGGTGGGTGACCCGTTCCCGTTCACGCGGCTCACCGTAGCCAGCGCTCCGGTTCGCCCTCGGGCAGGGTCGAGGTCCGGGCCAGCTCGGCGTACCAGTGGGCGCTGCTCTTCGGCGTACGGCGCTGGTCGGCATAGTCGACGTGCACCAGGCCGAACCGCTTGGCGTAGCCGAACGCCCACTCGAAGTTGTCCATCAGCGACCAGTGGAAGAAGCCGCGCACGTCCACCCCGGCGGCGATGGCCTCCTGGGTGGCGCGCAGGTAGGCGTCGAGGAAGGCGATCCGGTCCGGGTCGTGCACCCGGCCCTGCCCGTCGGGGGCGTCGGCGAAGGCGGCGCCCGTCTCGGTCAGGTAGATCGGCGGGGCGCCGTACTCGTCGTGCAGCCGGACCAGGAGGCGGCGCAGGCCGTCCGGCTGCACCTCCCAGCCCATGTCGGTGACCGGGAGCGGCCGGCTCGGGAAGGTGACGTGCTCGGAGCCCACGAACGGCGAGCTGGTGGGGCGCGGCGGCTTGTCGGCGTCGCGCGCCATCACCTCGGTGTGCGGGTGCCCGGAGACCGCGTTGCCGTGGTAGAAGTTCACGCCCAGCACGTCCAGCGGAGCTCCGATCAGCGCCAGGTCGCCGTCGCGGACCGCCTCGGTCCACGAGGCGCCCGCCCAGGAGAGGTCCTGGGTGTCGGTCAGCAGGTCCTCGGGGTAGCGCCCGCGCAGCACCGGGTCCAGGAAGAGCCGGTTGTGCAGGGAGTCGACCCGTCGCGCCGCGTCCACGTCGATCGGGTCCGTGGGGTCGTGCGGGTCGGCGACGGTGAAGTTGAGGCTTACCCCGAGCCGCCCGCGCTCGCCCTCGACGCCACGCCGGCGCAGCTCCTCGACGACCAGGCCGTGGCCGAGCAGCAGGTGGTGCGCGGCGACCAGGCCGGCCGCGCCGTCGCGCCGGCCGGGTGCGTGGTGGCCTGCGGTGTAGCCCAGGAGAGAGGCGCAGAAGGGCTCGTTGAGCGTGGTCCAGGTCGGCACCCGGTCGCCGAGCACGTCGTGCACGCTGGCGGCGTACTCCAGGAACCGGAAGGCGGTCTCGCGGTTGGTCCAGCCGCCCGCGTCCTCCAGGGCCTGGGGCAGGTCCCAGTGGTAGAGGGTCAGCCAGGGGTCGATGCCGGCGGCCAGCAGCCGGTCGACGAGGCGGTCGTAGAAGGCCAGCCCGGCGGGGTTGACCGCGCCCCCGTCGGGGCGCACCCGCGGCCAGGCCACCGAGAACCGGTAGGAGCCCAGCCCGAGCTCGGACATCAGCGCCACGTCGTCGGGCATCCGGTGGTAGTGCTCGCAGGCGGTGTCGCCGGTGTCTCCGTGCAGCACCGCCCCCGGGGTGTGGGAGAAGGTGTCCCAGATCGACGGCGTCCGGCCGTCCTCCGCCACCGCGCCCTCGACCTGGTACGCCGCGGTGGCCGCGCCCCAGGTGAAGCCGGCGGGGAAGCGCCGCGGCGCCAGCGCCTCGGTGCGGGGGGAGGGGGTCGGGGCGTCGGTACGGCTCTGTCGGACTGTCATCCCTTGACTGCTCCTTGCATGATGCCGGCGACCAGCTGGCGACCGGTGAGGACGAAGAGGACCAGCAGCGGCACGATCGAGAGCGTGGTGCCGGCGAGCACCAGGCTGTAGTCGACGTAGTAGCCGCTCTGCAGCTGCTGGAGGGCGATCTGGATGGTCGGGTTGCTCGCCGGCAGCACGATCAGCGGCCAGAAGAAGTCGGTCCAGGTGGCCATGAAGGTGAAGAGCCACAGGATCGCCGCCGCCGGGCGGGCCGCCGGCACCGCGACGTTCCAGAACGTGCGCAGCAGCGAGCAGCCGTCGACCCGGGCCGCCTCGATCAGCTCGTCGGGCACCGCGTCGAGCAGGTACTGGCGCATGAAGAAGACGCCGAAGGCGGTCACCATGCCGGGCACGATCAGCGCCCACAGCGAGCCCACCCAGCCCAGCTCGGCCATCACGATGAAGAGCGGGATGACGCCCAGCTGGGTCGGCACCGCCAGCGTGGCGACGACGAAGACCAGCAGCGGCGTACGGCCGCGGAAGGTCAGCTTGGCGAAGGCGAACCCGGCCAGGGTGGAGAAGACGACCACCGAGGTGGCAACGGTGCCCGAGACGATCAGGCTGTTGCCCAGCGCCTTCCAGAAGGGCACCGCCTCGATCGCGCGCTGGGCGTTGGCCAGGAAGTGACCGCCGGGGAACAGCGGGGGCACCCGGCTGGTCAGCTCGCTGCGGCTGTGCGAGCCGACGAGGAAGGACCAGTAGAGCGGGGCGCACGAGCCCAGGACGAAGGCGGCGAGCAGGCCGTAGACGAGGAAGCCGGGGCGGCGGGTCATGGCGCCTCCAGGGTGGGTGGGGCAGGGGTACGCCGCCGGGACCGGCCGCGCGAGGTGCGGCGCGAGCCGCGGGACAGCGAGCCCGCGCGATGGCTCAACCAGAGGTTGACCAGGGCGAAGACGACGATGATCAGGAAGAGCAGCCAGGCCACCGCGGAGGCCATGCCGAGGTCGCGGACCCGCCAGCCGAGCTCCCACAGGTACATGGTCAGCGTCTGGTACTGCCGGTCCGAGCCGCCGAGGCCCTTGGTGTCGAAGAGCCGTGGCTCGGCGAAGATCTGCAGCCCGCCGATGGTGGAGGTGATGATGACGAAGAGCAGCGTGGGCCGGATCATCGGCACGGTGATGGAGACGAACTGGCGCACCCGCCCCGCGCCGTCCAGGGAGGCGGACTCGTACAGGTCGCGGGGCACCGCCTGCATCGCGGCCAGGAAGATCAGCGCGTTGTAGCCGGTCCAGCGCCAGTTCACCATCGAGGCGATGGCCAGGTGGCTGGCGAGGGTGTCGGTGTGCCACGCGACGCCGCTGACGCCGATCGCCTCCAGCACCGAGTTGGCCAGGCCGTACCGGTCGCCGAAGACGTTGCCGAAGATCAGGGCGACCGCCGCCGGCGCGACCACGAACGGGAGCATCACGCTCATCCGCCACAGGGTCCGGCCCCGCAGCTGGGTGTCGAGCAGGCCGGCCAGGCAGAGCGCGATCACCACCTGGGGCACCGAGGAGAGCAGGAAGATGCTCAGGGTGTTGCGCAGGGCGTTCCAGAAGTAGCGGTCCGCGAGCACCCGGCGGTAGTTGTCCAGGCCGATGAAGTCGCCCTGGCCGCCGAGCAGGCTCCACTGGTGGACCGAGACGTAGGCGGTGTAGAGGAGGGGGAAGAGCCCGACCACGGCGAAGAGCAGGAAGAAGGGCGAGATGTAGAGGTAGGGCGCGGTGCGGGCCTCGAGCCGGAAGAACCGGCTGCGCCACGAGCCCGGGCGTCGGGCCGCGACGACCGGCGTCCGCTGTCGGGGCGGGTGCCCCGGCTCCCGCTCGGACTCCTGGAGCAGGTCCTCGGGGCCACCGGCCGGGGAGGGGGTCTCACCCTCCCCGGCCGGGGATCCGGCCGCCCGACCCGGGCGGCTGCTGGACTCCAGCGTCATGGGAACGCTCAGCCCAGCCGCTCGACGTCGGCCAGGAACGACTCCCAGGCCTCGTCGGGTGACTCCTGGCCCTCGTCGACCCGCTGGATGGCCTGCTGGAACGCGGTGATGATGTCGGCGAACTTCGGGCCCTTGTACGGGATGAACTCGATCGCCTTGGCCTGCTGCACCAGGATCTGGCCGACGGGCGCGTTGTTGAAGAACTCGCGCTTGCTCTCCGCCACGACCGGGTCCTCGAGCGCCTCGACCTGGCTGGGGAACGTCGCCTTCGCGGTGTAGGCCTTGGCCTGCTGCTCGGGGGCGGTGAGCCACTTGGCCAGCGCGATCGCCTCCTCCTGGTGCTCGCCCTGCTCGGGGACGGTCAGGTAGGAGCCGCCCCACACCCCGGGGCCGCCGGGGAAGACGCCGGCGACGTCCCAGCCCTCGACTCCCTCGGAGTTGCCCTCGATCACGCCGAGCATCCAGCCGGGGCAGGCCATGGTGGCGAAGGCGTCCTTCTGGAAGGAGGACACCCAGTCCTCCTCCCACTGCGGGAGCCGGGTGGACAGGCCCTGCTCGGAGTAGGAGGTGACGGTGTCGAAGATCCGCTTCACGTCCGGGTTGTCCGCGGCGATGACGTTGTCGTCCTCGTCCTCGAACGTGTACTGCGTCTGGTTGATCATCGCCTGCGCGGTCGCGCCGGAGGAGTCGTACCAGACGGCGTCGGGGACCTTCTCGACGAACTCGCTGCCGGCCTCGAAGTAGTCGTCCCAGGTGGTGAACCGCTTGGCCACCTCCTCGCGGTCGGTGGGCAGCCCGGCCTTCTCGAAGAGGTCGGCGCGGTAGCAGAGGGCCTGGGGGCCGACGTCGGTGCCGTAGCCGATGAGCTTGCCGTCGTCGGTGGTGGCGGCCTCGGTCTTCCAGTCCAGCCAGCGGCCCTCGACCTCGGGGTCGCTGAGGTCGACGAACGCGTCGGACTGCTGCATCAGGGCGGCGAGCCAGTCGACCTCGATCGCCTCGATGTCGGAGAGGCCAGACCCGGCGGCGAGCTTGGTGTAGAGGTTGTCCTGGTGCTCGTTGGCCTGGCCGGCCTTCTTCTGCTCGACCACCACCTCGTCCTGCATCTCGTTGTACTCGGTGATCAGGTCCTCGTAGCCGAACTCGTTGAAGGTGGCCACGGTGAGCCGGATCTTGCCGTCCGCGGACTCGTCGTCGTCCCCGCCGCCGCAGGCGGCCAGGGTCGAGGCGAGGGCGAGGGTGGCGAGGATCGCCAGCGCCTTGCGGCCCGGCCCTCCTCGGGTGCCGGTCCGGGATCGGCGACCGGGTGCCCCGCCGGGGTGGGGGGCTCGTGCTGCGTCGTGTGTCTGCACCGCTGTTCTCCTGCCTGGCGGGACGCCGGACGAGGGTCCGGCGGGGGCTCCGGAACGGCGGCGCGGTGTGGAAGCGCTTCCATTCCATCTGGTCCATGACCATGGCATGCGTCACATGGGCTGTCAATGGAAGCGTGATGAGTTGCTGCGAAACTGTGAGAGCGCTTCCACTAGACGTCGCCCAGCGGACGTCGTACGGTGGCGGTCACCCCTCCCTCGACGACCACGCCGGGGGACCTGCGAAGGGATCCGGTGAGATGGCACAGGTGCGGTTCGAGGCAGCAGAGCGGCGTTATCCCGGCGCCGACCATCCCGCCGTGGACGCCCTCGACCTGGAGATCGCCGACGGCGAGCTGATGGTGCTCGTGGGCCCCTCGGGGTGCGGCAAGTCCACCTCGCTGCGGATGCTCGCGGGGCTGGAGGAGTGCGACGCCGGCCGGATCTCCATCGGTGAGCGCGACGTGACCCGCGACCTGCCCCGCGACCGGGACATCGCGATGGTCTTCCAGAACTACGCGCTCTACCCGCACATGAGCGTCGCCGACAACATGGGGTTCGCCCTCAAGGTCGCCCGGGTCGCCAAGGACGAGCGGGTCCGGCGGGTCCGCGAGGCGGCTGCGATGCTCGACCTGGTCGACGTCCTGGACCGCAAGCCGAAGGCGCTCTCGGCGGGCAGCGGCAGCGGGTCGCGATGGGGCGGGCCATCGTCCGGCAGCCCCAGGTCTTCTGCATGGACGAGCCGCTGTCCAACCTCGACGCCAAGCTGCGGGTCTCCACCCGCACCCAGATCGCCGCGCTCCAGCAGCGCCTCGGCACCACGACGGTCTACGTCACCCACGACCAGGTCGAGGCGATGACGATGGGGGACCGGGTGGCCGTGCTCAAGGACGGTCGCCTCCAGCAGGTCGACGCGCCGCTCGCCCTCTACGACCGCCCCGCCAACCTCTTCGTCGCGGGCTTCATCGGCTCCCCGGCGATGAACCTGCTGCCCGCCCCCGTCGTCGACGGCACCGCCTGGGTGGACGGCTGTCCCGTGCCGCTGCCCCGCGAGGTCGCCGCCCGGGCCGGCGAGGAGGTCGTCCTCGGCGTCCGCCCGCACGCCTGGCGGGTGGTCGGACCGCAGGAGCGGGCGGTGCCGGTCACGGTCACGGTGGTCGAGGAGCTCGGCTCCGACGCCTTCCTCTACGCCCAGCGCGACGCCGACTCCCGTGCCGTCCCGGTCCCCGCCGTCGTCCGGATCGAGGGGCACCAGCAGATCGGCCGGGGCGAGAAGATCGGCCTGGTCATCGACCCCGCCGTGGTGCACGTCTTCGACCCGGTCTCCGGGGAGCGGCTCTCCGCCTGATCCGGGCCCCGGTGCGGTCGGACGCCCATGTGCGTCCTGCACAACCGCGCCCCCGAACTTCGTCCACCGGGGCCGTTCCTCCGCCTCTCCGGGAGTCCTAGGGTCCGGAGCAAGGCCTGTGACTCAGGTCACACGAGGGTGGAGCGGAGGACCCGTGGAGCTGAGGTACCTGCCCTGGACCGACGGGTCGGCGATGCGCGTGGACCGCGACCGGGTCGGTCGTGACCCGGCGGGGCTGGGCGACGACCGGGTGACCCTGGGCTACGCGCAGTTCGAGGAGCGGGTCGAGGCCCTCGCCGAGCAGCTCGCCGAGCGCGGCCTGGGACGCGGCGACGTGCTCGCGGTCATGCTCCCGAACCGCGTCGAGCTGGTCGTGGCGATGTACGCCGCCTGGCGGCTCGGGGCAGCGGTGACGCCGGTCAACCCGGTCTTCACCGCCACCGAGGCCGACCACCAGATCGGCGACGCGAACGCACGGCTCGTGGTCAACCTCGGGCCCGAGGCGCCTACGGGCGGTCGGCCGGCGCTGCACGTCGACGACCTGCGCCGCGAGCCCCGGGGGGCGAGCGTCGCCCCGGTCGAGCTGTCGCCGGACGACCTCGCCCTGCTGATCTACACCAGTGGGTCCACCGGCCGTCCCAAGGGCGTGATGCTCGAGCACCGGCACGCCGAGGCGATGTCGCGGACCATGGCCGAGCACATGTCGCTGACCGAGGCGGACCACTGCCTGCTGATCCTGCCGCTCTTCCACGTGAACGCGATCATGGTCAGCGTCCTCGCCACCCTGCGCACCGGCGGCCGGCTCAGCATCACCGGACAGTTCTCGGCCAGCACGTTCTTCGACACCGTCGAGCGGCTGCGGCCCACCTTCTTCTCCGCGGTGCCGACCATCTACGCGCTGCTGGCCGCGCTGCCCGAGGAGGTCCGGCCGGACACGTCCTCGCTGCGCTTCGTGGTCTGCGGGGCGGCGCCGGTCTCCAGCGAGCTGCTCACCCGGTGCCGGGAGCGCTACGGGTTCGAGATCGTGGAGGGGTACGGCCTCACCGAGGGCACCTGCGCCTCGGCCTGCAACCCTGTCGACGGGGTGCGCAAGCTGGGCACCGTCGGGCCGGCGCTGCCGGGCCAGGAGATCCGGATCGTCGGAGCCGACGGCGGGGTGCTGCCACCCGGGGAGCCGGGGGAGGTGGTGATCTCCGGCCCGACCGTGATGCGCGGCTACCTGGGCATGCCCGAGGCGACCGCGGAGGCGGTGCGCGACGGCTGGCTGCACACCGGCGACATCGGCCGGCTCGACGAGGACGGCTACCTCACGATCGTCGACCGGCTCAAGGACATGGTCATCCGCGGCGGGGAGAACATCTACCCCAAGGAGATCGAGGCCACCCTCACCGCCGTCGAGGGCGTCCTGGAGGCCGCCGTCGTCGGCCGCCCCGACGACCTGCTCGGCGAGGTCCCGGTCGCCTACGTCTGCCTCTACCCGGGCTCGGAGCTCACCGAGGAGTCCCTCCTCGACCACTGTCGACGTCACCTCACACGGGTGAAGGTGCCCGAGCGCATCCATCTCGTCGACACCCTGCCGAAGAACCCGATCGGCAAGATCGACAAACCCACCCTGCGCCGCTCGCTGACCACCGCCTGACCCGGTCAGCACCCGAGCGGCTCCACGCGCCCAAGGAGCACCCTGTGGGATTCAAGACAGCAGACATGCCACCGATCGACCCGGCCGAGTTCGAGCAGATGCCGGTGATGGACCGGATGCGGATCCTGGCCGTGCACTGGGCCGACTACGGCTTCGGCGGCCCGAAGCAGATGCACGCCCTGTACGTGGTCAAGACGATCCTCTTCGTCGTGGGGGGCTGGCTGGTCGTCGGCCTGACCACCTCGGGGCTCGGACTGCTCGACCTCGGAGGCTGGTGGGGCGAGCTCATCGTCTACCAGAAGCTGATGGCCTGGATCGTCCTGTGGGAGATCACCGGGCACGCCGCTTCCTGGGGGCCGCTGGCCTTCAAGTTCGGGCCGATGATCGGCGGCTGGAGGTACTGGACCAAGCCCGGCACGCTGCGGCTGCCGCCGTACCCCGGGAAGGTGCCGCTCACCGCCGGGGACTCGCGCACCGTCTTCGACGTCGTCCTCTACCTGCTGATCGTGGCCAACCTGCTCTTCCTGGTGCTCAGCCCCGGTGTGCAGACCGATGCGGCCTACAGCGAGCCCGGTCTCCTGCCCGGCTGGGCCTTCGTCAGCTACTTCGTGCTGCTGCTGGTGCTCGGGCTCCGGGACCGGGTGCCGTTCCTGGCCTCACGGCCGGAGCAGTACGCGGTGGTGATGCTCGCCTTCGGCGTGCTGAGCAGCCACGTCGACATGGTCCTGGTCGCCAAGATCGCCATGGTGACCATCTGGCTGGGTGCCGCGGTCTCCAAGTTCGGCCACCACGTGACCCTGGTGGTCCAGGCGATGATGAGCAACACGCCGTGGCTGACGTCGAAGAGGTTCAAGCGCACCCTCTACCGCGACGTGGCGAACGAGGACCTGCTGCCCACCCGGGCGGCCAGCGGCTGGGCCCACCTCGGCGGCACCGCCGTCGAGCTCGTGCTGCCCATGGTGCTGCTCTTCTCGACCAACTGGACGGTGACCTGGCTGGCCGTCGCAGGGATGGTCTTCTTCCACTTCTTCATCTACTCCACCTACCCGCTGGCGGTCCCGCTGGAGTGGAACATCTTCTTCATGTTCGTCACCCCGTTCCTGTTCGGGGGGTTCTTCGCGGGCGACGGCTACTCGATGTTCGACTTCTCCAGCCCGTGGATCCTGGCCGCCGCGCTGGTGCTCTTCCTGACCGGTCCGATCCTGGGCAACCTCAAGCCCGAGTGGGTCTCGTTCCTGATCTCCATGCGGCAGTACGCCGGCAACTGGGCCTCGGGGACGATGGCGTTCCGGATGAACGACTGCGAGTCCAAGCTCGACGCCGGCCTGACCAAGACCATGGACATCCAGCGTGAGCAGGTCGCCAAGCTGTACGGCTAC
The DNA here is from genome assembly GCF_013624435.2 of Nocardioides campestrisoli. Taxonomy (NCBI): domain Bacteria; kingdom Bacillati; phylum Actinomycetota; class Actinomycetes; order Propionibacteriales; family Nocardioidaceae; genus Nocardioides; species Nocardioides campestrisoli. Next base: position 862,001 of record NZ_CP061768.1, read on the forward strand.
GAGGTCGCGGAGATCTTCCTGCAGAAGTGCGTGGCGTTCCGGTCGATGCACAGCCACGGCCGCGCGCACCTCTCGCTCCTCCAGCGCCATCTGGACTCCATGGAGAACTACCGCCTGCGCGAGGGCGAGGTCGTGTGCACCGTGCTCGTGGGCTGGCAGTTCGGCGACGGCCACCTCTTCGACGAGCGGACCATCGCCTCGGTCCAGGCCAGGTGCCACTTCGAGCCCGGGGAGTTCGTGATGGCCTTCACCGAGTCCCAGCCGATCCACAAGCGGACCGTCCAGTACAAGGTGGTCGACGCCGCCCTCGGCGTCGTGGAGCGCGGCTACTACGAGGTCAAGGATGCGGTCTCGGTGCAGCCGTGGATCCCGGACGGCCCGATCCCGCACCGGGTCACCTGGCGCCTGCCGGGTTACCAGCCGGCCGGGGACTTCGTGCACCCGACGCCGCAGGCGGCGGCTCATGCGCCCAGACCCGGACGCCGCACACGCCCCAGTGGGAAGGTCACTGCGTGAGAGATGCTGCCGGTGGTCGCCCCCGACGTCGTACGAACCGCGCCGTGGTGGTCGGCAGCGGGCCCAACGGGCTCGCTGCCGCCCTCACCCTCGCCGCCGAGGGGTTCGACGTGGAGGTGCTCGAGGCCGCCGACACCGTGGGGGGAGGGACCCGGAGCAGCGAGCTCACCCTGCCGGGGCTGGTGCACGACGAGTGCTCGGGGTTCCACCCCCTGGCCGTGGACACCGCGTTCTCCCGCCGCTTCGACCTGGCGGCCCACGGGCTGGTGTGGCGCTGGCCCGAGGTGCAGTACGCCCACCCGCTGGACGGCGGCCGCGGTGGCGCGGCGTGGCGCTCGGTCGCCGACACCGTCGTGGGGCTGGGTGAGGACGGCAGGGCCTGGCGGCAGGTCTTCGGCTGGTTGGCCCCTCGGTTCGGCGACATCTCCGAGGACTTCCTGCGGCCGATGGTGCACGTGCCCGCCCACCCGGTGAAGCTCGCGCGCTTCGGCGCACTGTCCCTGCTCCCGGCCGCGGTGCTGGCCAGGCACTGGTCCACCGAGGAGGCCCGCGCGCTCTTCGCCGGCGTGGCCGCGCACGCGCTGCGACCCTTCTCCTCGCCGGTCTCCTCCGCCATCGGGGTGGCGCTCGGGACGGCCGCCCACACCTACGGCTGGCCCGTGGCAGAGGGCGGCTCGGGCTCGATCAGTCGCGCCATGGTCTCCCTGCTGGGCGAGCACGGCGGGAAGGTGACTACCGGCGTGCGGGTCGACTCGGTCGACGAGCTCGGGGAGGCGGACGTGGTGATGCTCGACGTGGCACCCGCGGCCGCGGCCCGGATGCTCGGCTCCCGGATGCCCGCCCGGATCTCGTCGTCGCTGACCCGGTACCGGCACGGCCCCGGCGTCTTCAAGGTGGAGTTCGCGGTCGCCGGCGGCGTTCCGTGGGAGCACGAGGAGTCTCGGTACGCGGGCACCGTCCATGTCGGCGGCTCGTTCGAGGAGGTCGCGGCCGCGGAGCGCGACGTGCACCGGGGCCGGATGCCGGCGCGACCCTTCCTCCTGGTGGGCCAGCAGTACCTGGCCGATCCCACGCGGGGCACCGGTGACGCCGTCCCTCTCTACGCCTACGCCCACGTGCCGGCCGGCTGGGACGGCGACGCGACCGCCGCCATCGAGGCGCAGCTCGAGCGGTTCGCCCCCGGCTTCTCCGAGCGGATCCTGGCCCGGCACGTCCGCTCGACCGCGGAGATGGCCCGGCACAACCCCAACTACGTGGGTGGCGACGTGGTGACCGGCGCCAACGACGGGCTCCAGCTGGTCTTCCGGCCGCGGGTCGCCCTGGACCCGTACTCGCTCGGGGTGCCCGGGGTCTACCTGTGCTCGGCCGCGACGCCGCCGGGAGCGGGGGCGCACGGCATGTGCGGGTGGAACGCCGCCCGCTCGGCCTTGCGCGACCTCGGGGTGGCTACGTCGCCGAAGCGTTAGGGTGTGCCCCACGTCACTCTGCGGAGGAGGTCGAGCGTGAGCCAACGCCTGGAGCGCCGCCTCGCAGCGGCCGGAGCGTCGGAGGCGGCCCAGCTCCGTGACCTGGTGGCGGTCGTCGCGGAGCGTCTCGGTGAGCGCCACCAGGAGCTCAACGACTCCATGAACGAGGCGATCGAGCAGGCGATAGACGACCTCGACGACTCCGAGCTGACCGGGATGCTGCACGCCAGCGTCGAGGGCAACATCGCCACGATCCTGCACATGCTCCGCAACGACATCCCGTTGGAGAAGCAGCAGCCGGTCACCGCCGCGTCCGAGTACGCCGTACGCCTGGCCCGTGCCGGCGTCAGCGCCGCACCGCTGCGCCGGGCCTACCACATCGGCAGCGACGACCTCCTGGCCTGGTTCTTCGAGGAGATCGAGCGGCTCGACTGCGCCATCGACCTCAAGCTGCGGCTGCTGCACCACATGGCCGGCTGGCTGCACACCTACGTCGACTGGATCACCCGGGTGGTGATGGACGTCCACGAGGAGGAGCGACAGGCCCTGCTCCTCCAGAACGCCTCCGACGTCTCCCAGCTGGTCCAGCGGGTGCTCGACCGTGAGCCGGTCGACCTCGAGCACTTCGCCCGCACCACCGGCTACCGGCTCGACCACGAGCACCTCGCCATGGTGCTCTGGGTGGAGGGAGGCAACCAGGGTGTCGACCTGATCGACCGGCTGCGCTCCAGCGCGCAGGTCGCGGCGTCCGCCCTGAGGAGCGCCTCGCACCTGTTCACGCCCGTGGACCGCAGCACTGCACGGGTCTGGTTCGGCGTGCAGGGCGGAGGCCCGGACGACGTGGCGGCACTGCGCGCGGTGCTGTCCCGGACCCCGGAGATCCGCGCTGCCCTGGGGGCGCCGAGCCACCGGGTGGTGGGCTTCCGGCGCTCGCTGGAGCAGGCGAGCGCGGTGCGGGGCATCGCCGCCGCCGCTCCCTCCGAGCGCAACCAGGTCGTCTCCTACGGCGACGACGGGATGGCGGTGATCGCGCTCCTGGCCCGTGACCTGCCCGCGGCGCGGCGCTGGGTCGGTGAGGTGCTGGGCGCGCTGGCCCATGACACCGAGGGCGCGGCGCGGCTCCGGGAGACCGTCCGGGTCTACCTCGCCACCGGCTCGATGACCGACACCTCCGAGCGGCTGGTGCTGCACCGCAACACCGTGAAGTACCGGCTGGCCAAGGCGGAGGCCGCGCGGGGACGTCCGGTGGTCGAAGGGCGGCTCGACCTCGAGCTGGCCCTGCACGCGTGCCACGTCCTGGGCGCGGTGGTGCTCCGGGCTCCCGAGCAGCCCTAGCGACCCCACCGCCGGTCGGCGTTGCCTCTTGTGATCCACCTCACAGCGGAGTACCAATCAGGGGTGGCTCGCGTCCCGGCCCGGGGAGCGGCCGTTCTCGGAGGAGTGCCATGTCCCAGCAGACGACCCGCGCCGTCCCCACCCAGCCCCCGCCGCCCTCGGGACGTCCAGGGGCGGTCTCCACCTCGGTCTGGATCCTGATCGCGCTGATCGGCGCGACCTGCTGGACCGTGCTGGCGCTCTCCCGGGGGGAGGAGGTCTCGGCGCTGTGGATCCTGTTCGCCGCGCTCTCCTCCTACGCGATCGCCTACCGGTTCTACGCCCGGTTCATCGCCTACAAGGTGCTTCAGGTCGACGACGCGCGCGCGACCCCGGCCGAGCGGCTGGAGAACGGCCGCGACTTCGACGTCACCCAGCGCCACGTCCTCTTCGGCCACCACTTCGCGGCGATCGCCGGCGCCGGACCGCTGGTGGGTCCGGTGCTGGCCGCGCAGATGGGCTACCTGCCCGGCACGATCTGGATCATCGTCGGCGTCATCTTCGCCGGCGCCGTGCAGGACATGGTGGTGCTCTTCTTCTCCATGCGCCGCGACGGCAAGTCGCTGGGCCAGATGGTGCGCGAGGAGATCGGGCTGGTCGGCGGGATCGCCGCGCTGATCGCCGTCTTCGCGATCATGATCATCATCCTGGCGGTGCTCGCCCTGGTGGTGGTCAACGCCCTGGCCGAGTCGCCGTGGGGCGTCTTCTCGATCGGGTTGACCGTCCCGATCGCGCTCTTCATGGGCTTCTACCTGCGCGTGCTGCGACCCGGCCGGGTCGCCGAGGTGACTGTGATCGGCGTGGTCCTGCTGCTCCTGGCCATCATCGGCGGCGGGTACGTCGACTCCTGGGGCCTGGAGGGTGCGCTCACCCTGTCCAAGGAGCAGCTGACCCTGGCGCTGGTGGTCTACGGCTTCGTCGCCTCGATCCTCCCGGTGTGGATGCTGCTCACCCCGCGTGACTACCTGTCCACCTTCATGAAGATCGGCGTGATCGTGCTGCTCGCGGTCGGCCTGGTGATCGCCAACCCGGTGCTGCAGAGCCCGGCGGTGACCGACTTCGCCATCGACGGCGACGGCCCGGTCTTCGCGGGCAAGCTCTTCCCGTTCGTCTTCATCACCATCGCCTGCGGGGCCCTGTCGGGGTTCCACGCACTGATCTCGTCGGGCACCACCCCGAAGATGGTGCAGAAGGAGAGCCAGGTCCGGATGATCGGCTACGGCGGGATGCTGATGGAGTCGTTCGTCGCGATCAGCGCCCTGATCGCCGCGTGCGTGATCGACCCGGGTCTCTACTACGCGATCAACTCCCCGGCGGGAGTGACCGGCGTCGACCCGACGACGGCCGCGGAGTTCGTCACCAACCTCGGCTTCTCGATCAGCCCGGCGGACATCCAAGCCGCCGCCGCGTCGGTCGAGGAGGAGACGCTGATCTCGCGCACGGGCGGCGCGCCCACCCTGGCCTTCGGCATCTCGTCGGTCTTCTCCGAGGCGTTCGGCGGCGGGCTGGCCGCCTTCTGGTACCACTTCGCAATCATGTTCGAGGCGCTGTTCATCCTCACCGCCGTCGACGCCGGCACCCGGGTGGGCCGGTTCATGCTGCAGGACACGGTGGGCAACCTCTGGCCCCGGTACGCCGACCTGTCCTGGAAGCCCGCCTCCTGGTCGGCGAGCGCGGTGGTGGTCGCGCTGTGGGGCTACATGCTGTACGTCGGTGTGACCGACCCGCTCGGCGGGATCAACCAGCTCTTCCCGCTCTTCGGCATCGCCAACCAGCTGCTCGCGGCGATCGCGCTCACCCTGTGCGCGACCCTGCTGATCAAGCACGGCAAGGCCAAATGGGTCTGGGTGCCCGGCATCGGACTGGTCTGGGACCTGGTGGTCACCATGACCGCCAGCTGGCAGAAGGTCTTCTCCGACAACCCGGCGATCGGCTACTTCTCCCAGCGCTCCCGGTACGCCGAGGCGCGCGACGCCGGCGAGCTGCTGGCCCCCGCAGCCGACCCCGACCAGATGGACCAGATCATCTTCAACTCCACGCTCAACGGGACGCTGCAGGCGCTCTTCGCGCTGCTGGTGATCGTGGTGGTGGTCAACGCCCTGGTGGTGTGCGTGCAGGCCCTGCGTGCCGGCGGCCTGCCGACCACCGAGGTGCCGGCGCAGCCGTCGTACCTGGTCGCCCCGGCGGACTTCTTCGCCACCCCCGAGGAGAAGGAGGCGATCCGCCGCTGGGAGGAGAGCGAGCCGATGTCGGTCCGGGGGACGTGGGACGAGCGGCCGTGAGCGTCGCGCGCGTGTGGCGGCTCGTCCGCGAGTTCACCGGAGAGGCGAAGTGGGACGACTACCTCGGCGAGTGCCGCCGGCTCGGGGTCGAGCCGATGACCCGGCGGGAGTTCGAACGCCACCGGGCCGAGCACCTGGAGTCCTCGGCCCGGTCGCGGTGTTGTTGAAGGACTGCGTCAGCGCGGAGCCATCCGCAGCGCGCCGTCCATCCGGACGACCTCGCCGTTGAGGTAGTCGTGCTCGACCATCGACAGGGCGAGCTGGGCGTACTCCTCGGGCCGGGCCAGGCGCGCCGGGAACGGCACCCCGGCGGCGAGGCCGGCGCGGAACTCCTCCGAGACCGTCGCCAGCATCGGGGTCTCGACCAGGCCCGGGGCGATGGTGAGCACCCGGATGCCGTGCTGGGCCAGGTCGCGGGCGGCCGGCAGGGTGAGCCCGACGACCCCGCCCTTGGAGGAGGCGTAGGCGGCCTGGCCGACCTGGCCGTCGTACGCCGCGATCGAGGCGGTGTTGATCACCACGCCGCGCTGACCGTGCTCGAGCGGCTCGGTCGCGGCGATCTTCTCCGCGGCCAGGGTGAGCACGTTGAAGGTGCCGATCAGGTTGACCTGGACCACCTTCGCGTAGAGCGCGAGGTCGTGCGGGCCCTTCTTGCCGAGGATCCGCATCGACGGGCCGATGCCCGCGCAGTTGACCACGGTGCGCAGCGGGACGCCGGTGCCGGCGGCGGTCTCCACGGCGGCGGCGACCTGCTCGGCGTCGGTCACGTCGACGCCGACGTAGGTCACCCCCGCGACCTCGGGGGCGTTCTCGATGGCGGTCGGCAGGTCGAAGGCGAAGACCTGCGCGCCCTGGGCGGCGAGCGCGGCGGCGGTGGCGGCGCCGAGCCCGGAGGCACCTCCGGTGACGATGGCGGCGGTGTCGTTGACGTTCACGGGTGGGATGCCTCCTGTGGCGTGTTCCTGGTCGGCCGGGCGGGGGTGCCCGACCCGAGGGGGGACGGTCGGGGTGAGCGTAGGTCGAGGCTCAGGCGTGGCCGGCGGGGGAGTGGGTGATCGGCCCCCGGTCGTTCTTGGCCAGCGAGCGGGAGATGACCATCCGCTGGATCTGGTTGGTGCCCTCGAAGATCTGCATCACCTTGGCCTCGCGCATGTAGCGCTCGACCGGGAAGTCGCGGGTGTAGCCGTAGCCGCCGAAGACCTGGACGGCGTCGGTGGTCACCTTCATCGCGTGGTCGGTGGCGACCATCTTGGCGATCGAGGCCTCCCGGGAGAACGGCAGGCCGGCGTCCTTGAGCCGGGCCGCGTGCAGGGTCATCGCCCGGGCGGTCTGCACGGCCGCCTCCATGTCGGCCAGCAGGAAGGCCAGACCCTGGTGGTCGATGATCGGCTTGCCGAACGTCTCCCGCTCCCGGGCGTAGGCGACCGCCTGGTCGAGCGCCCCCTGGGCCAGCCCGGTGGCGACCGCGGCGATGCCGAGCCGGCCCGAGTCCAGGCCGGCGAGCGCGATCTTGAGGCCGTCGCCCTCGGCACCGAGGCGGCGCTCCACCGGGATCCGGACGTCGTCGAGCCGCATGGTGGCGGTGGTGGAGCCGGTCAGGCCCATCTTGCGCTCGGGGGCGTCGGCGCTCAGGCCGGGGGTGTCGGCCGGGATCAGGAAGCAGCTGATGCCGTTCCGGTCGTCGCTGGTGCGCGCCATCACCTTGTAGAAGTCGGCCTGGCCGCCGTGGGTGGTCCAGGCCTTCGCGCCGTTGAGCACGTACTCGTCCCCGTCGAGGCGGGCGGTGGTGCGCATCGCGGCCGGGTCGGAGCCGGCGTGCGCCTCGGAGAGGCAGTAGGCGCCGAGCAGGTCGCCGCCGAGCATGTCGGGCAGCCACTGCCGCTTCTGCTCCTCGGTGCCGAAGTTGACCAGCCCGAAGCAGGAGAGCGCGTGCACCGAGACGCCTACGCCCACCGACGACCAGACCGCGCCGATCTCCTCGAGCACCTGGAGGTAGACCTCGTAGGGCTGGCCGCCGCCGCCGTGCTCCTCGGCGTACGGCAGGCCCAGCACGCCGACCTCGCCGAGCAGCCGGAAGACGTCGCGGGGGAAGGTCTCGGTCTGCTCCGCCTCGGCGCTGCGCGGGGCGAGCTCGCGGGCGGCGAGCTCGCGCACCAGGGAGAGGAGCTCGGCGGACTCCTCGGTCGGCATCCGGCGGGTGGCGGTCATCGGGGCTCCTAGGCGGGTGGGCATTGCGATACTGAATGGCACTCGGCAGTATCGATCTCAGTATCCTACGCGGGACCTGCATCCAGGCCCGGGCACTGAGGAGGACCGATGGACCGCGACGCCTCCCTGTCCGGCCGCCCCCGTCCGTCGTCCCCGCGACGGCGTACGGCGCGTCAGCAGGACCTGCTGCGCCGCCTCGTCGACCTGCTCGCGGCCGAGGGGTTCTCCCAGTTCACCGTGGACGACCTGGCCGAGCGGCTGCGCTGCTCCAAGACCACGCTCTACGCGCTGGCCCCCTCCAAGCAGGAGCTGGTGCTGGAGGCGGTCCGGGAGTACTTCCGCGCCTCGGTGCCGGTCGTGGAGGCGCGGGTCGAGCAGGCCGGCGATCCGGGGGAGCGGGTCACGGCGTACCTGCTCGCGGTCGCCGACTACCTCCGCCCGCTGTCGCGGGAGTTCCTGACGGACCTGCTCGCCTCCCGTGCCACCGCCGACGTCTACTCGACGAACACCGCGGCGGCCGCCGCCCGGATCCGCACACTGATCGCCGAGGGGATCGAGGCGGGGTCCTTCCGCGCGGTCAACGCCGAGTTCGTCGCCGAGGTCGTGGCTGCCACGATGGAGGCGATCCAGCGCGGCGAGCTCTTCGCCCGGATGGAGATGACCGATGCCGAGGCGTACGCCGAGCTGGCCTCGCTCGTCGTCCACGCCCTGGCGGTCGGGCGCGACTGACGCGGCGGGCGGGCGGACCGGTCAGCTCGACGGGGGCGGCGGAGGCGACCAGCGGCCCCGGAGGGTCGCCACGCCGATCCGTGCCAGGCCCAGCAGCAGACCCAGCAGCACACCCAGGACCGCCGACGCCAGGAGCGTCTCCAGGAAAGAGAGATCGAGGCGCATGATGAAGATCGGGAGGATGACGTACGGCGCGAACCAGAGCCACTCCCACCCCTCGGGGTTGCGCCCATCGCCGGTGCGTCCCACGTACTCCCCGATCGTCCTCACGACGTTCCTCATCGTTCCCCCTCCGACGTCCCCGATGACCTCGCGAGTGTGGCACAGCGGGCTGGGTACGGGTCGACCATGAGCGAACACGAGAACGAGCCCCAGCCCACCGACGAGACCCTCGAGGAGCAGTCCGGCGCCGAGTCCGAGGACCAGGACACCGAGCCGACCCTCAACGCGCCCGAGGAGGGGCGCCCCGACGGCCAGTAGCCCCGAGCGACCACGTGCACCCTTCTTGCTGCCGAGCCGGCGGATCGGCAGCAAGAAGGGTGCACGTGCGCTCAGCGCAGTCGGTCGATCAGGTGTGCCCCGAGCACGACCAGCGTCGGGGTGAGGACGCAGAGCCCGAGGAAGCCCCAGTACGGCAGGTCCAGCAGCGACAAGGCGAAGATGGCCACGCAGCAGGCGGCCACGAACCACCAGTCCGTCTCCGTCTCGGGCGTCCCGTCCTCCTTGAGGAGGCCGAGGTAACGGCCAAGAGTGCGCAGCATGGGTCCCCCCGAGATCGACGTCCGGACCGACGCTAGCGGGAAACCGCGACGCCCGCTCGGGCCGACCACCGGGCGTTGCCGCGAAACGAGAAGGGCCCCGGTCACCAGGTGACCGGGGCCCTTCTCGCAGGGGCTGAGCGGATCAGCTCTTGTTGGCCTTGCGCGCCCGCGAGGCGTGCTTGGCGCGGACGTTGGCGTCCAGCTCGACCTTGCGGATCCGAACGGTGTCGGGGGTGACCTCGACGCACTCGTCCTCGCGGCAGAACTCCAGGCACTGCTCCAGCGACAGCTTCTTCGGCGGGATCAGCTTCTCGAAGTTGTCGGAGGTGGCGGACCGGATGTTGGTCTGCTGCTTCTCCTTGGTGATGTTGACGTCCATGTCGTCGGCGCGGGAGTTCTCGCCGACGATCATGCCCTCGTAGACCTCCGTGGTGGGCTCGACGAACATCACGCCGCGCTCCTGCAGCGAGGTCATCGCGTACGCCGTGGCGGCACCCGCGCGGTCGGCGACCAGCGAGCCGTTGTTGCGCGAGCGGATCTCGCCGGCCCACGGGAAGTAGCCCTCGGAGATGTGGTGGGCGATGCCGGTGCCGCGGGTCTCGGTGAGGAAGTCGGTCCGGAAGCCGATCAGGCCGCGGGCCGGGACGACGAACTCCATCCGCACCCAGCCGGTGCCGTGGTTGGTCATGCCCTCCATGCGGCCCTTGCGGGCGGCGAGGAGCTCGGTGATGGTGCCGAGGAACTCCTCCGGCGCGTCGATGGTGAGGCGCTCGAACGGCTCGTGCACCTTGCCGTCGATCTCCTTGGTGACCACCTGCGGCTTGCCGACGGTGAGCTCGTAGCCCTCGCGCCGCATCTGCTCGACCAGGATCGCCAGGGCCAGCTCGCCGCGGCCCTGCACCTCCCAGGCGTCGGGGCGCTCGGTGGGGAGCACGCGGAGCGAGACGTTGCCGATCAGCTCGGAGTCGAGCCGGTCCTTGACCAGGCGGGCGGTGACCTTGGAGCCCTTGACCCTCCCGACCAGCGGCGAGGTGTTGGTACCGATGGTCATGGAGATCGCCGGCTCGTCGACGTGGATGAGCGGCAGCGCGACCGGGTTCTCCGCGTCGGCGAGGGTCTCGCCGATGGTGATCTCCGGGATGCCGGCGACGGCGACGATGTCGCCCGGGCCGGCGGACTCGCCCGGCTGGCGCTCGAGGCCCTCGGTGACCAGCAGCTCGGTGATCTTGACGTTCTTGACCGAGCCGTCGCGGCGCATCCAGGCGACCGTCTGGCCCTTCCTCAGGTTGCCCTGACGGATCCGGAGCAGCGCGAGTCGGCCGAGGAACGGCGAGGCGTCGAGGTTGGTGACGTGGGCCTGCAGCGGCGCGCCCTCGTCGTACTCCGGGGCCGGGATGGTCTCCAGGATCGTCTTGAACAGCGGCTCCAGGCTGTCGCCCTCGGGCAGCTCGCCGTTGCCGGGCGCGGTGAGGGCGGCGATCCCGGCCTTGCCGGAGGCGTAGACGACCGGGAAGTCGAGCGCGTCCTGGCCGTGGGTCTCGTCGAGCAGGTCCATGAAGAGCTCGTAGGTCTCGTCGACGACCTCGGCGATCCGGGCGTCGCCACGGTCGGTCTTGTTGACCACCAGGATCACCGGCATGCCGGCGTTGAGCGCCTTGCGGAGCACGAACCGGGTCTGGGGGAGCGGGCCCTCGGAAGCGTCCACGAGGAGCACGATGCCGTCGACCATGGAGAGGCCGCGCTCGACCTCACCACCGAAGTCGGCGTGGCCGGGGGTGTCGATGATGTTGATGACCATCGGCTTGCCCTCGGCCGCGGGACCGGCGTAGTGGATCGCGGTGTTCTTGGCGAGGATCGTGATCCCCTTCTCCCGCTCCAGGTCGCCGGAGTCCATGACGCGGTCGGCCACGCCCTCGGCCTGGTGAGCGGTGAACGCGCCGCCCTGGCGGAGCATCGCGTCCACGAGGGTGGTCTTGCCATGGTCGACGTGGGCGACGATGGCGACGTTGCGCAGGTCGTTCCTGCGAGTGGAAGACATGAAGTGCGGTGTCACTTTCGGATCGGGTCGTGGACCCGTTCGGGCCGTCCGCCAGTCTAAGGGCTGGGTGCCACTGGGCCTGATTCGGCGACGACAGGCGGGCTCAGGCCACGCCCCAGGTGGCGAGCTGACCTCCCGGCATGGAGACGACGAGGACCCGGTCGGGCCCCACGAGGTTCCAGGACTCGTAGTCGGACGAGGCGGGCACGCTCAGCCCGACGTCCCCCACGGTGACGACGAGGCTGCCGTCTCCCTCGATGGCGAACGCCCTGACCAGCCTGCCCACCTGGCCCGTCAGCGACGACACCATCAGGGTCTCAGCCCCGTCGAGGGTGCGATGACGACCTTCCGCGGTGACGAGCTCGTAGTCGTTCTCCACCGAGAGGAGCCAGCCGCCGTCGATGGTGAGGTGGAGGATGCTCGCGTCGTCGAGCTCCACGCCCGTCAGTGCCTTGCCGGCGAGGTCGATCACGGGCGTCAGCCTGTCGGGACCCAAGGATCTGTGACAAGGGACCGAAGGTCTGGAACAAGAGATCTGAGGCAAGACTTGCCTTGGATGCGGCGCTCGGCGTCCCCGCCTAGGGTTGCGGCATGAAGCTGACCCAGACCCTCGAAGACGCCTTCAACGCCCAGATCACCCTCGAGCTGCACGCCTCGATGGTCTACCGCCAGCTGGCCATCGAGATGGAGCTGAAGGACCTTCCCGGGATGGCCGCCTGGCTGCGGCACCAGGCCGACGAGGAGATCGTCCACGCCAACAAGTTCATCGACCACGTCGCCGACCGCGACAACCACCCGAAGATCGGCGCCCTGAGCGCCCCGGAGGTCACCGCGACCACGGTGCTCGAGGTCTTCCAGGCCGCGCTGGCGCACGAGCAGAAGGTCTCGGCCTCGATCCGCTCGCTCTACCGGCTCGCCGAGTCCGAGGGCGACCTCGACTCCCGCCCGCTGCTCAACTGGTTCCTGGAGGAGCAGATCGAGGAGGAGGCCACGGTCAGCGAGATCGTCGGCCGGGTCGAGCTGATCAACGAGGACGGCCCCGGCCTGCTGCGTCTCGACGACGAGCTCGGTCAGCGCCCGACCACCACCACCGAGGCGAAGTAGCCCCGGGTGCGGCTGCGGCTGGGCCGACCGGACGTCCAGGCCTACGCCGGGCTGCGTGACCTGACGCCGGCCGTCCCCGGGGCCACCCCGGCGGACGGCCCGTCGGTCACGTGGCTGGGGGTGAGTACCGTCCTGCTCGACGACGGGAAGTCGGCGGTGCTCACCGACGGCTTCTTCTCCCGCCCCGGGCTGCTCCGGACGGGGCTCGGCCGCCTGGTCCCCGACGAGGCGCGGATCGACCAGGCGCTGGGCCGGGCCGGGATCGACCGACTCGACGCGGTGCTCCCGGTGCACACGCACTACGACCACGTGCTCGACTCCGCGACCGTGGCCGCACGGACCGGTGCGCTGGTGGTGGGCGGGGAGTCCACCGCGCTGGTCGCCCGTGGCCACGGGCTGCCCGAGGACCGGATCCGGGTGGTCGCAGCCGGCGAGACGCTGACGATCGGCGCCTACGAGATCACCCTGGTGGAGGGCTCGCACTGTCCGCCCGACCGCTTCCCGGGGAGGATCACCGAGCCGGTGCCGCGGCGCGCGCGGTCCACGGCGTACCGGTGCGGCGAGGCGTGGTCGACGCTGCTCCACCACGTGCCCAGCGGCCGGCGCCTGATGGTCCAGGGCTCGGCCGGCTGCGTCCCGGGCAACCTGGCCGGCCACCGCGCCGAGGTCGTCTACCTCGGCATCGGCCAGCTCGGCCTGATGGAGCCCGCCTACGTCGAGCAGTACTGGGCCGAGACGGTCGGCCGGGTCGGCGCCCAGGACGTGGTGCTGGTGCACTGGGACGACTTCTTCCGCTCGCTGACCGCGCCGGTGCGCGGCCTGCCGTACGCCGGCGACGACCTGGACGTGACCATGGAGCGGCTCGGCCGACTGGCCCAGCGCGACGGCGTCCGGCTCCACCTGCCCGAGCTCTGGGTCCGCACCGACCCGTGGGCGACCAGCGGGGCGAGGGCAGCAGACGGCGAAGCAGGCTGAGTCGCGACCCTGGTCAGCAGTCCCGCCGTCTGGTAGTCCTGCTGGCACGGTGCGTCCTTCGGGGGACGTGACCGGCCCACGGATCGGGGAGCCAGATGACGGACGACCGGAGCGCACGCGGAGGGTTCGTCCCGCCGTACCTGCTGCGCCGCATCGCCAGGTCCGGTGACCCGGGGACAGCCGCGCTGTGCCAGGACACCCTCCGGGCCGACGAGTCGTTCCGCGACATGCGCCGCACCGAAGGCTCCCGGGCCGGGCTCTCCGCCCACACCGAGATCCCGGTGGTGGCCGAGCCAGGGCTCGCCTGGCGGGTGCACGACGCCGAGCACGGCACCCGGCTGCCTGGCCGGCCGGTCCGCGGACCCGGCGACCCGGTGGCCGGAGACCTCGCCGTCGACGAGGCCGCCGCAGGGATCGAGCAGACGCTCCGGTTCTTCGCCGAGGCCCTGGCCAGGGACTCCTACGACGGACGCGGAGCTCCGGTGGTGCTGAGCGTCCACTACCGGGAGCGCTACGAGAACGCCTTCTGGGACGGGCGCCAGCTGGTCTTCGGTGACGGCGACGGCAAGGTCTTCGACCGGTTCACCAAACCGGTCGACGTGCTGGCCCACGAGTTCGGGCACGCGGTGATCGACGCGAGCGCCCGGCTGGTCTACGCCGACCAGCCCGGGGCGCTCAACGAGTCGGTCGCCGACATCCTGGCCAGCTGCCTGCTGCAGTGGCTGGCCGGCCACCGGGTCGAGCAGGCGTCCTGGCTGATCGGCGAGGGCCTCTTCCTGCCCGGGGTGCGCGCCCGCGCGCTGCGCGACCTGGCGGCCCCCGGCACGGCGTACGACGACCCGGTGCTCGGCAGGGACCCGCAGGTCGCCCACTTGGACGACTTCGTGGTCACCGAGGAGGACAACGGCGGCGTGCACCTCAACTCGGGCATCCCCAACAGGGCCTTCCACCTGGCCGCGCTCGCGCTGGGCGGCCGGGTCTGGGAGCGCGCCGGACTGGTCTGGTACGCCGCGCTGACCGGCGAGCGGGTCGGGCCGCGCAGCGACTTCGCCGGCTTCGCCGCGGCCACCGTCGAAGCAGCGGCCGACCTCTGGGACGCCGAGGCGGCGGGGCTGGTGGCGAAGGCATGGGCGGACGTCGGGGTCACCGCGACGTCCGGCGCCACCGGTGTGGGGGAGGAGGCGGCGCCCACCCCGGTGCCCGCGCCGGTCCCGGCCACGGGCCAGGTGGTGGTCACCCGGTCGGGCGGCTTCGCCGGGATCACCACGACGCTGCGGCTCGATCTCGGGCAGGTGCCGCCCGAGGTGCGCAGCGCCGAGCTGGGGCCCCTCCTGCGGTCGGTGGAGTCGGCCCGGGGCGAGGCAGCCCAGGCGCCGCCGGCGCTGCCGGTGGCGGACGGATTCGTCTACACCTTCAGCCTCCCCGGGCGCGAGCCGTGGCGGGTCGCCGAGCCGCAGCTGAGCGACGAGCTGCGGCAGCTCGCCGACCTGGTGGAGCGGTTCGGCGGACGGCCTGAGACAGCCTGAGACAGGCCTACGGCATGCCGGCCGCCTCGGCGCACCGGCGCGCGACCTCGGCCATCGCCTCGCGCAGCTCGGGGCCCTCCTCGATCCGGCAGCGGTACGGGATCCGGGCCAGCCACTCCGCGGCGTACATCCGGGGGTTCTGGGTGCTGCCGACCAGCACGCAGCCCTCGGGGTGCGGCTCCAGCACCCCCATGTGCGGCCCGGCCCACGGGGCGACCTCCTCGGCGGACGCGGCGAAGACCACCCGGGTCGCCAGCGCCCACCCCGAGGCGAGGTGGGTGGCCAGCGCGGCCACGGGGTCCAGGTCCGCGGGCGGGGTGAAGCGCTCCTCGGTGGCGGTGACAGCCTTGATCCGGTCGACCCGGTAGGCGCGGACGGCGTCGGCCCGGTGGGAGTGGCACAGCAGGTACCACCGCCCGAACCGGACCACCACCGCCCACGGGTCGACCAGCGACTCCCACCGCGAGCCCGCGTCGCTGCGGTAGTCGAGCAGCACCCGGCGGGAGGCGGCGACCGCCGTGACCAGGTCGCTGGTGAGGCCCGGGTCGGGCCGGCTGGTACGCCGGTCCGGGGTCGCCGCGGCGTGCTCGCGCAGCGCCGCCGCCTCGCGTCCCACGCTCTCCGGCAGCGCCCGGATCACCTTGGCCAGGGCGGTGCCGACCAGGTCGTCGCGGTCGCCCGGGTCGGCCGCGGCGGGTTGGCTGTCCAGGACCGCCATCACCAGGCCCAGGGCCTCGGCCTGGCTGAAGCTCACCGGCGGCAGCCGGGTGCCGCGTCCCAGCCGGTAGCCGCCGTGTCGACCCCGGGTGGCGGTGACCGGGACGCCGGCCTCGCGCAGGATCGCGACGTAGCGCCGCGCGGCGCGCTCGGTCACCCCCAGCCGGAGGGCCAGCTCCTCGGCGGTGGTGCCCGGTCTGGACTGCAGCACCTCCAGGGCGCGCAGGGCGCGTGCGGTGGGGCTGGTCTCGGCCATCTGCTGACAGTACGACGGAATCCGGCAGCAGAACGTCCGGATTCGTCCCTAGGGTCGAGGAACAGGAAGACCGACGCAGAGGAGCTCGACCATGGACATGCTGCTGATCGCCGGGATGTGGCTGGACGGCACGGTGTGGGAGGACGTGCTCCCGGGACTCGCCGAGCGCGGAGTTCGGGGAGTGCCGGTGACGCTGCCGGGCCAGGGGGACGGCGACGCCCGCGCCACCTACGAGGACCAGGTCGCGGCCGTGGTGGCGGCCCTCGACGCGTCCGACGCTGACCAGGTCGTGGTGGTGGGGCACTCCGCCGCCTCGACGTTGGCCTGGACGGCCGCCGACGCCCGGCTCGACCGGGTCGCCGGGGTGGTGCTGATCGGCGGGGTGCCGGCCACCGAGGGGAGTGCCTACTTCGACTACTTCGAGCCAGTCGACGGGTGGCTGCCGTTCCCGGGCTGGGAGCCCTTCGAGGGCCCCGACATCGCGGACCTCGATGAGGCCGCGCGCCGCGACCTGGCCGCCCGCACGGTCGCGGTGCCGCAGACGGTCACCTCCGGGGTGGTCCGGTACGGCGACCCGCGCCGCCGTGACCTGCCGGTGGCGCTGCTCTGCCCCGAGTTCAGCCCCGAGGAGGCACGGGAGTGGATCGGGTCCGGCGACGTGCCCGAGCTGGAGCAGGCCGGCGCCCTGAGCCTGGTCGACCTCGACTCCGGCCACTGGCCGATGGTCAGCCGTCCGGGGGAGCTGGCCGCGGTGCTGGCCGAGGCGGGCGCCGCGATGAGAGGCGTGCCGGCCATCTGAGCGCTCCGTCGGCGGTGCGTCGGTGGTCGCCCCTGGGCGGTGGAGGTGCGTGCCTGGTGCGGTGGCTGGCAGACTGAGCCGGGTGAAGACCATCGGACTCGTCGGCGGCATGAGCTGGGAATCCAGCGCGGTGTACTACCGGCTCCTCAACGAAGGGGTCGAGGAGCGGCTGGGAGGCCTGACCTCGGCCAAGAGCGTCCTGGCCTCGGTCGACTTCGCGGAGGTGACGGCGCTGCAGCAGGCCGAGCGCTGGGACGAGGTCGCGGAGATCCTCGCCGAGGCCGGTCGCGGCGTCGAGCGCGCCGGCGCCGACTTCCTGCTGCTCTGCACCACCGCGTTCCACCGGGTGGCCGACCAGGTCGAGGCGGCGATCGACATCCCGCTGGTCCACCTGGCCGACGTGGTCGCCGAGGCCAGCACCGAGCAGCGGCTGGACACCGTGGGCCTGATCGGCACCAGCTTCGCGATGTCGCGGACCTTCTTCACCGACCGGATCGCCAGCCACGGGCTCAAGGTCGTGCTGCCCGAGGAGCGGCACTTCGAGACCCTCAACCGGATCATCTACAGCGAGCTGGTGCACGGCAAGGTCGTCGACGACTCGCGGCGCGAGGTCGTGCAGATCGTCGAGGAGCTGTGGGACGCCGGCGCCGGCGGCGTGATCCTGGGCTGCACCGAGCTCGAGCTGCTGGTCCGCCAGGCCGACGTGGAGATCCCCGTGCTGGGGTGCACCACGCTGCACGTGCAGGCGGCGCTGGACCTGGCCCTGGCCGACTGAGCGCCCCCGCCTCGGTCGGGCGCTGCCCCGGCATCTCGCACTCCGGCGTTTCCCAGGTGTGACTCCCCTCGATCGGGGAAGGTATGCCCCGGGCCCGCCCGGGTCCGACCGCACCAGCACGGGGGAACCGCTCATGACCGCTCGCCGCTCGACCCTGGCCGCCACGGCCGCCCTGACCGCAGCCCTGGCGCTGGCGCTCCTGCCCGGCGGGCCCGCCGTGCAGGCCGCCGCGCCCACGGGTGTCACCTTCGACCTGGTCGAGCCCGCGGGAGCCCACGAGCGGATCGACCTGGGGCTGCTGGCCGACCGCTCGACCCCGGCGGCGCGTGGGGTCAAGACGTACGAGGTGGCGGCCGGCAGCACGTTCCGGATCCCGGGCAAGGTCAAGACCTTCCGCGGCAAGAAGCGGGTCGTCACGGTCTGGGAGAAGAAGGGCAAGAAGCTCCGCAAGGCCACGCGGACCAGGACGAACAAGAAGGGCCGCTTCTCCTTCAAGCTGAAGGCCGGCTCCCGGGTCCGGACCCGGACCTACGTCGTCACCGTGCCGCGCAGCCGCGGCGTCCGTCCCGCCCGGCAGCAGTTCCGGGTCCGGGTGGTGGCCGCGACGCCGCCGGTCCCGCCGACCCCGCCGCGCACCCCCACCGGGGTCGCCCCGGCCTGGACCGCGCCTGCCGTGACGGCCTTCGCCGCGCCGACGGTGGCGTCCGGCCAAGTGACCGGGGCGCCCGCCGGGCGCGGGGTGCAGGTGCAGAGCCTGCTCGGCGCGGACTGGGTCACCCTGGCCCGCACCGAGAGCGCGGCGGACGGCAGCTTCTCCGCGACGCTGCCCAACGACTGGGTCCGCAACGCCCCCACCCGGGTGCTGGTGGAGGAGACCCCACAGGCGCTGGGAGCGGTCTCCGAGCCGGTCGGCACCAGCGTCGCCCTCGACTACGCCCCCTCCGGGTCCGACCCGACCAACTGGACCTACAGCGGCACCCAGACGACGCAGCGGTGGCGGTACGACTCGTGCGAGCCGGTCCGCTACCGGGTGAACTACACCCACGCCCCGGCGGGAACGCGGGAGATCGTCCAGCGGGTGCTGCGCGAGGCCCGGCTGGCCACCGGCCTGACCTTCGTGGACGCGGGCGACACCACGTCCTACTCCTGGCCGGTCCCCGGGCTGCCCGGGATCGACCTGGCGACCACCGACCTGCTGATCACCTTCGGCGGCCCCCAGCACACCACCCAGGACATGTCGACGGCGATCGGCTGGGGCGGCGGCGGCACGGCCGTCTGGGCGACGGACGCGCTGGGCTCGCACGCCCGCATCGACTACACGCAGGTCTTCATCGACGTCCTGCAGGACCGCTCGGCCCAGGGATTCCAGTGGACCCCCGCGAAGCTCTCCGCGACGCTGGCCCACGAGGTGGGCCACGCGCTGGGCATGGGCCACTCCCCGGCCGGCAAGCCGGCGGACCAGGTCATGTATCCCACGCTCACCTCGTCGACGCCTCCGCGCTACGGGACCGGGGACCTGACCGGGCTCTTCACGGTGGGCGCCGGCCAGGGCTGCTCGCGGCCCGCCTCAGCCGCCCGTGGCACCTCGGGCCGGCTGGACGTCCCGGTCATGCCCTGAGCCCTGCTCACCTCGGTGCACCCGGTCGGCGGACCGGGTGCGCCGGGGCCCTGCTCAGACCCGGTGCACCTTGTGCTGGGCGGCCTGGGCGCGAGGCTTGATCACCAGCTCGTCGATGTTGACGTGCGCCGGGCGCGTCGCCACCCAGGCGATCGCGTCCGCCACGTCCTCGGCGACCAGCGGGTCGGGGACACCGTCGTAGACGCTCGAGGCGCGGTCGGCGTCCCCGCCGAAGCGGTTGAGCGAGAACTCCTCGGTGGCCACCATCCCGGGGGCGACCTCGCTGATCCGGATCGGCTCGCCGACCAGCTCGAGGCGCAGCGTCTCGGTCATCACCCGCAGCCCGTGCTTCGCCGCGGTGTAGCCGGCGCCGCCCTCGTAGGCGACCCGGCCGGCGGTGGAGCCGACGTTGACCACCACGCCGTCACCGCTGGCCCGCAGGGCCGGCAGCAGGGCCTGGGTGACCCGCAGCACCCCGAGCACGTTCACCTCGTACATCCGGGTCCAGTCGCCCGGGTCGGCGGACTCGACCGGATCGAGCCCGATCGCTCCGCCGGCGTTGTTCACCAGGACGTCGAGGCGGCCCGCCGCCGTCGAGCCGGGGGACAAGGACGCGACGGCCGCGGCCAGGCCGGCGACCGACTCGGGGTCGGTCACGTCGCAGGCGACGGCCGTGCCGCCGATCTCCGCGGCCAGCGCCTCCAGGCGCTCGACCCGGCGGGCTGCGCAGACGACGGAGAACCCGGCGTCGGCCAGGGCGCGGGCGGTGGCGGCGCCGATGCCGCTGCTGGCACCGGTGACCACGGCGGTACGGGGAAAGGGCGCGGCTGAGCTCATCGGACCATGATGGCAGGATCGCGGTTCGTGACGATCATTGCGGCAGCAGACGGATCCGCCCTCGGGAACCCCGGACCGGCGGGGTGGGCCTGGTACGTCGACGACCAGCACTGGGCGTGCGGCGGCTGGCCCCGGGGCACCAACAACATGGGCGAGCTGATGGGCGTGCTCGACCTGCTCCAGCAGACCGCGCACCTCGACGAGGAGCTGCACGTCATCTGCGACAGCACCTACGTCATCAACTCGATCACCAAGTGGATGGCCGGGTGGAAGCGGAAGGGCTGGAAGAAGAAGGACGGCAAGCCGGTCCTCAACGTCGAGCTGATGAAGGCGATCGACGAGGCCATGGCGGGTCGCGCGGTCACCTTCGAATGGGTCAAGGGGCACGCCGGGCACGTGCTCAACGAGCAGGCCGACCGGCTGGCCAACGGGGCGGCCCTGGCCTGGCAGGGCGGCGCGGCGCCGGACCCGGGTCCCGGGTACGCCGGCGCCACCACGACGCACCCGAGCGCCGCGCCCGGGCAGGTCGAGGAGGAGCCGGACCTCTTCTCCGGGCTCACCGCGCAGCCGGACCACGTGCCGACCCCGGAGGAGGAGGTCATCGACCTCGAGCGCTCGCTGCTCACCGACCGGGTACGCAGCGACCCCGCCGCGGTGGCCGCGCTGCTGCACCCGCAGTGGCAGGAGATCGGCGCGTCGGGTCGTCTGTGGTCGCGCGAGGAGCTGCTGGCCGAGATCGGTCCGATCCCTGAGACCACGCTCGACGTGGTGACGGTCGAACAGGTCGAGCCCGACCAGGTGCTGCTCGTCTGGCGCAGCGTCGGCAGCGACCAGGTGGCCCTGCGCAGCTCGTGGTGGACCCGTCGGCACGGACGCTGGGTTCAGCGGTTTCACCACGCGACGCCAGAACGTGCGTAAAATGTGACACACAACTCAGCCGTGTCGCGGGTGCCGTGGCACGGCTAACCTCTGCACTTTCTCCCTGCGTCACCTCACAGGAAGCGAAAATTCAATGACCGTACGTCAACTTGGTGGCGGTTTGGGTGTCCTCGGCGGCATCGTGTGGATCGCGCGATGGCTGATGGCACCGGCGGACGGCCCTGCGGACGTCTTGCGCTACGCGGGCCTCGCGCTCGTGCTGCTCGGGCTCGTCTGCGTCGGCCTGACCCTGGTCAAGGGCCAGGCGCTGTGGCTCGACATCGTGGTGGGCTTCGCCGCGCCGGCGCTCTTCTGGGCCATCTACGAGATGGTCCGGGCCGAGGTCGTCGGGGACGGCCTGCTCTTCCACGGCGTCCTGGGCATCGTCTGGGTGCTCGTCGGGATCGGCCTCATCGTCAAGGGCAAGCCCCGGGTCCAGGACCCGGTGGAGGCGCACGTCTGAACGGCGCCTCCGTGATTCCCCGGCCGCGCGCGGGCGGGGAATCAAGCGACCCCGACGCGGTGTTGTCACCTGCGGCAGTGACGACGACGAAAGGGTCGCGCGTGGACCGGGTGGCGATGATCAGCCTGCACACCTCACCCCTCGACCAGCCGGGGACCGGCGATGCGGGCGGGATGAACGTCTACGTCCTCGAGCTCGCGCGCCGGCTCGGCCAGCAGGGCGTCGAGGTCGACATCTTCACCCGGGCGACGTCCTCCAGCCTGCCGGCCACCGTGGAGGCCGCTCCCGGCGTCCTGGTGCGGCACGTGGCGGCCGGACCGTACGAGGGCCTGGCGAAGGCCGACCTGCCCGCCCAGCTGTGCGCGTTCGCCCGTGAGGTCCTGCGGGCCGAGGCGTGCCAACCCGTCGGCCACTACGACGTCGTGCACTCCCACTACTGGCTGTCGGGCCAGGTGGGCATGCTGGCCCGGGACCGCTGGCAGGTCCCGCTGGTGCACTCGATGCACACCATGGCGAAGGTCAAGAACGCCGCGCTCGCCACCGGGGACGCGCCCGAGCCGACCGCCCGGCTGATCGGCGAGCAGCAGGTGGTGGCCGCTGCCGACGTGCTGGTGGCCAACACCGCCCAGGAGGCCGGCCAGCTCGTCGACCTCTACGACGCCGACCCCGCCCGGGTCGAGGTGGTCCACCCCGGGGTGGACCTGGGGGTCTTCCGCCCGCAGGACGTCGCCGGGGCCCGTCGGCAGCTGGGCCTGCCGCTGGACGCGCACGTGCTGCTCTTCGCCGGCCGGATCCAGCCGCTCAAGGCCCCCGACGTGCTGCTGCGCGCCGTCGCCGTGCTGCTCGAGCTCGACCCCGGGCTGCGCTCCCGGCTGGTGGTGCCGGTGGTCGGCGGCCCGTCGGGCTCCGGCCTGGAGCACCCCGAGTCGTTGGCGCTGCTGGCCGAGGAGCTCGGGCTGCGTGACGTGGTCCGGTTCGTTCCGCCGGTCGACCGGAGCACGCTGGCGTGCTGGTACGCCGCGGCCACCCTGGTCGCCGTCCCCTCGCACAACGAGTCGTTCGGGCTGGTCGCGGTGGAGGCGCAGGCCGCCGGGACCCCGGTCGTGGCGGCCGCCGTGGGCGGGCTGACCACCGTGGTCGCCGATGAGTCCAGCGGCCTGCTGGTGCAGGGGCACGACCCCCGGGACTGGGCGCACGCGCTGCGCCGGGTGCTCGAGGAGCCGGGGCTGCGCGAGCGGCTCGGGCGCGGTGCCTTGGCCCAGGCGGCACACTTCGCCTGGGAGCGGACGGCCAGCGAGACGCTCGAGACCTACGGGCGCGCGGCGTCCCTGATGCGGACGGAGGTGCCGGCGTGAGCACGGACGAGACGATGGGCGTGACCCTGGACGAGCGGGTGGTGGCGCTGGTGCGCGACCACCTCACCGAGAACGAGCTGGACCACGACGAGATCGCGCCCGGGGTCTTCTCCTTCAACCTGCCGGGGACCAAGAAGCTGCAGACCCCGGTCCGGCTCGACGTGGGTCCGCACGCGCTGGCCGTGCACGCGTTCGTCTGCCGCAACCCCGACGAGAACCACGAGCGGGTCTACCGCTGGCTGCTCGAGCGCAACCTGCGGATGTACGCCGTCGCCTTCGCCGTCGACGCCGCCGGCGACATCTACCTCGACGCCCGCCTCCCGCTGGCCGGCCTGGACTCCGACGAGCTGGACCGGCTCCTGGGGTCGGTGCTGAGCTATGCCGACGAGTCGTTCAACACGATCCTCGAGCTCGGCTTCGCCAGCTCGATCCGCAAGGAGTGGGAGTGGCGCACCTCCCGGGGCGAGTCGACGGCCAACCTGGAGGCGTTCAGGGGCTGGCTGGAGGCCGCACCGGACGGGTCACCCGGCTGACCAGCACCCCGGCCAGGCAGAGCGCGCCGCCCACGAAGGCGAGCGCCGGGGGCACCTCGGCGAGCAGCAGCCAGGCCAGCAGCGCGGTGATGAAGGGGACCAGGAAGGTCGCCATCGCGAACCGGCCGGCCTCGGCGTGCGAGAGCGCGTAGGCCCAGGTGGTGAACGCGATCGCGCTGGGGAAGACGCCCAGGTAGACGATCCACCACAGGTCGGCCGCGCTGGCCCGCCCGAGCACCCCGACCAGCTCGACGGTCCAGGGCAGGCAGCCGACCAGGCCGACCGCGTAGTACCAGAAGGTCATGTCCAGCGCGGTCATCCCACTGCCCAGCAACCGCTTCTGGGTGAGCACGCCGATGGCGAAGCCGACCGCGGCCACCACCCCGAGGAAGACGCCCAGCACGTCGCTGCCCGACTCCTGGGAGGACGCGCGTGCGATCAGCACGACGCCGCCGAACCCGATCGCCAGGCCCGCGACCAGCCAGACGGTGAGCCGGTCGCCGAGGAAGACCGTGGCCAGCAGCGCCACCAGGATCGGGCCGAGCTGGACCAGCAGCGCGGCGGTGCCGGCGTCGATGCGCCGCTCGGCCTCGTTGAGGGCCACGTTGTAGACCGCGATCCAGCTCAGCCCGCCGAGCACGACCAGGGGCCAGTCCGCCCGCCGCGGCATCCGCCAGCGGATCCGGTCGGCCCGGCCCAGGCGCACCTCCCGGCCGGCCTGGAGGCGCACCATCACGCCCAGCGCGAGGACGGCGACGGCCAGCCGGCCCAGGCTCAGGGAGCCCGGGGGCACCGTCTCACCGAGGTGCCGGATGGCCACGAAGGCCGAGGCCCAGGTGACCAGGGTGAAGCCCACCGCCAGCAGGGGGAGCCACGGGGCGGGGGAGTGCCCGGCGGTCGCGGCCGGCGCCCCGCTTCTCGTCGTCGTCACAGACCGACCCTAGGCGCAGGCGCCGACAGTCGTCGCGCGGGTTTCGGACCCCGCGTCCGGGCCTGCGGCGCCGCTCAGCAGGCGCCGGTCAGAGGTCCAGCTTGTATCCCAGGCCGCGGACGGTGATCAGGTAGCGGGGCGTGGACGGATCGGGCTCCAGCTTGGAGCGCAGCCGCTTGACGTGCACGTCGAGGGTCTTGGTGTCCCCGACGTAGTCGGCGCCCCACACGCGGTCGATCAGCTGGCCGCGGGTGAGCACGCGACCGGGGTTGCGCAGGAACATCTCCAGCAGCTCGAACTCCTTGAGCGGCAGCCGCTGCTCGGCGCCGTCGACGGTGACGACGTGCCGCTCCACGTCCATCCGCACCGGCCCGGCCTCCAGCGTGTCCGGGGTGAGCTCGGGCTCGCCCCCGCGGCGCAGGACGGCGCGGATCCGGGCGACCAGCTCGCGCGGGGAGTAGGGCTTGGTGACGTAGTCATCGGCGCCCAGCTCGAGCCCGACCACCTTGTCCACCTCGTCGTCCTTGGCGGAGACCATGATGACGGGCACGCGCGAGGTGGCCCGGATCTGGCGGCACACCTCGGTGCCGGGCACGCCGGGGAGCATCAGGTCCAGCAGCACGATGTCGGGGCCCTGGCGGGCGAACTCCTGCAGCGCGGTGGCGCCGTCCGCGGCCAGCGAGACCTCGAACCCCTCCTTGCGGAGCATGTAGGCGAGGGCGTCGCTGTAGCTCTCCTCGTCCTCGACGACCAGCACGCGTGTCATCGGCTTCCTTCCTCTGGCAGTCCGCGGTCGCCCGCGGGTCGGGGGTGCTTGCGGGGCAGGGAGAGGGTGAACGTCGAACCCTCGCCCTCCACGGACCACACGGAGACGTCGCCGCCGTGGGTGGCGGCCACGTGCTTGACGATGGAGAGCCCGAGCCCGGTGCCGCCGGTGGACCGGTGGCGTGCCGGGTCGACGCGGTAGAACCGCTCGAAGATCCGGTCGAGCTCCTCGGGCGGGATGCCGATGCCACGGTCGACCACGGAGATCTCCACGGTGCGCTCGGTGCCCTTCGCGGTGACCAGCACCGAGGTGCCCTCGTCGGAGTAGGTCACGGCGTTGGAGACCAGGTTGGAGACCGCGGCCGCCACCTGGCCACCGTCGCCGCGGACGCAGAGGCCGGGCTCGGTGTCGACCTCGAGCTCGATCCGCTTGGCCGCGGCGTCGGTGGCGGAGGTGTCCACCGCCTGGGCGAGCACCTCCTCCACCGCGACCGTGGCCTGCTCGTCGCCCGGGTCCTGGGACTGGAGGCGGGAGAGCTCGATGACCTGGTGGACCAGCTGGGAGAGCCGGTCGCTCTCCACCAGCATCCGCCCGGCGAACCGCTGCACGGCCTCGGGGTCGGTGGCGGCCTCGGAGACCGCCTCGGCCAGCAGCCGGATCGCCCCGACCGGGGTCTTGAGCTCGTGGCTGACGTTGGCCGCGAAGTCGCGGCGTACGGCCTCCACCCGGCGCTCGCGGGTGCGGTCCTCGGCCAGGACCAGGACCAGGCGGGGACCCAGCGGCGCCACCCGGGCGCTGATGGTGCGCGGGGCCGCCTGGTCGCGGGTCAGGGTCAGCTCGGTCTCCCGGATCTCCCCGTCGCGGCGCACCTTGCTCACCAGGTCGCGCAGGTCCTCGATCAGCAGCTCGTTGCCGCGGACCAGCCCGAAGGCGTACGCCGGCGCGGAGGCCTTGAGCACGGTGTCGTCCTCGTCGAGCACCACGGCGCTGCTGCGCAGCACCGACAGCACGGTGTCGACCCCGGGCGGCAGCACGGGCTCCTCGGTCGGCGACTCCCGGCGCTGCTCACGGTCGCTGATGTGCCACGCGAGGACGCCCACGGCCCCGACGACGACACCGATCAGGGAGGCCAGGGCGGCCTGGGTCGTCGGGTCCACCCCTTGATCGTAGGCCAGGGGCGACGGCGACCGGCCCGACGTCGAGCCGGGCGCCGAGTGTTCACCCCGCGTTCAACTCAGGTCGCCCACCGGACACCTGTGCGGCCTACGGTGGGGCCATGCGTGAGGTCTTCCATGAACAGCTGGACTCGGTCTTCGACGACCTGGTCGACATCTGCAGGCTCGTCCGAACAGCCCTCCAGCGCAGCACCGCTGCGTTGCTGGAGGGCGACCCGGCCCTGGCCGAGCAGGTGATCTCCGCCGACGCCGAGATCGACCGGGCCCGCGAGCGGGTGGAGGAGAAGGCGTTCGCGCTGCTGAGCCTCCAGGCGCCGGTCGCCGGCGACCTCCGTCTGGTCGTCGCGGCGCTGCGGATGGTCACCGAGCTGGAGCGGATGGGCGACCTGTCGGTGCACGTGGCGAAGGTGGCGCGGCTCCGTGCCCCGCACGTCGCGGTGCCCGAGGCGATGCGCCCGACCCTGACCCGGATGGCCGAGGTCGCCGAGGACATGGTCACCCAGGTCATCCAGATCATCGCCGAGCGCGACGTCGAGGCGGCCAGGTCGCTGGCCCGCGACGACGAGGAGATGGACCTGCTGCGACGCTCGAGCTTCGTGACGCTGCTCGCCGACGACTGGGAGCACGGCGTGGAGGCGGCCATCGACATCGCGCTGCTCGGCCGCTACTACGAGCGGATCGCCGACCACGCGGTCTCGGTGGCCAAGCGGGTGATCTTCGTGGTGACCGGGCGGACCGTCCTGGCCGACTGAGCCGGGACGGGCCGGGCCCGCGCCGGCCTCCTCGGTCGGCGCGGCGTCCGCGGTCGGCTCAGCGCCCCTGGTTGGCGACCGCGGCAGCGGCCGCGGCGGCCGCCTCGGGGTCGAGGTACCGACCGCCGGCGGTGATCGGGGCGAGGTCCTCGTCGAGCTCGAAGACCAGCGGCATCCCCGTGGGGATGTTGAGGCCGGCGATGTCGGCGTCGCTGATCTGGTCCAGGTGCTTGACCAGCGCCCGCAGGCTGTTGCCGTGTGCGGCCACCAGGACGGTCTTGCCGGCCTTGAGGTCCGGGACGATCTCCGCCTCCCAGTAGGGGAGGAACCGGGCGATGACGTCCTTGAGGCACTCGGTGCGCGGCATCTCCTCGCCGAGGTCGGCGTACCGGGGGTCGCCCACCTGGGAGAACTCGTCGTCGTCGGCGATCGGCGGGGGAGGGGTGTCGAAGCTGCGGCGCCAGAGCATGAACTGCTCCTCGCCGTACTCCTCCAGCGTCTGCTTCTTGTCCTTGCCCTGGAGCGCCCCGTAGTGACGCTCGTTGAGCCGCCAGGAGCGCTTGACCGGGATCCAGTGCCGGTCCGCGGCGTCCAGGGCCAGGGCGGCGGTGTTGATCGCCCGCCGCTGCAGCGAGGTGTGCACGACGTCGGGCAGCACGCCCTCGGCCTTCAGCAGCTCGCCGCCGCGGACGGCCTCCGCCCGCCCCTTGTCGGTCAGGGCCACGTCGACCCACCCGGTGAAGAGGTTCTTGGCGTTCCACTCGCTCTCGCCGTGGCGGAGCAGGACCAGGGTGTAGGTCATCGTCGTTCCCTCGGGTGGTGAGCTCGGACAGGACTACTGGGGTGTCTGCTGGAGAGTGCTGGTGACGCGGGTGCTGCTGAACCGGGTGGTGCTGAACCAGGTGGTGCGGGGACCGAGGGGGAGAGCCCTCAGCGGCTCAGTGGTCCTCGCCGGTGTTGACCTCGCACACGTCCGGACCGGTGGGCACGCCGGAGACCGAGGCGAACTCGCCGCAGTTCTCCACGACCGGCACCTTCAGGTCGACGGTCTCACCGGTGGAGAAGTCGACGGCCACCTCGACGTACCGGCCGGCCTCGATGTCGCCCTCGACGATCACGGGGCTCTCGGACTCCGCCAGGTTGATGAAGCCCAGGGGGGCGAGGTCGATGCCCTCGATGCCGGAGAAGGTCAGGCCGTCGGGGCTGCTCACGCCCTCCAGGCTCACGTCCTGGTCGGTGGAGTTGTTGGCCAGGCCGGCGATGAAGACGGACTCGCCGGTCTCCGCCGTGACCACGGCCGAGCCCAGGACGTCGACCATGCCGTCGCGGTTGTTCGCGCCGACGGCCGGCGTGTATTCACGGTCCGTGGCGTAGTCGAAGCCGCAGGAGCTCAGCACGGGGGCGAGGACGAGCGCGAGGGACGCGAGCGCGGTCGTACGACGGTGAGGCGTGTGCATGAGCAGAGCGTAGCGCCGCCGCGCCGCGAGCCGCCCGCCGGGCCGCCCGAAACCGGGGTCCACCACAGGGATCGCGCATCTGTCAAGCCCCGATCAGGGCTCTGACCTGCGAAAACGTCTCTCACAGGTGTCTAGCGGGCGTGCTAGACTGGAGCCCTTGAAAGGGGAACTCACCATATGACTTTCACCGTCGGCGAAACGGTTGTCTACCCGAATCACGGGGCTGCCATCATCGAGGACATCGAGATGCGCAAGATCAAGGGGGAGGATCGGGAGTACCTCGTTCTCCGCATCGTCGCCCAGCAGGACCTCGTGGTCCGTGTGCCCGCGTGCAACCTCGACCTGGTCGGCGTGCGCGACGTGGTCGACAAGGCCGGTCTCGACCGGGTCTTCGACGTGCTGCGCGCCGCGCACGTGGAGGAGCCGACCAACTGGTCCCGCCGCTACAAGGCCAACCTGGAGAAGCTGCACTCCGGAGACGTGATGAAGGTGGCCGAGGTCGTCCGCGACCTGTGGCGCCGCGAGCGCGACCGCGGCCTGTCCGCGGGCGAGAAGCGGATGCTGGCCAAGGCCCGGCAGATCCTGGTCTCCGAGCTCGCCCTGGCCGAGCACACCAACGAGGACAAGGCCGAGGCCATCCTCGACGAGGTGCTCGCCTCCTGAGGCGACACCGCCCAGAGCTGACGAAGGCCCCGACGACTGCGGTCGTCGGGGCCTTCGGCATTCCCGGACGGTGGGCCGGCCCTGGTGCTCCGGACCGGGTCAGGCCCTAGGGTGTGAGTGCCATGCTCAGGGATCCGTACCACCTCGACGACGACGAGAACCCGCGTCCGCGCGGTCGCGTGCTCGACGAGGACCGCGGCCGCCTCCCCTACGTGCTGCTGCACGGGGAGGCGCTGGTGGTCTGCGCCGCCTGGGCCGTCGGGGAGGCCGGGATCGAGCTGCTCGACCACGACACCCCGTGGAGCGACGTGCAGGAGGCGGGGGCGCCCCTGGTCCTGCACGACGCGCTGTGCCCGATGACCCCGGCCCAGTTCCTCGCCGACTGCGTCGAGCGCTGCCTGGAGACCGGGCACGTGGTGGTGGGCGTCCGTCCGGTCACCGACACGGTCAAGCAGACCGCGGACGGGGTGCTGGGCGGCACGGTCGACCGCGAGGACCTGCGCGCCGTGAGCTCCCCGGTGGTGCTGCCCGCCGACCTGCTCGCCCACCTGCCGGACCTGCCGGCCACCGACTTCCCGACGCTGCTCGAGAGCCTGGTCCTGGTGCTCGGTGCCGACCGGAGCCGGTGGCTGGAGCTGGTCGAGGCGCCGGCGCAGGGACGCCGCGTGCACGACGCGGACGACGTACGGCTGCTCGAGCAGCTGACCGCGGCCCCGCGCTCCGTCTTCCCCTGACCAGGAACTGCCTGACCGGATCAGGGACCGCCTGACCTGACGGCCGGACGGCGGGGTCGGGCGAGGGCTCAGTCGGTCGGCGTCGGAAGGTCGAGGAGCAGCTCGGCCAGCGCCACGTCCTCGGGGAAGGTGACCTTGAGGTTGCGGGAGCTCGACGCGACGGCGGTGATCCGCACAGGCCGGCCCCCGTCGTCCGGGTCGCCGTACCGCTCCAGGGTGGCGGCGGTGTCGGTGCCCTCGAAACCGTCGCGGGCCGCGGCCCGGTAGGCGCTCAGCAGGGGGCGGGCGCGGAATGCCTGCGGGGTCTGCACCGCCACCAGCCCGCTGGGGCCGGGGGAGCCGTCGGCACGCAGCAGTGGACCCGCCTCCACCACGGGGACCGCTCCGCCGTGCTCGGCGGCGGCGGTGACCAGGCCGGCCATCAGCTCGGAGCCGGCGAGCGGGCGCGCCCCGTCGTGGACGGCGACGACCTCGATCTCCCCGGACTCCACCCACGGGGCGAGCACCTGCAGCGCGGCCTGCTCGGAGGCGTGCCGGGTGTCCCCACCGGTGACCAGCAGCACCTCGGGGGCGTCGGCCCCCTCGCCGGTGTCTCCGTCGTCGGCGTCGTGGAGGTCCAGGTGCGGGCGCAGCGCCTCGGCGACCGCCTCCTCCTCCCCGGGACGGGCCACCACGACCACGCGGCGTACGCCGGGCACCGCGAGGGCCGCGCCCACCGAGTGCGCCAGCACGGGCCGCCCGGCCAGGGGCAGCAGCACCTTGTTGCGGGGGCGGCCGTCGACCACCGCCCCGACCCGCGAACCCGAGCCGGCAGCGAGGACCACGAAGGCGGAGGCAGTCACGCGGGCACCCTATGACGCGCAGGGAGCGGCGTGGGCGTGAGGGCGTGAGGACTAGTTGACACCTGGGTGAAACAGACCGGGGTCTGGCCGAAACATCCCCGTTCCACGCTGTCCGGGTCGGCCCCCGACCCACTGGAGGACACCATGGCCACCCTCACCCAGACCCCCGCCGCCCCCGGCCCGGGCGGTCTCCCGGCCGGCGCGGAGCGCCGGACCGGACGCTGGATCGACGACTGGCGGCCGGAGGACGAGGAGTTCTGGGAGAACGGCGGCAAGCAGGTCGCCCGCCGCAACCTGCTCTGGTCGATCTTCGCCGAGCACCTGGGCTTCTCGGTCTGGCTGATCTGGAGCGTCTCCTCGGCGTTCCTGCTGGCCCAGGGCTTCGACTTCACCGCCCAGCAGCTCTTCCTGCTGGTGGCGCTGCCCAACCTCGTCGGCTCGCTGCTGCGGCTGCCCTACACCTTCGCGGTGCCGAAGTTCGGCGGACGCAACTGGACGGTCGCCAGCGCCGCGCTGCTGCTGGTGCCGACGCTGCTCTTCGCGTTCTTCGTGCAGCGGCCGGAGACGCCGTACTGGGTGTTCTGCCTGATCGCCGCGACCGCCGGCCTCGGTGGCGGCAACTTCGCCTCCTCGATGGCCAACATCAACTTCTTCTACCCCTCGGCCAAGAAGGGCGCCGCGCTCGGGCTCAACGCCGCTGGCGGCAACCTGGGGGTCTCGCTGATCCAGCTGCTGCTGCCGGTGATGGTCGGCGGCGCCGGCATCTTCGGACTGGTCAAGGCCAGCGAGTCCGGCATCAGGCTGGAGGTCGCCGCCTACGTGTACGCCGGCCTGGCCGTGGTCGCCGCGTTCGCCGCCTGGAGGTGGATGGACAACCTCAGCTCCGCGGTCTCCAGCCCGCGCGAGCAGCTCACCGTCGTCCGCAACCGGCAGACCTGGGTCATGTCGTTCCTCTACATCGGCACCTTCGGCTCCTTCATCGGCTACTCCGCGGCGATGCCGCTGCTGATCAAGCTCAACTTCTGGGTGCCCGAGCCTGCCCCGCTCGGCACCGGGATCTTCTTCGCCTACTACGCCTTCCTCGGCGCCGGCATCGGCTCGGTCACCCGGCCCTTCGGCGGGTGGCTGGCCGACCGGCTGGGCGGCGCCCGGGTCACCCTCGGGGCCTTCCTCGGCCTGGTGGTCTTCACCTTGGCCGTGCTCTGGACGCTCTCCCAGCTCACCCCGAACCCGACCGCCGACCCGGCGATCGCCCTGGACAACCAGTCCTGGTTCGGGTGGTTCCTCGGCTTCTTCCTGGCGATCTTCGCCTGCACCGGCATCGGCAACGGCTCGACGTACAAGATGATCCCGGCGATCTTCCGGCTCGAGGCCGAGCGGGGGACCGCGCCGGGCACCCCCGAGCGCACCGGCGCGCTGCACGCCGCCACCAAGCGGGCCTCGGCGGCGATCGGGGTGATCGGCGCGGTCGGCGCCCTGGGCGGCTTCCTGATCCCGCTGGCCTTCTCCGCCCCCTGGGTGGCGGACCCGATGCAGGCCACCCGCGGCGCCTTCATGGTCTTCACCTGCTTCTACGTGGTCTGCGCCGTGGTCACCTACGTCGTCTACCTGCGCCGGGGCACGCGCGCGGGCAGCACGGCCGGCGCGCGGATCTGATGAGCGGGACCCGGGCGGAGGGCACCCGGACGCACTGCCCCTACTGCTCGCTGCAGTGCGGGATGCGGGTGGTCGGGCACCGGACGCCGGAGGTCAAGGCGTGGGCGGAGTTCCCGGTCAACGCCGGTGCCCTGTGCCGCAAGGGGTGGAGCGCCACCGGGCTGGTCGGCTCCCGGGAGCGGCTGACCACCCCGCTGCTCCGCGACCGCGGGACCGGCGAGTTCACCCCGGTCTCCTGGGACGAGGCGCTCGACGTGGTCGCCGCCGGGCTGGCCCGGGCCCAGCGGGCGGGCGGCGCCGACGCGGTGGCCGTCTTCGGCGGCGGCGGGCTGACCAACGAGAAGGCGTACGCGCTGGGCAAGTTCGCCCGCACGGTGCTGCGCACCAGCCAGATCGACTACAACGGCCGGTGGTGCATGTCGTCGGCCGCCTCAGCCGGCAGCCGTGCCTTCGGCATCGACCGGGGGCTGCCGTTCCCGCTGGCAGACGTGGAGCAGACCGACGTGCTGGTGCTGGTCGGCTCCAACCTGGCCGAGACGATGCCTCCGGCGGCCCGGCACCTGGACCGGCTGCGGGAGCGGGGCGGTCGGGTGGTGGTGGTCGACCCGCGCCGCACGGCGACAGCCGAGCGTGCCGACGTCTTCGTCCAGCCGGTGCCCGGCACCGACCTGGCGCTCGCGCTGGGGGTGCTGCACCTGCTGGTCGCCGGCGGGCACGTCGACGAGGAGTACGTCGCCGCGCGCACCAC
The DNA here is from genome assembly GCF_013624435.2 of Nocardioides campestrisoli. Lineage (NCBI taxonomy): Bacteria > Bacillati > Actinomycetota > Actinomycetes > Propionibacteriales > Nocardioidaceae > Nocardioides > Nocardioides campestrisoli. The sequence continues at coordinate 894,975 of NZ_CP061768.1, forward strand.
CGGCTTCGCCGAGGTCCGCGACTCGGTCTCCGCCTGGTGGCCCGAGCGCGTCGAGCGGGTCACCGGTGTCCCCGCCGGGCAGGTGCGCGAGCTGGCGGCGCTGCTGGGGTCCCGACAGGGGTCGACCGGCGAGAGGGCCGCGGTGACGGTGCTGACCGCCCGCGGTGCCGAGCAGCACAGCACCGGCTCCGACACGGTGCTGGCCTGGATCAACGTCGCGCTGGCACTGGGCCAGTGCGGCAGGCCGTACGGCGGCTACGGCTGCCTGACCGGCCAGGGCAACGGGCAGGGCGGCCGCGAGCACGGGCAGAAGGCCGACCAGCTGCCCGGCTACCGCTCGATCGAGGACCCCGCCGCCCGGGCGCACGTCGCCGGCGTCTGGGGAGTCGAGCCCGGGTCGCTGCCGGGCAAGGGGCGCTCGGCGTACGAGCTGCTGACGGCGCTCGGCACCGAGGGCGGACCGAGGGCGCTGCTGGTGCACGGCTCCAATCCCGTGCTCTCGGCCCCGCACGCCACCCGGGTGGTCGAGCGGCTGGAGGCGCTGGACCTGCTGGTGGTCTGCGACCTGGTGCTCTCCGAGACCGCGGCGATCGCCGACGTGGTGCTGCCGGTCACGCAGTGGGCCGAGGAGTCCGGCACCATGACCAACCTCGAGGGCCGGGTGCTCCTGCGCCAGCGGGCGCTCACCCCGCCCGCGGGCGTCCGCACCGACCTGGAGGTGCTGGCCGGCCTGGCGCAGCGGCTCGGCAGCACGGTGGCGATGCCCACCGACCCCGAGGCGGTCTTCACCGAGCTGCGGGCCGCCTCCGCCGGCGGGCCGGCCGACTATGCCGGGATCACCTGGGAGCGGATCCGGGAGGAGCAGGGCGTCTTCTGGCCCTGTCCGGAGGTCGACCACCCGGGGACGCCGCGGATGTTCACCCGGTCCTTCGCCCACCCCGACGGGCGGGCCCGCTTCCACGTGGTCGACCACCGGGGCCCGGCCGAGGTGCCCGACGCCGACTTCCCGGTGCACCTGACCACCGGCCGGGTGCTGGCGCAGTACCAGTCCGGGGCGCAGACCAGGCGGATCCGCGAGCTGCCGGACACCGGCCCCTTCGTGGAGATGCACCCGCTGCTGGCGATGCGGCTCGGCACCGCGGACGGGGAGCAGGTCCGGGTGGAGACCCGGCGCGGGTCGATGGTCGCGCCGGCGCGGGTGACCGGGACGATCCGCCCCGACACCGTCTTCGTGCCGTTCCACTGGGCGGGCGCCAACCGGCTGACCAACGACGCGCTGGATCCCGCCTCCCGGATGCCGGAGTTCAAGGCGTGCGCGGCCCGGGTGGGCCTGCCGTGAGCGGCCCCGGTGCGCCCTCGGTTCCGGCCGGGCCCGGGCAGGGGGAGCGGCTGGTGGTGGTCGGCGCCGGGATGGCCGCGAGCCGGCTGGTCGAGGGGCTGGTGGCCGGCGGCTACCGCGGCTCGGTCACCGTGGTCGGCGACGAGGAGCACGCGCCGTACAACCGGATCCTGCTCTCCGCGGTCCTGGAGGGCAGCCACCGCGCAGACGCGCTCACCCTGCGCGACCCCGCCTGGTTCGTCCGGCACGGGGTCGACCTGCGGCTGGGCGTCCGGGTCGCGGAGCTCGACCGCGAGGCGGGGGAGGCCGTGCTGGTCGACGGCGCCCGGCTCCCCTGGGACCGGCTGGTCCTGGCCACCGGCGCGATCCCCACCCTGCCGCCGATCCGCGGGCTGGTCCGGGTGGACGGCCGGCTGCACGAGTCCGTGCACGCCTTCCGCAGCCTCGACGACTGCCGGCGGATGCTGGCCGCCCTGGGCGCCCGGCGGCCCGGCCGCGCGGTGATCGTCGGCGGCGGCCTGCTCGGCCTCCAGGTGGCGCGGGCGCTCGCGGTGCGCGGGGTCGCCACCGAGGTGGTGGAGGGCACCTCCCACCTGCTCTCCGGCCAGCTGGGGGAGGCGGCCGGCGCGGTGCTGCGCCGCGACCTGGCCCGGCTCGGGACCGAGGTCTACACCGGCGTCCGCGCGGTCCGGCTCACCGACGCCGGGCTCCGTCTGGACAACGGCGTGGACCTGCCGGCCGACCTGGTCGTGCTCACCGCCGGCGGCCGTCCCTCGACGGCGCTGGCCCGGCGGGCCGGCCTGATGGTGCGGCGCGGCGTGGTCGTCGACGGCCGGCTGCGCTCGGTGAGCGACGAGCGGATCCACGCGATCGGGGACTGCGCCGAGCACCGGGGGCGCACCACCGGCTTCGTCGCCCCGGCCTGGGAGCAGGCGGGAGTGCTGGCCCGCGTGCTGACCGGGCACCTGAGCGGCGCGGAGCCGGCGTACGACGGGCACCGCACGGTGGCCCGGCTGCGCGCCGCCGGCCTGGAGGTGGCGGTGCTCGGCGACCCCGAGCGGGCCCGGGGCGAGGTGGTGGAGATGACCAACCCGGTCCAGGGCACCTACCGCAAGCTCGTGGTCGACGCCGGGGTGATCGAGGCCGCGACCCTGGTGGGCGACCTGTCCAGCGTCGGGCTCGTCACCCAGCTCTTCGACCGGCGCACGGTACTGGGTCCCGCTGAGCCGGGGGCGTTGCTGATGCCGCAGGCACCCTCGGCGCCGGGCTCGCTGCCCGACGACGTGGAGGTCTGCGCCTGCGCCGGGGTGAGTGCCGGGGCGGTCCGGGCCTGCGGGGACCTGGCGCAGGTACGGTCCCGGACCCGGGCCACCACCGGGTGCGGAGGGTGCGAGGGGGTGGTGCGCACGCTGCTGGCCGAGGCCGCGCCCGTGGGCTGACCGGCACGGCCGAGGTCAGCGAGGCACGCGGTAGCGCAGGGAGAGCACGGAGCCGATGGCGCGGCTCTCCAGCAGCTCGAGGTCGACCTGGCGCGGGTGCCGGGCGAAGTACGGAGTGCCTCCGCCGACCAGCACCGGGTAGACCCGGATCCGGTACTCGTCGATCAGGTCCAGCGCGGCGGCCTCTGCGGCCAGCGTGGCGCCGCCGATCGCGAGGTCCCCCGGGCCCGGCTCATCGCGCAGCCGGACCACCTCCTCGGCCAGCGTGCCCGCGGCCAGGCGGGTGTTGCTGCCGCGCACCTGCGCAGGCGTGAGCGTGCGGGAGAGGACGACCTTGGGCAGCGCGCGCCACAGGACGGCGAACTCGCGCTCCGGCTCGGTGAGCTCCTGGTCCTCCTCGGCGGTCTCCCAGAACAGCATCGTCTCGTGCAGCCGCCGGCCGAGCAGGTGCACGCCGACGCCGCGCACCTCCTCCATCGCCAGGCGGAAGACCTTCTCGTCGGGCACGGACCAGTCGAAGCCGCCGTCCGGTCCGACGACGTACCCGTCCAGCGAGGTGCTCATCGAGTAGGTGACGAGTCGGGTCATGGCACCTTGCTACCGGAGCGCGGCGCACGGCGCAACGCCCTCGGCAGGTACGCCGCGCCGGGGCTGTCGGGGGACTGGGCGGCGAGGTCGCCCGGGTTGGAGAAGGCACACCGCCGCAGGCTCAGGCAGCCGCAGCCGATGCAGCTCTCCAGCCCGTCGCGCAGCCGCTCCAGCGCCGCGATCTGCTCGTCGATCCGGCCGCGCCAGTGCCGGGAGATCCGATGCCAGTCGGCCTTGGTCGGGTTGCGGTTGCTGGGCAGCCGCGAGAGCTCGTCGCGGATCTCCTCCAAGGTCAGCCCGACGTTGGACGCGGCCCGGATGAAGGCGAGCCGGCGCAGCACGTTGCGCTCGTAGCGGCGCTGCCCGCCGGGGGAGCGGGTCGCGGTGATCAGTCCCTGGTCCTCGTAGAACCGCAGGGCGGAGGCGGCGAAGCCGCTGCGTCGGACCACCTCGCCGATCAGCAACAGGTCCCGTGCGTCCACCACGCCTCCTCACGGGCCTCCGAAGAGCCCTTGACCTCAAGTTAACTTGAACTCCAATACTCCACTGCATGACGACATCGACGCAAGAGCAAGCCCCGGTGGCCGTGGTCACCGGGGGATCGGCAGGACTCGGCCTCGCCCTGGTCCGGGAGCTGGCGGACTCCGGATGGCGGGTGGTCACCGACGGCCGCACCCAGGCGCGGTTCAAGGAGGCGGCGCTGCCCCAGGAGGTGAGCGTCCTGGTGGGCGACCTCACCGACCCCGAGCACCGGGACGCCCTGGTGGACCGGGTCCGCGAGCACGGCCGCCTCGACCTGCTGGTGCACAACGCCAGCACCCTGGGGCCGCTGCCGATGCGGTCGCTCGCCGAGGTCACCGGGGACGACCTCCAGCAGGTCTGGCGCACCAACGTGGGCGGCCCGCTGGTGCTGACCGGCCGGCTGCTCGACCTGCTGCAGGCCGTCGACGGGGTGCTGGTGGGGATCAGCTCGGACGCCGCGGTCGCGCACTACCCGACCTGGGGGCTGTACGGCGCGAGCAAGGCGGCGCTGGACCACGTGGTGCTGACCTGCGCCGCGGAGGCCGGGATCACGGCGTACGCCGTCGACCCCGGAGACATGCGTACGGCGATGCACCAGGACGCCTTCCCCGGCGAGGACATCTCGGACCGGCCGCTGCCGGAGGCGGTGGTCCCGCACCTGCTGGCGCTGCTGGGCCGGCGACCGGCCAGCGGCCGCTACCGCGCGCAGGACTTCTCGTGACCAGGCTGGAGGTGCTGCCCAGCACCCGCTTCGACGCCTCCGACCACGCGCCCGGCCCCACGGAGTGGCGCGGTCTGCCCCGGGACCTCGGCCGGCTGCTGGTGGCGACGGCGGCCGGCACCACGCACGCCCGGTTCCGCGACCTGCCCGACCACCTGCGGCCCGGTGACGTGCTGGTGGTCAACGACTCGGCCACCGTGCCGGGCCAGGTCGACGCGACGCTCGCCGGTCGGCCCGTCGTCGCGCACGTGGCGGCCCGGCTGGAGGACGGGACCAGGGTGGTCGAGCTGCGCAGCGCCCCGGACGCGGCGCGTGCGGTGCTGGACGCCGCCCCGGGGGACGCGGTGCAGGCGGGCGAGGTCACGCTGCGGCTGATCGACCCCTGGCCCACCGGCACGGCCTCGTCGCCGACCGGCCGCGGCAACCGGCTCTGGCGGGCCCAGGTGACAGGGGACCTGGCCGCTCTGCTGGAGCGGCGGGGGCGGCCGATCGCCTACGGCTACCTGGACCGGCGATACCCGCTGTCGGTCTACCAGACGGTCTTCTCGACCAGGCCCGGCAGCGCCGAGATGCCCTCGGCCGGGCGGCCCTTCACCGCGGACCTGGTGCGCCGGCTGGCCGACCGCGGAGTGCTGCTGGAGGCGGTCACCCTGCACACCGGGCTCTCCTCGCAGGAGGCCGGGGAGGCCCCGGGCCCGGAGTGGTTCGAGGTGGGGGAGCGGGCCGCGGCCCGGATCGCCGGGGCCCGCGCCGCGGGCGGACGGGTGGTGGCCGTGGGTACCACCGTGACCCGGGCGCTGGAGTCGGCGGTCGAGGACGGGCGGCTGGTCCCGGCGTCGGGGTGGACCCAGCGGGTCGTCACCCCGGCCGACCCGCCCCGGGTGGTCGACGGCCTGGTCACCGGGTGGCACGACCCGGTCGCCTCGCACCTGTTGCTGGTGGAGGCGGTCGGGGGCGCCGCGCTGACCCAGCGGGCCTACGACGAGGCGGTCGCCGAGCGCTACCTGTGGCACGAGTTCGGCGACTCGGCGCTGCTCCTGCCGCGCTGAGACGCCGGGCGCCGGGGCGGGGGCCTCGCCGGGAGGTCGTGAGCCAGGGTTTTCCTGCGCGAAACATGAGGTAACTCCCGCGACAACATCGCGAGCCTAGGTTTCCTCAGCAGACGGAAGGAGTGCCCATGTACCAGCGAAGGACTCTCGTGGTCGCCGGTCACGGCATGGTGGGACACCGCTTCGTGCAGGCCGCGATCGAGCGCGGGCTCACCGAGACCCACGACATCCTGGTGGTCGGCGAGGAGCCGCGACCTGCCTACGACCGGGTCGCGCTGACCTCGTACTTCGGCGCCGGCAGCGCCGAGGAGCTCTCCCTGCTCCCGGCCGGCCGGTACGACGACCCACGGGTGCGGCTGCGCCTCGGCACCAGCATCACCTCGGTCGACACCGAGGGCCGGACGGTCCTCCTCTCCGACGGGGTGCGGGTCGGCTACGACGCACTGGTCCTGGCCACCGGGGCCGCCCCGTTCGTGCCGCCGGTGCCCGGCCGGGACCTCCCGGGGTGTTTCGTCTACCGCACGATCGAGGACCTCGACGCGATCCGGGACGCCTCGGCGCGGGCCACCACCGGCGTGGTGGTCGGCGGCGGGCTGCTCGGCCTCGAGGCCGCCAACGCGCTGGTCCAGCTCGGGCTGGAGACCCACGTGGTCGAGATGGCCCCGCGGCTGATGCCGGTCCAGCTCGACGAGGCGGGCGGCCGGACGCTGGTCCGGCACATCGAGAAGCTCGGCGTCACCGTGCACACCGGGACGGCGACCGGAGCGATCACCGGGGACGGCGGGGTCGAGGGCCTGACGCTGGCCGACGGCACCACGCTCGAGACCCAGGTGGTGGTGTTCTCCGCCGGGATCCGACCCCGCGACCAGCTCGCCCGGGACGCCGGCATCGCCGTGGCCGAGCGGGGCGGCGTCCTGGTCGACGAGCAGTGCCGCAGCAGCGACCCGCACGTCTACGCGGTCGGCGAGTGCGCCGCGCCGGGTGGACGGATGTACGGCCTGGTTGCACCGGGCTACTCGATGGCCGAGGTCGTGGTCGACGCGCTGCTCGACGGCGCCGGCACCTTCACCGGGGCCGACATGTCCACCAAGCTCAAGCTGCTCGGGGTCGACGTGGCCAGCTTCGGCGACGCGTTCGCCACCACGCAGGGCGCGCTGGAGCTGGTCTTCGCCGACGCGGTGGCCGGTGTCTACAAGAAGCTCGTGGTGAGCGAGACCGAGCAGGGCTCCTACCGGCTGCTCGGCGGCATCCTGGTCGGCGACGCCACGGCGTACGGCGTGCTCCGACCGATGGTCTCCTCCGGCATGGCGCTGCCCGACAACCCCGAGGAGCTGATCCTGCCGGCCCGCTCGGGCCAGGGGGCACAGCCCGGGCTGCCGGACGAGGCCGTGGTCTGCTCGTGCAACAACGTGACCAAGGCCGCGATCAGGACCGCGGTGACCAGCGGGACCGGCGAGCGGGAGCCGTGCGCCGACCTGTCCTGCGTGAAGTCCTGCACCCGGGCCGGCAGCACCTGCGGCTCGTGCGTCCCGGTGGTGAAGAACATCATCGATGAGCGGTTCGCCGCGCTGGGCAAGGTGGTCGACAAGGGGCTCTGCGAGCACTTCGCGCTGACCCGCCAGGAGCTCTTCGACCTGGTCGCGGTGCACGGCTACCGCCGCTTCGACGACCTGGTGGAGGCCCACGGCCGCGGTCGCGGCTGCGAGGTCTGCAAGCCGGTCGTGGCCAGCATCCTGGCCAGCCAGTTCAACGGGCACGTGCTCGGCGCGGAGACCGTGGCGCTGCAGGACACCAACGACGCCTACCTGGCCAACATCCAGCGCAACGGGACCTACTCGGTGGTGCCCCGGATCCCCGGCGGCGAGATCACCCCCGACAAGCTGATCGTGATCGGCGAGGTGGCGCGCGACTTCAACCTCTACACCAAGATCACCGGCGGGCAGCGGATCGACCTGTTCGGCGCCCGGATGGAGCAGCTCCCCGCGATCTGGCGCCGGCTGGTCGACGCCGGGTTCGAGTCCGGCCACGCCTACGGCAAGTCGCTGCGCACGGTGAAGTCGTGCGTCGGCTCGACCTGGTGCCGGTTCGGCGTCCAGGACAGCGTCGGCCTGGCCATCGCGCTGGAGCTGCGCTACCGCGGGCTCCGCTCGCCGCACAAGCTCAAGGGCGGGGTCAGCGGCTGCGCCCGGGAGTGCGCCGAGGCCCGCGGCAAGGACTTCGGCGTGATCGCCACCGAGAAGGGGTGGAACCTCTACGTCGGCGGCAACGGCGGCGCCACCCCGGCGCACGCCCAGCTGCTCGCCGGGGACCTCGACACCCACGAGCTGGTGCGCTACCTGGACCGGTTCCTCATGTACTACATCCGCACCGCGGACCGGCTGCAGCGGACCTCGACCTGGGTCGCCGCCCTCGACGGCGGCCTCGACCGGGTCAGGGCGGTCGTGGTCGATGACGAGCTGGGCCTGGGTGCCGAGCTCGAGGAGGCCATGGCCCGGCACATCGGCTCCTACGAGGACGAGTGGAGGGCGACCCTGGAGGACCCGGAGAAGCTGAGCCGCTTCGTCTCCTTCGTCAACGCCCCGGACACCCCCGACCCGTCGATCTCGTTCACCACCGAGCGCGGGCAGATCCAGCCGACGGTGCCCGACGACCGGCCCGCCGGGCCGGTGCTGCTCGCGGCCACCATCGGTGTGCGGAGGACCGAGCCATGACCCCGTCTCTCGGGCAGGAGTGGCAGCCGGTCTGCCGGCTGGACGACCTGGAGGTCGAGCGGGGAGCCGCGGCGCTGGTGCACGGGCAGGCGGTGGCGATCTTCCGCACCCACGACGACCAGGTCTTCGCGCTGGGCAACCACGACCCGTTCAGCCGGGTCTCGGTGCTGGCGCGCGGGATCGTCGGCAGCCGCGGCGACGTCGACTTCGTCGCCTCCCCGATGCACAAGCACGCCTTCGACCTGCGGACCGGACGCTGCCTGGACGACGAGCACGTCTGGGTCGCCAGCTACGACGTACGGGTGGTGGACGGCGTGGTGCAGGTGGGGCGGCGGCAGGAGCGGCGTGCCAGCGCCTGAGGCGAGACCCGCGACGGGTCCGTTGCACGGCTTCCGGATCGGGGTCACCGCCTCGCGCAAGGCCGAGGAGCAGATCGGGCTGCTCGAGCGGCGCGGCGCGGAGGTCACCTGGGCGCCGGTGCTGCGCACCGGGGTGGCCAGCGCCGAGGACGAGGCGCTGCGGGCCGCGACCGCGGGGGTGCTCGCCGAGCCCGTGGACCTGCTGGTCGCCACCACCGGCGTGGGCATGAAGGCCTGGCTGGCGGCCGCGGAGCAGTGGGGGATGCTCCCGGCGCTGCGGACCCGGCTGGACCAGGCCGAGATCATCGCCCGCGGACCCAAGACCGTGGGGGCGCTGCGGGCCGGTGGGCTGCGCGAGCTCTGGTCCCCGGACTCGGAGTGCTTCGAGGACGTGCTGGCCCACCTGCGCGGCCGCGACCTGGCCGGCAGGCGGATCGTGGTCCAGGAGCACGGGCAGTCGCTCTCGATGGTCGCGCACGCGCTGCGCCGCCAGGGCGCCGAGGTCCAGGTCGTCACCGTCTACCGGGTCGAGGCGGCGCCGGACCCGGCGGCCACCTTCCACCTGGTCGACCTGGTGGCCGACCAGGCCCTGGACGCGGTGACCTTCACCGCCGCGCCCGCGGTCAAGGCGTTCCTGGAGGCCGCCGAGGCCACCGGCCGGCACGAGGAGGTGCTGGAGGCGTTCCGCACCGAGGTGGTCGCGGCCAGCGTAGGCCCGGTCACCGCCTCGGCGCTCCAGCCGCTGGGCGTGCCCACCGTGTGGCCGACCCGGTCCAGGCTCGCCGCGATGGTGACGATGATCGAGCGCGAGCTGCCCAGCCGGCGCAGCGGCGTCGCGTTCGAGGTCTGCGGCGGCCACCTGCTGCGGGTCCTCGGCGACCGGGTCCTGGTCGACGGGGAGGAGGCCAGGCTGACGCCCGCGCCGCAGGCGGTGCTCCGGGCGCTGCTGGCCCGTCCGGGTCACGTCGTCGGGCGCGCCGAGCTGCTGCGCGCCCTGCCCTCGGGCACCGCGGGCTCCGAGCACGCGGTGGAGATGGCGGTGGCGCGGCTGCGCGGCGCGATCGGCCCCGACGCGGTGCAGACGGTGGTGAAGCGCGGCTACCGGCTGGCGCTGGCCTGAGCGACCTCGACCAGGTCGACCAGGTGCTCGGTGACCAGGTCGCTGCGCTCCAGCGGGAGCATGTGGCCCGCCCCCGGGGCCACCACCAGCCGGGACCGCCGCAGGTGGTCGGCGATCCGACGGGCGTGCGGCAGCGGGGTGAGCCGGTCGCGGGAGCCCACCAGCACCCGGGTGGGGGCGTGGTCGTACGCGGCGAGCGCGGCGGCGCGGTCGTGGCCCTGCATGTCGTTGTAGAACCCGCGCATGGTGGCGGGGGAGCAGTTGATGATCTGGTCGACCACCAGACCGGCGTCCCGGGGCCGCAGCGGGTCGCCGAAGAGCAGCCGGTTGACCACGGCGCGCTCGATCGTCGGCGTACGACGCCGTGCCCGGCGGCTCAGCGTCCGGGCCCGCATCGCCAGCAGCTGGGGGAGCCGGGCACGGACGCCCGGGCCGAGCTCGGGCAGGCCCAGGGTGACGGTGTCCAGCTGGCCCGAGGAGGTGGCGACGAAGAGCGCCCCGGCGGTCCGGGCGGCGAGGTCCGGCCGCTGCTCGGCCAGCGCCATCAGCGTCATCCCGCCGATGGAGTGACCTGCCAGCACCAGCGGCCCGCGGGGTGCGTGCAGGTCGATCAGGTCCGCCATGTCGCGGGCCAGGTTGGCCACCGTGCAGCTGGCCTCGGGGGCCGCCTCGGAGCGGCCGTGGCCGCGGTGGTCCCAGGTCAGGATCCGCAGGTCGTGGCCGTAGCGGGAGAGCAGGTCGAGGACCTGGTAGTGCCAGTCGTCGGTGTCGGCGGTCCAGCAGTGGGCCAGCGCCACGGTGACCGGCTCCTGCGACGGGGTGGGCGTCGGGCCGTGCACGCGGACGTGGAGCCGGAGCCCGTCGAAGGTCTTCACCCGGCCACGATGGCAGTCGCGACCGCCGCGACGCCCTCGCCGCGCCCGGTCAGACCCAGCCCGTCGGTGGTGGTGGCCGAGACGGTGACCGGTGCGCCGACCGCCTCGCCCAGCGCCCGCTCGGCCTCGGCGCGCCGCGGACCCAGTCGCGGGCGGTTGCCGATCACCTGGATCGCGACGTTGCCGATCTCGAACCCCGCAGCCCGCACGCGGGCGGCGGTCTCGGTGAGCAGGGCGACCCCCGAGGCGCCTGCCCACTCGGGCTCGGCGGTGCCGAAGTTGCTGCCCAGGTCGCCCAGACCGGCGGCCGAGAGCAGCGCGTCGCAGGCGGCGTGGGCGGCCACGTCGGCGTCGGAGTGGCCCTCCAGGCCACGTGGCTCCTCCGGCCAGGAGAGACCGGCGAGGTGCATCGGCACCCCCTCGACCAGGCGGTGCACGTCGGTGCCGACGCCGACGCGCGGGAGCGGGACTGGGGGCTGTGTGGGACGGGGGCTCACGCCGTCGATCATGCCTGAGCCACAATTCCCCGCATGACGTCGTCTCGCTCGTGGGTCCTGGCGGGGGTCGTGGCCGGGACGACCGGGCTCGCGACCAGCTATCTGGCTGCCAAGGTGCTGACCATCCGGGAGACCCCGCTGGTGGCCGCCGCCGACCTGGTCGTGCGACTGACCCCCGGCCCGGTGGCCGAGTGGGCGATCGAGACGCTGGGCCCGGCGGACAAGCCGGTGCTGATGGTCTCGGTGGTGCTGGTCCTGCTCGGCTCGTTCGCCCTCGCCGGCTGGGCCTGGGGCCTCGCCTGGTGGCGGGGCGTGCTGGCCTGGCTGGCGGTGGCCGGCGCGGGCCTGCTCGCCGTCCTGCTGCAGCGCGGCGCCGGGATGGTCGAGACCCTGCCGCTGGCCGTCGGCCTGGTCACCACCCTGGTGGTGACCGCCGGCCTGGGCAGGGCGGGCCGCGTCCCGGACGGGGCCGACCCGGAGAAGGACGGTGACCTCGAGGGCGACGGTGCCGGGACCCGGTGGCGGGGCGGTCGCCGGGGACTGCTGCTGGGCCTGTCGGTGGCCGCTGTCGTCACCGTGGCCTCGACCGCGATCGGCAGGATCATCGGCAACCGCAAGCGCGCGGTGCAGGAGAGCCGGCGGCTGCTGCGGATCCCCGGCGTCACTGACCGTGACGCGCCCGCCCGTGCCCGGATCGGGCTCGAGGGCGTCACCAGCTGGCGCACTCCGAGCGAGGAGTTCTACCGGATCGACACCACCCTGGCGGTGCCCACCATCGACCCGGGTCAGTGGCGGCTGCGGATCCACGGGATGGTCGACCGCGAGGTGGTGCTCACCTACGACGACCTGGTCACCATGGAGCTGACCGAGGCCTGGGTGACCCTCAACTGCGTCTCCAACCCCGTGGGCGGCGGGCTGGTCGGCAACGCCTGGTGGAGCGGGGTGCGGACCGCCACGCTGCTCGAGCTGGCCGGGGTGCAGGACGGCGCCGACGCGGTGCTCCAGACCTCCGAGGACGGCTGGGACTGCAGCACTCCGCTCTCGGCGATGACCGACGAGCGCGACGCGATGGTCGCGGTCGCGATGAACGGCGAGCCGCTCACGATCGAGCACGGCTTCCCCGCCCGGACGCTGGTGCCCGGGCTCTACGGCTACGTCTCGGCCTGCAAGTGGGTCGTGGACTGGGAGGTCACCCGCTTCGACCGGGTGGAGGCGTTCTGGACCCAGCGCGGCTGGGCCGAGCAGGGGCCGGTGAAGATCGCCTCGCGGATCGACGTCCCCGCCGCCGGTGACTCGGTGCCGGCCGGTCAGGTGCGGGTGGGCGGCGTGGCCTGGCACCAGCACGTCGGGATCTCCGCCGTGGAGGTGGCCCTGGACGGCGGCGACTGGCAGGAGGCCGAGATCGCCTCGCCCAAGACCGACGACACCTGGGTCCAGTGGGCGGCGACCGTGCCGGTCCCCGAGGGCGAGCACGTGCTCCGGGTGCGGGCGCGCGGCAAGGACGGTGCGGTGCAGACCGGCGTACGCCGGGACGTGGTGCCCGACGGCGCGACCGGGTGGCACACGGTCGAGTTCACCGCAGCCGGACCGGACGACTGAGCCGGACCGGCCGAGCTCAGTCCTCGAGCAGGTAGGTGAGCCCGCCGGACCCGTCGAGCCAGACCTGCTCGAACTGGGCCCGGTCGTAGGTGCGGCGCACCGAGGAGTTGGTGGGGGCAGCCGGGTCGTTGACCACCACGTCGCCGGAGGCGGTGAAACCGACGAGGACCATCAGGTGCCCCGCGGTGGAGCGGATCGGCGCGCCGCCCAGCTGACCGGAGGAGAAGGCGACCGAGACGATCAGCGGGGTGCCGGCGGCGATGTGCTGCTCGGCGGCGCGCAGGTCGCGCAGCCGGGTGACCGAGGTCCGGGGGAGCAGCGTGCCGGCGTAGGCGGTGTTGAACGCCCAGTTGCCGGTCCCGCGGTAGCCGTGGTCGTAGGTCTGCTGCGCGGTGTGGTCGACCAGCGCGTCGGTGTGGCGCCCGCCGGCGAAGGTCCGGGCAGCGGCCGGCACGACGCCGTAGTGCTCGAGCACCATCGCCAGGGAGGTGGGCGAGCACCAGGCCTCGCCGCCGTTGCCGTACTGCGGGTAGTGGCCGCGGTGGGTCATCTGCGAGTACGCCGGGACGTCGATCACGGTGCCGGCCGCGGCCCCGGGGGCCGAGGTCGCGCCGCGCGGGCCCACCCGGCTGGCCATCGCGCCGACCCGGTCCAGCGAGGGGGCGGTGCGGGTGCCGCTGCGGCGCATCAGCTGCACCTTGAGCTGCCAGCCGACCGCGCCGGCGGCGTCGTGGGTCTTGATGGTGTCGACCGCGACCCGGGCCAGGTCGTCGTCCTGGCTGCCGAGGGTGGTGCGCCGCACCCAGCGGTTGCCCGAGGTCCAGCGGGCCATGGTGTCCCAGGAGCCGGTGGTGCCGTCGGCGGCGCGGACCCGGGCCTTGACCTCGATCCAGCTGTCGCCGGGGGTGGTGGCCTGCCAGGACGGGATCAGCTCGGTGAAGCCGAAGGACTCGCTGACCCAGGGCGAGGTCCACACGCCGACGTCGTAGCGCCGGCCGTCGTGGGTCCGGCTGCGGGTCGGCTTCTTGAGCCGGACCGACCCTCGGGCGATCTTGGTGCCGACGCGGCGCCCGGGGCGCAGCTCGTGGCCCGCGTCGAAGGAGGTGTCGGAGACCTGGGTGGTCGAGCGCCGGGGCGCCGGCTCGTCCTCGCCCGGGGCGCTGGTGGCCGGGGCGGCGACCACGAGAGCGGCCGGCACGGCCAGCGCCACCGCGGTGGCGACCAGCCCGGAGAGGGGGCGGCGAGCGGGGCGGGAGGGCAGGCGGCTCATTCGCGGGACGATACGTCACACCAGCCCCATCCGTCACCGGCTTCGCCGGATGCGGGGCGGGGCCGGGACCGCCCCTAGACTGACCGCGTGACTCTCCGGCTCCATGACACCGCCTCGCGCGAGGTCCGCGACTTCGTCCCCCTCCAGGAGGGCAAGGTCGGGATCTACGTCTGTGGCCTGACCGTGCAGAGCGAGCCGCACGTGGGCCACGTGCGCTCGGGAGTCAACTTCGACGTGCTCCAGCGGTGGTTGCGTGCCTCGGGCTACGACGTCACCTTCATCCGCAACACCACCGACATCGACGACAAGATCCTCGCCAAGGCCGCCGAGCAGGGTCGTCCTTGGTACAACCTCGCCTACGACATGCACCGCGAGCTCGACCGGGCCTACGCCGCGCTCAACGTGGCCCCGCCCACCTACGAGCCCAACGCCACCGGGCACGTGCCGGAGATGGTCGAGATGATCGCCTCGCTGATCGAGCGTGGGCACGCCTACCCCAGCGAGGACGGATCGGGCGACGTCTACTTCGACGTCCGCTCCTGGCCGACGTACGGCGAGCTCACCCGGCAGCGGATCGACGACATGGAGGCCGCCGAGGACGCGCCGGTCCGGGGCAAGCGGGACCCGCGCGACTTCGCCCTGTGGAAGGGCTGGAAGTCCGACTCCGAGCCCGCCACCGCCTCCTGGCCCTCGCCCTGGGGCCGCGGTCGCCCCGGCTGGCACATCGAGTGCTCGGCGATGGCCGGCAAGTACCTCGGCCCGGCGTTCGACATCCACGGCGGCGGCGTCGACCTGCGCTTCCCGCACCACGAGAACGAGCTGGCCCAGTCCCGCGCAGCCGGGCACCCGTTCGCGGCGTACTGGATGCACAACGCCTGGATCACCACCGCCGGCGAGAAGATGAGCAAGTCGCTCGGCAACAGCCTGACGATCCCGTCGGTGCTCCAGCGCTACCGCGGGATCGAGCTGCGCTACTACCTGGTGGCCGCGCACTACCGCTCCCACGTCGAGTTCTCCTTCGAGGCCCTCGACGAGGCCGCCACCGGCCTGCGCCGGATCGAGGCGTTCCTGGACCGGGCCCGGGTCGAGACGACGCCGGGCACCGCGACCCGCGAGCGGCTCCCCGAGGCCTTCGCCGCCGCCATGGACGACGACCTGGGCACCCCGGCCGCGGTGGCGGTGGTGCACGAGACCGTGCGCGAGGGCAACCGGCTGCTCGCCGACGGCGGCGACGCCCGGGAGGCCGCCGAGCAGGTGCTGGCGATGCTCGACGTGCTCGGGCTGCACCCGGCCGACCCCGCGTGGCGCGGGGGAGCCGACCAGGAGTCCGCCCGCCTGACCGACGCGGTCGACGCCCTGGTCGGCGCGCTGCTCGAGCAGCGCGCGGCGGCGCGGGCCGCCAAGGACTTCGCCACCGCAGACGCACTCCGTGACCGCATCAAGGCGGCCGGCATCGAGATCGAGGACACCCCGTCGGGGCCGCGTTGGACGCTGGCCCAGACGCAGGGGAAGGACTGACATGGCAGGCAACTCCCAGCGCAAGGGATCCATCCGCAAGTCGAAGAAGGGGGCCACGGTCGGCTCCGGCGGCAAGGTCAAGCGCGGGCTCGAGGGACGCGGTCCCACCCCGAAGGCCGAGGACCGGCCGTACCACAAGGCACACAAGATGCGGGCCAAGGCCGAGAAGGTCGCGAACACCCGCCCCCGGCGTCCCGCCGGCAGCACCGACGCCGAGTGGGTGGCCGGGCGCAACAGCGTGCTCGAGGTGATGCGCGCCGGCGTCCCGGTGACCGCGATCTACGTCGCGGAGGGCGCCGAGCGCGACGGCCGGCTCCGCGAGGCCTTCAAGCTGGCCGCCGAGCGCGGTCTCTCGATGCTCGAGGTGACCCGCAACGAGATGGACCGGATGACCTCCGGGGCCGTCCACCAGGGCCTCGCCGCGCGGATCCCGTCGTACGAGTACGCGCACGCCGACGACCTGCTCGACCGCGCCAAGGAGGCCGGCGAGCCGGCGCTCGTGGTGGTGCTCGACTCGATCACCGACCCGCGCAACCTCGGCGCCGTGGTCCGCTCCGCCTCCGGGTTCGGCGCGCACGGCGTCGTGGTCCCCGAGCGCCGGGCGGCCGGGATGACGGCCTCGGCGTGGAAGACCTCCGCCGGCGCCGCCGCCCGCACCCCGGTCGCGCAGACCGTCAACCTGGTCCGGCAGCTGAAGGCCTACCAGGACGCCGGCTGCATGGTGGTCGGCCTGGACGCCGACGGCGACGTGTCGCTGCCCGAGCTGGTCGCCGAGGGCGGCCTGGCCGAGGGACCGCTGGTCCTGGTCGTCGGCTCGGAGGGCAAGGGACTCTCCCGGCTGGTGGGCGAGACCTGCGACCAGCTGGTCTCGATCCCGATGGCCAACAGCCTGGAGTCCCTCAACGCCGGGGTCGCGGCCTCGGTCGCGCTCTACGCGATCTCGAGGGCGCGCGCCTGACCGACGAGGGCCGTTGGCTACGGTGGCCGCGATGGTTGCCGCTCCCAGTCCTTCCCGCGTCCTGCGATGGACCCTGCTCGGCGGCGTGTGGCTGCTGGTCACCGTCCTCGTCGGTCTCGCCCTCTTCTTCGGCAGCAGCCGCACCACGGTGCTGGCCGGACACGACGCCGTGGTCACCCCGAGCCTCGACGGCCACGTCGTGCTGGCCACGGGGCCGGTGCTGCCCGACGTCCGGACCGAGGTGCCCGGCGTGCTCGGGGTCCGGATCGACCTGGGCAAGACCGACGCCGCCTCCACCGAGCAGCTCTTCGAGCGCTACGCGCTGATCGCCGCCAACCCGCAGTCCCAGGTCGCCAAGGTGCAGGACCTGGTCGTCGACATGGCGCTGGCCTCCGCGCTGCGCGGCGCCGCGGTCGGCTCCGTCCCGGTGCTGGTCTACCTGCTGCTGGGCCGCGACCGCCGCCACGACCTGGCCGGCGGGCTGCGTCGGCTCCGGGCCCGCCCCCTGCTCGGGGTGGGGCTCGCCGGCGCTCTGGTCGTCGCCCTGTGGCAGCCCTGGTACGGCGACGAGACGCAGGTCGACCGGGCGTGGGAGTGGATCCCGTTGGCCGACTTCCTGGGCGAGCAGGTGCCGGTGCCGGCCGAGGCGGCGGGGCTGGAGGTCCGCGCCGACATCACCGGCAACGAGACCAAGCGGCTGATCGCGAGCGCGGTCGACACCTACGCCAAGAGCCAGGTCTGGTACGACGCGGCGGCCGAGGCGGCCGCGGAGATCGACGTGCGCGAGCCCGAGGAGGACGAGACCGTCGCGCTGCTGGTCTCCGACCGGCACGACAACGTCGGGATGGACCGGGTCGCCCGGGCGATCGCCGACCGCGCCGGGGCCACCGCGGTGCTCACCGCCGGGGACGACACCTCGACCGGCAAGCCCTGGGAGGCCTTCTCGCTGGACTCGCTCCAGGAGTCCTTCGAGGACCTGGACCGGTGGGCGGTGGCCGGCAACCACGACCACGGCGACTTCGTCGGCGACTACCTCGACGACCTGGGCTGGACCCGGCTGGTCGGCGAGGTCGAGGAGGGGCCGGGAGGCGGCCGGATCCTCGGCGTCGACGACCCGCGGAGCAGCGGACTGGGCAGCTGGCGGGACGAGACGGGGCTCAGCTTCGAGGAGGTCGCCGAGCTGCTGGCCGACACCGCGTGCGACTCCGAGGAGCGGATCAACACGCTGCTCGTGCACGACGTCAAGCTGGCCAAGGAGGCGCTGGAGCGCGGCTGCGCCGACCTCGCGGTGGGTGGGCACCTGCACGTGCAGAACGGCCCGGACGAGGTGGTCGCCCCCGACGGGGAGGTCGGCTACTCGTGGACCAACGGCACCACGGGCGGTGCGGCGTACGCGATCGCGGTCGGCAGCAAGCCCCGCCGCGACGCCGAGGTCACGCTGATCACCTACGACCGGGACGGCGTGCCGGCCGGTCTCCAGTGGGTGCGGGTGCGCACCGACGGCCAGTTCCTGGTCGGCCCGTACGAGGAGCTGACGTACGCCCGGACCACGCAGGCGGCGCCCGTGCCGGAGGGCGCGCGCCCGCTGCTGGGCGGCGGGACAGGTCCACGTCCTGTCGGACCGCAGGCGGAGCCCGGCGCCTGAGTCATCATGTGTGGGACTCCTCACCCATGTTGAGGAGCCGAACGGGGTAAGGAGACGCCATGGACCCTCGCAGAGCTATCGCCCAGGTGGCCCGTCGCACCACGGGACTGGTCACGCACCCGCAGGAGACGGTGCTCGAGATCGTCGATGACGTGAGAGGCGCGGTCGGCACAGGGATCGAGCTCGCCGGCCAGGTGGTCGGCGGCGCCGTCTCCCTCGCCGGGCAGCTGCTCGACCGGGAGGAGCGCCGCGACGTGCCGTGGCCGGTCGACACGCCGCGCTCGCCGGTCCAGCCCACCCCCGAGCCCGCTCCTGAGCCGGGTCCCGCGACCGCTCCTGAGCCCTCGCCCGTGCCCTCCCCGCACGGGGACCCGGTCAAGCCCACCGCGACGAAGCGGCCGGTGGCCCGGCCGGCGAAGAAGCCCTCCCCGCAGGCGGTGCCGGCCAAGCCGGCGGGCGTGCAGGCCAAGAAGGCCCCCGCTCCCGCGACGAAGGCGCCGGCTCCCGCCAAGAAGGCGGCTCCCGCGCCGACGCCCAGCGGGCCCGGCGGGAAGCTCCCCGCCCGGTCGTCGAAGAAGGCGCCTGCCAAGAAGGCGGCCACCGGCACTCCCGTGCCGCAGGCCATCGCCCAGGTCGCGGCTGCCTCGGACGTCGACACCAGCGTGCCGAGCGAGGCCGCCCAGGCGACTGCGCAGCCCGCTGCCGAGGCGTCGGCCGCGCCGACCGCCGCGAAGAAGACAACCGCGAAGAAGTCGACTGCGAAGAAGACCACGGACAAGAAGGCGGCCGGTACGACGACGGCGAAGCAGTCGGCCGCCAAGAAGTCCCCGGCGAAGAAGTCGGCGACCAAGGCGACCGCGAAGAAGTCGTCGACGGCCGGCCAGACAGCCACGGACACACCGGTGCCCGAGGCGATCGCCCAGGTGGCAGCCGCCTCGGACGTGGACACCAGCACGTCCAGCGTGCCGTCGTCCCCGGAGACCTCGGCCGACCAGTCCTAGCCGACGGGCCGTCCGCCGGTGCCGCTCACCGGTCGGGCTGGTCCGGCGCGAGCAGCTTCTCCAGGCGCGCGCGCAGCAGCGGGACGCGGTGCGCGTTGCCGGTGAGGGCGACGTACTGCTCGCCGAAGATGGCCAGCAGTGCGTCGTCCAGCCGGCGCACCGCGCCCGCGGGGTAGCGGTACCCCATCCGCCGGATGATCGCCTGGGAGTCGACCGAGGTGAGCAGGGCGGCGAGCTCGTCGAGCGAGGTGACGCCCAGCTCGAGCAGCAGGCCGGAGATCCAGCTGTAGTGGTCGGTGCGCGACCAGCCGGCGTCGGTGTACCGCCCGGCGAGGAAGGCGGCCAGCTCCTGGCCGCTGATCCGGGGGTCGCTGGGGTCGCTCTCCTCGGCCGGTGTGGTGGCACCGCCGAGCTGCAGGCGGGCGCGGATCGCGGAGAACTCCTGGTCGGCGAGCTCCAGCAGCCCGGCCGCGAGCGCGAAGCGACGGTCGAGGTCGGGGGCGTGCTCCTCGGGCACGGTGCCCTTGTAGCGGATGTCGTGCTCGAACTCGGCCCAGGCGTGCTGCAGCACGGTCCGCACCTGGATGCTGGCGCGCAGGCCGGCCAGGTCGCTGAACCCCTCCGGCGCCGGGTCGTCGGTCTCGACGAGCAGGTGCCGGCTGGAGTAGCCCCACCGGCCCTCCTGCGCGGTCTCCAGGCCCAGGTCCCGGTCGTCGATCACGTGCAGCTGGTCGTCGAAGACCTCGGCGACCGCAGCCACGTCGCTGTGCACGTAGGTGATCACCCGGACGCCGATCTGGTCGGTGATGTCGGTGAGCGGGTCGGCGTACTGGGGCTCGTCGTCGACCAGCCGCGCGGCCTTCGCGGCGAACGACGCGACGCTCTTGGTGCGTCCGTCCACCGACAGGTAGTTGATCCCGGCCTCGTCCAGCAGCGAGGTGACCAGCTCGACGTAGCGCTGGGTGGGCTCCCGCAGGGCGGGCTGGAGGGCGGCGTACCGGCGCACGGCCTCGCGGACCGGGGCGCCGGGCGTCGCGTCCTCCGGCGGGATCGCGGGGGAGGTGTGGTCTGCGTCGGCCATGCTCCAAGCCTGCCCTGTCCGCGCCGCGCGTGCCCAACGGACCCGGAGATCGGGGGGTGGAAAGTCGGGCCGATGTGGCGATTTCGCGGTCCAGGTCACCACCGGCTTGGAAGACTGGGCGTTCCAATCCGCGCGGAACCCCCCGACGCGCGGACCCGCAGACCCGGGAGGCACCCATCAGACGTTCCCTCACCCTCGTCCCCGTCGCCCTGCTGGTCCTCGGACTGGCAGCACCCGCCGTGGCGGCGAAGAACGCGACCAAGGGCGACGACGTCCTCGTCGGGAACCGCAAGGCCAACGTGATCAAGGCGCTCGCCGGTGACGACGTGCTCAAGGGCCGCGGCGGCAACGACCGGCTCTTCGGCCACCCGGGCGACGACACGCTCTGGGGCGGCAGCGGCCGCGACCAGCTGCACGGCAACGCGGGCAACGACAAGCTCTACGGCGAGTCGGGCAACGACCGGCTCTTCGGCCACGCGGGCGACGACCAGGCCTGGGGCGGGGCCGGTGCCGACGTGCTGATGCTGCACGCCGGCAACGACACCGCGTGGGGCGAGGGCGAAAACGACACCATCGACGGGATGGTCGGCGACGACGTCCTGGACGGCGGGGACGGCGACGACGTGATCTCCGGGGGCGCCGGCAACGACACGATCTACGGCGGCGCGGGCGACGACAACGCCCGCCGCGGCTCCCAGGTCGGCGGCCTGATGGGCGCCCAGGGCGACGACGCGGTCTACGGCGGCGACGGCAAGGACCACGTCTCGGGCGGGGTCGGCAACGACCACCTCGACGGCGGAGCCGGCGACGACGAGCTCGACGGCGGTGACGGCGACGACGTGCTGATCGACGGCCCCGGCGACGACAACGGCACCGGGGACGCGGGCAACGACACCATCTTCCTCGGCCCAGGGGCCGACGAGTTCTACGGCGAGGAGGGCGACGACGTCTTCTACGTCCTCAACGACGGCCAGCGCGACCAGATCTACTGCCAGGAGGGTTACGACCAGGTGATCTACATCGGGTCGATCGACCCGCTGGACAAGATCGGGCTGGTCAACAAGTACGACGGCAAGGACTGCGAGTCGGTGACCGTGATCGCCGGGCCGCCGGCCGGGTGGCCCTACTGAGCCGCGACTCCCGGTTCGCCGGGCAGATCACCGGGGTGGGCACCACCAGCGGGGTGCGGGCCGTGGTCGGGCGGTGGCGCACCTCGCCGCTCGGGGCGTTCGCGGACGTGATGGTGGAGACCGCCGCCGGGCACCGGCTGCTGCTGGCACCCGACGAGCAGGTCGCGGAGCTCGTCGCGGCCACCTACACCTTCGACGAGGTGCGGATCGAGCCGGTCCGGGTCACCGGGACGGATGTCCTGGCCGTCCGCAGCCCCTCGCTGCGGCTCGACGTGGGCGTGGGCCGGCGTACGGCGCTGGGCGCGGCGCTGCGCCTGGTCCCGGCTCGCGTCGCCACGGCGCCGGCATGGACCGTGGTCAGCGATCCCGTGTCCCGGGTCCTGGTGCCGGGGGTGCGCACCCGCGGCAGCGCGGGCGGCGGCCGCCGTGAGTACTACGGCGCCACGGACGTGCACGCGGTGGCGTGGGTGACGGGATCCCTCGAGGGCGCCGACCTGGGGGCGCTGGCGCCGGTCGACCCGCCGTGCCGGTTCGGCTTCAGCTCCGCGCCCAGGCGCCCGGTCATGACCGAGGTCGTCACCACGGTCCGCCTGCCCCCACGGCCCGCCTGAGCTGACCTCAGGCCGAGCGGGCGACCCCGGCCGGGTCGTCACGGTCCAGCACCCGGAACAGGTCGCGGCTGGCGAAGCAGCGCAGCACGCACGGCAGCCCCGCCGACTCGGCCGCCTCCTCGAGCGTCTCCAGCCAGCGCAGGTCCTCGCGCGTCGCCGGGCCGCCGCCGGGACGGGTGCGCAGCACGCTGACCACGACCGGCGAGCCCGGCTCCGCACCCGCCCGGACCGGACCGGCCAGCAGACCGAGCAGTTCGCCCCACTGCTCCACTCGAGGCCCGCAGCCGTCATCCGGGAGGGGACCGGCGTCCGTGAGCTCCACCGTCTGCGAGGAGCCACCGTCCTCGGTGAGCAGGAGGAGCCAGACCGAGGGGGCGGGGAAGTCAGCCTCGGGTGAACGCCGCGCCAGCGCCCGGGAGACCTGACGGCGCCAGTGCCGGTGCGCCAGAGCGGCGGGGGAGTCCGCGGGCAGAGCGGTGGGGGAGGCCAGGCGGGCGGTCGGGGGCTGCGGGTCCTGGGAGGTCATGCTCCGAGCGTGCCCGGCCGCGAGGCCGAGCGGCGCCGTACGTGCACAGCCTTGCCCTGGCTCCCGTGCCTCCACAGGAGGGCGACTCTCACCCGGCTCCGCTCGGCTCGGCTCGGGTCGGGTCGAATCGGGTCGGGTCGGGTCAGAGCAGCCCGGCGGCCCGGGCGGGCTCGGCGTACGCCACGGCCAGGGTGTCGATGGTCTGGTGGGCGTTGAGCCCCGAGGGGTTGGGCAGGACCCAGAGCTCGGCGTCGCCGATCCCCTCCGGCTGCCGTCCGGCCACCGCCTTGCGCCGGCCGAAGGCCTGCCGGTACGCGGTGATCCCCAGCACCGCCACCACCCGCGGCCGGGTCCGCGCCACCAGCGCGGCCAGCCGCTCGGCCCCCTCGGCGAGCTCCTCGGCGCTCAGCTCGTCGGCGCGGGCCGTGGCCCTCGGCACCAGGTTGGTGATGCCGAGGCCGCGGGCGCACAGGGCCTGCTGGGCGGCCTCGTCCATCACCGCCCCGGGCGGGACGGGCCGCTCCAGGATCCCGGCCCGCTCCAGCGCCGGGTAGAAGCGGTTGGCCGGGTGCGCGAAGTGGGTACGGGTCGCGGCGGTCCACAGCCCGGGGTTGATGCCGACGAAGAGCAGCCGGATCCCCGACCCGATCAGGTCGGGGACCTCGGCGTCCCGGTAGCTCTCCAGCTCGGCGCGGGTGAAGCGCGGCACGGTCCGGCTGACCCCGCTCAGCTGATCGGGTTCGAGAAGACCGCCAGCCCGTTGGGCACCCGGCGCTGGGTGCCGTCGGAGGGGGAGTTCAGCACGCTGAGCTGCCCCGCGTCGGTGTGGCCGACCATGGTGGTGGAGCCGCCGCCGTCGAGGTTGAGGGCGTTCTCCGCGCCGAGGGCCTGCATCATGTTGGCCAGCTCGACCATCGTGTAGCCGCGGCTGAACGACTGGCGGCCGTCGACGGTGAGGAAGAAGACCTTGTTGCCGTCCTCGTCGATGCCCACCGCGGTGCGCGGGTGCATCAGCTGGTCGTTGATCACCACGCGCTGGCCGTCGACCAGCAGCGGGCGGTCACCGCTGATGGCGACCTTCGGGGCGCCCTTGACCCGCCACTGCAGGCCCAGCCGCTCGCCCTTCTTCAGCTTCTTGAGCAGCCCCGCGGCCTTGCCGCGGCCGACCAGGAGCTTGCCCTGGATCTTCTTGCCCTTGGTCAGCCCGTAGCGGTTCGAGACCACCCGGCCCTTGCGAATGACGACCTGGCGGGCACGCTTCTGCCCGTCGGTGACCGAGTAGCCGCTGGTCTTGCCCCACTTCGGGGTGTAGACCGCCACGCTGTGCCGGGGCACGGTGGGGGTGTTGAAGCCGGCCAGGGTGATGCGCGGGTGCTTGCCCTTGCGGAACTTGCCGGTGAAGGGCAGCTCGCCGACGTGCGGCCGACCGGCCTTGTCCACCCAGAAGCTGCTGTTCCAGCCGGAGGCGGGGGCGTGCCGCAGCCCGCCCTTCCGGGCCTTGCCGACGCCCAGCGGGGCGCCGGTGTCGCCGATGTCGAAGAAGTCGCCGTTGATCGCGGCCACGGCGCCGGACTGCTTGGCCATCCACTCCACCGAGGTGCCGGAGGCGACCTTCTCGGTGGCGACCAGGTCGAAGGTGTTGGCCGGGTTGACGATGTCGACGGTGAGCAGCTGGAAGCGGACCGTCTTGGGGATGTTGGCGCCGCGCGGCTCGAGCTGGTCCCAGGTGCGGTACTCGATGCCGGGGCCCATGCTCCAGGTGGTCTCGGAGATCACGGTGGCCGGAGCCCGGCGAGCGGTCGGGGGCAGCGGCTCGGCCACCCAGCCCGCCTTGCCGTCGCTGGTGTGCTGCGGCCGCTCGTCGGTGCCGGTGCCGGGGGCGCGCTCTCCCGTGGCGCGCTGGGCGTCGGCGGCGTGGAGCCGGGCGACCGCACCCCGGTCGTCCCGGTCCCCGTCGGCACCCTGGGCGGTGGCTCCGGGGGCGGTGAGGGCCAGTCCGCAGGAGCCGACGGCGAGGCCTGCCACGGCCAGCCGGACGGCCCGTCGAGCGGGCGGGAACGGTCGTGTAGAAGAAGCCATGCGCTCCAGGGTAGGGGCCGGCGGCACTAATGTGGCGCACGTGCGCGTCTGGAACACCTTCGTGGAGGGGGACAACCTCGAGGTGCTCGCGGGACTCCCGCCCGGCTCGGTCGACCTGGTCTACGCGGACCCGCCGTACAACACCGGCAACGGCTTCGCCTACGCCGACCGGTTCCGCAGCGCCGACGGGCGGCGCGCGGGCCGGCACGAGGCCTGGCTGGCGATGATGCGCCCGCGGCTGGTCGAGCTGCACCGGGTGCTCGACCCCGCCGGGGCGATCTTCGTCAGCATCGACGACAACGAGGCGGCCCGGCTGCGGCTGCTGATGGACGAGGTCTTCGGCGAGGAGTGCTTCCTGGCGCAGGTCGTGGTCAACCTCAACGCCAAGGGCCGCCAGCTGGGGCGCGGCTTCGCCACCGACCACGAGTACCTGCTGGTCTACGCCCGCGACGCCCGCCGCTGCGTGCTGGACGCCTCCAGCCCCGACTCGGTGGACTCCGCGGACTTCCCCGAGGTCACCGGCGACGGCCGGCGGTTCCGCCACCTGCCGCTGCGCAACACGAACAAGAAGTTCAACCCGGCCACCGCGCCCACCCTGCACTTCCCGGTGTACGGCGACCCCGACGGCGGGCAGGTCGCGCTGGCGCCCTTCCCGGGGGCGGTCGAGGTGACCCCGGTCTTCGGCGACGGCACGCCGGCGGTCTGGCGCTGGTCGGCGCCCCGGATCGAGGCACGGCCCGAGGACCTGGTCTGCCGGGAGATCCGCGGGCTGCGCGGGCGACGGGTCGACGTCTTCCAGCGCGACTGGCTCGAGCTGCCCGGTGGTCGACGCAAGAAGCTGCGGACCATCTGGCACGCCGAGGAGATCGGCTCCACCGACACCGCGGTGGCCGAGCTGAAGCAGACCGTGGGCCACGTCTTCGAGTCCCCGAAGCCCACCGGCCTGCTGCGCCGGGTGCTGCAGACGATGCCGGACGACGTCCGGGTGCTCGACCCGTTCGCCGGCAGCGGCACCACCGGGCACGCGGTGGCCCTGGCCAACGCCGCGGACGGCGGCAGCCGGCACTGCCTGTCGATCAACTGGGCCGAGCCCACCCGACCGGGCACCCACGCCGCACGCGCCGGGCTCGCCACCGTCGCCGACATCACCCGGGCCCGGCTGCGCGCCGTGGCCGAGCAGGTGGGCGGCGGGCTCGAGGAGCGCTAGGACCGGTCAGGCGCCCACGGCCTCCTCGAGCAGCGCCAGCTCCTCGTCCAGGAAGGGCAGCATCTGCTGCAGGCGCGGCACCGCGCGCCGGCAGCCGGTGAGGCCGAAGCACATCTTGCCGTCGTAGGAGGTGCAGGTGATGTTGAGCGCGGCGCCCGGGATCGGGATGGAGGCCGGGTAGTTGCCCAGCAGCCGGGCGCCGTTGAAGTACTTGGCCTGCCGGGGGCCGGGCACGTTGCTCACGATCACGTTGTACGGCGGACGGGTGAGTCCGCTCGCCCCCCACAGCACCGGGAGCATCGCCTGGGCCTGGCCCAGCCCGCTCATCGCCATGATCTGCAGCGGCGTCATCGAGGCCAGCGCGGCCTTGCCCGCCTTCATCGACTCGTGGACCGCGCGGAGCCGCCCTGCGGGGTCGGCGATCTCCGTGCCCATCCGGACCATCACCGCCCCGACGGCGTTGCCGCCGTCCGCCGACGGGAGGTGCGACTCCCTGGCCTTGAGCCCGACCGGGACCATGGCCACCAGGCTCTGCCGAGGCAGCTCGTCGTGCTGGAGCAGGTAGCGGCGCAGCATGCCTGAGGTCATCGCGACCACCACGTCGTTGATCGTGGTCCCGCTGGACCGGGCGACCGCGTGCAGCCGCTCCACCGGCCAGTCCTGGGCGGCGAAGCGCCGTGCCCCGGTGAACTCCCGGTCGAGCATCGTCCGGGGGGAGTGGAGCGAGACGGTGGAGGGCTGGTCGCGCACCGACCGGGACAGCGTGCGGACCAGCGCGCCGGGCAGTCCGGCCGCCTCGGCGAGCAGGCCGAGCGCCGAGCGGACGGCGGTGAGGGAGACGTGCGCGAGGTCCGTGCTGCCGGCCGGGCCTCGGGAGGCCCCCTCGACCGGCGCCGGGTGGAGCGCCCAGGGAGCGAGCATCCCGCGCTCCTCGGGGTCGTCGCTGAGCACCACGTTGAGCAGCCGGATCGCCGAGACGCCGTCCATCAGGGCGTGGTGGATCTTGTGGTAGATCGCCACCCGGCCGTCGCTCAGGCCCTCGATCACGTGCGACTCCCACAGCGGTCGCTCCCAGGGCAGCCGCGTCGAGTGCAGGCGGCTCACCAGCTCGAGCAGCTCCCGGCCCCCGCCCGGGCGGGGCAGGGCGCTGTGCCGCACGTGGTGCTCGATGTCGAAGGACCGGTCGGTCTCCCAGACCAGCTGACCGGCGGTCCGCGCGGAACGGTGCGGGTGGCGCAGGTAGAGCGGTGACATCTCCGGCACGGTGCGCAGCTGGTTCACCAGCGTGCGTTCGTAGCCGTCGTCGGCGTCCTCGGGACGCGCGAAGAGGTGCAGCCCGCCGACGTGCATCGGCATCTGGCGGCTCTCCACCGTCAGGAATCCGAGAGACGTGGGGTCCAGCAGCGTGACCACGGCCCGAGCATCGCAGTCCCGGGACGCCGCGTCCAGGGTCGTGGCCGGGCCAGCGCCCCGGTCAGGCCAGGGAGCCGCGCAGCTCGTTGACCACCGAGTCGACCACGGCCACCAGGTCGCCGCCCGACTCCTTGGCCACCGCGCGCTGCCGCTGGTAGGAGGCGCCCCGGTTCGGGATGTCGGCGACCCGGCGCAGCTCGTCGGCGCAGCCGAGGCGACGCGCCACCGGCTCCAGGCGCTCGAGCAGGTCGGCCAGGTCGTCGGTGACCAGCCGCTCGCGGGAGTCGCCGTCCAGGATGATGATCGCGTCCAGGCCGTAGCGGGCGGCCCGCCACTTGTTCTCCTGCACGTGCCAGGGCGGCATGGTGCTCACCCGCTCGCCGGCCGCGATCCGGGCGTCCAGGTCGACCACCAGGCAGTGCATCAGCGCGGTCAGCGCGCCCAGCTCGTCCAGGGTGGAGACGCCGTCGCAGACCCGGTTCTCCAGGGTGCCCAGCTCGGGAGCCGGGCGCAGGTCCCAGCGCACCTCGTTGAGGTGGTCGATCACCCCGGTGGTGAGCTGGTCGTGGGCGAAGGACTCGAACTCCTCCCAGCGCTGGAACTGGAACGGCAGCCCGGCGGTCGGCAGCTGCTGGAACATCAGCGCCCGGTTGGAGGCATAGCCGGTGTCCTGCCCGGCCCACACGGGCGAGGACGCGGAGAGGGCGAGCAGGTGCGGGTAGCTGTTGAGCAGCCCGGTGAGCACCGGCATCACCCGGTCGCGCTCCGGCAGCCCGACGTGCACGTGCACGCCCCAGATGAGCATCTGCCGGCCCCACCACTGGGTCCGGTTGATCAGCTCCTCGTAGCGGTTCCCCTCGGTGATCTGCTGGGCCGACCAGCTGGCGAAGGGATGGGCGCCCGCGCCGAAGAGGTCCACGCCGAGCTCGTCACCGCTGGTGGCGACCACCTCGAGGGTCTCGCGCAGCTGCCCCATCGCCTCGGGCACGTCGTGACAGATCCCGGTCACCAGCTCGACGGTGTTCTTCAGCAGCTCCTTGTGCAGCCGCTCAGGGTGGTCCAGCCGGGGGACGGCGTGGTCGAACAGGTCCGAGGCCCGGCTCACCAGGTCGCGGCTCTCCCGGTCGACCAGGGCGAGCTCCCACTCGACGCCAAGCGTCGGCTCGGGCGATCCGTGGAAGTCGATGCGCACCCGGTCAGCCTAGGGGGCGGGTGCACGGACCCTCGCCGAGGCCGCGTGACAGCATGACGTCTGTGCCTGATCAGAACAGCGAGGTGGACGTCAAGGAGCTCAACCTGACCATCGACCTGTGCCTGCGGATCGGCGAGATGCTGCTGGCCAACGGGGCGGGTGCTGCGGACGTGACCGCGACCATGGGCGCGGTCGCCCACCACCTGGGGTTGCGCCACACCGACATCGACGTGACCTTCACCCAGGTCTCGATGGGTTACCAGTACGACGCGGCGATGCCGTCGCTGGTGATGATCCGCCAGGTCAAGCAGCGCGACATCGACTACGAGGACCTCACCCAGGTCGACCACCTGGTGCGTGACCTGCTGGCCGGGCGCCTCGACCTCTACCTGGCGCGCAACCGGATGGCCACGATCGTCTCGGTCGGCCACAACCGCCCGCGCTGGGCGGTCACCGTGGCGACGGGCGTCATGTGCGCCTCCGTGGCCCTCTTCCTGGGCGGCGGCTGGATGGTCGTGGCGATCGCGTTCGCCGCGGCCGCCAGCATCGACCGGGTGCAGCTCTTCCTGGGCCGGCGTCGCCTGCCCACCTTCTACCTCCAGGTGGCCGGCGGCGTGGTGGCCACCCTGTTCGCGGTCGGCGCGGCCGCCTCCGACCTCGACGTCGACCCGTCGCTGGTGGTGACGGCCAACATCATCATGCTGCTGGCCGGGATCGGGTTCATGGGCGCGCTGCAGGACGCCCTCTCGGGCTTCTACGTGACCGCCGGAGCGCGGATCATCGAGGCCCTGCTGGCCACCGCCGGGATCATCGCCGGGGTCAGCGGCGGCCTGACCCTGGGCGAGCTGCTCGGGGTCGACGTGGGCCAGCTCGAGCCGGGCGCCTCGGGCTGGCAGGACATCGGCGTGCTGTCGGTCGGCGCCGCGCTGTGTGCGGCGGCCTTCGCCTACTCGGCGTACTCCCCGAAGCGGATCCTGCTGCCGATCGCGGTCGTGGCCGGCGGTGCCGCCGCCATCTTCCGGGTGATCGACGACGCGGGGCTCGGCCGCACCTGGGCGGCGGCCACCGCCGCGTTCGCCATCGGCCTGGTCGCCTACGCGGTGGCCGGCCGGGTGCGGGTGCCGCCGCTGGTGGTCGTGGTCTCGGCGATCGTGCCCCTGCTGCCGGGGCTCTCGATCTACCGGGGCCTGTCGCTGATGGCCGAGGGCGGACCGGCGATCTCCCAGGGGCTGCTGGCCATGGTCACCGCGGCCTCGGTGGCGATCGCGCTGGCCTCTGGGGTGATCCTGGGGGAGTACGTCGCGCAGCCGGTCAAGCGGGAGGCGCGCAAGCTCGAGCAGCGGCTCGCCGGACCCCGCCTGGTCGGTGTCTTCAGGGCTCGTTCGAAGCGCTGATCCTGGCCAGCTCGGCCAGCCAGCGCCGGTGCGTCCCGTCGTACGGCGGGTCCCCGGCCGAGGCGGCGGCCAGCACCTGCGCGCAGCTGGCGCGGGCGGCCGCGACCACCTCAGCGGGGTAGCCGAGGAGCACCTGGTGCTCGGCGAACTCGTCCTCGTCGTCGACCACCACCCGGCCGTGCACGTCCCCGACCACGTCGAGGTCCAGGTCGACGGCGCGCAGGGTGGTGCCGTCCCAGCGGGCCGGGGTGGTCATGTCGACGTACAGCGCGACCGGCTCGCCGGCCAGCGGCGGCAGGGTGCCGGCGCCCTCGCCGTGCAGGGTGGCCAGCCACCAGGGCCGGGTCCCGTCCACGGCGGCGGGCACCAGGCCGACCTGGTCGTGGGCGGTGACGAACCGGTGCCCGGGCCGGGCGAAGAGCGTGCCGACCGGGAAGCCCAGCCACTCCCCGTGCTCGTCGGCGCCGAGCCACACCCCCTCGTAGGACCAGTGCGGTCGGTCGCCCCACTTGGTGATCTCGCAGCGCACCGGCTGCCCGGGGCGCACGGGTCTCAGACCACCTTGGTGCGCGCCGGCAGCGCCCGTCGGGCGACCCGCGCCACCAGGTCCTGGTAGCGCGAGCCCAGGGTCTTGGCCAGGTGGTGCATCGCGTGCGCGTCGGCGCCGACCAGGACGCGGGCCTTGCCGGCGAGCATCCCGTCCAGGATCACCCGGGCGGCCTCCTCGGCGTCGGTGCGCGCCAGCTTGCGGTCGAAGAAGTCGGCGGTGCGCTGCTTGTCGTCGGGGTCGGCGACCCGGGCGTTGCGGGCGATGGCGGTCCTGATCCCGCCCGGGTGCACCACGGTCACCCCGACCGGGTGCCCGGCGACGATCAGCTCCTCGCGCAGCGCCTCGGACATCCCGCGTACGGCGTACTTGGCCGCGCAGTAGAGCGACTGGCCGGGCATCGACATCAGCCCGAACAGCGAGGAGAGGTTGACCACGTGCCCGTCGCCCGAGGCGATCAGGTGCGGCAGGAACGACCGGGTGCCGTGGACCACGCCCCAGAAGTTGATCCCCATGATCCACTCCATGTCGCCCGGGTCGAGGTCGGTGAAGTCCCCGGCCAGCGCCACGCCGGCGTTGTTGACCACCACGTTCACCCGGCCGAAGTGCTCGGCCACGCGGTCGGCCCAGGCCGCGACGGCGTCGCGGTCCGAGACGTCGACCCGGTCCAGCAGCACCTCGCGGGCGCCGACCCCGGTGGCCACGCGGCCGGTCTCGGCCAGCCCCGCCTCGTCCACGTCGGAGAGCGCCAGCGCCGCTCCGCGTCCTGCCGCCTCCACCGCCAGCGCCCGGCCGATCCCCGAGGCGGCGCCGGTGATCGCCACCACCTTGCCGTCGAGTGTCCTCATGGCGCGACGATAGCCGTCCCGGGGCGGTCGCGTCCGGCCCCGAGCCGTGCCACGATGTGGCGATGGACGACGTGGTCGAGCTCAGTCCCGACGAGTGCCGCGAGCTGCTGGGCCGGGACGTGGTGGGGCGGGTGGCGTTCACCACCCCGCGCGGACCGCGGATCGTGCCGGTCAACTACACCGTGGGCGCGGACGCCGTGGCGATCCGCACGACGGCGTACTCCGAGCTGGCCACCTACGCGCCCGGCACCAGTGTGGCCTTCGAGATCGACCACCTGGACCGCGCGCTGGGGCGTGGCTGGAGCGTGATCGTGCTGGGGCACTGCGAACGCGGACCCGACCAGGCGGTCGTCGGGGCGGGGACGGGCGAGCGCGCCGAGTCCCCGGAGCCCTGGGCCGGTGGCCACCGCACGCTGCTGCTGCGGATCTCGCTCGACGAGGTGACCGGCCGTCGGGTCGGCGGCGACCGCTGGCCGCACCCGGTGGTCGCGCAGAGCGAGCGCCGGGACTGACACCGGCCTGGCCGGACTCTGAGCCGCGGTGCGGGCTCGAGAACTTCTTCACGCGGAGAGCCAACCTCCTGCTGCCGCGTCCCGTTGGGAGGGTGAGGGCACGGGACAGGAGGACGGATGGGCGGGCAACCGCGGAACGGGCGCGACGACGGGTTCACCGAGTTCGTGGTGGCACGACGCGCCCTGCTGTACCGCACCGCCTACCTGCTGTGCGGCGACAGCCATCGGGCCGAGGACGTCGTACAGATCGCACTGGCGAAGCTGTACGTGGCCTGGCCGCGGGTCTCCCGGATGGAGCAGGTCGAGGCGTACGCGCGTCGGACGGTGGTGAACGCGCACCTGGACGAGACCCGGCGGCCCTGGCGCCGCGAACGCCCGGCACCCGACACCCAGCTGGACGGCGCGGTGGACGGCGCGGACCGGCTCGCCTCCGACGACGCGCTGTGGCAGGCACTGCGCGCGCTGGCCCCGGGGCAGCGTCGGGTGGTGGTGCTGCGCCACTACTGGGGCCTCTCGGTCGAGGAGACCGCCCGTGACCTCGGGGTCAGCACCGGAACCGTCAAGAGCCAGAGCTCGGCCGCACTCACGCGGCTGCGCGGGACGCTCACCCCTGTGACGAACGGAGAGACCAGATGAGGGACCCCCACCAGCCCGAGGGCGACGTGCTCGACCGTGAGCTGCAGGAGCTGTCGCGACGGATCCCGTTGCCGGTCTCCCCGGGGACGGCGGTCGCCCAGGACCTGGTCCGCGGGCGGCGCAGGCTCAGGCGCCGTCGGGGCGTGGTCGGGCTCGGTGCCTCGACCGCAGTGCTGGCCGTCGTCGGTGCCGCGGTGCTCCTGCCGGGGATGACCGGCCGCGACCCCGTCCGGGGCCCGGCGCCGGCGGCCTCCGACGTGCCCTCGGACGCGGCCTCCGACCTGCCGGCCGGCCTGCCGCGACTCGGCACCGGCCGGGAGGTGCAGCCGCGCCCGGGCGGGGCGGACACGACGACGGCGGATCCGATGGAGACCTTCGGTCCGACGTTGGCGGCGTGGAACGAGGTGCTCGCCGAGCACCTGGACCCCCGCCGTACCCACCTCCGGCCCTGGGGCCGGGAGCACCGCAACGTGCAGACGGCCGGCGGCTCCACGCGCGCGTTGCAGGCGCTGGGATCCAAGTACGCCTGGACCGAGCCCGGCCAGGACGGGCTGGGGATGCTCCAGGTCGAGGTCGCGGGCAGCCGCGGGACCGCGACCTGGCCCTGCACGACGGTGCCGGAGGAGGCCGTCTGCGAGATGCTCGAGGCGGCGAAGGGGCTCCGGGCGGCCGAGGTGGCCACCGTCGGGGGAGCCACCTCGGTGCTGGCCGAGCGGCAGGACGGCGAGACGGTGGTGCTGACCTTCGACCGGCTCTTCGGCAACGACTCCCTGGTCCCGGTGCAGACCGAGGCGCTCACCGCCGACGCACTGCTCGCGGCCGCCTCGGACCCGCGACTGACCCTGGACGGCCTCCCCAGCCTGGGCGTGGTCGAGGGTCGGGACGGCGGGCTCCGCGAGCTGGGGGAGCAGCTCCTGGCCGCCGGGGGCGAGCTCGACGCCACGGTGGTCAAGCCGGGCGAGGCCCGGGGCGTACGGCGGGCCGCGGGATCGGAGACCGGGCTGCGGTGGACCGTCCACCCGGTGCTGCCCGGGGCTCCCGACCTCGAGGACCTGTGCACCACGGTCTACTCGACCTGCGAGGTCCTGGGAGACGGCGACGGCGAGGTGCTCGTGGCGACCACGGGCGCTGCCTCCGCCCGCGTGGACGTGGTGCGCCGGGGTCCCCGGGCCTGGGCCGAGGTGCGCGTCGAGCGACTGCGCGGTGCCACGCCGTACCCCATGGAGCACGCGGTCGCGTTCGTCCTCGACGAGCGGTGGCAGCGCGACTGACACCCTCCGGGCACAATGGGCGGCATCATGCCCAGCAGCGACCCGGTGATCACCTACCCGCCCGAGCTGCCGGTCTCGCAGCGCCATGACGACATCGCCGAGGCCATCCGGGACCACCAGGTGGTCATCGTCGCGGGGGAGACCGGCTCCGGCAAGACCACCCAGCTGCCCAAGATCTGCCTCGAGCTCGGCCGTGGCCGCCCCGGCGAGGACGGCCGCAGCGGCCGCCTGATCGGCCACACCCAGCCCCGCCGGATCGCGGCCCGCTCGGTGGCCGAGCGGATCGCCGAGGAGCTGGGCACCGAGCTCGGCGACCTGGTCGGCTACCAGGTGCGGTTCACCGACCGCACCTCCCGCGCCAGCCGGGTCAAGGTGATGACCGACGGCATCCTGCTCGCCGAGCTGCAGCGCGACCGGCAGCTGCGCAAGTACGACACGCTCATCATCGACGAGGCCCACGAGCGCAGCCTCAACATCGACTTCCTGCTCGGCTACCTGAAGCGGCTGCTGCCCAAGCGCCCCGACCTCAAGCTGATCATCACTTCCGCCACCATCGACGTCGAGCGGTTCTCCCAGCACTTCGACGACGCCCCGGTGATCGAGGTCTCCGGACGCACCTGGCCCGTCGAGGTGCGCTACCGGCCGCTGGTCGAGCTCCCCGAGGCCGACGAGGAGGGGGAGGCGGTCCAGCGCGACCAGACCGAGGCGATCCTGGACGCCGTCCGCGAGCTCTCCGCCGAGGGACCCGGCGACGTCCTGGTCTTCCTGCCCGGCGAGCGGGAGATCCGCGACACCGCCGACGCCCTGGAGGCGCTGAAGTCGGACCGGCTCGAGGTCGTGCCGCTCTACTCGCGGCTCTCCGCCGCCGAGCAGCACCGGGTCTTCTCCAGCCACCCCTCCCACGTGCGCCGGGTGGTGCTGGCCACCAACGTCGCCGAGACGTCGCTGACCGTCCCCGGCATCCGGTACGTCGTGGACACCGGCGTCGCCCGGATCTCCCGCTACTCGGCCCGCACCAAGGTGCAGCGGCTGCCGATCGAGCCGATCAGCCAGGCCTCGGCCAACCAGCGCTCGGGCCGCTGCGGCCGGGTCGCGGAGGGCATCGCGATCCGGCTCTACTCCGAGGAGGACTTCGACTCCCGCCCGGAGTTCACCGACCCCGAGATCCTGCGTACCAACCTGGCCTCGGTCATCTTGCAGATGACCTCCCTCGGGCTGGGCGACCTGGCCCGGTTCCCGTTCGTGGACCCGCCGGACCGCCGCAACATCGACGCGGGCGTCCAGCTGCTGGAGGAGCTCGGGGCGATCTCGACCTCGTCCCAGCCAGCGCAGCCGACGGCCGGTCCGGGGCCTCGCAAGGGCAGGGGAGGGGCGCCCACCGGCCCGCGGCTGACGAAGGTCGGGCAGCGCCTGGCCCGGCTGCCGATCGATCCGCGGCTCGGTCGGATGATCCTGGAGGCCGAGCGGCTGGGCTGCGTGCGCGAGGTGATCGTGATCGCCGCGGCGCTGTCGCTGCAGGACCCGCGCGAGCGGCCGGCGGAGAAGCAGGCGCAGGCCGACCAGCTGCACGCCCGGTTCAAGGACAAGTCGTCGGACTTCCTCACCTGGCTCACCCTGTGGCGCTACCTCAAGGAGCGGCAGCGCGAGCTCTCCTCCTCGGCGTTCCGCCGGATGTGCAAGCGGGAGTTCCTCAACTACCTGCGGGTCCGGGAGTGGCAGGACTTCGAGTCCCAGCTGCGTCAGGTCTGCAAGGAGATGAAGGTCGACCTGGGCAGCCCGGCCGACGTACCGGACGCCGACGGCATCCACCAGGCGCTGCTCTCGGGCCTGCTCTCCCACATCGGCGCGCTGGAGGAGCGGGAGAAGCAGAAGCCCGGCCAAGGCGGGGCACGGCGGCCGATGCGGGAGTACCTCGGTGCCCGCGGCGCCCGGTTCGCGATCTTCCCCGGCTCGGTGCTCAAGGGCAGCAACCCGGCGTTCCTGATGGCCGGCGAGCTCGTGGAGACGGGCCGGCTGTGGGCCCGGCAGAACGCCGCGATCAAGCCCGAGTGGGCCGAGCGGCTCGGCGCCCACCTGGTCAAGCGCTCCTACAGCGAGCCGCACTGGTCGAAGAAGCGCGCCGCGGTCACGGCGCTGGAGAAGGTCACCCTGTACGGCGTCCCGCTGGTCGCCGACCGTCCGGTCAACTACGGCCGGATCGACCCGGTGGTCTCGCGCGAGCTGTTCATCCGGCACGCCCTGGTCTACGGGGAGTGGCACACCCGGCACCGGTTCTACGCCAAGAACCTGGCCTTGCTCGCCGAGGCCGAGGAGCTCGAGCACCGGGCGCGCCGACGCGACCTGGTGGTCGACGAGCACACCCTGTTCGACTTCTACGACGCCCGGGTGCCGGCCGACGTGGTCAGCGGCGCCCACTTCGACCAGTGGTGGAAGAAGGAGCGGCAGACCAACCCCGACCTCCTCACCTTCGACCCGGCGATGCTCACCCACGACACCGCCGACGAGGTCGCCGCCCGTGACTTCCCCACCGAGTGGCACGGGGACCACCTGACCTTCTCGATCAGCTACCACTTCGAGCCGGGTGCCAGCGACGACGGCCTGACGATCGACGTCCCGGTGGCCACCCTCAACCAGGTCGGCACCGACGACTTCTCCTGGCTGGTGCCGGGGCTGCGCGAGGAGCTGGTGGTGCACCTGATCCGCAGCCTGCCCAAGAACCTGCGGGTCTCCTTCGTCCCCGCGCCCAACACCGCGCGGGCGTTCCTGGCCGCGGTGCCGCCCGGGGAGGAGCCGCTGCTCGACGCGCTGGAGCGCTACCTGCGTGCCTCCACCGGCGTGCACGTGCCGCGGGAGGCCTGGGACTGGAGCAAGGTGCCCGAGCACCTGCGCCCGACCTTCCGGGTGGTGACCGAGGACGGTGCCGAGGCGGCCCGGGGCAAGGACCTGGAGGCGCTCAAGGCGCCGCTGCGCCCAGCGTTCGCGGCCGCGGTGGCCGAGGTCGCCGGGGACTCCGGGGTGACGGCGACCGGGCAGACGGAGTGGACGTTCGGCACGCTGGAGGAGTCCTTCACCCAGCGCCGCGCCGGCCACGAGGTGCGGGGCTACCCGGCGCTCGAGGACGAGGGCAGCACCGTCGGCCTGGGTGTCTTCGGGTCGGCCGACGAGGCTGCCGCGCGGCACCGGCTCGGCGTACGCCGGCTCCTGCTGCTCGCGCTGCCCGGCGCCGAGAAGGTGCTGGCCGGGCTGACCAACGCGGAGAAGCTGGGGCTGGCCGCCTCGCCGTACCCGAGCGTCGCCGAGCTGCTGGAGGACGTGCGGGCCGGGGTGCTGGCCGACGTCGTCGACGCCTACCCGCCGGTGCGGGACCGGGCGGCGTACGACGCCCTGCTGGCCGTCGCGGGCACCGACCTGGAGGCCTCGGTGCGCGCGGCGGTCGCCGACGTGATCCGGGTGCTGGCGGCCTGGCGGGCCTGCGACAAGGCGCTGTCCGGCCGCGCCGACCTGCACACCCTGCCGGCGCTGACCGAGATGCGGGGCCAGCTCGAGCGGCTGGTGCACCGGGGCTTCGTCGGCGAGGCGGGGCTGCGTCAGCTGCGCCACTACCCCCGCTACCTGGCGGCGCTGGAGCAGCGCCGGGAGAAGCTGGGCACCCAGCTGGCCCGCGACCGCCAGCTGATGGAACAGGTGGCCGACCTCCAGGCGGCGTACCTGCACCAGGTCGACGCCCTGCCCGCCGGCCGTCCCCCCGGTGCCGCGCTGCGCCAGGTCCGGTGGATGCTCGAGGAGTACCGGGTCTCCCTGTGGGCCCAGCAGCTGGGGACCGCCCAGCCGGTCTCGGACCAGCGGATCCGCAAGGCCCTCGCCGCCTCATGAATCCCCGCTTGGCCGGGGATCGGGTGGGTTGGCACGTGTTGTAACACCCCCGAACCACGTGGTTCCCCGGCTGTGCGGGGATCCCGCCCGGGGCGCAGGCACCGGTCGTACGCTGAAGGGCATGGCCGAGCGACCCCACCACCGTCCGATGATGCCGGGCGACCAGCTCTTCGCCGAGCTGGAGTCCGGTGCGGATCCGCTGCTCCTGCAGGAGGCGGCAGACCGGGCGGCGGCGCTGCTGGTGCGCGGCGCCCGGGCCAGCGACGACGCGGGGGTCGCCGAGCGGGTGGTGCACCTGGCCGAGACCGAGGGCCTGGAGGTGCTGGCCGAGCTCTGGTCGGGCTCGCCCGCCGACTCGCTGGCCGGCGCGCTGTGGCGGCTCTACCTGCTGCGTGACTGGGTGCACCGGGCCCCGCAGGAGGTGGCTGCGGAGTACGAGGCGGGCCGGGGCGCGGCGCCGTTCGCCCGGGTCGTGGCGGGGGTGGCCGACCCGCCGGGGGCCGAGGAGCTCAAGGCGATGGTCGACCAGGTGCTGCGCGGGATCGCGGGCAGCGACTTCGCCGACGTGCTGTACCGCGCGGCCGCCTTCGCGCACGTCGTGGCGGTCGGCCGGGCGATCCTCACCCAGCGCTCCGACGCCCCGCACCAGGAGGTGCCCCGGATGCTCACGCTGGCCGAGCAGCTGGAGGCTGCGGCCCGCCTGGAGATGCGCGGCGAGCTGGCCTGACCGGCACGTGGCCCTCGGGTCGGCGACTACAATGGTCCGTGGTGGTGCGTCGGGCTGCGGCAGCCCCGGGTCCCAAAATAAGCCGCTACGAGCGGCCACGCGCCGTGAGGCGCTCCCAGTCCGGCGCACCACCACTCAGCTCCCGCTAGCCTCGGGCCCATGGGTCTCCTCCGCCGCGCGCTCGACGTGCTCGCCTCCCGGTCCAGCACCCGGTCCGCCTCCCGGCCCGGCACCCGGCCCGGCGCGTCGGACCGCCCCGTGGTCGAGTACGCCGCCCGGCGCGACGGCGCCCCGGACCCCGGCGAGGTGGTCTGGGCCTGGGTCGCCTACGAGGACGACCCACGGCAGGGCAAGGACCGCCCGGTGCTGCTCCTGGGCCGCGACGCCGGCCAGTGGGTCGGCCTGATGCTCAGCAGCCAGGACCACGACCGGGACGCCGAGGACGAGGCCCGCTGGGGCCGGCACTGGATGGACGTGGGCGTCGGCGACTGGGACCGGCAGCGGCGACCCAGCGAGGTGCGCCTGGACCGGCTGCTCCGGCTCGAGGACGGCGCGATCCGGCGCGAGGGCGGAGCCCTGGACCGGAACCTGTTCGACATGGTCGCCGCCGAGGCGCGGCGCTTCCACGACCTCGACTGAGCCGCTGCGGTCGCGCCCTGTGGCCTGCGCCTCCTCGTCGCCGGCCACGGCCGCCGCGGATCCCGGCGGGCTCCCGGCGGGTCGATAGGGTGTGCTCGCACGCCCTCACCCGCGGGCGGCGCCCGCCCCGAAGGAGAGGCCCCTCTCGATGCTGTCCCGTCGTCCTGCCCTGGCGACCGTCGCCGCTCTGTCCCTGGCCCTGGTCCTGGGGGGCTGCTCGGACGGGGGCGACGACCCCGCCCCCAGCCCCGAGGCCACGGCGACCGGCCCGACCCGGACGGCGACCCCGGAGCCGGTGCAGCTGCGCCTGGGTGTCTACGGCAGCGAGCCCGAGCTCGCCGGGTGGTCCTCGGTGGCCAGCGACTTCAACGCGAAGGGGGCCGGCGCCGAGGTCGACCTGGTGGAGTGGAAGGACCGGGAGTCCGCCATGGACGCCGTCCGCGAGGGCGACGTGCCGGACGTCTTCATGGTCAACCGCCAGGACCTGGACTACCTCCTGGAGGAGGGCCTGACCCGCCCGGTCAGCGAGCTGCTCGACGAGCGGGGCGTCGACTTCGGGGACGACTTCTCGCGCGACGCGGTGGAGTCCTTCAGCTTCGACGGCGAGCTCCAGTGCATGGCCTACGCGGTCTCCCCGATGGTGATGTACGTCAACGAGGACCTCGTGGACTTCGACAAGATGGAGCGCCGCGGCTTCGACGTGCCCTCGCGCTGGGACCGCTGGTCGCTGGCCGAGTTCGAGGCGGCCGCGGACTTCGCCGCGCGCCCCGCCCGGGGCACCAGCGGGTTCTGGATCGAGCCGTCGGTGCACGGCCTCGCGCCCTTCGTGGAGTCCGGCGGCGGCAGCGTCTTCGACGACGCCGAGTCACCCACCTCGCTCAACTTCTCCGACGACGACAGCCGCGCCGCCCTGGAGCAGTCGCTGGCCGTGCTGCGCGACGCCAGCCTGACCCTGACCGACGAGCAGCTGGCCAAGCGTCCCGCGCTGGAGTGGTTCAAGCGGGGCAAGCTCGGGATGATCGCCGGCTACCGCGACCTGGTGCCCGAGCTGCGTCAGGTCCGCGACCTCAACTTCAACGTGATGTCGATGCCGATGGTCGAGAACGCCGCCACGGTGGGCGAGGTCACCGGCCTGTGCATCTCCTCGGACAGCAAGCACCCGGCCGCGGCGGCCGACCTGATCGCCCACTCGGTGAGCGAGGAGTCGACCCGCGAGGTGGTCAAGGCCGGCGGGATGGTCCCCGCCAACCTCGCCGTCGCCGGCTCGGAGGACTTCCTGCAGACCGCCCGCCAGCCCAAGCGCAGCCGCGTCTTCAACACCGCCGTGCGGGGCATGACCATCGACCCGCTGCTGCACTCCTGGCCCGAGCTCGAGGAGGCGGTGGCGCCGTGGATGCTCGAGCTGCTCACAGCCCCGGGCGACCTGGACCTGGAGGCGGTCACCGAGCAGATCGACGAGGCCTCGCGCGCGGTCCTGGACCCGGAGTCGGTGGAGGTCGACCCGGAGTCGGAGTCGTCCGGCTCCGCCAGCCCGACGCCGACGACCAGCCCGACGCCCACGACCAGCCCGAAGGCCAAGCCGAGCCCGTCGGGCAAGCCCAAGCAG
Source organism: Nocardioides campestrisoli (assembly GCF_013624435.2). Taxonomy (NCBI): domain Bacteria; kingdom Bacillati; phylum Actinomycetota; class Actinomycetes; order Propionibacteriales; family Nocardioidaceae; genus Nocardioides; species Nocardioides campestrisoli. The sequence continues at coordinate 935,478 of NZ_CP061768.1, forward strand.
TAGTCCCGGGCCAGCCGAGGACGCCCCGGAGGGTCCTAGGCGGTCGCCGGGCCGGCGCCCGGATCCGTCTCGGGCTCGGGGTCCGGCACCGGCTCGTCGCCGTGCAGCACCGCGGCGACCAGGGCGTCGCGGACGAGCCCGACCTGCCAGGGCCGAGCGCCGTACGACGCGAGCTGCTCGGCGAGGTCGTGGGCCAGCTGCTCGGGGTCGCGGGTGGCGGGCGGCGCCCACATGGCGCGCCGCACGTGGTCGGGGGAGATCAGGTTCTCCACCGGCAGACCGTGCTCCTCGGCCAGCGCCAGGGTCGCCTCTCTGGCCGCCTTGAACCGGCGGTCGGCCACCGGCTCCCGGTCCGCCCAGGTGCGGGGGTGCGGGGGACCGTCGCCGCGCTGGGTGCGGGTCGGCAGCTGGGACTCGGGCAGGGTCCGGACCTCGTCCAGCGCCGCCAGCCAGCGGGAGGAGTAGCGGTCCGCGCCCCGGCCGTGGAAGCCGGGCGTACGCAGCAGGGCGTTCCGGTCCGTCGGCATGGCGGAGGCGGCGGCGATCACCGCGGAGTCGGGGATGATCCGGCCCGGTGTCACGTCGCGCTGCCGGGCGATCTCGTCGCGGGTCTGCCACAGCGCGCGGGCGGCACCGAGGGCGCGTCGGCCCCGCAGCTTGTTGAGCCCGCTGGTCCGGCGCCACGGCTCGGCGCGGACGGTGGGCTGGAAGCCGGTGAGGTGCTGGAACTCCTCGTGCGCCCACTGGTCCTTGCCCTGGGCGACCAGCTCGGCGGCCATGTGGTCGCGCAGCTCGACCAGCACCTCGACGTCGAGTGCGGCGTACTCCAGCCAGGACCGCGGCAGCGGCCGGGTCGACCAGTCCGCCGCCGAGTGCTCCTTGCGCATCCGCAGGCCGAGGATCTGCTCGACCAGGGTTGCCAGACCCACCCGGGGGTAGCCGAGGAGGCGGCCGGCCAGCTCGGTGTCGAAGAGCCGCACCGGCTCGAGGCCGACCTCGCGCAGGCAGGGGATGTCCTGGCTGGCGGCGTGCAGGATCCACTCCTCGTCGCCCAGCGCCTCGGCGAGCTGGGGCAGGTGCGACCCGAACGCGATCGGGTCCACCAGCCAGGTGCCGGAGTCGCCGCGGCGCAGCTGGATCAGGTAGGCGCGGCTGGAGTAGCGGTAGCCGGAGGCGCGCTCGGCGTCCAGGGCGACCGGCCCGGTGGCGGCGGCCAGCGCGGCGCAGGCCGCGGCCAGGCCCTCGGGGGTGTCCACCACGTCGGGCACCCCGTCGCGCAGGGTCAGCAGGGGAGCGGGCTCGGGCGCGGCGGTCGTCTCGTCGGCCTCGGTGCTGCCTGCTCCGGTGCTGGCCTCGGTGTCTGCCTCGGTGCCGGTGGGATCCGGGGTCGTGCTCTCGTCGTGCGGTGAGGTCATGGGGTGTCCGGGCCTCGCTGGCCCCGGCGGCTGGGCATGGCGGTCACGCCCTCGGGCAGCGGCGGCAGCCCGGCGGCGGTGCAGAGCAGCTCGCCCCAGGCCTCGACGTGCGGCTTCAGGTCGGGGCCGTCCTCGCCCTCGGCGGGGGTCCACGACGCGCGCAGCTCGAGCTGGGCGGTGCCCTCCTCGCCGGCCATCCCGCCGTAGCTCTCGGTGGCCACCCGGGTCACGGTGCCCGACTCGTTGGCCCACTGGGCGCCGTTCGCTCCCAGGGCCTCGACCAGCCAGCTCCAGCCGACGGCGCCGAGCATCGGGTCGGTGACCAGCTCGGGGTCGATGTCGGCGCGCGCGTAGGCCACGCAGCGGAACGTGCCGTTCCAGGCGTCGTTGCCGGCGGGGTCGTGCAGCAGGATGATCCGGCCCGTGGCCACCTCGTCGTCACCGACGGTGACGTCTGCGGTCAGGGCGGCCGACCACGGGGCGATCCGCTGGGGCGCGGGCATCTCCTCGCAGAAGACCTCGGGACGCAGCGCAGCGGCGCGCATCTGCGCGACCGCGGCGCGGAACGACGCAGGAGCCTCGTCCGCACCCGTCCCGGGATGCGGCTCGGAGTTGACAGCCATGCCGCCAACCTACGTCGCGGGCCCCGCAGGGATGTGCCAACACGCCGCCTGACCTGCGATGATCGGGGGCGTGAGTCCCTCTTCAGTCGCCCGTGACAGCGCGTTCCTCAAGGCAGCCCGAGGGGAGGCCGTGCCGCACACCCCGGTGTGGTTCATGCGCCAGGCCGGGCGCTCGCTCCCCGAGTACCTCCGGGTGCGCGAGGGGGTCGGCATGCTCGAGTCGTGCATGGACCCCGAGCTGGTCGTCGAGATCACCATGCAGCCGGTCCGGCGGTACGGCGTGGACGCGGCCATCTTCTTCTCCGACATCGTGCTGCCGCTCAAGGCGGTCGGCGTCGACCTGGACATCAAGCCCGGCATCGGCCCCGTGGTGGCCTCGCCGGTGCGGACCCTGGCCGACGTGGAGGCGATCCCGGACCTCACGCCCGAGCACGTGCCCTTCATCACCCAGGCGGTGCAGTGGCTGGTCGGCGAGCTCGGCGCCACCCCGCTGATCGGCTTCGCCGGTGCGCCGTTCACGGTCGCCTCCTACCTGGTCGAGGGCGGTCCGTCGAAGGAGCACGCGAAGACCAAGGCGATGATGTTCAGCGCCCCCGAGGTCTGGGACGCGTTGATGCGCAAGATCGCCGGCATCGCCGCGGCGTACCTGCAGGTGCAGGTGGACGCCGGCGCGTCGGCGGTCCAGCTCTTCGACTCCTGGGCCGGCGCCCTGACCCCGGACGACTACCGCGAGCACGTGATGCCGCACTCGGCCCGGGTGCTGGCGGCGGCGGGCGAGCTGGGCGTGCCGCGCATCCACTTCGGCGTCGGGACCACCAACCTGCTCTCGCTGATGGGGGAGGCGGGGGCCGACGTGGTCGGGATCGACTGGCGTACCCCGCTGGAGCGCGGGATCGAGCTGGTCGGCGACCGCGGCGTCCAGGGCAACCTGGACCCGACCCTGGTCTTCGCGCCCACCGAGGTGATGACCGAGCGGGCCGCCCGGGTGATCGAGGCGGGTCGCTCCGCGCGCGGTCACATCTTCAACCTGGGCCACGGCGTGATCCCCTCGACCGACCCCGACCAGCTGGCGCGGCTGACCGAGTTCGTCCAGTCCTACCCGCTGGACTGACGCGGCTCGGCCGGTCCGCGACCTCGTCGCGGCAGTCGGCGGCTCGCCCACCAGGTGGGGACGCCGAGCAGGGCGAGGACGAGGAGCCACGGCAGCAGCACCCCGGCCACGGTGGCGAGCGCGACCGCGGCGCCGCTCAGGCTGGCCCAGCCGGCGGCGAGCCCGTGCAGGAAGCCGTCCTCGTCCTCGGCCACCGGATCCTCCTCGCTGTCACGGAGCGAGACGTGGACCGTGACGGTGGCCATCGAGGTCTGGTCGGCCAGGTAGGCCTGCTGCTGCTTGAGCGAGTCGAGCTCGGCCTGGCGGCGGGTCAGCTCGGCTTCGACGCTGACCACGTCCGCGATGCGCTCGGCCCGGTCCAGCAGCACCTCGACCCGCCGCAGGCTCCGCTCCTGGGCGCGGATCCGGACGTCGTTGTCGATCACCTGGGTGGTCACGTCCTCGGTGCTCCGCTCGGTCTCGAGCATGCGACCCGTCTCCTCGACCCGCTGGATCGCCTCCTCGTAGCTCTCCGTGGGCACCCGGAGCACCATCCGGGTCCAGGTCAGCTCCCCGTCGTCGGTGCTCGCCTCCTCGTCGCTGACCTCGCCGCGGAGGACGTCGGCGACCCGCTTCACCTCCTGGCGCGTCTTCGCGACGTCGGGGGAGTCGAGGGCGACGGTGGCGGTGGCGATCACCGCGCGGCGGGCGACGGCGGGGGCGGCCTGGGCGCTGCCGTCCGCACCGGTGCGCCGGGACGCCGCCTCGGGCGCCTCCACGCCGTCCGCGGCCGCCTCGTCCGAGGTCGTCCCGCCGGAGGACGAGGTGTCGCTCTGGGTGGAGCCGTCTCCGGTGCTGGTGCAGCCGGTCAGGAGCAGGGCGGTGGCCACCAGGGCGGCGTACGCCGTGGCTCGGGCGGGTCGTCTGGTCATGCCGGTGGGACGCGGGTGCGGCGCCGGCGGTTCCCGGCCGGAGCGGACCAGACGCCGCCGATCAGGCGATCCGGTCCGCGGCCGGCACCTCCCGGAGCCCGGCGGCGCGTGTCTGGAGCAGGGTGAGCAGCCGGTCCAGCGGCGCGGTACGGCGTCCCTGGGCGCGGGTGCGCACGACGAGGTGCACCTCCTCGTCGAGTCCGGCGAGCGGCCGGTGGGTGATGGCGCCGGCGCGCTGGAGCGCGTCGCCGTCGACGCTGAACCGCGGCAGGAAGGTGAGGCCGGCTCCGTCGGCGACCATCGCCTTGCCCAGCTCGGCGCCGTCCGTGCTCGCCCAGGCGCGGGGCCAGTGCGTGCCGAAGACCCGCAGGGCGAGCCGGTGCATCAGGTAGCCCTCGCGCATGGCGACGAAGGGCTCGTCGAGCAGTTCGGAGACCGCCACCTCCTCGCGGGCTGTGAACGCGTGGTCGGCAGGCATCACCACGACCACCGGCCCGGTGAGCAGCGGCACGTCGACCAGCCCGGCCGGCGGGTCGTCGCCGGCGAGCACGTTGACCAGCCCCACGTCGAGGCTGCCGCGGCGCAGTCCCTCGTTGATCTCCTCCTGGCGCGCGTTGACCACCTCGATCCGGCTCTCGGGCCGCTCCTCGGCCAGGGTGCGCAGCACGGGGTTGAGCAGGGTGGAGGTGGCCGTGCTCACCGTGCCGACCCGGAGCAGGCGGCTGGCCAGGTCCGTGTCGCCGGCGGCCTTGCGCAACCGGGACACCGACTCCAGGACCGCCTCCACGTAGGGGAGGAGCTCGCGACCGTCGCGGGAGATGCGGGCGCCCGAGCGCCGGCGGTCCAGCAGCAGGACCCCCAGCTCGCGCTCCAGCCGGGTGATCGACTCGCTCAGCGCGGGCTGGGAGAGGTGCAGGTGCTCACTGGCGCGGCGGAGCGATCCGTGGCGCGTGACCGCCACCAGACACTCGAGCTGTTCGACTCTCATGGCTAAAGACTACCTAAATACCTGACTTAATAGGTTTATCCGTCCACCCCGTCGGCAGAACCGACGTCCGGGAACGGCCCTGCTGCTTGGCGCGGGGGTGCTCCCGGGTTAATGTCTACGAAGTCAGTAGACAAAAACCAGGAAGAGGTGGCTCGTGGTCCAGCTCGCTCCCGACGCGGACCGTGCCGCCGGCCGGGGTGCGGCATGAGCTCCGTCCCGGTGCTGGACGCCGCGGCCGCGCTCCAGGTCGCCGCCGAGCTCGGGGCGGTCTTCGCCAAGGGCGCCGCCCAGCGCGACGCCGAGCGGGGCACGCCGTACGAGGAGGTGGCGGCGCTCAAGGCCTCCGGGCTGCTGGCCGTCACCGTGCCCGCCGAGCACGGGGGAGCGGACCTGCCGGTGGCGGTCCTGGCCGAGGTGTTCCGACTGCTCGCCGCCGGTGACCCGAGCATCGCCCAGATCCCGCACAGCCACTTCGTCTACGTCAACCTGCTCAAGCACCAGGGCACGCCCGCCCAGCAGGCCCGGCTCTTCGCCGAGGTCCTGGCCGGCGCCTCGTTCGGCAACGCGCAGTCCGAGATCGGCACCAAGCACGTCCGCGACCACCGGACCACGATGGTGGAGCACCCCGACGGGGAGTGGCGGCTGAGCGGGGAGAAGGGCTACTGCACCGGCGCGCTGTTCGCCGACTGGATCCCGGTGCTGACCCACCGCGGCGTCGACGGTCCGATGGTCGTCGCCTGGGTGCCCCGCACCGCCGACGGCCTCGAGGTGGTCGACGACTGGGCGGGCATGGGCCAGCGGACCACCGCGTCGGGCACGGTCACGCTGCGCGAGGTCCGGGTCGACCCGGAGCTGGTCACCGGGTACGCCGAGACGTTCACCGGCCCGCAGACCTACGGCGCCTTCGCCCAGGTGCTGCACGCCGCGCTCGACGCCGGCATCGCCCGGGCCGCACTGACCGAGGCCGCCGAGTTCGTCACCACCAAGAGCCGTCCCTACCCCGACGCGGTGGTGGCCCGGGCCGCCGACGACCCGCTGGTGGTGCACGCGTTCGGCCAGATGGAGGTCTCGGTGAGGGCGTGCGAGCTGCTGGTGGCCGCGGCCGCGTCCGCGATCGACGCCGCCGACGCCGACCTGACCGAGGAGTCCGCCGGCGCGGCGAGCCTCGCCGTGGCCGCAGCCCGCGCCGCGACCACCGAGGCCTCGGTCTCGGTCTCCTCGCGGCTCTTCGAGGTGGCCGGCACCCGTTCGGCGCTGGACTCGCTCAACCTCCACCGGCACTGGCGCAACGCCCGCACCCACACGCTGCACGACCCGGCGTCCTGGAAGGTCCAGCACCTCGGCCGCTGGGCGCTGGAAGGCGTCCTGCCCCCCAACCACGGTCAGCTCTGACCGCCCCACTCTGACCGCTCCACCCGCTCACCACCCCAGATCCCGCCCGAGAGGAAAGCCATGTCCCTGAAGTTCCACTGGTTCCTGCCCACCAACGGAGGCGACGGCCGGCACGTGGTCGGCGGCGGCCACGGGGTCAACCCCGGAGCCGCAGGGCGTCCGGCCGACGTGCCCTACCTGGGCCAGGTGGCCCGGGCCGCGGAGCAGTCCGGCTTCGACGCGGCGCTCACCCCCACCGGCGCCTGGTGCGAGGACGCCTGGCTCTCCACGGCGATGCTCAGCCAGGTCTCCGACCGGCTGCGTTTCCTCGTCGCCTTCCGCCCCGGCCTGGTCGCGCCGTTCCTGGCCGCGCAGATGGCCGGCACGTTCCAGAACATGACCGGCGGGCGGCTGCTGCTCAACGTCGTCACCGGCGGCGAGCCGCACGAGCAGCGGATGTTCGGCGACTTCCTGGACAAGGACGCCCGCTACGCCCGGGCCGACGAGTTCCTCACCATCGTCCGCCGGCTCTGGGAGGGCGAGACCGTCGACTTCTCCGGCGAGCACCTCTCGGTCGAGGCGGCCCGGCTCAACCAGATCCCCGACCCGATCCCGGAGATCTACTTCGGCGGCTCCTCCCCGGCGGCCGGCACGGTCGCGGCCAAGCACGCCGACGTCTACCTCACCTGGGGCGAGCCGCCGGCCCAGGTGAAGGAGAAGATCGACTGGATCCGCTCCCTGGCCGACGCCGAGCCCAGCCGCAACGGCCGGCCGATGCGGTTCGGCATCCGGCTGCACACGATCACCCGCGACACCTCCGAGGAGGCGTGGGCCGAGGCCGACCGGCTGCTTGCCGGGATCGACGAGCAGATGCTGGCCGACGTCCAGGCCGGCCTGGCCAAGAGCGAGTCGGAGGGGCAGAAGCGGATGCTCGCCCTGCACGGCGGCTCCCGGGAGAACCTCGAGGTCTACCCGAACCTGTGGGCCGGCGTCGGCCTGGTCCGCGGCGGCGCGGGCACCGCGCTGGTCGGCAGCCACGAGGAGGTCGCCGACCTGATCGGCGAGTACGCCGACCTGGGCATCTCCGAGTTCGTCCTCTCCGCCTACCCGCACCTGGAGGGCGCCTACACCTTCGGCGAGGGCGTGCTGCCGATCCTGGCCCAGCGCCGCCTGTGGAAGGACCCGCGCCCCGCCGCCCGCGGCACCACCGCGGTGCCGTTCGCGACCGTGGGTCGGACCGCCTCGTGAGCGCGCCCGGTCAGGCCCGGCCCCGGGTGGCCGTGGTCGTCGGCAATCCCAGGCCCGCCAGCCGGACGCTGGCCGCGGCCACCCACCTGGCCCGCGAGCTGAGCGGCGGCGAGCCCGACCTGGTGGTCGACCTGGCCACCCTGGGCGGGACGCTGCTGGACTGGGCCGACGATCACGTCGCCTCGCTGGTGCAGCAGGTGGGCGAGGCCGACCTGGTGGTCTTCGCCTGCCCGACCTACAAGGCCTCGATCACCGGACTGCTCAAGCTCTTCCTGGACCGGTTCGCCCCGGGCACGCTGCGCGGACTGGCCGTGCCGCTGATGCTCGGCGCCGGGCCGGGGCACGCGCTCGCCCCGGAGCTCACCCTGCGTCCGGTGCTGGCCGAGATCGGCGCCCCGACCCCGGTCCGCGGGCTCTACCTGCTCGACTCCCAGCACGACGACCCCGCGGCGTACGAGCCCTGGCTCACCGCGGCGCGGCCCGTGGTGGCCGCCCTCCTCGACCGGCCCACTCCCGCCCCGCTGACAGGAGCACGCGCATGACCGTCGTCCCCGAGACCACCGAGCAGGACCTGGACCCCCGGGTGCTGCGTGACGTCTTCGGCACCTTCCCCAGCGGGGTGGTCGCCGTGGCCGGCCGCGTCGGCGGGCAGCTGATCGGCCTGGCTGCCAGCTCGTTCACCTCGGTCAGCATCGACCCGCCCCTGGTCTCCTTCTCGGTGGCACGGACCAGCAACACCTGGCCCGCGCTGCGAGAGGCCGGCCAGCTCGGGATCAGCGTGCTCGCCGACCACCACGACCAGCTCTGCCGCCAGCTCGCCGGACCCGCGGACAGCCGGTTCGACGACCTCGCGCTGCGCACCAGTCCCGGCGGCGCGGTGCTGCTCGACGAGGCGGTGGCCACCTTCACCTGCTCGATCCACCAGGAGGTGGACGCCGGCGACCACGTGATCGTGCTGCTGCGCGTGCACACCGTCCGGGCCGACGGCGATCTCTCGCCGCTGGTCTTCCACGAGAGCGGCTTCAAGCGGCTGCACCGCGACGACCTCGACCCGGCGACGCTGGACGGGCGGATCAACGGCGAGCCGGTCCGGGAGGGGGAGCCGGGCGGCGCCGAGGACGCGGCCTGACGTCGGGTCAGCGCTCGCCGGCACGCAACGGGTCCGGGGCCGGAGACCGGGCACGGGCCTGCGTCTGACAGATTGGAGCCATGCAGCAACGGCTCCCCGTCGTGGTCGTGGGTGCCGGCGTCGCCGGGCTGGCCGCGGCCCGCCAGCTGGTCGACGCCGGGCACGAGGTCGTGGTCCTGGAGGCGGCCTCCCAACCGGGCGGCAAGCTCCGCCGCGAGCCGGTCGCCGGTGTCCCCGTCGACGTGGGCGCCGAGGCGATGCTCAACCGCCGGCCCGAGGGGGTCGCGCTGGCCGAGGCCGTGGGGCTCCCGGTCGAGCACCCCACCGTCGCCTCCTCCCGGATCTGGACGCGGGGCGGGCTCCGGCCGCTGCCGCGCTCGCTGATGGGCGTGCCGTTGGACCTGGACGCCCTGGCCGCCTCCGGGGTGCTCTCGGAGGCCGGGCTGGCCCGGGTGCGGACCGAGCCGTCGCTGCCGCCGACACCGGTGCAGGGCGACATCTCGGTCGGCGACCTGGTGGCCGCCCGGTTCGGTGACGAGGTGGTCGACCGGCTGGTCGAGCCGCTGCTCGGCGGGGTCTACGCCGGGCACGCCCGTCGGCTCTCGGCCCGGGCCTCGGTGCCGCAGCTGGTCGCGCTCGCCGAGCGGGGCTCGCTGCTGGAGCAGGCCGCGGCCATCCCCACGACGTACGACCTGCCGGTCTTCGCGGGCATCCCCGGCGGGATGGGCCGCCTGCCCGAGGCGCTCGCCGCCGGTCTGGACCTGCGCACCGACGCCACCGTCCGCGAGCTGGTCCGGACCCCGGACGGCTTCGCGCTCACGATCGGCCCGACCATCGCGCCGGAGCGGGTGCAGGCCTCGGCGGTGCTGCTGGCCACGCCCGCGGCGCCGACCGCCCGGCTGCTGGGGGAGGTCGCCCCGGTGGCCGCCGCCGAGCTGGCCGGGATCGAGTACGCCTCGATGGCGGTGGTGACCTTCGCCTTCCGGGCCGAAGACGCCGCCGGCCTGGAGGCGTCGGGCTCCTCGGGCTTCCTGGTGCCGCCGGTCGACGGGCGGCGGATCAAGGCCTCGACGTTCTCCTTCGCCAAGTGGGGCTGGGTGCGGGCGGCCGGTGCCGAGCAGGGCGTCGTGCACCTGCGGACCTCACTGGGCCGGCACGGCGAGGAGACGGCGCTCCAGGCCACCGACGACGAGCTGGTCGCCTGGTCGCTCTCCGACCTGGAGGAGGCCACCGGCTTCCGGGCGGCCCCGGTGGACGTGCACGTCCAGCGCTGGGGCGGGGGACTGCCCCAGTACGCGGTGGGCCACCTGGACCGGGTGGCCCGGGTGCGTGCCGCGCTGCCGGCGGGCGTCGCGGTCGCGGGTGCGGCGTACGACGGGGTGGGCATCCCGGCGGTGATCGCCTCCGCCCGGCTGGCTGTCCAGCGGCTGCTCGCAGACCGCTGAGGGGCCGCAGGACCGGCGGGTCAGGAGCCGGCGACCTCGGTCACCACGTAGCTCACGGTGCTGTCGTCGGAGCCGGCGTTGCGCTGGGAGGAGACGGTCAGGTCGTACTCCGGACTCCCGGTGACGACCGTGAGGACGTCGGCGGTCGCGGCGCGGTCCCGCTCCTCGAAGCCGGCGGCCAGCACCTGGTCGACGGCCCGCTCGCTGATCTTGTCGTGGTCGCCCGCCACGTCGAGGGTCACCACCCAGGAGCCGGGCTCGGCGCTGGAGAACCGGATCTTCCCCTTCACCAGAGGCACCTCGGCGGGGAAGTCGGCCGGCATGTCGTAGGTCTCGGGGGCCTTCTCGCCGCCCTTGCCGGTGTCGCTGCCCTTCTCCTGCCCGCGGGTGGCCAGCTCGGCGCCGACGGTCGACCCGTCGGTCGGCTCCTCGTCGGAGCCGCAGGCGCTGACCGAGAGCGCGACCATCAACGCCAGCATGGCCGGGCGCACGAGAACCTTCATCACTACCCCTCCTCAGGTCCGCTCCCCGCGGACCGCCGACAGGATGGCAGGGACTCACCCGGGTACGCCAGGGTTGTCCAGGGGCTGAAGGCCGAGGCTCAGGGGTGAGCAGGGCGGAGCGACCGGGCGGCTGCGGCTCGGTGGAAGAGCCACCCGGAGACGCCCAGGAGCGCGACGAACATCGCGTTGACCAGCAGCAGGTCGGGCAGGTTGCCCCCGGCGGTCCGGTGCAGGTCGGCGAGCAGCACGGTCGCGGTGACCACGGCCTGCGTCAGCGCCGCGGCCCCCATCACCACAGCCATGGCCCCCGGCCGGAGGCGCGCCAGCGCCGCGCCGACCAGCGCGACGGCCGGCACCGTCACGTAGACCCGGTCGACCCGGCCTCCCTCCCCGACGATGCCCAGGGCGCCCGCCGAAAGGACCAGGAGCAGCAGCGTCCCGGCACCGACCCCGAGGGCCAGGCGGAACAGGGTGGAGGGCGTCATGGCTCCACGTTAGGGGCCCGAGCGGGTGGGAGCGGGGGAGCGCCGGTGAAGGTTCCGTGCAGGTCTTCGGGCTCAGGACCGGTCCGGCTCGACGGGGAGCCAGATCTCGGTGGTGGCCGTGGAGAAGTCCTCGGCGCGCTCCAGCACCGCGACGATCTCCGGCCCCTGCACCAGCAGCCAGGGATTGGCCGGGAACCACTCCGTCGCGGTCGCGGCCCAGGTCTCCTGGAGCGCCCGCGGGTAGGGCCCGGACGAGCGGAAGACCGCCCAGGTGAGGGCGGGGACCTCGATCACGTCGAAGTCGCCTGGGTCCCGGCTGGTCACGACCCCGTGCAGGTAGGTCAGTTCCGTGCCCTCCCGGCGGTCCGGGTCCAGGTCGGTGCTCACGGCGAGGATCCCGGCCGGTTCGCCTTCGGACATCGCCTTCAGGCGGGCGTGCTCCTCGGGCGGCACGGAGGCGACCAGGTCGCGGATGTGCGGGTTCTCGCCCAGGTGGACGAGCGGCACCCGGGCCGCCCGTCCGACGACGCGGAAGGCGGGCAGGGCGGTGAGACGGGCCTCCATGACGGTGCTCCCTTCGACGGTGAGGTGGAAACGGATCGGTCCTTGCGCTCGCAGCGGCCCACCGTCGCGTCGTACGACCGAAGGCGTCGCCCCGTGCACGCCGCGGAAGGCGCGGGTGAAGGCCTCGACGGAGCCGTAGCCGTGCCGGACCGCGACGGTGAGCAGGTCGTCGTCCCCGGTCAGCAGGTCGTGCGCGGCCGCCGTCATCCGCCGGCGGCGCGCGTACTCCGAGAGCGGCATGCCGGCGAGCGCGGAGAACATCCGCCGCAGGTGGTACTCGGTGGTGGCGAGCCGGTGGGCGAGCGTGGCGACGTCGAGCTCGTCGGTCGCCGGGTCGCCGAGCTGCCCCTCGACCGCCTGCACCACCGCGTTGAGCTGCTTGATCACGGCTCCCACGCTAGGGCCGCCGACGGTGCGGCGCCCGACAGTTCCTGCCCGTCGTGGTCGGTCGCGCCCGGCTCGGCATGGCCTGGGTCGGGGGAGCACAATAGGTGCCATGACCGACGCTTCGCAGACCAACGCCGCCCGGATCAACGAGCTCAACGACTCCATCCGCTACACCATGTGGTCGGTCTTCAGGCTGCGCGACCTGCTCGGTGACGCCGACCGCACGGCCGAGGCCGCCGAGGTCGAGGAGCTCTTCGCCAAGCTGGCCACCGACGGCGTGGTCGTGCGTGGCACCTACGACGTCTCCGGCCTGCGCGCCGACGCCGACCTGATGGTCTGGTGGCACGCCGAGGACAGCACCCAGCTGCAGGCGGCCTACCACGCGTTCCGGCGTACGGCGTTCGGTCGCCGCCTCGACCCGGTCTGGTCGCAGATGGCGCTGCACCGGCCGGCCGAGTTCAACCGCAGCCACATCCCGGCCTTCCTCGCCGACGAGGAGCCGCGGGCGCACATCTGCGTCTACCCGTTCGTGCGCTCCTACGAGTGGTACCTGCTCGAGGACTCCGAGCGTCGCCAGATGCTCGCCGAGCACGGCAAGATGGCGCGCGGCTTCGCCGACGTGCGGGCCAACACCGTGGCCTCCTTCGCCCTCGGCGACTACGAGTGGATGCTCGCGTTCGAGGCCGACGAGCTGCACCGGATCGTCGACCTGATGCGTCACCTGCGTGCCTCCGAGGCGCGGCGGCACGTGCGCGAGGAGGTGCCGTTCTACACCGGCTCCCGGGCCTCGGTCGCCGAGCTGCTGACCCGCCTGCCCTGACCTGCTGCCCGAGCCTCGGCGGTGGTTTCGCCGGGGCCCCGGTGAAACCACCAGTTCTTGACCGTTGCAACGGTCAAGAAGTGACAGGATTTGTCGGGAACCTCGGGCACGTTCCCGGCGTCGGAGGTTCATGAGACCGCTCAGCTTCAGGGTGATGACGCCCGGACGTACGCCCTGGATTGCGGCGGGTACGCCATGATCGGCCACATGACTCCCCGCCGCTCTCGGCTCCTGCTGTCGGTCGCCGCCACCGGGCTCGTGGCCACGGGGCTGGTGGGGTGCGGGGCGGAGACCGACCCAGCGGCGACCTCCGACGAGGACGCTGCGCCCACCTCGATCCCGGCGGCCGCCGGCCAGGTGCGCACCTGGGGTCCGGTCCTGGTTCTCCAGGACGGCCCGGAGGCCGTGGCGTGCCTGGGCAGCGTCGCCTACACCGCGCCGCCGCAGTGCACGGGGCAGCCCCTCGCGGGCTGGGACTGGGCGAAGCACCCCGAGCACTCCGCCCGCGACAGCGTCCGCTGGGGTGACTTCGCGCTCACCGGGACCTGGGATGGTGAGACGCTCGAGGTCACCGAGGCGGTGCCGGCGGCGGAGTACGACAGCGAGCCCGAGACCGAGGAGTCGCCGGGCACACCCTGCTCGGAGCCCGAGGGCGGCTGGCGGGTGGTGGACGAGGCGAAGGCCTCCTCGGCGTCCCTGGACGAGACGCTGCGCCGGGCCGGTCAGCTGCCCGGCTACGCGGAGTCGTGGCTGGACACCAACGACACCTCCCGCCCCGAGGAGCAGATCCTCAACGTCCGGGTCACCTCCGACGTCCGGGCGGCCGAGGACGCGCTGCGCGAGACCTGGGGCGGGCCGCTCTGCGTCCAGGAGGCGCGCTACGACGAGGCGCAGCTGGTGGAGCTGACCACCGAGCTGCAGGAGCTGCCGGGCGTGCTCGACACCTCCGCGTGGGGCGACGTGGTCGCCCTCGCCGTGGTGCACGACGACGGCTCGGTCCAGGAGTGGGTCGACGACCGGTACGGCGAGGGCCGGGTGGAGGTCCGCTCAGCCCTGGTCGCCGCCCCGGGCTGAGCCGGCGCGTCCGTGTTCCCTCGGAGCGTGCGCTTCGCGCCCCTGGGCGCGGCGCTGACCAGCCTGTATAGCGTGGCCGAGTGCCCCCGTCTCTCACGTCAGGACGCGTCATGCTGGTCGCGTCGTTGACGACGGCACTCGCCGCCGGTGGGGTGGCAGCGGCGTGGGTCTTCCTCGGCCGGACCGGGTTCGCCTTCGCCTGGGTCACTCACTTCATCCTCATGGCGTGGGTGTCCTCGGTCGTCGGCCCGCGGGTACGGATCCCGGATCACCGTTGGCTCCGGGTCGGGCGCTGGGAGGCGCGGCTCTACCCGGCACTGGGGGTCCGACTCTTCGGGAAGCTGCTCGACCTCATTGGATGGAACCGGGTGATAGCAAGGGCACGTGGGTTCAGCGGCACTCGGGAAGGGCTGAAGGAGCTCGATCAGCACACACGTCGCTCCGAGGTCGGCCACAGCATCTGCCTGGCCGTTGCTACGGCCGTGGCTTGCGGCGTGCTGGAGACAGGGGAGTGGCGGAGCGCTGCGTGGCTGCTGGCCCTCGGACTGCCCCTGCACCTGTACCCGGTGCTGCTGCAGCGGCTCCTGCGTGCCCGCATCCAGTCCATGTCGGCCAGGGTCTCGAAGGAGCACCTGGCCAGCCGCGCCTGAGGAGCCGGCCGTTCTTCGGACGCCGACTGATCCCGGGGCTGAGCTCGGGGCCCGACGCCCTCCCCGGCTGCCGGTCAGGCCTGGTCGGCAGGCTTCAGGGTGAGGCTGAGCGAGTTGATGCAGTACCGGTCGCCGGTGGGCGTGCCGTAGCCGTCGGGGAAGACGTGACCCAGGTGGGAGCCGCAGTTCGCGCACCGCACCTCGACCCGCTTCATCCCGTGGGAGTTGTCCTCGATGTACTCGATGGTGTCGGTCAGGGGCTGGTAGAAGCTCGGCCAGCCGCAGCCGGAGTGGAACTTGGTCTGGGCCTCGAAGAGCTCGTGCCCGCAGGCGCGGCACGAGTAGGTGCCGGGGGTGTCGGTGTCGTTGTACTCACCGGTGAACGCGCGCTCGGTGCCGGCCTGGCGGAGCACCGCGTACTCCTCGGGGGACAGCTCAGCACGCCACTGCTCGTCGGTCTTCTCCACCTGGTAACCCATGCCGAAGAGCGTAGCCGCGCGTCGGTGAGCGGGAGGGGTGGGATGCAGGACCCGAAGAGAACCACCTCGTGTGAATCGGGACCAGGGTCCTTCGGCACTGAACCCCGCCCGGCTCGCGTGCGACGTTGGATGCGAGTGCACTGAGGCTGAGAGAGGAAGAACCCCATGAGTGAGAGCGACGCCGATCGTCTGGCCCTCAACCCGCTGTTCGCCCGTCCTGGGGAGTCGCGGGACATTCCGCAGTTCTCCCTGCCCGAGGACCCCATGCTGCCGGAGACGGCGTACCAGTTCGTCCACGACGAGGCGATGCTCGACGGCAACGCCCGGCTGAACCTGGCCACCTTCGTCGGCACCTGGATGGACCCGATGGCCTCGAAGCTGTACGCCGAGACCTTCGACAAGAACATGATCGACAAGGACGAGTACCCGCAGACCGCGGCGATCGAGGAGCGCTGCTGGCGCATCCTCGCCGAGGTGTGGAACTCGCCCGACCCCAGCGGCTCCATCGGCACCTCGACCATCGGTTCGTCGGAGGCCTGCATGCTCGGCGGCCTGGCCCTCAAGCGCCGCTGGCAGCACGCCCGCCGCGCCGCCGGCAAGTCCACCGAGCGCCCGAACCTGGTGATGAGCTCGGCGGTCCAGGTGTGCTGGCTGAAGTTCTGCAACTACTTCGACGTCGAGACCCGGACGATCCCGATCAGCGACGAGCACAAGGTGATGGACGGGTTCGAGCTGGACAAGTACGTCGACGAGAACACCATCGGCGTGGTCCCGATCATGGGCGTGACCTACACCGGGATGTACGAGGAGGTCACCAAGATCAGCGACGCGCTCGACCGGATCCAGAAGGACACCGGGCTCGACATCCCGATCCACATCGATGCCGCCTCCGGCGGGTTCATCACCCCCTTCCTGCAGCCGGACCGGCTGTGGGACTTCCGGGTCGACCGCGTGCACTCGATCAGCGTCAGCGGGCACAAGTACGGGCTGGTCTACCCCGGCCTGGGCTGGGTGGTCTGGAAGGACAAGGAGTTCCTGCCCGACGACCTGATCTTCTACGTCTCCTACCTGGGCGGGCAGATGCCGACTTTCGCTCTCAACTTCTCGCGGCCCGGCGCCCAGGTCCTGCTCCAGTACTACAACTTCCTCCGGCTCGGACGGAAGGGCTACACCGAGGTGCAGCAGGAGAGCCTCGACGTCGCCCAGCACCTGGCGCACCAGATCGACCAGATGGGTCCGTTCACCTTGTGGAACGACGCCTCCGACATCCCCGTCTTCGCGTGGGAGCTGAAGAAGGGCCACACCTCCAACTGGGATCTCTACGACCTCCAGGACCAGCTGCGTCAGCGGGGCTGGCTGGTGCCCGCCTATCCGCTGCCCGACAACCTCGCCGAGCGCACGGTGCAACGCGTCGTGGTGCGCAACGGTCTGTCCCGCGACCTCGCGAACCGGCTGCTGGACAGCCTCCGCAGCAGCGTGGACTACCTGGACAGCCTGCCTGGTCCGCTTCCGCGTGAGCAGAAGACGGAGATGTTCCACCACTAGGAGCAGTCATGACCGACAACAGCAACCCCGTGCCCGCCGGCGGCACCTCCGCGTCGTCGCACGCACCGGGGGCGGCCTCGAGGTCGGCCTCCGCGCCGGGGGCCACGAGAACGGCGATCAAGATGCTGGGGATGGGGCAGCTGGCCATCCTGACGGTGGTCGCCGTCGCCAGCCTCCGGAGCCTGCCCACGATGGCCACCTACGGTCTGGGCTCGATCACGCTCTACATCATCCCGGCGATCGTCTTCCTGGTGCCGACCGCGCTGGTCGCCGCAGAGCTCGCCACCGGGTGGCAGGGCGGGATCTACGGGTGGGTCAAGGAGGCGCTGGGCAACCGGTGGGGCTTCCTGGCGGTCTGGCTCCAGTGGATCCAGAACGTCGTCTGGTACCCGGTCCAGCTGGCGTTCATCGCCGCCGCCGTGGCCTTCGCGATGGGACAGGACCATCTGGCCAACGACGGCATCTTCAACGCCATCGTGATCCTGGTCTTCTACTACCTCGCCACGGCCGTCACCCTGGCCGGTGGCAACCTGTTCGCCAAGGTCGGGTCGTGGGGCGGGATCATCGGCACCATCATCCCGGGCATCCTGCTGATCGCGCTCGGGGCGATCTGGCTGATCGACGGACAGAAGTCGCAGACCCCGCTGGAAGCCTCCGACGTGGTCCCGCCGTTCGCCGGGATCGCCTCGATCGTGCTGATCGTCTCCAACTTCCTCGCCTACGCGGGCATGGAGGTCAACGCGGTCCACGTCAACGAGATGAAGGACCCCGGCAAGCAGTACCCCAAGGCGATCTTGATCGCCTCCTGCATCATCCTCACCGTCTTCATCGTGCCCACGATCATGGTCGCGGCGATGGTGCCGAAGTCGTCGCTCGGGCTGACGGACGGGATCATGCTGGCCTTCCGGGTCTTCTTCGAGCAGTACGGCCTCGGCTGGGCGACGTACGTCCTCGCGGCGATGATCGCGATCGGCGCGCTAGCCTCCGTGGTCACCTGGATCGCCGGCCCGTCGAAGGGCCTGTTGGCGGCCGGCAAGACCGGGGTGCTGCCGCCCTGGATGCAGAAGGAGAACAAGCGGGGTGTGCAGGAGGGGATCCTGGCCGTCCAGGGGGTCATCGTGACCGTGCTCGCCCTGCTGTTCGTGATCATCCCGAACGTCAGCGCGGTCTTCTTCACCCTCGTCGACATGGCGGCGGCGCTCTACCTGATCATGTACCTGATGATGTTCGTCGCGGTGATCAGGCTGCGCAGCACTCAGCCCGACGTGCACCGCAGCTATCGGGTGCCGGCGGTCAAGCTGGTGGCGGGGACCGGGTTCGTCGCCTCGGCGCTGGCCCTGATCCTCGGGTTCGTCCCGCCGTCGGGCCTGGTCGGCATCCCGCCGTCCCTCTATCCCTACGTGATGATCGCGGTGATCGTGGTCCTGGGTGTCCCGCCGCTGCTCTTCTACGCCGCACGCAAGCCGGCCTGGCGCACGGCCGAGCAGCAGGGCGACCCGATCACGCCCGCTGCTGGGCAGGCGGGGGGCCACGGCGGTGCCTCTGCCGAGTCGAGCAGTGCGACCGATGCCTCCCCGAAGCACCGGGGTGCCTCCGACGACGGTGATCCGCCGGGCTCGTCGGGTTCGTCCGGATCGGAAGGAGGACGGTGATGCGCGCACGACGAGCGCTGGCGGTGCCACTGCTGCTGGCTGTGACCCTCTGCTCCCTGGCGGCCTGCGGCAACAGCGACGACAGCGACATCGCGCAGCAGCGGGCCGAGCAGCTGGTGCAAGCGACGCAGGACAACGGGTCCGCGCCCGGCCTGACCACCAGGACGGCGCGAAGTCTCTACGGCGAGGACGCGGACGCGGTGTGCGGCGACCTCGAGGACCGACCGCTCGGTCTTGCGGGGTGGGCACGCGTCACCCGCGCGGTGCCGGAGGAGCAGGTCGAGGACCTGGTCGCCTACGACCGCACGGTGGTGGACGTCTACTGCCCTGACCTGATGGACGACTTCGACGACCTGCTCGACTCGCTGCACGTGGACGAGAGCAACCGGTGAAACAGCTGGGGTGACGGGATTCCCGACGGCGCCTGGTTCGGGCCATGATGAGCCCATGGCGAAGGCGTCGGAGGCGTTCGTGCAGGCCGGGGACCGCGAGGTGCGGGTCTCCTCACCCGAGCGGGTGATCTACGAGGCGACCGCGGACACGCCGGAGGTGACCAAGCTGATGGTCGCCCAGTACTTCGCCGACGCCGGCGAGGGCCTGATGCGCGCGCTGCGCGACCGGCCGACCGCGCTGGAGCGCTGGCCGTCGGGGGTGCGGGAGGGGTTCACGCTCGCCACCGGCCCGCAGGACAAGGACGCCGAGGCGTTCTACCAGAAGCGGATCGCCAAGGGCGCGCCCGACTGGGTCGAGTCGGTCGAGATCACCTTCCCCTCGGGGCGCAAGGCCCGGGAGATCTGCCCCACGGAGATCGCGGTGCCGGTCTGGTGCGCCCACATGGGCACCCTGACCTTCCACCCGTGGCCGGTGCGCAGCGCCGACGTCGACCACCCCGACGAGCTGCGGATCGACCTCGACCCCCAGCCGGGGACGACGTTCGCCGACGTGGTGCGCGTCGCCCTGGTCGCGCGCGAGCTCTTCGCCGACCTGGGGGTGCGGGCCTTCGTCAAGACCAGCGGCAACCGCGGGGTGCACGTCTTCGCCCGGATCCGCCCGGAGTGGGGGTTCCCCGACGTCCGGCACGCCGCGATCGCGTTCGGCCGCGAGCTGGAGAAGCGGGACGACGGGGTGACCACCGCGTGGTGGAAGGAGGAGCGGGGGGAGCGGATCTTCGTGGACTACAACCAGAACACCCGGGACCGGACCATCGCCTCGGCGTACTCGCTGCGACCTCTGCCCGGCGCCCCGGTCTCCACCCCGGTGACCTGGGAGGAGCTGGCCGGGCTCAGCGACGCCCGCGCGCTCAACCTGTTCACCGTGACCGAGCGGATGGCCGACGGCGACCCGTGGGCGGAGATCGACGACGTCGCCCACGACCTGACCCCGCTGCTGGAGCTGTGGGAGGCCGACCCGCGCGAGCTCAACTACCCGCCCGACCACCCGAAGATGCCGGGGGAGCCGCCGCGGGTGCAGCCGAGCAAGAAGGTCGCCGAGCACTGGGACGCCGACGGGAACCGGGTCGAGCCGTGAGCGAGGACCGGCGGGTGGCCGGCAGCACCCGGGAGCCCGGCAAGCTCGGTGCCTCCGGGGCCGAGCGGTGGAGCGACTACCTGGACTGGCAGCGGGCCGACCTGGTGGACGCGGTCCTGGCGATGCACGCGGGCCAGCGGCGTCGGGTCCTGGTCCCCTCGGGCTGGTCGCCGATCGAGCTGCTCTCCCACGTGCTGCACATGGAGCGGCGGTGGTTCGTCTGGGGCTTCCTGGGCGAGCAGGTGCGGGACCCCTGGGGCGACTGGGCGGCCGGCGACCCGTGGCGCGACGAGTCGCTCGACGAGGGGGAGCGGTCCCCCCGGTGGGCGGTGCCCGACGGCGTCACGGCCGAGCGGCTGGCCGAACGCCTCGAGGCCGTGGCCGAGCGGACCCGGGAGGTGCTGCGGGACCATCCGCTCACCGCCAGGGCCGCGGTCGGCGGCCGGTTCGCCGACCACCCGCCGACGCTGGAGTGGATCTGCTTCCACGTGCTCACCGAGTACGCCCGGCACGCCGGCCACCTCGACGTGGTCGTCGAGCTGAGCCACCACGTCGGACCCGGAGCGGGCACCGACTAGCCTGCACCCGTGACTTCCTCGACCCGTCTCAAGCTCGTCCTGGTCACGGGCTCCGGCCGCAGCGGTACCAGCTCGGTCGCCGGGACCCTCAAGCGCCTGGGCCTGCACGTGCCGCAGCCCGAGGTGCCGGCCGACGAGGCCAACCCCCGCGGCTACTACGAGCCGCTGTGGGTCACCGAGTTCCACAAGGACGTGCTCAACCCGGTCCCGGTGCGCACCATCGACACCCGTCCGGACGCCGCCGACATCGCCATCGAGGCCGGCTCCGCCCCCGAGGTGGAGGAGCGGCTGCGCGCATGGCTGGACGAGCAGCTGGACCCCGCGCTGCACGAGGGCCAGATCCTGGTCAAGGACCCGCGGGCCTTCTGGATCCTCCCGGTCTGGACCCAGGTGGCCGCCGGCCTGGGCGCCGACGTGGTCACGCTCACGATGCTGCGCCACCCCACCGAGGTGGTGCGCTCGCGCGACACGGCGTACCTGACCGAGCAGACGCCCAAGTTCCGGCGGCAACGTGAGACCGCGAACGTCGCCGCCTGGGTCAACGCCGCCCACCTGACCGAGCTCGCCACCCGCGAGCAGGCCCGGGCGTTCGTGCGCTACCCGGACCTGATCGAGGACTGGCGCACCGCGATGACCCGGGCCGGGGAGCAGCTGGAGCTGACCTACTCCGCGGACCTCGCCGACCGCGGCCACCACGAGGTCGACGACTTCATCGACGCCAAGCTCAACCGGTCGGCGATCAGCTGGGACGACCTCTCGGTGCCGGCCGCCCTGCGCGACCTGGCCGAGCGGACCTGGCAGGCGATGAACGTGCTGGTCGAGGCACCGCACGACGAGCGCGCGATCGCCGAGCTGGGCGCGCTGCGCGAGCAGTACGCCGAGATGTTCGAGCACGCCGAGGCGATGGCGATGGACGCCACCACGGCGCGGGTCACCGCGGGGCGCCGCGAGGTGCGGCGCAACAAGGAGGCCGAGCTCGCCGAGGTCCGCCGCGAGCTCGAGACGCTGCGCGCGGAGAACGCGGCGCTGCGCCGTTCGCTGCCCAACCGGCTGGTGGCCAAGCTCCGCGGTCGCTGACCGCTCGTCCCGGTCGCCGTCCGGGCCGCTCAGCGCTCCCAGGGAGCTGGCACCGGGAAGTAGACCTCGAGGAACTCCGCCAGCGCCCGGTCCACGGCCTCGGCGTCGAGGGCGAAGTCGTGGTGGTCGCCGACGCAGAAGAAGTCCTTGTCCCGGGCCCGCAGCTGGCGCAGCTGGCGCTCGACCCGGGCGTTGCTCAGGTCGAGGAAGGCGTGCTCGGCGCTCGCGGCGTACGCCGTGCCGGTGGCCAGGCCGTAGTGCTGGGCCAGCGAGCTGAGCATCGAGACGTCGCCGGGGGAGCGGAACGGTGCGTGCGCGGTGGCGTCCACGGCCGCGGCGTACCGGGTGGCGACCTCGGTCAGCACCGAGACCCGGTGCGGGTGCGGGGTGTGGGCCATCACCCGGGTGATCAGTACCCCCAGGTCGTCGGAGAGCAGCCGGCGGTTGTTGGCGGCGGCCTGGAGGAACGGCTTGAGGTCGCCGGGGTCCTCGTCGGGCAGGCCCAGCACGCCCTCGCCGACGAACGCCGCGAAGTCGCCGCCGGGGGAGAAGAAGAGCTCCGGGCGCACCGGGCGGCCCAGGAAGACGTCGTCGTTGAGGTAGACGAAGTGCTCGGCCAGGTCCGGCACCCGGTGCAGGGCGGTCTCGATCGCCTGGGAGCTGAAGGTGGGCAGCGCGGAGGCGGGCAGGATCTCCCGGTGGTCGACCAGCCGCACCCGGCCCGACTCCAGGGCCTCGTCGCTGAGCCAGTCCGGTCGCTGACCCGCGGTGACCAGATGGATGGTGCGCACCCAGGGGGCGAACAGATGCACGCTGCGCATCGAGTAGCGCAGCTCGTCGCGGCTGCGGAACCGGGCCTGTCCGCTGGCCTCGCGCCGCTGCTCGCTCAGCCCCGCCGCGGCGAGTCGGGTCTCCCGGGCCGCGTTCCAGGTGGGGTCGTCGCCGTCCACCCAGGTGTAGACCACGTCGACCGGGAAGCGGCACTCGTCGACCCGGGGCTCGGCCAGGCCCGGCAGCGTGGGCACGATCCGCTCGTGCACCGCGACCTTCGCGGTGGCCTCCTCGGCCGGGACCGTCGAGGCGTAGGCGTTGGGCCGGGGCGCGACCAGGTCCCCGCCGGGGGCTCGGTCCCAGAACTCCAGGCTGACCCCGGCGCCGCGCAGGTGCGTGGGCCGCCCGTCGTCGCCGCGGGGCCACGGCTCGAGCACCAGGCGCGGGGTCATCGCGCGCTGCTGGAGCGCCGCCATCTCCGGGACCGGCAGGCGGCGCTCGGGCCAGCCGCGTTCGCCCGGGTCGAGCAGCGACAGGTGGGTGGGGGCCTCGGCGGCGAGCCGGTCGAGCACCGTGCGCCGGTGCTCGGCGGGGACCACCACGGTGGTCGGGTCGGCGGCGTGCGGCGGGACGACGAACCAGTCCGCGGCCGGCTCGGCCGCGGCCACCAGCAGGTCCAGGGACTCGCGCCGGGCCTGCTCGGGGGTGACCAGGGGGACCTGCACGCCGGCGGCGCGCTCCTGGGTGTGCCGGGGACCGGCGTACCGGGGGCCGCGGATCCCGCCGCTGGCGGCCTCCACCCGGCTCCGGCCCTCCCGGCGGCCGGCGACCCGGGTGAAGATCTCCTCCCAGCGGGCGGCGATCACCTCGGGGCGGTAGGCCTGGGCGGCGTCGTACGCCCCCTGGCCCAGCCGGCGCAGCAGCGTGTCGTCGGTGCAGACCCGGGCCAGCGCCGCGGTCAGGCCCGCCTTGGCGCCGGCGGCCACCAGCAGCCCGCTGACCTCGTGCTCCACGAGCTCGCGCGGGCCGGACGGGCAGTCGTAGCTGACCACGGGTACGCCGGCCGACATCGCCTCCTGCGCCACCAGCGGGAAGCCCTCGGTGCGCGAGCTGAGCGCGCAGACCGAGGCGGCGGCCCACTCCGGACCCATGTCGTCGACCGCCCCGGGGAGCTCGACCCGTCCGGTCAGGCCGGCTTTGGCCACGTGGGCGCGCAGCTCCTCGCGCAGCGGGCCGTCGCCCAGGATGCGCAAGGTCCAGCCGTCCGCAGCGCCGGCGTCGACCAGCTCGCCGAAGGCCCGGACCAGGTGGATGGACTGCTTCTCCGCCACCAGCCGGCCGGCCGCGACGATCCGGCGCTGGTCCAGGGACGAGCGGGGCTGGTCGCCCGGGGGCAGGGGGTTGGGGACGACCACCAGCTCGGGGGCGACCGGGCCCAGCTCGGCGGCCAGCCAGCTGGCCGAGGAGTCGGTGAGCAGGGCGACCGCGTCGGCCCGCGGGGCGAACGCCAGCAGCGGCTCCATCCCCCCGACCCGGTCGGCGGAGGAGCGGTGCTCCTGGTGCACCACGGCCACCTCGTCGGGGGTCAGCTGGACCGCCGCGGCCAGCAGTGCCGGGGTGACGGTGACCAGCACGTCGACGTCGACCCGCGGCAGCGCCTCGGTCAGCGCGGTGTCGGTCAGAGCAGAGAACTGACCGTCCCACCGGGCGGGGACCAGCACCGACGGGCGGCGGTCGGCGCCGCCGGGGTCGGGCGTACGGACGTCTGCGAGGTAGCGCACCTCGACCCGTGGGTCGATCGGGTAGTGCGGGGCGTCCGCGCTCCGGGTGACGCTGATCAGCGAGACGTCGTGCCGGGCGGCGAGCGCGCCGGCCTGGGTGATCGCCGAGCGCGACGTGCCGCCCATGCCGTCCAGGTTGAGGACCAGGAAGGCGATCCGCAGCCGGTCGGAGCCGCGTCGCCGCAGGAGCCGGCGCATCAGAGCCCGGTGACGCCCTCGCCGCCGCCGGCCTGCTCGTCGAAGTTCTCCTGCTCGAGCAGGTGCAGCACCGGGACGCCGAGCTTGCGGCGGGCCCGCGAGCTCCAGTCGACGTGGAAGAACTCCGCCACCACGTGCGGGCGGGTGAGGATGATGACCTCGCGGCAGTCGACCTGCTTGACCTTCGCCTCCAGGGCGTCGACCGGTGCGTCGCTGATCAGCTGGCCGACGGCCTGGGCGCCGGTGACGGCCAGGGCCGCGAGGCTGCCGTGCAGCTCGTGGTCGGCCTCCTCCTGGCTCTCCTCGCGGATCGCCTCCAGGTCGACCTCGCTCAGCACCACCGGTGCCGAGAGCAGCTCGCCGGTGCCGAGGGTGCCCATCGCCGCCTCGATCCGGCCCGCAGCGTCCTCGACCGGGATGAGCAGGTGGTAGACGACCTGGTCGGCGATCGAGTCGTGCAGGCTGTGGATCTGCCGGGCGTCGACCGCGGTGACCTCGTGCTCGGCGAGGATCACCACGTCGTAGGTGCCGATCCCGTCGTCGATCCGGTCGTTGCGTGTGCTGTCGCCGCTCTGGCTCATGCCGCTCTCACCTCTTCGAGTCTGTGCCCAGGATCCTAGCCAGGTCGTAGCGCACCGGCTCCTCCAGTTGGCTGTAGTCGCACGACTCGGGCTCCCGGTCGGGCCGCCAGCGCTTGAAGTGGGCGGTGTGCCGGAACCTCCGGCCCTCCATGTGGTCGTACTTGACCTCGAGCACCCGCTCGGGTCGCAGCGCGACGAAACCGAGGTCCTTGTCGGCGCTCCAGCGGCTCTTGGTACCCGGGACCCGGTCGGGGTTGGCCACCGCCCACTCCGCCCACCCGCCCCAGGGGTGGTCAGCCGGGTCGCAGACCAGCGGCTGCATCTCGTCCCAGAGCTCGGCGCGCCGCTTCTCGGTGAAGCTCGCGCTGACACCGACGTGCTGCAGCGCCCGCTCCCCGCCCCCTGACGCGTCGCCGTCCGGGCCGTCGTACAGGCCGAGCAGGAGGCTGCCGAGCAGCGGGCGCTCGGGGGTCGAGGTCTTGTGCGGGCGCATGCCCGCGACCACCACGTCGGCGGTCCGCTCGTGCTTGATCTTCAGCATGGTCCGGGCGTTCGGGGCGTACGCCGCGTCCAGCGGCTTGGCGATCACCCCGTCCAGACCTGCCCCCTCGAAGGTGGTGAACCACTCCTGGGCCAGTGCGACGTCGGTGGTCGTGCGGGTGAGGAAGCAGGGGCCGTCCAGCCCGCCGAGCACCCGCTCCAGCTCGGCGCGCCGCTCCGCGAACGGCCGGCCGGTCCAGTCCTCGTCGCCCAGCGCCAGCAGGTCGAAGGCGACGAAGCCGGCGGGCGTCTCCGCGGCCAGCTTGGTGACCCGGGAGGCGGCGGGGTGGACGCGCTCCTGGAGCACCTCGAACTCCAGGCGCTCACCACCGTCCGCGGTGGGTCGGGCGACGAAGAGCTCGCCGTCGAGCACGATCCGCTCGGGCAGCTGCTCCTTGACCGCCGCGACGATCTCGGGGAAGTAGCGGCTCAGCGGCTTGGTGTTGCGGCTGGCCAGCTCCACCTCGTCACCGTCACGGAAGACCAGGCAGCGGAAGCCGTCCCACTTGGGCTCGAAGCTCATCCCGCCCGTGGTGGGCACCGAGGAGACGGACTTGGCGAGCATCGGCCGCACCGGCGGCATCACGGGGAGGTCCATCCGCCGAGCCTAGGGGGCCTGGCCGCTACCGGGGAGAGCCCGTGACCCGTCGCGCCGATAGGCTGACCGGGACTTTCCCCGGTTGGTCTGCCGGCAGGGCCCGCCTGACTTTGAATCAGGACTAGCGACGTAGGTTCGACTCCTACCCGGGGAGCCAGGTGTCAGCCCTTGCCGCCGAGCCGCTTGGCGACGACCATCTGGTACTTGGTGTAGTGGAAGCGCCCGTTGGCGTAGGTGACCCGGGCGGTGCAGCTGATCAGGACCAGCCGGTGGGCGCCGGTGGTCGCGAAGAACCGCTGCGGCAGCCTCCGGGTCCGGTCGAACCGTGCAGTCTCGCTCACCCGGTACCGGTAGGTCTTGCCGCCGCTGGCGACCGTGACGACCTGCCCTTGCTCGGCCCGGCGCAGACCCCACATGGCGCCTGGCCGGTCGTGCCGGTCCGAGACGTGCCCGGCCACGACGGCGGTGCCGATGGCGTCGCCGAAGCCCGCCGACCTGCGCAGCCAGGCGGTGACGCCGACGTTCCCGGGCAGCCTCATCTGCCCTCGCCGGACGGTCGTGGGCACGACGGTCGCGTCGAGGCCCAGAGCGGGGGCGCGGACGACGGTCCGGGCGACCCTGGCGGTCCCGGCGCCGGGCAGGGTGCCGGAGAAGCCGCCGTTGACCACCGGGGACCGGTACGGCGCCTTGGCGACCGTCGTCGTCTCGGAGGCCAGACCGCACCGGGTGGAGGCGGCACCGTTCTCCGCCGTCGCCCGGGTGTTCACCCGCCACGTGTAGACGCCGGGCTGGCGCAGCCGCACCCCGGGCGTCCGGCTCCAGCCGGCTCCCGCACGCCAGGTGACCGTGCGGGCCAGGGTCGACGGCTCACACCGGGCCGCCGCGCGGGAGCGGAAGGGGCCGTAGAGACGCGCGGTCGCCGGCACCGTGGTCCCCCGGGCGAGCCCGGTGACGCGGACCCGGTCGTGGAACCGCTGACCCGGCTCCACCTGCTTCTCGGAGGTGCGGCTCGCGAGGCTCGGGGAGGTGATCGGCGTGGGAGTGGGAGTGGGGATGACCGGCTGGATCGCGTACGTGTTGCTGACCGCGACCGCGGTGTTCTGGTTCGCGACGATGGTGACCCGCTCCGGTGCGATGGCGACCGCGGTCACGTCGACCTGGTCGTTGTCGCCGTTCTCCGGCTCGCTGATCGTGCACGTCGCCCCGGCGGGCAGCCCGGTCGTGGTCACGGTCGAGGAGCCGGCGCCCGTGCCGGCGGGGATCCTGAGCCTCCGCTCGATCGGTGCGCCGCCGTCCGCAGGGGTGCAGACGGCGCGGACGCTCACGGGGCCCTGCAACCCGGCACCTGGCCCGCTGATGGTCTTGGTGACCTCGATCCCGCCGGCTTCGAACGGGGTGATCCGCACCCCGGCGACGGCCTCGATCCGGGTCGTCTGGGCGAGGATCAGCTTCTGCGCGCTCTCCCGGTCGGGGTTGCTGCCGTCGTAGAGGTAGACGGTGCTCTCGCGCACCTCCTCCTCGCGTTGCAGGGCGAACCCCTGTTCAGGGTCAGCACTGACGGTCCGCACCCACAGCTGCGCGTCGGCCGGGACGGGGTCGCCGTCCGCGAGCTGCTGCGTACCGGCCGCGTCGGTGAACACCTCGACACCGGCCAGGCGCAGCGTGGCGGGGCCGTCGGAGGCGACGGTGAACGGGCCGACGAGCTCGCCGGTCAACGGGGCCTCGGCCGAGTCCGGCGAGACACTGAGGTCCGGCGGCTGGGGCTCGCCCACCGGCCCGTTGGCGAGGGCGTCCGCGACGATCGCCGAGGTGAGCGGGAACAGCTGCGGCTCGGCGGTCGGGTCCAGCACCAGGTTGTCGCTGAAGAACCAGATCGCGGCCTGGACCGCCGCGGCCTTCACGTTGTCGGGGACGTCGGCCGGCAGCGGCTCGGTCGGGAAGTAGTTCTGCAGGATGTGGGCGACGTAGCCCAGGTTCGGCACGTTGGCCTCGGTCCAGTCGTCACGCTGGTAGTTGACGCCGGTCTCGGTGCTGGTGAACAGGTCGATGCAGTAGGTCAGGGCGGTGGCCCCGTCGGCGTCGCGCGCCGGGATCAGCCCCATGTAGGAGATGTCGTGGGGAGTCGACCCCTCGGGCACCGCCTCCGGGTACCCGTCGAGCGGGTTGAAACCGGGCGGGGCGTCGACGGCGCCGACGTTGCTGACCCCCTGCGCTCCGCTGATCGGCAGGACCTGCAGCTCGGTGAAGGCCGATCGCCCTGGCAGGGGGAGTTCTCCTCCGGGGATCGGCTCCGCCTGCGCCGGGCGTCCCACCACCAGGAGCACGCTGGTCAGGGCCAGCACCACGGCGATGCGGAGGGACTTCCTGGGCCAGGTCGTCAGGATCGAGTTCACGGACGAGCACCTCCCGAGCGCAGTGGGTCCGGACCCCGCTCGGGGTCGCACTGCGCTTTCGGCCCAAGAAGCGTGACACCCGTTCTTCGTCCGCGACAAGGGTCGCAAGCCCCGTCTGCCTTCGCTCCGGAGCGGGGACCATCCGCGGACCTCGGCGGACTCGCGGTCCTCCGGACCAGGGCCCGCGCGGCCGATGGTGACTCCTACCCGGCGAGCTTGGCACGGCGTACACGCGGTTGGCACGTGTTGCACTGCTTGCCAACCGCGTGGATCCCCGCACAGCCGGGGATCCGTGCGGCCCACCACTAGGGTGGTTGACCATGGACAACCTCACCGTCATCGTCCTCGCCGCCGGCGGGGGCACCCGCATGAAGTCCAAGACCATGAAGGTGCTGCACCCGGTCGGCGGCCGCTCGATGATCGGCCACGTGCTCAGCGCGGTCCAGGCGACCGCGCCCTCGCGGATCGTCGCGGTCGTGGGCCACCAGCGCGAGCAGGTGGGACCGCACATCCAGCAGCTGGTGCCCGACGCGGTGCTCGCCGTGCAGGAGACCCAGGACGGCACCGGCCACGCGGTCCGGGTCGCCTGCGAGGCGGCCGACGTACGGGAGGGCACGGTCGTCGTCGCCGCGGGTGACACGCCCCTGCTCGACGGCCAGAGCCTGCGCGAGTTCGTCGCCGACCACACGGCCTCGGGCCGCGCGGTGAGCATCCTCACCGGCATCGTCCCCGAACCGAAGGGCTACGGCCGGATCGTCCGGGACAGGACCGGCGACGTCGTGGCCATCGTCGAGGAGAAGGACGCCGACGACGAGCAGCGCGGGATCCACGAGATCAACTCCGGGATCCTGGCCTTCGACGCCGCCTTCCTCACCGACGCGCTGGGCCGGATCGGCAACGACAACGCCAGCGGCGAGTACTACCTGACCGACACCGTGCAGATCGCCCGGGACGCGGGCCTGCGGGTCGGGGCCTACATCGTCGACGACGTGCGCCAGACCGAGGGTGCCAACGACCGGGCCCAGCTGGCCGAGCTCGGCCGCGAGCTCAACCGCCGGATCGTCACCCGGTGGATGAAGGACGGGGTCACCGTGATGGACCCCGCCACCACCTGGATCGACGCCGACGTCGTGCTCGAGCCCGACGTGACGATCCTGCCCGGCACCCAGCTGCTCGGCGCGACCGTCGTCCGCGAGGACGCCGTGGTCGGGCCGGACTGCACGCTCAAGGACTGCGAGATCGGTCTCGGCGCCCGGGTGGTGCGCACCCACGGCGAGCTCGCGGTGATCGGCGACCGCGCCACCGTCGGTCCGTACGCCCATCTGCGCCCGGGCACCCGGCTCGGCGTCGAGGGGAAGATCGGCGGCTTCGTCGAGACCAAGAACGCCGCCATCGGCGACCGGGCCAAGGTGCCGCACCTGTCCTACGTCGGCGACGCCGAGATCGGCGAGGGCGCCAACATCGGCGCCGGCACGATCTTCGCCAACTACGACGGGGTGGCCAAGCACCGCACCGTCGTCGGCCGTCAGGCGCGCACTGGCTCCAACAACACGTTCATCGCCCCGGTCTCGATCGGGGACGGCGCCTCGACCGGCGGGGGAGCGGTGGTCCGCGAGGACGTGCCGCCGGGCGCGCTGGCGGTCTCCGCCGGCTCCCAGCGCAACATCGAGGGCTGGGTCGTCTCCCGCCGTTCCGGCACCCCGCAGGCCGAGGCCGCCCAGGGCGGCGTGGTCGACGGCGACGCGGACACGGGCGTGTCCTAGACGACAGTGATCGGACGATCGGGCCCCCCGGGTTGGGCGCTCGTAGGTTCGTGGGAAAGAATCCAGAAGAACGGGCCCAGCTCGGCAGGGTCACACCCTCACCCCCCGCGAGGAGTCTCACCGTGAGCGGAATGAAGCGCAACACGGAGAAGAACCTGATGGTCTTCAGTGGCCGTGCCCACCCCGAGCTGGCGCACGAGGTCGCAGACCTCCTGGGCACCGGGTTGGTCCCCCAGTCGGCGTACGGCTTCGCCAACGGCGAGATCTACGTCCGGTACGAGGAGTCGGTGCGCGGCAGCGACGCCTTCGTGATCCAGAGCCACACCTCGCCGATCAACGAGTGGGTGATGGAGCACCTGATCATGGTCGACGCCCTCAAGCGGGCCTCGGCCAACCGGATCACCGTGGTGATGCCGTTCTACGGCTACGCCCGCCAGGACAAGAAGCACCGCGGTCGCGAGCCGATCTCGGCCCGGCTGATCGCCGACCTGTTCAAGACCGCGGGTGCGGACCGGCTGATCACCGTCGACCTGCACGCCGACCAGATCCAGGGCTTCTTCGACGGTCCGGTCGACCACCTGATGGCGCTGCCGATCCTCACCGACTACGTCCGGGAGAAGTACGGCACCGAGCGGCTCGCGGTGGTCTCGCCCGACGCCGGGCGGATCAAGGTCGCCGAGCGCTGGTCGGCCCGGCTGGGCGGCGTCCCGCTGGCGTTCATCCACAAGACCCGCCGCACCGACCGTCCCAACGAGACCGTCGCCAACCGCGTCGTGGGTGACGTCGCCGGTCGCATCGCCGTGCTGACCGACGACATGATCGACACGGGCGGCACCATCGTGAAGGCCGCCGAGGCGTGCATGGACGCCGGCGCCACCGGCGTGATCATCGCCGCCACCCACGCGATCCTCTCCGACCCCGCCGTCGACCGGCTGAAGAACTGCGTGGCGACCGAGGTCGTGGTCACCAACACGCTCCCGATCCCGGACGACAAGCAGTTCGACAAGCTGACCACCCTCTCGATCGCCCCGCTGCTCTCGCGGGCGATCCGCGAGGTCTTCGAGGACGGCTCGGTCACCTCGATGTTCGACGGCCAGGCCTGAGGGTCACCGGGCCGAGGATCACCTACCGCTGAGGCGGCGTACGTCGAGCTCGTCCTGCCACGCCCGGCGCAGCACCGTCGGCACCCCACGGGCGATCCGCTCGTCGAACGCCGCCAGCTCGGAGGCGTCGAGCACGAACCGGGGGAACGCGGCGCCGACCAGCCGGCCGAACCCCGGACCCCGTGCGGTCACCAGCTGCGGTGCCGCTTCGACGTACCGGGGGACGAAGCCCCGCAGCAGCGAGGCCCGGGCCGGGTCCCAGAACCCGTCGGCGACCGCGGTGAACATCCGGTTGGAGATCACCGGGTCCTCGAACAGCACCGCCCAGGCCGCCTCCTTGGCCTCGGGGGTGGGGCGGGCGGCCAGGGCGCGGGCGGCGCCGAGCTCGCCGGTCGCCGACCGGTCCCGGTCCTGCTCCCGCGCGACCGCCTCCGCGTCGGCCTCGCCCAGCGCCGCCAGCCGGCGCAGCGCCGTCCACCGCAGCGAGGAGTCGATCGCGACCCCGTCCCTGGTCGTCGCCTCGGGCGAGTCCAGCCAGCTGCGCAGCAGTGCCACGTCGGAGGTGCTGCCCGCCAGGTCGCGGGTCAACGGGGCCGCGAGGTCCCAGGCGTGCCGGCCGTCCGGTGCCCGCAGGTCCCGCAGCGCCGCTCGGCAGGTGCCGGCGACCCGGGCCAGCACCTCGGCCACCGCACTCTCAGGCACGTGTCGCGGCAGCAGCGAGGCTCCGGTCCAGCCGAGCACCGCCGTCACCACGGCGACGTTCCGCTCGCCCGGCAGGTGCCGTTCGAGCAGGTCCACGAAACCGGCGGCCGTCAGGTCGCCGACCGAGACCTGGTCGAAGAAGCCGGCCCAGAGCAGCGCCCGGCTGGTCGGGTCCGGGAGCTGACCGAGCCGCTCGGTCACCACCTGCCACGAGGCGGGGTCCAGCCGGACCCGGGCGAAGGTCTCACCGCCGGCGTTGGGCAGCACCAGGGCGGCGTCGAGAAGCGGGAGCACGCCGTCGGCGATCTCCAGCATCTCCGCTGAGAGCGGCTCCAGCGCCGCGTCGTACCGGTCGACCCGCAGCCGGTGCCGGCGGCTGCCCTCGCGCAGCAGCCCGAGCGCGGGTCCCTCGCGCTGGACCCGGACGGTGTCGAAGCCGGTCGTGCGCAGCCAGTCGTCCACCCAGCCGCGCACGTCCCGGTCGCTGGCCGAGGACAGGGCGTCGACGAAGTCGGCCAGGGTGGCGTTGCCGAACCGGTGCCGGGACAGGTAGACGTTGACGCCCGCGAGGAACGACTCCTCGCCCAGCCAGGTCACCAGCTGCTGCAGGCAGGCGTTGCCCTTGGCGTAGGAGATGGCGTCGAAGTTGCCCGCCGCGGTGTCGACGTCCGGCACCTCCTCGGCGCGCGCCGCGACCGGGTGGGTCGAGCGGCGCTGGTCGGCCAGGTAGGCCTGGGGTGCGCGCTGGACCAGGAAGTCGGCCCAGGCGTCCTTCACCCCGGCGGCCGCCTCGGCGACCCGGAAGCCCATGTGGTCGGCGAACGACTCCTGCAGCCAGGTGTCCTCCCACCAGGTCATCGTGACCAGGTTGCCGAACCACATGTGCGCCATCTCGTGGGCCACGATCACGGTCCGCCGCCGGCGCTCGGCGAGTCCCGGCGGGTCCTGGGGGAGCAGCTCGTCGCGGTAGGTGACGCAGCCGGGGGTCTCCATCGCGCCCCAGTTGTGGCCCGGCACCATCACCTGGTCGTAGGAGTCGAAGGGGTAGGGCTCGTCGAACAGCTCGCCGTAGTGCTCGAAGCACGCCTCGGTCACCCGCCGCAGCTCCGGCACGTCCCGGTCCAGCGCCGCCGCGAGCGAACGGCGCGCGTGCCACCCGAACGGCAGCCCCGCGTGCTCCCAGCGCACGGAGTGCCACGGCCCGGCACACAGGACGAACATCGCCACCGGGATCGGCGGCGTGGGCGCGAACCGCCACGGCTCCCCGGCCCCGCCGGCCCGCTCCAGGCGGCCGTTGGCCAGCACGCTCCACCGCTCGGGCGCGGTCACCGAGAGGGTGACCCTCGCCTTGAGGTCGTTCTGGTCGAAGCACGGGAAGATCCGCTGGGCGACGTCCATCCCGGCGTACGCCGACACGTAGGTCTCCTGGTCGGCCGGGTCGGTGAAGACGTGCAACCCGTCGCCGTCGGTGACGTAGGGGACGCGCGCCTCCACCACCACCTCGGTGCGGGCCGCCAGGTCGCGCAGCACGATCCGCCCGTCCGCGTACGCCGCCGGCTCGCCGTCCACCGTCACCCGGTCGCCGTGCGCGAGCTCGAGGAACGTCTCCGCCCCGGGTCGGGAGCAGGCGAACCGGACCACCACCCGGCACTCGGCGTGCTCGGGACCGGTCAGGTCCAGGTGCAGGTCGTAGGAGACATCGGCCAGGAGCTCGCGGCGCGCGCGGGCCTCCCCGAGAGTCAGCGACATGCTCCACGACGCTACTCCGCGAGCGGGGCGGCCGGGATTTCCTTCCCGTCGTCCGGCCCGGGTAGGCTTGCGCAGTTGCCTCGGCGAGGGAGTCCCACCAGGGATCTCCGTGATCGACAGGGCAGGCCAGCCACCGCGCCGCGCCCCCTGTCGGGGTCGCGGCGTTCGTCGTTCACGGCGGGCGTTCGCCGCCGAGGTGGCCAACCGACCAGCACCACCACGCACGCAACCAATCGGAGTCGAGATGTCCAGCGAGAAGATCACCGCAGAGGTCCGCGAGGAGTTCGGCAAGGGCGCCGCCCGCCGCATCCGCCGGGAGAACAAGATCCCCGCCGTCCTGTACGGACACGGCGAGGCGCCGGTGCACGTCACGCTGCCCGGCCACGAGACGATGATGGCGCTGCGCCACGGCGGCACGAACTCGGTCCTCGAGCTCCAGATCTCCGGTGGCAGCCAGCTCGCCCTGGCCCGCGAGGTGCAGGTCGACCCGATCCGCCGGGTGATCGAGCACATCGACTTCGTCGCCGTCCGCAGCGGCGAGAAGGTCACCGTCGACGTGCCGATCCAGGTCGTCGGCACCCCGGCTCCCGACAGCCTCGTCGTGACCGAGAACAACACCATCCAGGTCGAGTCCGAGGCCACGCACATCCCCGAGCTGATCGAGGTCGACATCACCGGCCTGGCGATCGGCAAGATGGTGCACGCCGCCGACCTGGTGCTGCCGAAGGGCACCACCCTGCTGGCCGACCCCGAGCTGCTGATCGTCAACGTGACCGGCCAGATCTCCGCCGAGGCCCTCGAGGCCGAGCTGGAGGAGGCCGAGGCCGAGGCCGGCATCGAGCGCGACGAGAGCGACGAGGCGGCCGCCGAGTCCGCCGAGTCGACCGAGTCGGGCGCGTCCGACTCCGAGTGACCCACGGCCGGGCGACGCCCGGCACCCCAGCACGACCCGGCACAGCGCCGTGGCCTCCGGGCCACGGCGCTGTGCCGCGTTCCGGACCCGTACGGGATAATTCGGCCCATGAGCGCTGACGTGTGGCTGGTCGTCGGCCTGGGCAACCCCGGGCCGAAGTACGCCGGAAACCGGCACAACGTCGGCTACCTGGTCAACGAGCAGCTCGCCGAGCGGCTGGGCTCCGGCTTCCGGGCGCACAAGACGGGTCGGGCCGACGTGGTCGAGGGGCGTCTCGGGTCACCGGGGACGCCTGGTCCCCGCCTCGTGCTGGTCCGGCCGAAGTGCTACATGAACGAGACCGGCGGCCCGGTCTCCGCGGTCGCGAAGTTCTACGGCGTGCCGCCCGAGCGGATCATCGCGATCCACGACGAGCTGGACATCGACTTCGGCACGCTGCGGCTCAAGAAGGGCGGCGGCGACAACGGGCACAACGGCCTGCGGTCCATGCGTGCCTCGCTGGGCACCGGCGACTTCTACCGGGTGCGCGCCGGGATCGGCCGGCCTCCCGGCCGTCAGGACGTGGCGGACTTCGTGCTCTCCGACTACTCCTCGAAGGAGCGCAAGGAGCTGCCGATCCAGCTGGTCGAGGCGGCCGACGCGGTGGAGTGCCTGATCACCGAAGGACTGGAGAAGGCGCAGCAGCAGTTCAACCGCTGACCCGCCGCAGCAAGGTCCGCCGACCCTCGGAACGTACACCTGTTGACCCTGCGTCAGCATTCACCGATATCGGGCATGGACTCGGACCACCCCGAGGCCTAGCGTCCAAATGACGGATCGGGTCGGATCCGGCAGAGCCCGCGGGGGCGGGCGAATCGGGGGATTGCCATGCAGGTGCAGTTGCGTCCAGTCGTGCTTTCAGCAGCACGTTCAGATCTATCGGGGCTCGTCGGTCAGCTCAGCATCGACGTCTCCTTCCCGCTCGCGAGTCCGGACAGCGCTCCGGACAGCGCGCAGAGTGTCCGCGGGGGAGACACCCCCCACGCCTCCCGCGGATCCAGCCGTCACGTCGCCCCATCACGGCCCCATGCCGTGTCTGCGGGCGGCGTGGCGGTCCTGGGGGCCCGGGCCGCACGGGGGGTCCGGGCCGAACGGGGGCAACGGCGATGAGCCGGGGTGCGGTGTCCCGGCGGCCCCGAGCGGGAGTGCCCGCGCGGCCCACCAGGGCACAGGACCTGCCGCGCATGCGCAGCGGCCCGGCGCCCACCGTCGTACCGCGTGGGGCCCAGCGTCCGCTCTCTCGGGCGATGCTCGCCGCGGAGATCGTCGCCGTGGTCGTCGCGGTGCTGGTCACCGCGGTAGCGGCCGGTGCTGACCTCCGGGTCTGTGGCCTGGTCGGCCTGACCGCGGTCCTGCTCACCTACGTGCCGGGTCGCGACGCGGTCCGTCCCGGCCTCCCGGTCACCGGGACCGTGGTGCGCGACATGGCGATGCCGGTCGCCGCGCTCGGTGCCGGCGCGGCGCTGGGCTGGTGGGGCCGTCCGGCCCTGCTGGCCGGACTGGTCACCGTGGTGGCGGCCGGAGCGGTCACCCTGGTCGCGGCCGGGCTCCGACGTGTGCTGCTCACCGGCGTCCGGGTGGTCGTGGTGGGTGGTGCGGCGGACGTGGCCGAGGTGTTCGCCCGCTGGCACGGCGAGCGGCGGATCCGGCTGGTGGGCAGCGTCCTGGTCGAGGAGGAGCAGCCGGGCGAGCCGCTGGACGCCAGGTACGCGGGCGCCGAGGACCCGCGCGAGGCGATCCTGCGGTGCCGGCCTGACGTGGTGCTGGTGCTCCCCGGCCCGGCCGTGGACGCCGAGTGCGTACGGCGCATCGGCTGGGCGCTGGAGGGGTCCGGTGCCGGCCTGGCGATCGGCTCGGGGCTCGACGGCATCTTCCCGCACCGGATCCAGCACACGATGCTCGCCGGGCTGAGCGTGATGCAGGTGCGCTCGAGCCTGGCTCCGTGGTCGACCCGCGCGGTCAAGGCCGCAGCGGACCGCGTCGTGGCTTCGCTGCTGCTGCTCGTGCTGGCACCGGTGCTCGGCTTCCTGGTG
The DNA here is from genome assembly GCF_013624435.2 of Nocardioides campestrisoli. Taxonomy (NCBI): domain Bacteria; kingdom Bacillati; phylum Actinomycetota; class Actinomycetes; order Propionibacteriales; family Nocardioidaceae; genus Nocardioides; species Nocardioides campestrisoli. Next base: position 972,224 of record NZ_CP061768.1, read on the forward strand.
GCGCTGGTCCGCGCCACGTCCCGTGGGCCGGGACTCTTCACCCAGGTCCGGGTGGGCCGCGACGGCAGGCCGTTCACGCTCTACAAGCTGCGGACGATGCAGGCGGACGCCGAGCGGGTCAAGGCCGTCCTGCGGGGCGGCGACGAGGGCAACGGGCTGCTGTTCAAGAAGCGCGAGGACCCGCGGGTGACCAGGATCGGGCGGCTGCTGCGCAAGTACTCGCTGGACGAGCTGCCCCAGCTGATCAACGTGGTCCGGGGTGACATGTCGCTGATCGGTCCCCGGCCGGCCCTGCCGGAGGAGGTGGCCCGCTACTCCACCATGGAGCAGCGCCGGCTCGCCGTCCGACCGGGGATGACCGGCCCGTGGCAGGTGAGCGGTCGCTCCACCCTGGGGCGGGACGAGTCGATGCGGCTCGACGTCGACTACGCCGACAACTACCGGCTCTGCGACGACCTCGGCCTCGCGCTGCGCACGGTCGACGCGGTCGTCCGGCCGACAGGAGCGTGGTGACCGTGGGCGCCCCGCAGCCGCGAGGGTCTCGGTCGGTCGGTGGCCGCCTGCGGAGTGCGCTCGTCGCGCTCGTGGCGTTGCCGCTCCTGGCGGTTCCCCTGGCGGTCGCGGCCCCGGCCGATCCGGCCACCGCGGCGGCGGCGGACGAGTGCGGCCTCGCGCCCAACCCGATCGCCTGCGAGAACGCCCTCCCCGGCACGGATCCCGCGGTCTGGGACATCAATGGGGCAGGGGCCAACGCCATCCAGGGGTTCTCCACCGACGTGTCGGTCAACGTGGGTGGGCGCATCGACTTCAAGGTCGACACCGACGCGCGTGCCTATCGGATCGACATCTACCGAGTGGGCTACTACCAGGGGCTCGGTGCGCGCAGGATCACCTCGGTCAACCCGAGCGCGACCCTGCCGCAACGGCAGCCTGAGTGCATCGCCGACCGCACCACCGAGCTCTACGACTGCGGGAACTGGGCGGTCTCGGCCTCGTGGAACGTGCCCTCGACGGCGGTCTCGGGGGTCTACCTCGCCAAGCTCACCCGCACCGACACCGGCGAAGCCAGCCACATCACCTTCGTGGTGCGCAACGAGGCCAGCCACTCCGACGTCGTGTTCCAGACCTCCGACACCACGTGGCAGGCCTACAACACCTACGGCGGCTCCGACTTCTACCAGGGCGGCGGCAACGGCCGCGCCTACAAGGTGAGCTACAACCGACCGGTCATGACCCGCAAGGACAACAACGGCCGTGACTTCTTCTTCTCCGCCGAGTACGCGATGGTCCGCTTCCTCGAGCGCAACGGGTACGACACCAGCTACATCGCCGGGGTCGACACCGACCGACGCGGTGAGCTGCTGACCAACCACAAGGTGTTCCTCTCGGTTGGCCACGACGAGTACTGGAGCGGCGCCCAGCGGGCCAACGTCGAGGCGGCCCGGGACGCCGGCGTCCACCTGCAGTTCCTCAGCGGCAACGAGGCCTACTGGAAGACCCGCTACGAGCCGTCCGCCGACGCCAGCCGGACGCCTTACCGGACCCTGGTCTCCTACAAGGAGACCTGGGGCAACGCCAAGATCGATCCCAGCGACCAGTGGACGGGGACCTGGCGCGACCCCCGGTTCGCCGCCCCCGACAAGGGCGCCGGCCGGCCCGAGAACGAGCTGACGGGCACCGCGTACATGGTCAACCACGACGACCTTGCCCTGACCGTGAGCGCAGCGGAGGGCAAGCTGCGGTTGTGGCGCCACACCAGCCTCGCCACGATGACGTCGGGGACCGCACGGCTCGCTCCGCACACCGTGGGCTACGAGTCCAACGAGGACGTCGACAACGGCTTCCGCCCGCAAGGACTGATCCGGCTCTCGACCACCACCGGCGCGGTCCCGGAGTACCTCCAGGACTTCGGCAACCGGGTCGCGCCGGGGAACACCACCCACCACCTGACGCTCTACCGGGCACCCAGCGGGGCGCTGGTCTTCAGCGCCGGCACCATCCAGTGGACGTGGGGCCTGGACGAGGAGCACGACTCCAGCTACGCCCCGGAGCCGGCCGACAAGCGGATGCAGCAGGCGCAGGTCAACCTCTTCGCCGACATGGGGGTCCAGCCGGCCACCTTGATGAGCACCCTGGTGCCGGCCGTCAAGAGCGCCGACACCACGAAGCCGACCGTGACGGTCAGCGCTCCCACCGCCGGCGCGGCGCAGAAGAACGGTGACCGGATCACCCTCACCGGCACCGCGACCGACGTGGGGGGACAGGTCGCGGGCGTCGAGGTCTCGACCGACGACGGGGCCTCCTGGCGTCCCGCGGCCGGCACCACCTCGTGGAGCTACTCGTTCATCCAGCACGGCCGGGGGAGCACCCCGGTCCAGGTGCGGGCGGTCGACGACAGCGCCAACATCGGGGTCGCCACCAGCCGATCCTTCGACGTCGCCTGCCCCTGCAGCCTGTGGGGGCAGAGCGTCCCGGACCTGCCGGTCACCGACGACTCAGCGGCCGTCGAGCTCGGCATCCGCTTCACTCCCCGGGTGGACGGCTTCGTCACGGGGGTGCGGTTCTACAAGGGATCCGGCAACAGCGGAACCCACGTGGGTTCGCTGTGGGGCCCCGCCGGCCAGCGCCTGGGCCAGGTGACGTTCACCGGCGAGACTGCGACCGGGTGGCAGAGCGCCAGCTTCGCCGACGCCGTCCCGGTGGCCGCTGGCCAGACCTACACCGCCTCCTACACGGCGCCCAACGGACGCTACGCGTCCGAGCCGGAGGCATTCAGCTATCGGGGCCACACCGCAGGGCCGATCGGCGTCGTCGGCGGCTTCGGCAGCCCGCCGCCCGGGGTCTTCGGGACCACCGGCACGCTGCCCACCGAGTCCTATCGCAGCACCAACTACTTCGTCGACGTCGCGTTCTCCACCACCGATGCCTCGCCCTTGGCTGCGGTGGACCAGTCCCCGATGCCAGGGGCCGTCGGGGTGCCGGTCTCCACGACGGTGAGTGCTCGGTTCTCCAAGCCGCTCGCGGCCGGGACCGCCGGCCTGACCCTGCGCACCGCTGCGGGAGCCACCGTGTCCGGCACCACCACCTACGACGAGACGCAGCGTCGCGTCACCTTCACCCCGGCTGCCCCGTTGGCCAGCTCCGTCGAGCACACCGCCACCGTGCGAGGCACCGACACCCAGGGCACGGCGGTCAGTTCCGGTGCGACCTGGACGTTCCGCACCGCCAGTCCTACCAGCCCGCCGGGGGTCTGCCCGTGCTCGCTCTTCACTCCCGACACGATGCCCACGGTGCTCGAGGACCCCGACAGGCAGCCGGTCACCCTCGGCACCCGGTTCACCTCCGACGTCAGCGGGGTGGTGACCGGTGTCCGGTTCTACAAGGGGCCCAACAACACCGGCACGCACACCGGGGCGCTGTGGAGCGCCGGTGGTGCCCAGCTCGCCACCGGGACGTTCACCGGTGAGACCGCGAGCGGCTGGCAGCAGCTGACCTTCGCCACGCCGGTCCCGATCGCCAAGGACACCGCGTACGTGGTCTCCTACCGGGCTCCGCAGGGCCGGTACTCCGCCTCGCCGAACGCCTTCGCCAACGCCGACCTCTCCCGGCCGCCCCTGCGGGTGGGCTCCACCGCGGGTGCCTACACCTACGGCACCGGGTTCCCCTCGACCAGCGCCCCGACGAGCTACATGGTCGACGTCGTGTTCGACCAGACCACCCCGAGCCTGACCGTGACGTCGCGGCAACCGGCCGCCGGCGCCGTCGACGTGCCGCGCGAGAGCTCGGTCCGCCTCGGCTTCTCCAGGCCTGTGGCGCCCGGCTGGTCGCTGGAGGTCAAGCAGGGCACGACGTCGCTTGCCGGCACCGCCGCGCTGGACGCCGCCGGGACCACCCTGACCTGGACGCCGGGTCAGCCGCTCCCCGCGGGAGCGGACGTCACGGTCACGCTGTCCGGCGCCGTCTCCACGGAGGGCGCCACCCTGGCGACCCAGACCTGGAGCTTCCGCACCAGGACCGCGGAGACCACCACCGAGCAGACCCTCTTCGGTGACCAGGTCCCCGCTGACGCGACCACCGACGACACCTCCGCCGTGGAGCTCGGCACCGCCTTCACACCCAGCCGCAGCGGGTTCATCAAGGCTGTCCGCTTCTACAAGGGGGTCGGCAGCACCGGGACGCACACCGGCTCCGTGTGGTCCGCGAGCGGTTCGCGCCTGGCCACGGTGACGTTCGCCAACGAGACCGCGTCGGGGTGGCAGACCGCACCACTGGTCCAGCCTCTCGCGGTGACGGCGGGCACCACGTACGTCGTCTCCTACCTGGCGCCGCAGGGCCGCTACGCGAGGACGCCGCAGTTCTTCACCACCGTGTGGACCCGTGGCGACCTGACCGCGCCGGCGACGAACAACGGGCGCTTCGTCTACGGCGGGGGGTTCCCGGCCAGCACCTACGAGGCGACGAACTACTTCGTCGACGTCGTCTACCAAGCCGGCGCCACGCCGACGCCGACACCCACGCCGACGCCCACGCCGACGCCGACGCCGACGCCGACACCGACGCCGACGCCCACGCCGACGCCCACGCCGACACCGACGCCCACGCCGACGCCGACGCCCACGCCGACACCGACACCCACGCCGACACCGACACCCACGCCGACACCCACGCCGACGCCGACACCGACACCCACGCCGACGCCCACGCCGTCCACCACGTCGATGTTCGCCGGTCGGCAACCGGTGGTCGCCGCCGACACGGAGAAGGCTGCGGTCGAGCTGGGCACCAGGTTCCGCTCCTCGGTGAACGGCACCGTGACCGCGATCCGGTTCTACAAGGGGGCGGGCAACACCGGCACCCACACGGGTTCGATCTGGTCCTCCACCGGCACCCGGCTCGGCACCGTCACGTTCCGCAACGAGACGGCCTCGGGCTGGCAGGAGGCGGTGCTGAGCACGCCCGTACCGATCGCCGCGGGCCAGACCTACGTGGTCTCGTACTACGCGCCGGTGGGTCGCTACTCCGTGACCCAGCAGTTCTTCTCCCGCGACCACGTCGTCGGTCCGCTGACCGCCCCGGCGAACCCCAACGGCGTCTACCGCTACGGCACCGGCGGGGGCTTCCCGCAGAGCACGTGGAACGCCGCCAACTACTTCGTCGACGTGGTCTTCCGACCGTCGAGCTGAGAACTCACCCGCCCGTGAGGGCAGAGAGAAGGAGGACCAGATGACGGTGACGGGGGAAACTGCCTCGGGCCCCACCGGGCCACTGGGCGTGGCGGTCGTCGGTGCGGGCTACTGGGGTCCGAACCTGATCCGGAACTTCCGGAGCAGCACGGACTGGGACCTGGTCGCCGTGTGCGACCTCGACCAGGCACGCGCGCGCACCGTGCTCGGCGCCAGGAGCGGGGTCTCGGTGACCGCGTCCCTCGACGAGCTGCTGACCCGCGACGACGTGGACGCAGTGGCGATCGCCACCCCGGCGCGGACCCACCAGGGGATCGCGCTCCGGGCGCTCGGGGCGGGCAAGCACGTGCTGGTGGAGAAGCCGCTCGCCGACAGCGTCGTCAACGGCGAAGCGATGGTGGAGATGGCACGGCGGCAGGGGCTGTCGCTGATGGCCGACCACACCTACTGCTACACCCCCGCGGTGCTCAAGATCCGCGAGCTGGTGGCGTCGGGGGAGCTGGGCGACATCCTCTTCGTGGACTCGGTCCGGATCAACCTCGGCCTGGTCCAGCCGGACGTGGACGTCTTCTGGGACCTGGCTCCGCACGACCTCTCCATCCTCGACTTCGTGCTGCCCCAGGGGCTGAGACCCCTCGGCGTCGCGGCGCAGGGAGCGGACCCGTTGGCGGCCGGCAAGAGCTGCGTGGGCTACCTGAGCCTGCCGCTGGCAGGGGGCGCGATGGCGCACGTCCACGTCAACTGGCTCAGTCCCACCAAGATCCGGCAGATGGTGATCAGCGGGACCCGCCGCACCCTGGTCTGGGACGACCTCAACCCGCAGCAGCGGCTCAGCGTGTACGACCGCGGGGTGGACCTGGAGCACAGCTCGGCCACCGCAGCCGATCGCACCGCCTCGACGATCTCCTACCGGCTGGGCGACACCTGGGCGCCGGCACTGCCGGAGCACGAGGCGCTCGGATCGATGGTCACCGAGTTCGCCGACAGCATCCGAGAGCAGCGCCCCTCACGCACCGACGGCGCGGCTGGGCTCCGGGTGCTGCGGGTCCTGGAGGCCGCGGCGCAGAGCCTCGGGGCGAGTGGCGCCCTGGTCGCCGCGGGGCCCACCCAGCCCCGGCTCGAGGTGGTGGGATGACCGCGCTGGCAGGCGCCCGGGTCCTGGTGACCGGCGGCGCGGGCACCATCGGCTCCACCCTGGTCGACCAGCTCCTGTCCGCCGGCGTGGGCCACGTGGACGTGCTGGACAACTTCGTCCGGGGCCGTCGCGACAACCTGGAGGCAGCCCTGGCCAGCGGTCGGGTGGGGCTGGTGGAGGGGGACATCCGGGACCGCGACCTGGTGCACGACGTGACGCGGGGCAAGGACCTGGTCTTCCACCAGGCCGCGATCCGGATCACCCAGTGCGCCGAGGAGCCGCGACTGGCGCTGGAGGTGATGGTCGACGGCACGTTCAACGTGGTCGAGGCCGCGGTCGTCGCCGGAGTCGACAAGCTCGTCGCCGCCTCCTCCGCATCGGTCTACGGGATGGCGGAGGAGTTCCCCACCACGGAACGGCACCACCACCACAACAACGACACCTTCTACGGGGCAGCCAAGTCCTTCAACGAGGGCATGATCCGCAGCTTCCGCGCGATGAACGACCTGGACTACGTCCTGCTGCGCTACTTCAACGTCTACGGACCACGGATGGACGTGCACGGTCTCTACACCGAGGTGCTGGTGCGATGGATGGAGCGGATCGCCGACGGGGAGCCCCCGCTGATCTTCGGTGACGGGCGGCAGACGATGGACTTCGCCTACACCGTCGACATCGCTCGCGCCAACGTGCTGGCAGCGGCCGGCAACGTGCGCGAAGGGGTCTACAACATCGCCTCCGGGACCGAGACCAGCCTGCTTGAGCTGGCCGAGACACTGCTGCGGGTGATGGGCTCGGACCGCGCCGTGGAGCACGGCCCCGAGCGCGCCGTCAACGGCGTGGTGCGCAGGCTCGCCGACGTCTCCGCGGCGCGGCGTGACCTCGGGTTCGTCGCCTCCACCGGGCTCGAGCAGGGGCTGGCCGAGCTGGTCCAGTGGTGGCGGCCGCTGCGCGAGGAGATCGCCGCGAGCCGCCCGGTGATGTGGCGATGAGCCGGATCAACGTGATGGAGCCCTGGCTGGGCCAGGAGGAGGCCCAGGCGCTGGCCGCCGTCATCGCGTCCGGCTGGGTGGCCCAGGGCCCCCGCGTGGCGGAGTTCGAGGACGCGTTCGCCCAGCAGCAGCAGGCCGGGCACGCGGTGGCGGTCTCCAGCTGCACGACCGGGCTTCACCTGGCGCTCCTGGTCTGCGGGGTGCAGGGCGGGGACGACGTGGTGCTCCCGTCCTTCTCCTTCGTCGCCACCGCCAACGCGGCCACCTATCTCGGTGCCCGGCCGGTCTTCTGCGACGTCGACCCGCTGACCGGCAACGTCACGGCCGAGACCGTGGCCGCAGCCCTGACCCCCGCCACCACCGCCGTCGTCGTGGTGGACCAGGGCGGGGTGCCGGTGGACCTGGCGCCCATCCGGGCGCTCTGCGACCCGCTGGGGATCGTCGTGGTCGAGGACGCCGCCTGCGGCGCCGGGTCGACGTACGCCGGAGCGCCGGTGGGCGCGGGGGCCGAGATCGCGGCCTGGTCCTTCCACCCGCGCAAGCTGCTGACCACCGGCGAGGGCGGGATGGTCACCACGTCGCGGGCGGACTGGGCGCAACGCGCGCGCCGTCTGCGCGAGCACGCCATGAGCGTGTCGGCCGCCGACCGGCACGCCAGCGTGCTGGCCCCGCCGGAGGAGTACGCCGAGGTCGGCTTCAACTACCGGATGACCGACCTGCAGGCGGCGGTCGGGATCGTGCAGCTGGGCAAGCTCGACTCCATGGTGTCGAGGCGCCGCGAGCTCGCGGCCGGCTACGCCAAGGCGATCGACGAGATCGAGGGGCTTCGACTGGTGGCCGACCCACCCGGCGGCACCACCAACTTCCAGTCCTGCTGGGTCGAGGTGTCCGCGGAGTTCCCGCTGAGCCGCGAGGAGCTGATGGCGCACCTCGCCGGGGCCGACATCTCGGCCCGGCGCGGCATCATGGCCGCGCACCGGCAGCCGGCGTACGCCGGACGCGACACCGGGGGGGTGCCGCTGCCGGTGACCGAGCGGCTCACCGACAACACCCTCATCCTGCCGTTGCACCACCGGCTCTCCGAGTCCGAGCACGCCCGGGTCTCCGAGGCTCTGCGCACCGCGGGGCGACGTCGATGACCGGCCTGCTCGTGGTCGCGGCCAGCGGCCTGGCCCGCGAGGTGCTCGCGGTGGAGTCCCAGCTGGGCCGGTACCCGCGGATCGCGGTCCTGGACGACGACCGGACGCTGTGGGGCAGTGAGCTGGCAGGGCACCCGGTGGTGGGCGGCATCGACCTCGTCGCCGAGTACCCCGACCACGACGTGCTCGTCTGTGCCGGCCGGGGGCAGACGCGCCGTGCGCTGGTGGAGCGCCTCTCCGAGCACGGGGTGGGCACGTCGCGCTACCCCACCTGCATCCACCCGCAGGTGCTGGTGCCCGAGAGCTGCCGGATCGACGCCGGCTGCGTCGTGCTGGGCGGCGTGGTGATGACCGCCGACGTCCGGTTGTCTGCCCACGTGGTGGTGATGCCGCACGTGACCCTCACCCACGACGACGTCGTGGACGAGTTCGCCACCCTGTGTGCCGGGGTGCAGCTGGGGGGCGGGGTGCGCATCGGACCGATGGCGTACCTCGGCATGTCCTCCAGCGTGCGGGAGGGCCGGAACGTCGGCCCCGAAGCAGTGCTCGGGATGGGGGCGGCCCTGACCCGTCACCTCCCGGCCGGGGAGACCTGGGTGGGCGTCCCCGCCCGGCGCAGCAGCACAGCCGTGGAGGTGGAGAGATGAGCATTCCGTTCGTGGACCTGGAAGCCCAGCACGCCGAGATCGCCGACGAGGTGCGGACGGGCGTCGAGGACGTCTTCGCGCGCACCGCGTTCGTGGCAGGGGCGGAGGTGTCGCTCTTCGAGCAGGAGTATGCCGCGTACCTCGGCGCCGGGCACTGCGTCGGGGTCGCCAACGGCACCGACGCCCTCGAGCTCGCCCTGCGCGGCGCCGGTGTGCGAGCCGGGGGAGAGGTGATCCTTCCTGCCAACACGTTCATCGCCACCGCCGAGGCGGTCTCGCGGATCGGCGCGGTGCCGGTGCTGGTCGACGTCGACGAGGAGCACCTGCTGATCGACCCGACCCGGGTCGAGGAGAAGCTCGGCGCCCGCACCCAGGCGGTCGTGCCGGTGCACCTGTTCGGTCAGGCGGCCCCCGTCGACCAGGTCCAGGCGCTGTGCGCCGACGCGGGCATCCCGGTCGTCGAGGACGCGGCCCAGTCCCAGGGAGCCCGCCGCCACGGCATGGCCGCCGGCACGCTCGGACAGGCCGCAGCGACCAGCTTCTACCCCGGCAAGAACCTCGGGGCCGCCGGTGACGCGGGTGCCGTGACGACCCCGGACGAGGCGCTCGCGGCCAGGGTCCGCGTCCTCGCCGCCCACGGGTCCCCGACCAGGTACAGGCACGACGTGATCGGCATGAACTCTCGGCTGGACACCATCCAGGCGGTCTACCTGCGGGCCAAGCTGGCGCGTCTGGAGAAGTGGAACCAGCTGCGGCGCGACGCCGCCGACCGGTACGCCGCGCTGCTCGCCGGCCTCGAACCCGCGGGGCTCCGTCTCCCACGAGTGGCCCCGGGCAACGAGCACGTGTGGCACCTGTACGTCGTCCGCGTGCCCGAGCGCGACCGGGTGCTGTCCGGGCTGGCTGAGCGCGGCATCGGCGCCGGCATCCACTATCCCACGCCCGTGCACCTGACCCCTGCCTACGCCGGCCTGGGGCAGGGTCCGGGCACCTTCCCGGTGGCTGAGCGGGCGGCCGGGCAGATCTTGTCCCTGCCGATGCACCCCCACCTCACCGTCGGCCAGCAGGAGGCGGTGGCGCAGGCCCTCGCCGAGCTCCTGGTTCCTGAGGGAACCGGGGACGGGAGGCAGTGATGGGCCGGATCAAGGACCTGCGCGGCATGCTCGCGGCCCGTCGTACTGGTCGTCGTACGGCCCGCTCGGCTCCACGCGGAGCGGGTCCGCACGTGCTGATCGTCGTGCAGAACCTGCCGGTGCCGTTGGACCGCCGCGTCTGGCTCGAGTGCCAGGCCCTGGCCCCGCGCGGCTACCAGGTCAGCGTGATCTGCCCCAAGGGACCGGGCGACCCCGCACGGGAGGTCATCGACGGGGTGCACCTGTACAAGTACCGTCCGCCGCCCGAGGCCAACGGGTTGGCCGGCTACGCCCTCGAGTTCGCCTACTGCTGGCTGCGCACCGCGTGGCTCTCGCGCTCGGTGTGGCGCGACCACCCGTTCGACGTGCTGCAGGCGTGCAACCCGCCGGACACCTACTGGCTGCTCGCGCGCTGGTGGAGACGGCGGGGTGTCCGCTTCCTGTTCGACCACCACGACCTCAACCCCGAGCTCTTCCTCTCCCGCTTCGGGGAGCCGACCGGGCTGCGAGAGCGCGCCGAGCTGTGGGCCCTGCGTTGGCTGGAGCGCCGCACCTTCGCCGCCGCGGACAAGGTCACCTCCACCAACGAGTCCTACCGCCGAGTGGCGCTGGAGCGCGGCGGCCTGGACCCGGCGGACGTGACGGTGGTGCGCAGCGGTCCGGACACCCGTCGGATGCGCCCCGTCGTGCCGACGCCCACGGTGCCGGAGGGCAAGGAGACGTTCACCCTGGCCTACGTGGGGATCATGGGTCCCCAGGACGGCGTGGACACGGTGCTGCACGTGATGGACGAGCTGGTGCACCGGCGCGGACGCCAGGACGTGCGCGCGGTGCTGATGGGCTTCGGCGACCGCCTGGCGGACCTGCGACGCGAGAGTGGGGAGCGGCAGCTGGACCACGTCGTGGAGTTCACCGGCCGGGTCGACCAGCTGGGGATGGCCGCGCACCTGAGCAACGCCGACGTGGGTCTGTGCCCCGACCTGAAGTCCCCGCTCAACGACCTCTCCACGATGAACAAGACCATGGAGTACATGGCGTACTGCCTGCCCTCGGTCTCCTTCGACCTGGTGGAGACCCGGATCAGCGGGGGAGACACGGTGCTCTACGTCCCCAGCGGCGACGTGGGGGCCTTCTCCGACGCAGTCGAGCGGCTGCTCGACGACGACGACCTGCGTGTCGAGCTGGGGCTGCGGGCTCGGAGCCGAGTCGCCGACGAGCTGGACTGGCAGGCCCAGGCGGCGGCGTACGTCTCGGTGCTGGACTCGCTCACCGGTCGCTCCACGACTGCCCCGCCCGAGTCCATCGCCACGCGGCGGTCGCACGACGAGCTGGGCCGGCCCTACATCGACCTCCACGACCCCGTCGCCCTGGCCGACTTCGTGCGTCACCGGGCGCGCACCCGGCGTCCCCGACGTACCCCGGGCTACGGCGTCCTCGGACCGGTGCCGTCGGCGGTCGCCCCCGAGGTGGACCTGTGACGCTGGAATCCACGGGCACCGTCGGCACCGTCGGCTCGGTGCTCTTCTCGGCCCAGGACTACTGGTACCACAATCGCGCTCACTCGGACGTCCAGCTGGCGCGGGCGCTGTCGGCCGACCGGCCGGTGCTGCTCGTCAACAGCCTGGGCATGCGGATGCCGCGGCGCGGCTCGACCACGCAGCCGCTCCGCCGGGTGGCGCGCAAGCTGACCAGCACCCTCCGGGCGCTGCGCAGGCCGGAGCCGAGGCACCCGCAGCTCTACGTGATGACCCCGATCAGCGTGCCGGTCTTCGCGAGCCCTCGGCTGAGCCGGCTCAACGCGTGGTCGGTGCACGTCCAGGTGCGGATGGCCGCCCGCCTGGTCGGCATCCGCGTCCCGGACGTGCTGGTCACGCTGCCGACGGCGTGGGAGGTGGCCCGCCTGCTGCGCTCGCGCCGCGTGGTGGTCAACCGCTCCGACCGCTACTCCAGCCTGCCCGAGGCGGACTCCGGGCTGATCGGACGCCTCGAGCGGTCGATGCTCGGTGCCTGTGACGCGGCCGTCTATGTCAGCACCGCGCTGATGGCCGAGGAGCAGCCCCTGGTCCGGGCCGGGGCCGGGCAGGCGGTGCTGCTGGGGCACGGCGTGGACCTGGCGCACTTCGACCCCGCGGCGACGGGTCCGGAGCCGACGGACCTGGCTGCGGTGCCCCACCCCCGCGTCGGGTTCTTCGGCGGGATCGACGACTACGTGGTGGACCTGCCGCTGGTACGCCGGTTGGCCGAGGCTCTGCCCGACGTCTCGGTGGTCCTCGTCGGGGCCGCCACCTGTCCCCTGGACGACCTGCTCGCGCTGCCCAACGTGCACTGGCTGGGGATGAAGTCCTACGACGAGATCCCGCGCTACGGCGCCGGGTTCGACGTGGCGATCATGCCCTGGCTGCAGAACGACTGGATCCGGTTCTGCAACCCGGTCAAGACCAAGGAGTACCTCGCTCTCGGCCTGCCGGTGGTGACCACGCCGTACCCGGAGGCCAGCGCTCACCTCGACGTGCTGGCCGTCGCGCAGGGGCCCGACGACTTCGTGGCCAAGGTCGCGCAGGCGTTGGCCGGCGAGTCGGTCGGCACCCCGGAGAGCCGCCGGGCCTCGGTCCTGGACGACTCGTGGTCGTCGCGCGCCGACGTGCTGCGCACGCTCTTCGCGGGTCGGGAGGACTGAGCCGTGTGCGGTGTGGCGGGGATCAGGAGGTTCGACGGGCAACCGGTCGACGAGGAGGACCTGCGCGCCATGATGCGGGTCCTGGCCCACCGGGGGCCGGACGACCAGGGGCTCGTGGTCCGGGGACCGGTGGGCTTCGCCCACGTCCGGCTCTCCATCATCGACCTCGCCGGCTCGCCGCAGCCGATGGCCACCCCCGGCGGCCGTCACCTGCTCTCCTTCAACGGCGAGATCTTCAACTACCGCGACCTGAGACGACGGAGCGACCACGACTTCCGCACCGACGGGGACACCGAGGTCGTGCTGGCCACCGTGGCCCGGCGCGGACCGCGGGGTGCGGGGGAGTTCGTGGGCCAGTTCGCCTTCGCCCACCACGACTTCGGCACGGACCGGACCTGGCTGGTGCGCGACCGCGCCGGCGTGCTCCCGCTGTACTACTACGTGGACGGGGAGCGGCTGGTCTTCGCCTCCGAGATCAAGGCGCTGCTGGAGGTGCTCGGGGACAAGGTGCGACTGGACCGGGACCAGGTGCGCAGCTACCTCCGAGCCCGGGCGGTGCACGCCCCCGCGACGCTGTTCGCCGGCATCGCCAAGGTGCCGCCGGGGCACGTCGTGGAGGTCTCGGGCCGGGGCGAGGTCGTGGTCGCGCCGTACTGGCAGCTGCCCTCTCCCGAGGACGTGCTGGACTGCACGCCCGCGGAGGCCGTCGACCTGGTCGAGGAGGGCCTGCGCTCCGCGGTGGATGCGTCCCTGGTGGCCGACGTGCCGGTCGGCGCCTACCTGTCCGGCGGGGTGGACAGCAGCCTGGTCGTGGCGCTGGCCGAGGCAGCCAGGCGCCGGGCCGGCAGCAACGAGCCGATCGCCACGTTCAGCGCCGAGTTCGGCGACCCACGCTTCGACGAGACCGAGTACTCCACCCTGGTCAGCCAGATGTTCGGCACCGACCATCACCGGGTGCTGATCCAGCCCGAGGACTTCCGGGGCAGCTGGGAGCACCTGACGTGGCACCGCGACGCTCCGGTCAGCGAGCCGGCGGACATCGCCGTGGCTCAGCTGGCCACCGCAGCGCGTCAGCAGGTCAAGGTGGTGCTCTCCGGGGAAGGCAGTGACGAGCTGTTCGGCGGCTATCCCAAGTACCGGTACGCCGGCGCCACGGCGCTGGCGGACCGGCTGCCGGCGCGGGCCCGGACCATCGGTGCGCGGGCGCTGGAGCGTGCGCTGCCCGCCGGTCGCGGCAAGCTGCGGATCGCGGTCCGGGCGCTGACCGGCGAGCCTCGGACCAGGATGGAGGACTGGTTCGCCCCGTTCACCGACTACGAGATCGACGCGCTGCTCGGCACCTCGCACCGGCCTGCCGCGCGCACCGTGGGGCACCGCGATCCCATCGACCTGATGGGACGCCTGGACTTCGACACCTGGCTCCCGGACAACCTCCTGGAACGGGGGGACCGGATGTCCATGGCGTCCTCGCTGGAGCTGCGGCCTCCGTTCCTGGACCACCGGCTGGTGGAGCTCGCCTACCGCCTCCCGAGCGCGGTGAAGGTGCGTCAGGGCCAGACGAAGTGGGTGCTCAAGGAGGTCGCGCGCCGGTACCTTCCCGGGCGGGTCGTCGACCGGCCGAAGGTGGGCTTCCGGGTCCCCCTGGACACCTGGTTCCGAGGGGAGCTCCAGGAGCTGGCCCGGGACCTGCTCAGCGGGCCCGGCTCGTTCGTGGAGTCGCTGATGGACCCTGCGGTGGTGGCGGCCCTCCTGGACGACCACGCCCGAGGACGCCGCGACGAGGAGATCCGGATCTGGACGCTGCTCTCGCTGGAGATGTGGGGCCGGCGGTTCTTCGTCGGGCAGCACGTCGGTGTGTGACTCCCCTCTCAGGATATTGGTGAAGCATGGATGACCCACGCAGCGGCACCGGCCCGAGCTTCACCGTGAAGCGACTGGCCCTCGTCCTTGTCCTGTGCGCCGCGCTGGGCGCCGGGGCTCTCGCCGCTTCCGAGGCGTCCCGGCCCGGAGGACAGCCGGGACGTCAGTCCGACGCCGCGCAGGGATCGCCGTCCGGGGCCGACGAGGCTCGCGACGGCCAGTCGCCCGCAGCCGAGCTGGACGGTGAAGCGGGCACGGCAGCACCCGACGCCCAGTCCGGTGCCGGGTCGGCGCCGGACACCGCGGTCACCGGCAAGGAGCGGGGCCTGCGGTTCCGCCCGTCGGTGACCGGCCACGTCACGAGTCTGGGGTTCTACCGGCTCAAGGGGGACCGCCGCCGCCACGCGGCACGGGTCTGGAGCGGGTCGGGGACCCTCCTCGCCAAGGTCGTGCTGCCCGCCACCGAGACGGTCGGCTGGCAGCAGGTGGTCCTGCCGACGCCGGTGGCGGTGAGCCGCGGCACCACCTACCTCGCCTCGGTCTCCGTCCCCGCCGGAGTGCCGTTCGCCGTCAAGCGCCGCTCGGCACGCGTACCCGGCTACACCACGGTGAGCGGCGCCGTCGGGCCCCGAGGGCGGTTCCCGGCCACCGCGCTCGCCGAGCGCCGGTTCCGGGTGCGCCCCGTGGTCACCGCGGGCTCGATCTCGCGTGGGGGCTTCCCGGGCGCGGGGAACACGGGGGTGCCGGACGGGGTGGCGCTGACGACGTACTCGGGCCCGATGACGGTGAGAGTGGCGGGGACGGTGATCGATGCCAAGCAGGTCACGGGCCGGTTGGTGATCAAGGCGCCGGACGTGGTGGTGAGGCGGAGCAGCGTCGACGGCACGGTGTTCGTGGAGCGGTCGGGGTCGTTGTCGATGTCCGACTCGACCGTGGACGGGGGCACGTCGGAGGACGCGGCGGTGAGTCAGTCGAACTTCTCCTTGCGGCGGGTGGAGGTCGTGGGTGCCCGGGCTTCGGTGGGGTGCGACGGCAACTGTGAGGTGATCGACTCGTGGTTGCACGGGCAGTACATGCCGCCGGGCAGTGACTGGCACGGTGACGGGTTCCTGTCCAACGGTGGCAGTGACATGGTGCTGCGGCACAACACGTTGGCGTGCGACTCCGAGCCGACGGACAACGGCGGCGCCTGCTCGGCGGCCCTGGCGGTGTACGGCGACTTCGCTCCGGTCACGAACCTGACCGTGGAGGGGAACCTCTTCGTGCCGAGCCCGGCGGGCTAC
This sequence comes from Nocardioides campestrisoli, assembly GCF_013624435.2. Lineage (NCBI taxonomy): Bacteria > Bacillati > Actinomycetota > Actinomycetes > Propionibacteriales > Nocardioidaceae > Nocardioides > Nocardioides campestrisoli. The sequence continues at coordinate 988,273 of NZ_CP061768.1, forward strand.
TGCATGTACGGGGGCTACGACCCGGGCAAGCCGTTCGGAGGGGAGGCCTCGAACGTCCGGGTGGTCGACAACGTCTTCGCCCGAGGGCCCAACCGCAAGTGCGCGGTCTACGGCGCGGCGACGGCGGTGGCCCGGGGCGGCAGCAACGTGTTCAGCGGCAACACCTGGGACGACGGCAGACCGCTCAGGAGGCCGTAGCGGTCCGGGTGTCCGTTCTCCGGTGCTCGGTGGGCGTGCATGACTCATGGGGGGACGCTTGGGTCGCGGGTCCTGAGAAAGGCGCTCATATTGAAGAGATGCCGCCTTGTCCGTGGCGGTCGCCTGGGCCAAGTCCAGGTCCCCTCTGAGGAAGGCGCACTCCCATGTTCCCCTCATCCGCTCCTGGTGGCGCTCGTGGCCGCGGACTGGGACGACGAGTGTCGCCGTTGTTCGCACTCGCCCTGGCTGCCGGCTTGGCCGTCCCGCTCGTGTCGAGCGCCCCTGCCGCCGCCGTCCCCGCCGCCCCCGCGCGAGCAGCCGCGGCGCCGTTGACCGCCGGCGGCCTCTTCGACGAGTCGCCGGTGCCTCAAGCCACGCTCGACACCGACTCCGCGTCCGTCGAGCTCGGCATGAGGTTCTCCACGAGCGTCGCCGGCAGTGCTCGCGGCGCCCAGATCTACAAGCTGGCCACGAGGGCGTCCCGGACCCCCAGCTCAGCCACGCTGTGGAGTGCCGGCAAAGCCCTGGCCCGGGTGAACATCCCCCAGACCACCCAGACAGGCTGGATCCAGGCGAACTTCTCCGCACCGGTGGCCTTGGAGCCGGGCAGGACGTACACCATCTCCTACCACGCGCCCCGGGGCCGCTATGCCGCGACGCAGGAGGGTTTCCGGACGCCGATCTCGCGCAACGGCCTGACCGCACCGGCCAGCGCAGGTGTCTACAAGTACGCCGACAACACCGCGTTCCCGACGAACACCTACCGCGCGACCAACTACTGGGTCGACGTCGTGTTCGCCGCTTCCGGCGCTACTCCCGGCCCGACCCCCAACCCCGCCCCCGACCCGCCCTCGAACGAGAACTACCCGAACGAGAAGAACACCGGGGTTCCGCAGGACGTGAACCTGAGCGCGTACGAGGGCCCCATGACGGTCAACCAGGCTGACGCGGTGATCGATGCGAGAGAGATCGAAGGTCGGCTGGTGATCAGGGCACCTCGCGTGGTGGTGTCGCGCAGCCGGCTCAAGGGCTCGGTCTACATCGAGCGCTCGGGCTCGTTGACGATGTCCGACTCCACGGTGCGTGGTGGCACCTCGCAGGACTCCGCGGTCAGCCAGTCCGGCTACACGCTGCGTCGGGTCGAGCTCGTGGGGGCTCGTGCCTCGGCGGGTTGTGACGGCGACTGCAAGGTGATCGACTCGTGGTTGCACGACCAGTACATGAGGCCGGGCAGCGACTGGCACGGTGACGGGTTCTTGTCCAACGGTGGCAGCAACATGGTGCTGCGGCACAACACCTTGGCGTGCGACTCCAAGCCCACCGGCAACGGTGGCGCCTGCTCGGCGGCGGTGGCGCTGTACGGCGACTTCGCCCCGATCAGGAACGTGACGGTGGAGGACAACAAGTTCGTGCCCAGCCCGGCCGGCTACTGCATGTACGGCGGCTACGACCCGAACAAGCCCTACGGCAGGAGGGCCGAGAACATCAGCGTGACCGGCAACGTGTTCGTCCGCGGGTCGAGCGGCAAGTGCGGCGTCTACGGCGCTGTGACCGCGGTGGCCACGGGAGGTACCAACGTGTTCAAGGACAACACCTGGGGCGACGGCACCCCTCTGCGGGCGCCCTAGCCGTTCCAGGCGACGGTGTGTGGGCCCGGGCTCTCCCTCATCCGCCTGGGGCTGGTGAGCATCTGCAGCGCAGCCCGGCTGGTCGCACGCCCCAGCGCGGTGCGGCTGGCCTCCCGCGCGACCGTGACGGCCCAGAAGACGGTGCCGGACAGCCACCCGTGCCGGCGACGGTGCAGGCGCACCCGGTTGGCGACCAGCAGTGCCCACAAGCCGGGGGAGGTGGTCGAGTCGCCCTGCAGGTGGGTGGCCCGGGCGTCGGGCACGTACGCCGTCGCGTAGCCCGCGTCCCGGGCCCGCAGCCCGTACTCGGTCTCCTCGGAGTAGAGGAAGAACGACTCGTCCCAGCCTCCGCAGGTCTGCCAGCACCGGGCGGAGATCAGCTGGGTCGATCCCTCCGCCCAGTCGGGGGTGGCCGGGTGGTCGTAGGCCCCGGGGTCGGTGACGAGCTCGCCGAGGCGGCTCCAGCGCCCAGCCCGCCGGGCTCCCATCACGGCGTCCCCGAGCGCTCGCAGCACGGTCGGCTCCCGGCGCATCGAGAGGTGCAGGTGGCCCCCGGAGTCGGCCAGGCGCGGGACCGCGATGCCGGCTCCGGACCGGTCGAGTGCGTCGAGCAGGCGGGCGACGCATCCCGGCTCGAGGCGGACGTCCGGGTTGAGCACGAGGACGGCACGGTGCGGGGGAGCGGCGCCCACCCCGGCATTGAGCCCTGCGGCATAGCCGGCGTTCCGCCCCATCCGCACCACCGTGCATCCCGGCACCAGGTCGAGCGCGCGGGACGCCACGTCGTCGGAGGAGTCGTTGTCGGCGACCACCAGGTGCCACGACAGCCCGGACAACCCGTCGGCGAGCGAGTCGAGGAGCCCGGGCAGCACGTCGGCGGAGTTGTAGGTGACCACGACGACGGCCACGTCGACGGCAGGCGGGCTCATCGGTCGGTGCTCGCGGGCTCGGGAGCGCGGGCAGTGTGCTCGAGACGGTAGAGCGCGCCGGCGAGGCCGAGCAGCACGAAGGTGACGGCGCCGGTCTTGGCGAAGCCCCAGGCGTCGAAGGTGAAGTAGGCGATGAACATGGCCGCGATGGCAGCGGAGAGCGCCAGTCCCAGGTGCCTGTGCTCCTCGCTGTCGGCGTGCCGCTTGGCGTGGCGCGCCAGGTAGTACCCCGTGGCGAAGACGCCCAGGGTGGCGGTCAGTCCCAGGATGCCGAGCTCGATCAGGTTCAAGAGCAGCTGGTTGTCCAGGACGCGGTAGTACTGGGGGATGAAGGTGAACGCGCCCCGGCCCAGGATCGCGTGCTCGGAGTAGAGGGCGAGGGTGGTGCCGTAGTCGTCGGTGCGTGCCGTCACGCTGGGGTCGGTCAGCGACTGGGTGAAGAGGGACCGGATGGTGCCGAGCAGGCCGGGCAGAGCCGATCGCATCAGGACCGCCGCCGGAGGTGCGAGCACCAGCAGCCACAGTCGCCGGTTGGCGGGCCAGCCCACGAAGAGCACCAGCATGGCGGTGCCCAGCGCCACGATGCCGGACCGGGAGACCGCCATCGGGATGGCCAGTGCGATGAGCGCGGCCGGCAGGTACACCGTGAGGACCCGCCGCACGGTGCCCGTGCGGCGTGGATGGAAGGCGCGGTGCAGGGCGAGCGGCAGCACGGTGGTGAGCACCACGCAGAACTCGATGGGGTGGGTGGTGGTGGCCGAGACCCGGTTGAGCACGGACCTGGAGATGGAGACCCCGACGTCGTAGGTGGGGGAGAGACCGGGGACCTGGACGTGACGAGCCAGGTTGTCCCCGGTGAAGTACTGGTAGATCCCGAGGGCGGCCACCACGGCGCAGAGCCCCACCAGCACGTCGATGACGCGATCGAGGTCGGGCCACGACCTGATCCCGTCGATGATGAGCAGTGCGACGCCCACCCAGCTGCCCAGCGCGATCAGGCCCCGCATCGCGCCCAGCACGGACTTGTCGAACAGCTCCGTCTCGGTGACGGGAAGCAGCGTCCACACCTCGTCGAAGTCCTGGCGGATGTCGACGGGACGGGTCCAGCCGTGCGCCAGGCCGTTGACCAGGGCCAGCAGCACGCAGAGCACCAGCACCCCGAGTGCCAGGTGCATGGGGGTGAGCCCTGCGCTGACCTGTCCGCCGAGGCGGGCGCAGACCCACCACAGCAGGAAGGCCAGCCCCAGCAGGTTGGCCGGCGTGCCGGCGGAGCCGACCTCTGCCAGCACCAGCTCGCTGGGGATCAGCAGCAGCAGCGCCAGGTAGAGCACCAGCAGCGACACGGCGGGGAGTGCCGCGCCCCGACGTGCCGGGGTGGGTGCGCGCTCGGCGGGGACGGCCGGCGCGGACGCCACCGCGGTCCCGCTCATCGGTTGCGGCTCGGCCCGGGGCCGCGAGCGCCCGGGTCGCGCTCGGCGAGCTCACGCTCGTCGGGCGCAGGACTCTCCGCGGACGCCAGCTCGGCGAGCTCCGGCTCGCCCGGGACGGGGGCCTCTGCAGAGGTGGGCGTCCCTCGCTCCTCGTCCAGGTCCGGGCCGGCTGGCGTCTCCGCCTTCCGCCGCGACCTGCGACGTGCGAGGCCGTCGACGGTGAAGGCGACGATCAGGGTCAGCACCAGTCCGATCGCGGCGATCAGCAGCAGAGCCTTGCGCTTGGCCCCCGGGACCACCTCGGCGACCGGGTCGACCGCGTTGGTGCGCGAGAAGATCAGCTGGCTCTGCGGGATGCCGGGGATCCGCTGGAGGGAGCCCAGCTCGTCGTCGAACCGGCGCAGCAGCTCGTCGCGGGTCTCCAGCACGTCGTCCCGGTCGGCCCCGGTGACGATCACGTCCAGCGCCGGTCCGCCCGAGGTGCCCAGGGCGATGGAGAAGTCGGACTCGAATCCCTCGTCGACGAGCTCCCGGGCCACGGTCTTGGTGCTCAGGTCGCTGGCGATCAGGCTCGCGGCGAAGATCAGCCCCGCGTTGAGGTTGGTGTACGGGTTCGTCGGGTTGTTGCTGCCGGTCGACGAGGACGGGAGCAGCAGCACGTACTGGGCGCGGGCCTGGTACTCGGTGGGCACGACGGTGATGGCGTAGAAGCCTGCTCCGGCGGTGAGCAGCAGGCCGAGGAGCACCACGATCCAGCGCCGGGCGAGCACTCGGAGCGCATCAAGGAAGTCCATGGGTCCCCCTGTTCGGCGCGCTCAGGGCGACGCTCTCCCACGTGCTGGTCAGGTGGCCGGAAGGGCCTTGTGGTCGCATCGACTCCCCCTAGGGTGGCGGTTATGGTCCGACGGGTTGCGGTCTCAGTGGTCTCGGTGTGGAACGACGCGGCGGTGCTCGGGGCCTGCCTGGACCGCTCGTTGCGCGAGCTGCGGCACACGGCGCCGGACACCGAGCTGGTGGCGGTCGACAACCGCGGGCAGCGCTGCACCACGGCGGGCTCGGCCCTCAACGAGGGAGTCAGAGCAGCGACCCGGGACGTGGTCGCCTTCGTCCAGCAGGACATCTACCTCCACTCCCTGGTCGCCCTGGAGGAAGCGGCAGCCCTGCTGATCGACGACCCGTCGCTGGCGATGGTCGGAGCGGTGGGCATCGACTCCGGCGGCCGGATCCGTGGCCGGATCCGCGACCGGGTGGTGCTGATCGGTGAGGCCTGCCCGAGTCCGGTGCCGGTCGACAGCCTCGACGAGGTGCTCTTCCTGGCGCGCCGCCAGGACCTGCTGGCCGACCCGCTGTCGGAGGACCCTGACCTGGCGTGGCACGCCTACGCGGTCGAGTGGGGACTGCGCGGCGCCGACCGGGGCCGCGCGGTGGCAGCCGTCGACATCCCGCTGACCCACAACTCGCTCTCGACCAACCTGGCCAGGCTCGACGAGGCGCACGCCGCTGTGGCCGCGCTGCACCCGGACCGGCTGCCGCTCCAGACGACGTGCGGCGTGATCACCGCCTCCGGCGGCACCCGGGCGCCGCGCCGAGCGGGTCTGCTCCAGGACCACCGGTGGCGACTGCGCTGGGTCCAGGGGTCGTGGGCGGTCCGCTCCGCCCGCAGGGCCGCCGGCAGCCGCAGCCTGGTGCTGGGAGACCTGCGACGAGACATCGACCGGGTCGCCGCCCACGTGCCGGGCCGGATCCAGATCCACGACGTGGTGCCCGCGGGCCAGCCGTTCCCCGACGTACCGGGCGGGACCCACCTGCCCCGGGCCGGCTACGACGTCCGGTTCACCAGTGGGTCGCTCGCGGAGCGTCCCGGGGTGAGCGGCCCTGACGATGCCTGTCTGCTGACCAACGTCACCCTGGCGGACCTGGCCGAGCTTGGCCCGAGCATCGCGGCGGCCCCGCACGTCATCGGCTACCACGACGACATCGGCTACTGGGTGCTGATCGGCGAGGTGGCTCGACGCCGCGACGAGATCTGGACCGAGCCCCGGTCGCGCCCCGCGCGGCTGCTCGTGTGAGGTCGGCCCGTCATGACGAACGTGGTCTACGCCCTGGGCTACCGCACCTGGGCCGACGGGGTGAAGGTCGGCTACGCCTTCTCTCCCGAGCGGATCGCTGTTCGGCTTCGCGATGACCGCACCCTGGCGCAGGTGGTGCTGGTCGACCCTGTGCGCAGCCACCTCAAGAGGCTGGTGCCCGAGCGCCCCGCGGCGCCGCGCTTCTCCGTCGACCCCACGCGCAGGCATCTGCAGCCGCGACGCTGGCAGCGTGGCGAACCCACCGAGCGTGCCGAGGCGGTCAAGGTCCAGCGGCGCCTCGACGCCCGGCTGCGGGGCCTGGTCGACTCCCGTGACACGGTGCTGGTGACCAGCCACCCGGTCCTGGCCGCGGTGGCCGAGCGGGCGGCCTGGCGCGACGTGGCCTTCTACGCGTGGGACGACTACCGCGGCGTTCCCGGCTCGGCCGGCTTGGTGCAGTGGGCCTACGACCAGATCACCGCCCGTGAGGTCAACGTCGTCGCCGTCACGCCCGCCATCGTGGAGATCGTCGGCGCCCGCCGCAGCACCGTGGTGCCCAACGGCATCGTCGCCGCCGACTTCGAGCCGCCCGGCACCGTGCCCGAGTGGTACGACGCCCTGCCCGGGCCGGTGGCGTTCTACGCCGGCAGCCTCCAGCGCCGCATCGACGTCGCCGCACTGCTCCAGCTCGCCGACGACCTGCCGCCCGAGTGGCGTCTGGTGCTCGTCGGCCCCCTGCAGGAGCCCGAGTGCTTCGCTGCGCTCGCCGAACGGTCGAACGTGCTGATCCGGCCCGCCGAGCCCCGGCGCCAGGTGCTGGCCATGATGGCCGCGGCCACCGTGTGCCTGGTGCCCCACCTGCCCGAGACAGAGGGGATGAGCCCGCTGAAGGTCTACGAGTACCTCGGCGCCGGGGCTCCGGTCGTCGCCACCGACCTGGGTCCCATGCGCGGTCTCTCCTCCCACTGCCGGCTGGTCGCCCCCGGGCAGCGGCTGGCCCCCGAGGTCCTGGCCGCGGCCGGACAGCCACGGGCCACCAGGTCCGAGGTGCTGGCCTTCCGGAACGAGCACGACTGGGATCATCGGTACCTCGCCTGGCGCGCGGCCGTCGTCGGCGCCTGAGCCGACGAGCCGGCCGCGTGGTCGAGGACGGAGCGCAGCCGGCCCGCGAACGAGGCAGCGGAGAAGTGCTGCTCGGCGCGAGCCCGGGCCGTCGCTCCCAGGTCCTCCCGCAGGTCCGCGTCCAGCACCAGTCGCCGTACGGCGGCCGCGAAGGCGGGCACGTCCCCGGCGGGCACCACGATGCCGCCGTCACCCACCTGCTCGCGCACGCTGCCGACGTCGAAGGCGACCACGGGCTTGCCCAGCAGCATCGACTCCAGGACCACCAGCGGGAACGGGTCGTCGCGCGAGGGCAGGGTCGCCACGTCGAAGCGCGCCATCTCCGGGTAGGGGTTGGACCGAGGACCGGTGAACGCCACCCCCGACCGCGGGACCGCCAGGTCGGGATCGCCGAGCTCACCCACCCAGACGAAGCGAGTGCTCCGGGTCTCTTCCGCAGCGTGCAGCGTGGCGGCGACCTCGAGCCACAGGTCGGTGCCCTTGCGCAGCCCCACGCTCCCGGTAGCGCCGACCACCGGTCCTGCCGCCCGCCCGGAGGTTGCGTCCGGCACCTCCGTGTCCGCCGTGTTCCCCGGCATGCCCGAGGACAACGCCCGGACCCGGTCGCCGTCGGGGACCGAGGGCAGCAGCAGCACCTCGTGGTCGCCTCGCCCGGTGCGGGCCATCAGGTCGTGCTGAACCGAGACGGAGCACGCGACCAGCCGCACCGCGCTCAGGTCCATGACCCGGGCCTGGTCCAGGAACAGGTCGGTGTTCGCGTCCGACTCGTGCACGTGCAGCAGGGCGGGGATGCGAAGCCACCGAGCCGGGTGCAGGTAGATCGCCGACGCGGTGGTGTTGAGGTAGACCAGGTCCGGTCGGTGCCGGGCCAGGGTGGCGGTGGCCGCGGCCACGTCGACCAGCCACGCGACCAGGCGCAGGGAGCGCACCAGCCACAGTCGCCGGCGTACTCCCAGCAGGAGCTCGAGCCGGGTGGGTGCCACCGCCTCGAAGTCGGCCAGCAGCGGTCCGCGCCGCCGCGAGACCACCCTGACCCGGTCGCCGTCGGCGACCAGGCAGCGGGCGACCAGCAGGGCGACCATCGGCGCACCGGTCCGCGACGCGTCATGGGTCACCAGGACCACCCGACGCGGCGCCGACCCGGTCATGGCGTCACCGGTGCGCGCCCGGACCGGCGGAGCCGGATGCCGGCCTCGTCGAGGAGCTGGCGCCCCATCAGTGCCGAGTAGGTCACCAGACCGGCCAGCGCGCCGGCCGTGAGTGCCAGCGCAGGCGTCGAGAACGCCTGGCTCGCCAGCCACCCGGCGCCCCCCGCGGCGGCGCTGGCCACGGTGGGGCGGACGAGCGCGCCGGCCAGGCCGGAGGCGGAGACCCCCAGGCCGTGCAGCGCCCACAGGTACATCGGGACCGAGACCACGGTGACCACGACGACCTGGGCGAGAGCCGCGCCCAGGATGCCGCCGACCCTGACCCCGACGATCAGCGCGGGGACCAGCGTCACCAGCCAGGCGAGCTGCACCACGAACACGGCGCGTGAGTTGCCGTGGGCCAGGAGGAAGGAGGCGAACAGGTCGAACGCCACGCGCACGGCCCCGAAGATCCCCAGGGCGGCCAGCGCCGGCCAGGCGCTTGACCAGCGGTCGCCGTACAGGGTGCGGATCACGGGTTCGGCGAGGACCGCGAGGGCGACTCCGGCCGGGGCGGCGATGGACCAGGTCAGACGCAGGCTGCGCCGCAGCACCGCGGACTGGTCCTGGTCGGTGGTGCGGCTGAACGCGGGCAGGGCCACTGCTCGGACAGCCTGCCCGAGCACCGTCATCGGCCAGCTGGAGACGTTGAAGGCGAGCGCGTAGTAGCCGAGCATGGTGAGCCCGGCAGCGTGGGCGATCACCGGGGTGGGAATGCCCAGAGTGGTCCAGGAGAGCACGTTGGCCCCCGCGATGGGGATCCCGAAGCGGGCCGCGTCGGTGGCCAGGTCAGCGTCCCACCCGAAGCGCGGGCGCCGGCGGGCCGCCACGAACAGCAGCAGCGTCGCCACCCCCTGCCCGACGAGGCGACCGTATGCCAGTCCCAGCGCACCCAGGTCGAGCTGCACGATCAGCAGGATCGAGACCGTGGTGCCACAGACGAAGTCGGCGGCGGTCACCGCCAGCAGCTGACCCTGCCGGAAGTGGCGCTGGAGGAGGGCGAACGGCACCACGCCGAGCCCCCCGAGGGCGATGGTGAGACCCAGCACCGCGATGGTGCCGGCCGCCTCGGGGCTGCCCATGCCCGCCGCGATCACCGGCGAGGCGAGCACCACCGCCGCGGCCAGTCCGGCGCCGCTGAGCGCCCCCAGCGTGGCGATCGTCGGTGCGGTCGCCTCGAAGCGAGGGGTCCGGATCAGCTGGGTGCCGAGGCCCAGGTCGCTCAGGCTCATCACCAGGGTCTGCACGGTCAGCGCGACCGCGAAGGTGCCGAACTCCGACGGGGTGAGCAGGCGCGCCAGCACGATGCCGACGATCAGCGAGCCCGCCCGGAGCAGCAGGCTGTTCAGGGCGCTCCAGGTGAGCCCGGACTTGACCGCCCGGTCGAGGGGAGCCTCCACGGCACTCACGTGCCCCACCGGTGCCGGCGCTGCCACCGCAACGCCCAGCGGGCCTCGAAGAGCCGACGGGAGGCCGAGGAGTGCCAGGCCGGTGCACCGGTGCGGCGCCGGGCCGCCACCGCTCGGCCCACCCGGGTGGCGGCGGTGGCCTCGGGCCACTGCTCCCGGGCGAACTCGACCAGTCCTGCCACCAGGGCCTCGACCTGTTCCGGCTCGAGCGGAGCGGGGGAGTCGAGCTCGTTCAGCGCGTAGCGCAGCGCCTCGCGGGCGAAGGTACGCCGCGACGCGTCCCGCATCCCGGCCGCCCCGGGCAGTGCGGATCCGGGCCCTTCGGTGCCCAGGAAGTGTTCGAGCAGCACCGACCGCTCGCGCATGTCGGTGAGCACTCCGGCGTAGTCCGTGCTGTGCATGTTGGCGCCGTGGTCGCGGTAGTAGGCCTGCGTGCCGTTGACCCGTCCGACGTCTCCCACGGTGGCCGCCTGGAGCCAGAGCAGCATGTCGGCGGTGTGCGGGAACCGGGCGTCGTAGCCGCCGAAACGCTCGATCACCTCGCGCCGCACGATCGCCTCGGGATTGGTGATCAGGTTGCCGGTGGTGCGGCACGAGCGGCCCACCCAGTCCGAGCCTCGCCAGGTGGACCAGGAACGCGCGTGCCGGGGCTGCGGCAGCGGTGCGTCCGCGAAGGTGAGCACCTGGCCGTAGACGAGGCTGACCCGAGGATGCGCCTCGAAGACGGCCGCGGCCCGGCCCAGCGCGCCCGGGGCCAGCTGGTCGTCGGCGGAGAGCAGCACGACGTAGTCGCCGGTGACCTCGGCGAGCCCGGTGTTGTAGGTGGCGATGTGGCGCTTGTTGACCGGGTTGCGGATCAGGCGGACCTGCGGGTGCTGGCCGGCGAGCCGCTCGGCCACCGTGGCGCTGTCGTCGGTCGAGCAGTCGTCGACCACGATCACCTCGAGCTCAACCCCGGGCTGGGCGAGGACGCTGTGCACGGCCTCCGGCAGGTAGTGGCCGTAGTTGTAGCAGGGGATCACCACCGAGACGAGAGGACGCTCGGTGCCCACGCGCGGCCGGTGCAGCCTCACCGCGTCCCCGCGGGATCTCGATCGAGCTCGGCAGCGGTCTCTGCGCTGATCATAAAATCCGCCCTCTGACTCTGCGCGAGGCCGGGAGTGCCGACCGGGTGGGCCCCCCGGACCACCTCTTCATCGTGCGTGCGTCCTGAGGTCGTGTCATAGCCCGTCTTCGGTATATCGGGGCCTCACGACGGCGCTGCAGGGCGCACCACCGTGGGGGACCAGGCCTCCTCGATGAAGAGATCGGGCTCGGCGCCGGAACGCACCGGGAGCGACCAGACGTCGCTCACGCCGGGCTGGCCGGCGCGCGGCAAGCCGTAGAGCAACGTGTCGTCGTCGAGCCACGCCACCTGGTCGTCCACCCCGCGTGGGCCGTCCCCGAGGTCGGTACGGCGACCGGTGTCGAGGTCGAGCACCGCCAGGCTCCACTCCCGACCGTCCCCCGGCTCGACGTCGACCTTGAAGGCGAGTCGGGTGCCGTCGGGGGAGAGCGACGGGCACTCGCCGTCCTCGCCCACCGAGGTGAGCGTCCGGTCCTCCAGGTCGCCCTCGACGAGCCAGGTCCGGCCGCCGGTGCTCACGGTGGCGTAGAAGCGCCGGTCGTCGCGGAACGTCACGCCCCACACGTTGCGGTCCACCGGCTCGACTCGCTTCTCGTCGAGCACCAGGGCGAACTCCTCCAGGTTGCCCCAGCTCTGCCCGCCGCCGGTCTCCCGGACCTCCGTGGCGGTGGAGAAGCCGACGCTCATGTAGGAGTGGCCGGTGACGAACGACGTGGTCGCCACCCGCGTCCCGTCGGGGGAGACCCGGGTGCGGCTGGGTACCCCGGGGAGGGGGTAGGTGCGCTCGACCTGCCAGTCGGGGCCCAGCTCCTGGGCCTCGAACCGGGTGACCACGCCGGCGTGCGCCACCAAGCAGGAGGCGCCGGAGTCGCCCGCCGCCACCCGGTCGCACGGCACGTCGGTGAAGGACCGCGGTCCCGTGGGGTCGCCGAGCGCCACCATCGCCACCAGGCCGTAGCGGTTGTCCAGGCCGGTGTGCCGGAACACCACGCGGGGGCCGCTGATCGGCTGGGCCTGGGGCATCTGCGACACCTGCGGGTCCCGATCCCGGGCCGCCCGGACGCTGCGGTACTGGTCGAGGGCGTACCACGCGGTCACCGTCGCGATGCCCGAGACGAGGACCAGGAACACGCTCACCCGCATCCGGGTGCTCATGCGACCACGCGGTCGAGACCGAGCCGGCCCAGCTGGGTGGCGGCGACGAGCACGGCCGCCAGCAGCAGCCCGGCGACCAGGAGAAGCGCGGCGCTGGGCCCCAGGGCGAACCAGAGGACGCCGAAGCCGAACGAGGAGGCCATCCGGGACAGGGCCACCACGGTCTGGGCGGCCGCGATGCCGCTGGTGCGTGCCCGGACCGGGACCAGCCGTCCGGCCAGCGCAGCGATGACGCCGTCGGTAGCGGCGTAGAACGCCCCCAGCAGCGCCACGGTGCCGAGGGTGGCGACCCAGGTGGAGTTCGGCACACTGGCGCACACGTACGCCGCCGCCAGCACCAGGTGGCCGGCCACGAGAACCCGGGCGCGACCGACCCGGTCCGCGAGCCGGCCCACCGGCACCGCCAGCACCAGGTAGGCGATGTTGGTCCCCACGAAGAGCATCGGGAACCAGGTCGCCGCGAAGCCGCCCCGGTCCAGCAGCGCGAGGTAGACGAATCCGTCCCCGACCGTGAGCAGCGCAAGTCCGCCGGCCAGCAGCAGCAGCGGCCGCAGTCGGGGGTTCCCCAGGTCGGACCAGCGGAACGGATCGGGCGCCGCCCCGTCCTCGGGCCGGGGCTGCGCTCGCTGGTCGGGGGCCAGCAGCCCGAGCAGCGCCACCCCCACGACCGCGAAGGCCAAGGAGACCGCCAGCACCACGGAGAACCCGTCGGGGATCAGCACCAGGATGCCGAAGGCGATCAGCGGGCCGAGCGCAGCCCCGATCGTGTCCAGCATCCGGTGCACGCCGAAAGCGCGTCCCAGGTGCTCGGTGGGCGTGGCCGAGGAGATCATCGAGTCCCGGGGGGCGGTGCGGATGCCCTTGCCGATGCGGTCCGCGGCGACCACCGCCGAGATGCTGGCGGCGCCGGAGGCGAACAGCAGGAAGACCCTCGCCACCGCAGAGAGCCCGTAGCCGGCGAACGCGACCCACTTGGGGCGGTCGGTGCGGTCGGCGAACCAGCCGCTAGCCAGGCGGACCAGAGCACTGACGCCTTGGTAGAGACCGTCGATGAGGCCGTAGGCCACCGCCGAGAGCCCGACCACCGCGGTCAGGTAGAGCGGCAGGATCGCGGCGACCGACTCAGAGGAGATGTCGGTCAGCAGGCTGACCATGCCCAGGGTCACCACCACCCGTCCGGCCCGCCGAGGCGGCGACACCTCCGAGCCGTGCTGGGCAGGCTGTGCGGACGACGGGCGGTCGCGCAGCGAGAGGTACACCAGTCCTCACCCCGCCCGGGCGTGGAGCACGCCGTAGACCGTGTACGCCGTCCGGGCGCCCTCGCGCCGCACCGTCACCACGACCGAGCTGCGGTCACGACCGAAGCCCGTCGCCTCCGACCCGCTCACCGCGGCCACCGGCCGCTCTGTCATGCCGCGCGCCGAGAGGCGGGTCCGGTAGGCGAGCAGGACCTGCGTGGCGGGCAGGGTGGTCGAGGCGTCCAACGCCACCTGGAGGCGCGTGCCCGCCGGGGACAGGCTGCTGCTGGTGACCCGTGAGCCGCGCACCGGGCCCAGAGAGCTCGGGAAGCCTGGGGCCAGGCGGTCGGTGACGACGGCGGCGGTGGGGAGCGGCCGGCGTACCAGGACGGGCTTCCGGCCCGGCTCCCGGAGCCCGGGCAGCGGGGAGGGGGTCGAGGTCCCGACCATGGGGACCTCCGCCCTGGGCGAGGGGCTGGTCGAGGGGCTGGGCGAGGGACTGGTCGAGGGGGTGCTGGCCGGGCTCGACTCTTCGGTCGTCCGGGCAGCCGGCTGCGGGGTCCCAGAGTCGGAGCATCCGACACAGCACGCGAGTGTGACGAGCAGTCCGAGCGCCCGTGAGCTGCAGCGTCGCATGAGAATCCCCCTCGTGCTGGCAGCACCAGAACGGGTGCCACTCCCGCGAGTATCACTCGCACGACCGGCCTTCTGGGTCGCCCAATTAGGGGATTCGCCCACGCTCGCCGTCGGCGTGGTCACGGCCGACGCCTCCGTCCGCCCATGAGAGGCTCGTGCAGTGACCACCGAGACGCCGAAGCAGATCCCTTCCGCAGCCATCTCCGACGACCACGCCTTCGCCGCGTGGGCGGCCGACCAGGCCGGTGCCCGCCTCCTGGAGGTCCGTACCCAGGGCCTGGAGGGCAAGGCCCTCAAGGACGCGGGCGACGCCGCGGCCCAGGCGCTCCTGGCCGAGCTCCTCGCCACGCACCGGCCCGACGACGCCGTGCTCTCGGAGGAGGCGGCCGACGACAAGAGCCGGCTCGAGGCCCGGCGGGTGTGGATCATCGACCCGCTCGACGGGACCCGGGAGTTCTCCGAGCCGCCGCGCGACGACTGGGCGGTGCACGTCGCCCTGTGGCAGGACGGAGACCTGGTCGCCGGCGCCGTGGCGCAGCCCGCTCTGGGCGAGACCTTCCACACCGGCATGCCGCCGGTGGTGCCTGCACGCACCTCCGAGCGTCCGCGGATCGCGGTCTCGCGCTCGCGTCCGCCGGCCTTCGTCGAGGCGCTCGCCGCCGAGATCGGCGCCGACCTGGTCCCGATGGGCTCCGCCGGGGTCAAGGTGATGAGCGTGGTGCGCGACGTGGCCGACGCCTACGTGCACGCCGGCGGGCAGTACGAGTGGGACAACGCCGCCCCGGTCGCGGTCGCCCGGGCCGCTGGCCTCTTCTGCTCCCGCGTGGACGGCTCGGAGCTGGCCTACAACCAGGACGACGTCTCGCTGCCCGACCTGATCGTGTGCCGGCCCGAGCTGGCCGACTCGATCGTCGACTTCGTCCGGCGGCACGGCACCGACTGACGCAGCTTCGGCTCAGTACGACGACGGCCGCGGTCCGCACCCCCGAGGGGGCGCGGCCGCGGCCGTCGTGGTGTCGGTCCGCCGGCGTCAGCGGACGTCGTACGGGTGTCAGTAGACGCGGTAGCCGCTCGTCCAGCCCGTGTAGTGCTTGTCGGTGGGGATGGTGACGGTGAACTGGAAGCCGCGACGGTTCGGGGCCTTGACCCGGAAGGCGCCCTTCTTGTTGGTCTTCACCGTCCGCCACTTGACGAACTTCTTGCCCTGCTTGCGCTTGAGGACGACCTTCTTCTTCTTGAACTGCGGCGTGACCTTGCCGTTCAGCCAGAGCTTGTTGGTCTTGATCTTGACCTTGCGCTGGACCGCGATGGCGAACGGAGCCGACTCGCTGGCAGCCAGGTTGTCCTCGTACGTGGTGGTCGCGGCGTAGCCGGAGAAGACCGCCTTGTACATCGAGTTGGTCTTCGGCTTGATGTCGCCGAAGGACATGTAGCCGCTGGCCGGGACGGTGGTGACCGGCACCCAGGTGGCGTCCTTGCTGCTGGCCGAGTACAGGGTGACGGTGCCCTTGTACGCCGAGGTGCCCTTGGAGGTGGTGACCTTGCCGTTCAGCCCGGAGAGCTTGTCGCCGTAGGTGACGGCGTTGCTGTACGCGCTGAGCTCGACGGTGGTGGTGAGGTTCTCGGTGGCGTTCGCCGGAGCGGCGAGGGCCAGGGGGGCGAGCCCGAGCAGGCCGGCGGAGGTGAGGCCTGCGATCAGGCGGGTGGTCTTCATTACCCGGTGTTCCCTTCGTGGAGATGTGGGCGTGTGTGACACACGTGGCGTGAGGGGCCCCCGAGGGCACCGGGCAAGTGATACCCCATCGGGGGTACCCCAAACCACTCGCCTCGCAGACTGCGCATCGCATGGCCCGTTCGGGCCATTCTGGCCGGAACCGGCCCGCGCACCCGGGGGCGCTGTCACCGTGGAGGCATGTGGGACACGATCGACACCGCCACCAGCCACCTCTCGCACGACCGGCCCTGTGCCGAGTGCGGTCACGCCATGCACTCCTACCTGCCGTGCTCGGACAGCTGCGCCTGCCAGCCGGTCCGGGACCTCGCGCGGGTCTGACCCGAACAGCCCGCCACAGCCGGCGGAGCACGCCCGACTCCGCTCCGGTCGCGGCGTAGACTCGAGGAGACCCCCTGCCCGTGCCGGCCGGGGGCTCGTCTCGTGTCGTCCGTCGTCGGAAGGCTTTCCCCTGTGAGCCCTGGCTCCACGCTCACCTCGCTCACCCAGGCGGTCCTCGCCGAACCCGCCCTCGCCGAGTCGATGGCCGACGCCCGCGACGGGACCCTGCGCACGCTGGACCTCACCGGTCCCGCGGCGCTGCGCCCGTTCGTGGTGCGTGGCCTGGTCGACGCCGGCCGGTTCGTGCTGGTGGTCACCGCGACCACCCGGGAGGCCGAGGACCTGGTCGTCGAGCTCGGCGGCCTGGTCGGCGATGCCCGGGTCGCCCACTACCCGTCCTGGGAGACGCTGCCGCACGAGCGGCTCAGCCCGCGCAGCGACACCGTCGGCCGACGGCTGGCGGTGCTGCGCCGCCTGGTGCACCCCGGCGACGACGCCACCAACGGACCCCTCTCGGTGGTGGTGGCGCCGATCCGCTCCGTGCTCCAGCCCCAGGTCAAGGGACTGGCCGACCTGGTGCCGGTGGAGCTGACCAAGGGACAGAGCGCCACCCTCGAGGACGTCGTACGCGGCCTGGCCGACGCGGCATACACCCGGGTGGACCTGGTGGAGAAGCGCGGCGAGTTCGCCGTCCGCGGCGGCATCGTGGACGTCTTCCCGCCCACCGAGGAGCACCCGCTGCGGGTCGAGTTCTGGGGCGACGAGGTGGAGGAGATCCGCACCTTCTCCGTCGCCGACCAGCGCACCCTGGAGGAGGCCTCCCGGCTGTGGGCGCCGCCCTGCCGCGAGCTGCTGCTCACCGACGAGGTCCGCCGCCGGGCCGCCGAGCTCGGGCGGGCCCACCCGCAGCTGCTCGAGCTCACCGACAAGCTCGCCGCCGGCATCGCCGCGGAGGGGATGGAGTCCCTGGCGCCGGTGCTCGTCGACGAGATGGAGCTGCTCGTCGACCTGCTGCCCGCCGAGACCCACGTGCTGGTCCTGGACCCCGAGCGGGTCCGGACCCGCGCCCACGACCTGGTCGCCACCAGCGAGGAGTTCCTGGAGGCCAGCTGGGCCTCGGCCGCCAGCGGCGGCTCGGCCCCCATCGACCTGGCGGTCGCCTCCTACCGCGAGGTCGCCGAGGTCCGCGAGCAGACCCTCGCCTCGGGGCGCCCGTGGTGGTCGATGAGCCCGTTCGGCCTCGGCGACAGCGCCGAGCTCGCCGAGCTCGACCTGGACGTGCGGATCGGCGCCGTCGAGTCGCGCACCCTCGCCGCCCAGCCGGTGGAGAGCTACCGCGGCGACCTGGAGCACGCGCTGCGCGACATCAAGGGCTGGCTCGCCCAGGACTACCGGGTCGTCGTGATGTATCCGGGGCACGGCCCGGCCCAGCGCCTGGTCTCGGTGCTCGGCGAGCACGACGTGCCGGCGCGCCTCGCCGAGCCCCAGGACCCGCCGGCCGCCCCCGGCGTGGTCACGGTGACCTGCGGCCCGCTCCAGCACGGCTTCGTCGAAGCCGACCGCCGGGTGGTGCTGCTGACCGCCGAGGACCTGTCGGGGCAGAAGTCCTCGACCCGCGACATGCGCCGGATGCCGGCGCGGCGCAAGAAGCAGATCGACCCGCTCGAGCTCAAGGCCGGCGACTTCGTCGTGCACGAGAAGCACGGCGTGGGCCGGTTCGTGGAGATGAAGCAGCGCACCGTCCAGGGGGCGGTCCGCGAGTACCTGGTGCTGGAGTACGGCGCCTCCAAGCGCGGCGCGCCGCCGGACCGGCTCTACGTGCCGGCCGACACCCTCGACCAGGTGACCCGGTACGTCGGCGGCGAGCAGCCCGCCCTGGACCGGCTCGGCGGCGCCGACTGGACCAAGCGGAAGAACAAGGCGCGCAAGGCGGTCCGGGAGATCGCCGCCGAGCTGATCAAGCTCTACGCCGCCCGGCAGGCGACCCAGGGCCACGCCTTCGGCCCGGACACGCCCTGGCAGCGGGAGATGGAGGACGCCTTCCCGTTCGCCGAGACCCCCGACCAGCTGACCACCGTCGAGGAGGTCAAGGCCGACATGCGCAAGACCGTGCCGATGGACCGGCTGGTCTGCGGCGACGTCGGCTACGGCAAGACCGAGATCGCGGTGCGGGCGGCCTTCAAGGCGGTCCAGGACGGCAAGCAGGTGGCGGTGCTGGTGCCGACCACGCTGCTGGTCACCCAGCACCTGAGCACGTTCACCGAGCGGATGAGCAACTTCCCGGTGGTGCTCAAGGCCCTGAGCCGCTTCCAGAGCGACAAGGAGGCCAAGGAGGTGCTGGCCGGGCTGGCCGACGGCAGCATCGACATCGTCGTCGGCACCCACCGGCTGCTCGGCAAGGAGGTGCGGTTCAAGGACCTCGGGCTGATCATCGTCGACGAGGAGCAGCGCTTCGGTGTCGAGCACAAGGAGCAGATGAAGCAGCTGCGTACCTCGGTCGACGTGCTGTCGATGAGCGCCACCCCGATCCCGCGGACCCTGGAGATGGCGGTCACCGGGATCCGGGAGATGTCGACCATCACCACCCCGCCCGAGGAGCGGCACCCGGTGCTGACCTACGTCGGCGCCTACGAGGACCGCCAGGTGATCGCGGCGATCCGGCGCGAGCTGCTGCGCGACGGGCAGGTCTTCTTCATCCACAACCGGGTGAACTCGATCGAGAAGCAGGCCGCGCGGATCCGGGAGCTGGTGCCCGAGGCACGGGTCGCCACCGCCCACGGGCAGATGAACGAGCGACAGCTCGAGCAGGTGATGCTGGACTTCTGGGAGAAGAAGTTCGACGTCCTGGTCTGCACCACCCTGGTGGAGTCCGGCCTCGACGTCTCCAACGCCAACACCATGATCATCGAGCGGGCCGACACCCTCGGCCTCAGCCAGCTGCACCAGCTGCGGGGTCGCGTGGGCCGTTCGCGCGAGCGCGCCTACGCCTACTTCCTCTACCCCTCGGAGAAGCCGCTGACCGAGACCGCGCACGAGCGGCTCGCCACCCTGGCCCAGCACTCCGACCTCGGTGGCGGCATGGCGATCGCGATGAAGGACCTGGAGATCCGCGGCGCCGGCAACCTGCTCGGCGGCGAGCAGTCGGGCCACATCGCCGACGTCGGCTTCGACCTCTACGTGCGCCTAGTCGGCGAGGCGGTGAGCGAGTTCCGGGGCGAGGAGTCCCAGGAGGACGAGGAGGTCCGGATCGAGCTGCCCGTCGACGCCCACCTGCCGCACGACTACGTGCCGAGCGAGCGGCTGCGGCTGGAGATGTACAAGCGCCTCTCGGAGGTGCGCGCCGACGCCGACGTCGAGGAGATCCGCGCCGAGCTGGTCGACCGCTACGGCCCGCCGCCGGAGGTCGTCGAGACCCTGCTGGTGGTCGCCCGGTTCCGGGCACGGGCCCGTCGCGCCGGGCTGACCGAGATCGGTCTGGCCGGCAAGAACGTGCGGTTCGCGCCGGTCACGCTGCCCGACTCGCGGCAGGTGCGGCTCCAGCGGCTCTACCCCAAGGGCAAGCTGCACAGCCAGGTCGACGCCCTGATGGTGCCGCGGCCCCTCGGGTCGGCGAACGGGTCCGGCATCGCCCTGCTTCAATGGGCCTACGGGGTGATCGACCAGATCATCGACCCGGAGCCTGCCGGCGCCGCCGCCAGCTGACCCCGCCGTACCGCTCGACCCGCTCGATACTGCTCGATTCCGCTCGATCCAGAGGAGAACCTGTGAGCTCGTCCCGCCCCCGCCGCATCGTCACCCTGGCGGCCGCCGCCGTCCTCCTCGGCGGCTGCGGAGGCTCCGTGTCCGACTCCGGCACGGCCGCGACCGTGGGCGACGAGGCGATCTCGGTGGCCGAGGTCGACAACCTGGCCAAGGCGCTCTGCGCGGACTCCGAGGACCAGCTCGCCGAGGCCGGGCAGGAGGTGCCGATGGCGGTGGTGCGCCAGTCGGCGCTGAACATCCTCGTGGTCACCGGCGCCGCCCAGCAGATCGCCGACAAGTACGAGGTGGAGCCCGGCGCGGACTACGAGCGCGCCCGCTCCGCCGCTCGGCAGCAGGCCAAGCTCTTCGACGAGGAGCAGCAGGACGGATTCGTCGTCGCCGCCTCCGCCGACGCGCTGATCCAGGGCGTGATGACCGCCACCGGTGAGCAGCTGCTGATCGAGGAGGGCGTGGCCAAGCCCACCGAGGAGGAGGCGATCCAGCGCGGCTCGGAGACGTTCTGGAGCTGGCCCGAGGTCCTCGACCTCGACGTCAACCCCGTCTTCGACGTCGAGGAGGTCCAGGGACAGCTCCGTCCGGCCGCCGGCGCGGACCAGGTGAGCTTCCCCGTCTCGGCGACCGCCCAGTCCGCGAGCGACCCGGAGCAGGCCGCCAGCGGGTTGCCGGCGTACCTGCGCTGCGGCTGACCGACGCCGTGGGCGAGACCGAGGACGGGCAGCCGCTGCTCGAGCTCGCCGCGGTGATGCGGCGACTGCGGGCCGAGTGCCCGTGGAAGGCCGCCCAGACCCACCGGTCGCTGGCCAGGTTCCTGGTCGAGGAGACCTGGGAGACCCTCGAGGCGATCGACTCCGGGGACGCAGGCGGCGACTGGGAGCACCTGCGCGAGGAGCTCGGCGACCTGCTGCTTCAGGTCTACTTCCACGGGGCGATCGCCGAGGAGTCGGGGACGTTCACCCTCGACGACGTGGCCCGCGGGATCACCGAGAAGCTGCGCCGGCGCAACCCGCACGTCTTCGGCGACGCGGCCGCCCCCGAGGGCAGCGCGCTGGACGCCGCCGCCGTCAACGAGCTGTGGGAGCAGGCTAAGGCGGCGGAGAAGCAGCGGACGTCGGTCCTCGACGGCCTGCCCCCCGGGCTGCCGGCGCTGCTGCTCGCCGACAAGGTGCTGGACCGGCTCGAGCGCGCCGGCGCTGCCCCGTTCGGCCCGGCATCCTCAGACCTTGCGGGACGTCCTGGGGAGCGGTCGCCGGAGCGACCGGCCACCATGACGTCCGAGGAGGTGGGGGAGGAGCTGCTCGCCGTGGTGGCCCGGGCGCGAGCCGACGGCGTCGACCCCGAGCAGGCGCTGCGCGACGCCGTACGCCGCCTCGCTGCCCCTCCCGCCTGAGCGCGCCTCCCTCCTACCGCGGGCGCGGCCGGAGCGGGTGAGACGTGGCGCACTAGTCTGGCCTTGAAACCCCTGTCTACCTCCCAGGAGCAGCACGTGGCATCCATCGAACTTGTCGGCGCCCGCGAGATCCTCGACTCCCGCGGCAACCCCACCGTCGAGGTCGAGGTCCTCCTCGACGACGGTTCGTTCGGCCGCGCCGACGTCCCGTCCGGCGCCTCCACCGGGGCCTTCGAGGCGGTCGAGCTCCGCGACGGCACCAAGCGGTACGGCGGCAAGGGCGTCGCGAAGGCGGTCCAGGCCGTCATCGAGCAGATCGGCCCCGCGGTGATCGGGCTCGAGGCCGACGACCAGCGCCTGGTCGACCAGGCAATGATCGACCTCGACGGCACCCCCAACAAGGCCAAGCTCGGCGCCAACGCGATCCTCGGCGTCTCGCTCGCGGTCGCCAAGGCCTCCGCGGACTCCGCCGGCCTGCCGCTCTTCCGCTACGTCGGTGGCCCCAACGCGCACCTGCTCCCGGTGCCGATGATGAACATCCTCAACGGCGGTGCCCACGCGGACACCAACGTCGACATCCAGGAGTTCATGATCGCCCCGATCGGCGCCCCCACCTTCGGTGAGGCGCTGCAGCAGGGTGCCGAGGTCTACCACGCGCTCAAGGCCGTGCTGAAGAAGAAGGGCCTGGCCACCGGTGTCGGCGACGAGGGCGGCTTCGCCCCCGACCTGCCGTCCAACCGCGACGCGCTCGACCTGATCGCCGAGGCCGTCGGCACGACCGGCCTGACCCTGGGCCGCGACGTCGTGCTGGCCCTCGACGTGGCCGCGACCGAGTTCCACGAGAAGGGCGCCTACGCCTTCGAGGGGAACCAGAAGACGGCCGACCAGATGATCGCCTACTACGCGGACCTGGTCTCCTCCTACCCGATCGTCTCGATCGAGGACCCGCTCGACGAGGAGGACTGGGACGGCTGGAAGGCGATCACCGAGCAGCTCGGCTCCCGTACGCAGCTGGTCGGCGACGACCTCTTCGTCACCAACGTGGAGCGGCTCCAGCGCGGCATCACCGGCGGCCAGGCGAACGCGATGCTGGTCAAGGTCAACCAGATCGGTTCGCTCTCGGAGACCCTGGACGCCGTCGACCTCGCGCACCGCGCCGGCTACCGCAACATGATGAGCCACCGCTCGGGCGAGACCGAGGACACCACCATCGCCGACCTCGCGGTGGCCACCAACTGCGGCCAGATCAAGACCGGCGCCCCGGCCCGGTCCGAGCGGGTCGCGAAGTACAACCAGCTCCTGCGCATCGAGGACCAGCTCGGTGACGCGGCACGCTACGCCGGTGCGGGCGCCTTCCCGCGTTTCACCGGCTGATCGGGAGAGACTGGTCGCCTGATGGCGACACGACGTACCCCCCGCTCCACTCCGGGCGGCACCCGACGACCCGGTCAGCGTGGCCCAGCGCCGCGCGGCCGGGTCGTCGGCGCGTCCGCCCGGCTCCCCGGCCCGCGGACCGGGGAGCACCCCGTCACCGCCCCGGCTCCCCGGCGGCGTCCGCGGCTGACCGGCCGCGCCGGCGTGCTGATGCTGGTCCTCGCCGTGCTCGCGGTCTCCTACGCCTCCTCGTTGCGGGCCTACCTGGACCAGCGCGAGCACATCGAGGAGACGCAGGCCGCGATCGAGCAGCGCCGGGCCAGCATCGAGGCGCTGGAGCGGGAGAAGCTGCGCTGGGAGGACCCCGCATTCGTGCGCACCCAGGCGCGCGCCCGGTTCGGCTACCTGATGCCCGGCGAGGTCGGCTTCCAGGTGCTCGACGAGCAGGGCGAGCCGCTGGACGGCCCGACCGGGCTGACCGATCCGGCCACGGTCGGCGACCAGACCCCGACACCGTGGTGGAGCGACGCCTGGGACTCCGTGGAGCTCGCGGGCAACCCGCCGCCGCCGGCACCCGAGCCGACCCGGAAGATCGACGGCGTGAAGAAGAACGAGGAACAGACGCAGTGAGCAACACCAGGATCGACCCGTCCGACGAGCAGGCGATCGCCCAGCAGCTGGGACGCGAGCCCCGCGGCATCCACGCGGTCGGCCACCGGTGCCCGTGCGGCAACCCGGACGTCGTGACCACCGAGCCGCGGCTGCCCAACGGCACGCCGTTCCCCACCACCTTCTACCTGACCTGTCCGCGCGCCGCGTCCCGGATCGGGACGCTGGAGGGCGGGGGACTGATGAAGGAGATGCAGGCGCGCCTGGGCGAGGACCCCGAGCTGGCCGCGGCCTACCGCGCCGCGCACGAGCGCTACCTGGCCGCCCGCGACGAGATCGCCCGGGAGGCCGGGCTGGAGGTCCCCGAGATCGAGGGCATCTCCGCCGGCGGGATGCCCGACCGGGTCAAGTGCCTGCACGTGCTGGCCGGCCAGTCGCTGGCCCAGGGCCGGGGCGTCAACCCGCTGGGCGACGAGGTGCTCGACCTGCTGGGGGAGTGGTGGGCCGACGGTCCGTGCGTCGCCCCCGAGGAGAACAACGGTGGTTGAGGAGGGCGCCCCGCGCCCGTCTCGAAACCCCGTCGCCGCGATCGACTGCGGCACCAACACCGTCAAGCTGCTGATCGGCTCGATGCCCGAGGTGGCGGTCCGCGAGATGCGGATGGTCCGGCTCGGCGAGGGGGTCGACACCACCGGGCTGCTCTCGGCCGAGGCGCTGGCCCGCTGCTTCGCCGCGATCGACGAGTACGCCGCGCTGATCGCCGAGCACGGCGTCCCCCGGGACCGGATCCGGTTCTGCGCCACCTCGGCCACCCGGGACGCGGCCAACGCCGACGTCTTCGCCGCCGGGGTGCAGGAGCGGCTCGGGGTCCGGCCCGAGGTGATCGCCGGCCACGAGGAGGCGGCGCTCGCCTTCGACGGGGCGGTCCGCAACCTGCGCACCCCGGCGGAGCCGCCGGTGCTGGTGGTCGACATCGGCGGCGGCTCCACCGAGCTGGTGCTGGGCACGCACGCCCCGGAGGCGTCGATCTCCCTGGACATCGGGTCGGTGCGCCTGCACGAGCGGCACCTGCGCGACGACCCGCCGACCGCCGAGCAGGTGGCCGCCTGCGCCGCCGACGTGGACGCCGCCCTGGACGCCGCGGAGGCGGCCGGGGTCGAGCTGGGCCGCGCCGCGACGGTGGTGGGGGTCGCCGGGACCTGCACGACGATCGCGGCCGGCTGCCTGGACCTGCCGGCGTACGACCGGGAGGCGATCGACCAGGCGGTGGTGCCCGTCTCCGACACCCACGCCTTCATCGACCGGGTCGTCGCCGCCCCGGTCGCGGAGCGGCTGCGGATGCCGTTCATGCACCCCGGCCGTGCCGACGTGATCGACGCCGGCGCGCTGATCCTGGACCGGGTGCTGCGCCGTACGTCGGTCTACTCCTGGACGGTCTCGGAGTCCGACATCCTCGACGGCATCGCCTGGTCGGTGGCCTCGCGCAGCACCTGAGGCGGTGCCGCCCACAGGGCGGCCACGTGCCGGGCGTCGGTGCCGCAGCACCCGCCGAGGATGCTCAACCGGGGCAGCAGGGCGCCCAGGGCCAGGTGGTCCACCGCGAACTGCTCCGGGTCGCCCTCGTCGAGCTCCTCCGCCTCGTCCAGCTCGGCGTGGGAGAGCGCCGAGGCGTTGGCGCGCACCCCGACCACCCGCTCCCGCCACGCGCCGCCGTCGGCCAGGGCGCGGGCCAGGTGCGTGGGGTGGGCGCCGATGCCCCGCATCACCGCCACCGCGCCCTGGTTGAGCCGGTCGAGCTCGTCGGGGGAGTAGCCGAGGCGGCCGGCCCAGTCGGGACTGGCTCGCCAGGTGGGACTCTCCAGCAGCAGGGTCGCGTCGTGGCGACGGGCGATCTCGGCGTACCCGTCGTAGTAGTCGGACAGCAGCGAGCGGCCACGCGTGTCGCCCACCAGCGGGAACGCCGCGAAGTCGGGGAGCGTGACGCCGTGGTGGAACAGCAGGTCGGTCTCGAGTCCGCCGTCGGTGACGAAAGGCCGGTGATCGAGCTGCGCGAGTGGTGTGGCCATGAGCTGCCTCCCATCGGCTGATCCGCCCGTCGTAGCACTCCGTGACGCCGGGCTACAAGGGGTCGGTGCTCAACGACCCGCGGTGTCGCACCAGGCGCACGAGCTGCTCCCGCAGGTGCCGGATAGCGGGACTGTCGTCCATGGTGCGGCGCCACAGCATCCGCACCGTCCGGGTGGGGACCGGGTCGACCACGGGCACCGCCACCACCTCCTCGGGCAGCGGTCCGCGGCCCAGCCGGGGGACCAGGGCAACCGCGACGCCCTCCTGGACCAGCCGGACCTGGGACTCGAACTCGAACGACCAGAAGCTGACCGCCGGCAGGCGCAGGCCGGCGAACATGACCTGGAACCAGTCGTGGCAGATGGTGCCGGGGTGGGTGCTGGCCCACGTCTCGTCCTGCAGGTCGGCGGCAGCCACCCGCTGCCGCGCGGCGAGCGGGTGGTCCCGGTGCACCAGCAGGTCGGCCACGTCGAGGCCCAGGTGCTCGTCGCGCACCCGGCTCGGCACGGGCAGCCCGACCCCCACCCAGCTGTGCACCAGCGCGAGGTCGACCTGGCCGGAGGCGACCAGTCCGACGGCCTCGGCGGGGTCGACCTCGGTGACCGTCAGGGCGAGCTCGGGCGCGCTGCACCGCAGGTCCGCGGCGAGCGGGGCGACCAGCCCGCGGACGCCGGTGGAGAACGCGGCGAGCCGCAGCGAGCCGGCGATCTCCCCGCCGTGCGCCAGCAGCGCCGACTCCAGCGACTCGACCCGGGCCAGCACGTCGCGACCCTCCGCGACCAGCAGCCGGGCCTGCTCGGTCAGCACCACCCGGCGACCCACCCGCTCGGTGAGCGGGACGCCGGCCTGCGCCTCCAGCCGCTTGATCTGCTGGGAGACCGCGGACGGGGTGTAGCCGAGCGTGGCCGCGGCCGCGCCGACGGTGCCCTGGGCGTCCAGGGCTAGCAGGGACTGCAGGGCGACGAGGTCGATCATGAAGCAACGCTACCGGGTCGAGCCCCCGATCGTGCGATGGACGTGAACGGTCGGCTCGACGGACCATGGGTGACGTGCCCCTCAAGGACTCCCTGCTCGCCACCCTCGTCGCCGTCATCTGGGGCGTCAACTTCGTCGTCATCGATGCCGGCCTCGACGACGACATGCCGCCGCTGCTCTTCGCCGCGCTGCGGTTCGCCGTGGTCTCACTCGCAGTCGTGGTGGTCGCCCGGCCGGCCGTCGCGTTCCGCCAGGTGGCGCTGGTCGGGCTCTTCATGAGCGTGGGCCAGTTCGGGCTGCTCTACTCCGCCCTGGCGATGGGGATGCCGCCGGGCCTGGCCTCGCTGGTGCTCCAGGCGCAGGTGGTGCTCACCGTCGTCTTCGCGGCGGTCCGGCTCGCCGAACGGCCGACCGGCGCGCAGGTCGTCGGCGTCGTGCTCGGCGCGGTCGGCCTGGGCGTCGTCGCCCTCGGCCGGAGCGCCGCCACCCCCCTGCTGGCGCTGCTGGTCACCGTGGCCGCCGCGGCCTCCTGGGCGTGCGGCAACGTGGTGGCCCGCCGGGCGGGTGCCGCCTCCGGGTTCGGGCTGACGGTGTGGTCGGCCACCGTGGTGCCGGTCCCGCTGCTGGTGCTCAGCCTGCTCCTCGACGGGCCCGCCGAGGTCGGGCATGCCCTGACCTCGCTGTCGCTCGCGGCGGTGCTCTCCACGGCGTACACCGCGGTGCTCGCCTCGTGGGTCGGCTACGGCATCTGGAACTCGCTGCTGGCCCGGCACCGCACGTCGGCGGTGGTCCCGTTCACGCTGCTGGTGCCGCTGGTCGGGATGGTCTCGGCCTGGCTGGTGCTGGAGGAGGTGCCGAACGCGGCCGAGGCCGGCGGCGGGGTCGTCCTGCTGCTGGGGGTGGCCACCGCCGCGCTCGGCCGGTTCGGCCCGGGCGGGCGCCCGGGGCCTCAGCCCGCCTCCGCTGCGTACAGTGCAGCTGTGGAGGAGCGCGTGGACGCCGTGCCCGGACGGCGGTGAGGCACCCGGTCACCGGCCAGGAGTTCGACTCCCCGGTGCCCCCGGGCACCGGCTGGCCCGACGACCCCGCGCAGCCCGGCACCGAGGTCGCGCACGACGCGGACGACGTACGCCGGCTCGCCGGCACCGAGCGGCTCGACGAGCTCGACGCCCGGGTCAGCGTCTGCTCGGCCTGCCCCCGGCTGGTCGCCTGGCGCGAGGAGGTCGCGCACACCAAGCGGGCCTCGTTCGCCGACCAGCCCTACTGGGGCCGGCCGATCGCCGGCTGGGGCGACCCCGAGCCCGGGGTGCTCATCGTCGGGCTGGCGCCGGCCGCCAACGGGGGCAACCGCACCGGCCGCATCTTCACCGGCGACAGCTCGGGCGACTGGCTCTTCGCCAGCCTGCACCGGGTCGGCCTGGCCGCGCAGGCCACGTCGGTGCACGCCGGCGACGGGCAGCGGCTGCTGGGCGCCCGGATGGTCGCCACCGTCCGCTGCGCTCCGCCGGCCAACAAGCCGACGCCGACCGAGCGCGACACCTGCGCGCCGTGGATCAACCAGGAGATCGCCGTGGTGCGTCCGCACCTGCGGGCGGTGGTGGCGCTGGGGGCCTACGGGTGGGACGGCGCCCTGCGCGCGCTGCGTGGCGCCGGGGTCGCCGTGCCCTCGCCCAAGCCCAAGTTCGGCCACGGCATCGAGGTGCCGCTCGACGGGCTCACCCTGCTGGGCTGCTACCACCCCTCGCAGCACAACACCTTCACCGGACGCCTCACGCCGGCGATGCTCGACGAGGTGCTGGGCCGTGCCCGCGACCTGGCCGGGCTGGGTCACCGGCCGGACACCGAGGGGTGAGGCCGGTGGGTAAGAATGGCGTCCATGACTGACGCAGGGACGCTGCACGCCATCACCGTGGTGGGCCACGACCGCCCGGGGATCATCGCCGAGACCACCGACCGGCTGGCCGCGCTGGGCCTCAACATCGAGGACACCTCGATGACCCTGCTGCGGGGCCACTTCGCGATGACGCTGGTCTGCGCCGGCTCCGCCTCGGACACCGAGCTGGAGGGCGCCCTGGCGCCGCTGGCCGAGGACGGCACCCTGACGGTGACCGTGCGCGAGGTCCCGCGTGAGCAGTCCCCCTACGAGACCGCCTCGGCCTGGGTGCTGACGGTGCACGGCGGCGACCGGCCCGGCATCGTCTCCCGGATCGCGGCCGAGGTGGCCCGCGTCGGCGGCAACATCACCGATCTGACCACCCGCCTGTCCGGCGACCTCTACCTCCTCCTCGCCGAGGTGGCCCTGCCCGCCGACGCCGACGTCGAGGGGCTCGAGCGCGCGGTCAAGGACGCCGCCGAGGCGCTCGGCGTGGGCGCCTCCCTGCGGCCCGCGGAGGCCGACGAGCTGTGAGCGGGACCAACGACCGGCTCGTCTCCTGGACCGAGGACGAGCTGGGGGTGACCGGGCGCGTCCTGGACGTCGTACGCGCTCCCGCCGCGGTGCTGTCCACCGACGGCGTCCGGGTGGACCCCACCGCCCCCGAGGTCGTCCAGCTCGCCGCCGACCTGGTGGCGACCATGCGGGTCTCGCCCGGCTGCGTCGGCCTGGCCGCGCCCCAGGTCGGGGTGGGCAGCAAGGTCTTCTGCGTCGATGTCACCGACCACCCCAAGACCCGCACCGGCCACGGCACGTTCGTGCTCTGCAACGCCGAGGTCGTCGAGGCCACCCGCAAGGAGAAGGCGCGCGAGGGGTGCATGAGCGTCCCGGACCTGACCGGCGACGTGAAGCGCGGCTCGCGGGTGCTGGTGCGCGGGCAGCTGCCGGGGACCGGCGAGGAGATCGAGGTGCGCACCGACGGGTTCGAGGCGCGCTGCCTCCAGCACGAGATCGACCACTGCGACGGCCTGCTCTTCCTCGACCGGGTGGCCGGAGCCCACGCCGTCTACGCTCGCCAGACCTACCTCTGAGCCTCCGGGCTCGGCCCCCGTATCCCAATGGCAGAGGAAGCCGCCTTAAAAGCGGCACAGTCTGGGTTCGAGTCCCAGCGGGGGCACCGAAATGCGGGAACACCGCGCCCTCGTCACACGTTCTCATGGTGCCGCCTGCGTACAGTGGGCGTCACGACGTCGGCGCGGTCAGGGAGATCGCGCCTCCCGGCCTCCAAGGAGAGACCAACATGAAGAGCAGCAACCCGGTGTTCGCGCGATCGGCCGAGTTCAACGGGCAGTCGAACGCGCACGGCACCCAGACCTACCCCGGCTACGGCCAGGACCAGGACTACGGCGACCCGTCGACCTGGGGCACGGGGCTGCCCACCCAGGCGCCCGCCCGCCGGATGACGATCGACTCGGTGGTCCAGAAGACCGCCGCCACGCTCGGCGTCGTCATCGTCACCGCGTTCATCACCTGGTGGTGGACCGGCGACCTGTCCGGCACGGTCACCCAGGAGCAGATGAGCCGCATCATGACCGCGGTCATGGTCGGCTCGCTCGGCGCCTTCGCCCTGTCGATGGTCAACTCGTTCAAGAAGGTCATCAGCCCCGCGCTGGTGCTCGCCTTCGCCGCCCTCGAGGGTGTCGCCCTCGGCGGCCTGAGCAAGCTGTTCGACGCGCAGTTCGGTGACGGCATCGTCTCCGGCGCGGTCTTCGGCACCTTCGCCGCGTTCGCCGGCACCCTGGCGGCGTACAAGTTCCTCGGCATCAAGGTCGGCGACAAGTTCCGCAAGGGCGTCATGGCCGCCGTCTTCGGCATGGTCGGCCTCGGTCTGCTCTCGCTGGTGCTCAGCTTCGCCGGCGTCAACACCGGCCTCTTCGGCTTCGGTGCCCTCGGCCTGCTGATGTCGGTCGTCGGCCTGGTGCTCGGTGTGTTCATGCTGATCCTCGACTTCGACTTCGTCGAGCAGGGCGTCGCCGCCGGTCTCGACGAGCGCGAGTCGTGGCGTGCCGCCTTCGGGCTGACCGTCTCGCTGGTCTGGATCTACACCAACCTGCTGCGCATCCTGGCGATCTTCGGCCAGGACTGATCGCACCAGCAGTCTCCGCGCAGGGCCCCGGGTCTTCCCGGGGCCCTGTGGCATTTCAGGGGCATGTGTGCCCGCCCCCGCCCCCACCCCCGCCAGCCCCCTGTAACGCGCTGTTCAACATGCTCCACGGCCCCACTGGCGGGGGATGGGAGTGCGTTGAACAGCGCGTTACAGGGGGGCAGTGCGGCAAGGGGTGGTGCGGGGACGGGGCGGCCCCGTCAGTCGACGACGTCGGCGGACCTGGCCGGCTCGCCCTGCTCCTCGCCATGCTGGTGCTCGCGGTCCTCGTGCTGGTCCTCGTGCTCCTCGGGGGTCTCCGTCTGGGTGCTGGTACGGCGGGCGCGGCGCCGCAGCTCGACCCACCGGCCGCGCAGGCCGCGCTGGGAGCCGGCGACCTCGGTGCCGTCCAGCTCGGTGCCGGTGTGGCGCGCTGCCTCGACGGCGGCGGTGGCTACCGGCATGACGCGCTCGCCGCGGTGGGCCTCGGGCCGCATCTCCTCCTCCGGCACGAGCCCCAGCGCCGCGAGCGTGGAGGGGAGCAGGACCCCGGCCACGGAGCGGTAGCCCTCTGCCGAGGGGTGGAACTGGTCGGGGCCGAAGAAGAGGGCGGGCGCGGCGTCGAACTCGTGACCGAGCGCCTTGGCGAGCGAGACGCTGCGACCGCCCTCGGCCACGACCGCGATCGACTGCGCAGCGGCCAGGCGGCGGGACCACTCGCGAGCCACCTGCTTGAGCGGCGGGGGGATCGGCCGGACCGTGCCGAGGTCGGGGCAGGTGCCCACCAGCACCTCGGTGCCGGCCTCGCGCAGCCGGCGTACGGCCTCGGCGAGGTGGCGCACGGACGCGGACGGCGACACGGTGTGGGTGACGTCGTTGGCGCCGACCATGATCACCGCGACGTCCGGCTCGCTCGGCAGCACCCGGTCGACCTGCTGGTCCAGGTCCGCGGACTTCGCCCCCACGACGGCGACGGAACGCAGGTGCACCCGCCGGTCGGCCTCCACTGCCACGCCGGAGGCCAGGTGGGCGCCCGGGGTGTCCTCGACGGTGTGCACGCCGTACCCGGCGGCGCTGGAGTCGCCGAGCAGGGCGATCCGCAGCGCAGGGCCGGGGCGTCCGCGCCCGTACCAGCCGGTGGCGTCCGGGGGAGCGCCGGTGGTGTTGCCGATGGCGCGCCGGGCGACCCGGGCCTCCAGGGTGAGCAGGCCGTAGATGCCCCCGCCGAGCAGGGAGAGTCCCCCTCCACCGAAGAGTGCGGCGGAGGCGAGCTTGCGTGCGGCGGCTGCTTTACCCACGCACCCACCCTAGTGAGTTCACGGTTGTCCATCAGGCGGACTAGATTGTTCGGATGCAGTACGTGAACTCCCTCCTTGACCTGATCGGCAACACCCCGCTGATGCGGCTCTCGACCTCGCTGGGTCCCGAGCTGCAGGTCGAGCGCGGCCAGGACAGCCCCGGCCCGCTGGTGCTGGCCAAGATCGAGTACCTCAACCCGGGCGGCTCGGTGAAGGACCGCATCGCCACCCGGATGATCGAGGCGGCCGAGGCCTCCGGCGAGCTCAAGCCCGGCGGCACCATCGTCGAGCCCACCTCGGGCAACACCGGCGTGGGCCTGGCCATGGTCGCCCAGGAGAAGGGCTACAAGTGCGTCTTCGTCTGCCCCGACAAGGTCAGCGAGGACAAGCGCAACGTGCTCAAGGCGTACGGCGCCGAGGTCGTGGTCTGCCCGACCGCGGTGGCCCCGGAGCACCCGGACTCGTACTACAACGTGAGTGACCGGCTCGCCTCGCAGCCGGGCGCCTGGAAGCCCGACCAGTACTCCAACCCGCACAACCCGCGCTCCCACTACGAGACCACCGGTCCGGAGATCTGGGAGCAGACCGAGGGGCGGATCACTCACTTCGTCACCGGCGTCGGCACCGGCGGCACGATCAGCGGCATCGGGCGCTACCTCAAGGAGCGTAATCCCGACATCCAGGTCGTCGGCGCGGACCCGGCCGGCTCGGTCTACTCCGGTGGCACCGGCCGCCCCTACCTGGTCGAGGGTGTCGGAGAGGACTTCTGGCCCGAGACCTACGACAAGTCGGTCGCCGACCGGATCATCGAGGTCTCTGACGCCGACTCCTTCGCCTTCACCCGGCGCCTGGCCCGGCAGGAGGCGCTGCTGGTCGGCGGCTCGTCGGGGATGGCCGCCTTCGCCGCCAAGCAGCTGGCCGTCGAGCTGGCCGAGCAGGGACGTGACGACGCGGTGATCGTGGTGCTGCTGCCGGACTCCGGCCGCGGCTACCTGACCAAGGTCTTCAACGACTCGTGGCTGGGCCAGTACGGCTTCGCCACCGAGGCCGCCGAGAGCGACACCCTCACGGTGGGCGAAGTGCTGCGCGGCAAGACCGGCGCGCTGCCCGCGCTGGTGCACACCCACCCGGCCGAGACGATCGCCGAGGCGGTGCACATCCTCCAGGAGTACGGCGTCTCCCAGATGCCCGTGGTCCGCGCGGAGCCGCCGATCGTGGCCGCCGAGGTCGCCGGCTCGGTCTCCGAGCGGGCGCTGCTGGACGCGCTCTTCACCGGCCAGGCCAAACTCACCGACCCGGTCGAGGACCACATGTCCGAGCCGCTGCCGACGATCGGCTCCACCGAGCCGGCCCGCGAGGCGGTGCACCTGGTGGAGAAGGCGGACGCCGTGCTGGTGCACGAGGACGGCAAGCCCGTGGGCGTGGTGACCCGGCACGACCTGCTCGCGGTGCTCGCCCGCAGCTGACCGCTCCGCCGACCCCGGCCCGGTCGGGCCGGGGCTGCCGGGCTCAGTCTCGGACGAGCACCCGGTCGCCGGTGTCGCCGCGGGCGTCGTCGCACGCCGAGGAGGCGGGCGGGGCCTGGTCGGCCCGCACACCGCCGGGCAGGACGACCCGGAAGGTGTTGTCGAGGGCGTCGTAGTGGACGCTGCCGGACATCGCGGTGACCAGGTCGCGCACCACGGACAGGCCGAGCCCGGAGCCGTGCCGCCTGGTGCCCTCGACCCGGGTGTAGGCGTCGAAGAGCCGGGGCACGAACTCCTCGGGCACACCGGAGCCGTCGTCGGTGACGCTGATCTGGACGAAGCGGTCACCGACCTGGGTGGCCCGGACCCGTACCGGCTCCGCGCCGTAGTTCTGCGCGTTGCGCACCAGGTTGGTGAGCACCTGCTGGAGCCGCAACGGGTCCGCCTTCACGAACACGCCGCGCGCGGCGTCGAGGCGCAGGTCGAGCTCGGGGAAGCCGGCGGAGCACTCGATCAGCGCACGGGTGACGTCGACCTCCTCCAGCTGCAGGGAGAGGCCGGCGCGTCCGGCGGTGGCCACGCCCAGCAGGTCCTCGGTCATCAGCGAGAGCCGGGTGGCGAGCATCCGCGCACGGGCCAGCATCCGCTCCGCCTGCTCCGGGGAGAGGTCGTCGGTGGCGAGCACCTCCAGGTAGCCCTCCAGGCCGCTGAGCGGCGTGCGCATGTCGTGGCTGACCACCGCGACCAAGTGCTCGCGCAGGGTCTGTGCCTCCTGGAGCGTCTCGTTGTGCTCGCGCAGCAGGTCGGCGGTGCGGCGGGTGTGCCGGTAGAGGAAGGTGACCTCGCGCAGCATGGCGATGAGCACGATCACCGCCGCGGTCAGGGCCAGCCCGCGGGCGGTGTACCAGCCGACGGTCCACCGGGCCTCCCCGCTGATCACCAGCCAGGAGTCGCAGCAGGAGGCCACGACGGCGACCACGGCCCAGTTCTCCAGGCCGCCGCCGGCGCCGCGGCGCAGCACCCCGACCAGCGCGACCCCGAGCGCGATCAGGTTGAGCGCGAAGAGCCGGTAGCCCTGGGAGTCGGCGAAGCCGCGGTAGCTCTGGCCGGTCATCACGTTGGGCAGGAGGTCGACGTAGCGGGTGCAGAGCACGACGAAGCCGAGCGCGGCCAGCGCGGTGACGGTGTGCACGGCGAGCGTGCGTGCGGTGCGCCCCTCGGTCCGGGAGAGCCACCGCCGCGGGCCGGCCGGCCACGGAGCCAGCGCCACGGCGACGAGGAGCGGGAACCCGATGTTCCACCCCAGCCACAGCCACGCGGAGCTCTCCTCGGGCTGGCCCAGCACACCGGTGGGGCTGAAGAAGTCGGGGAAGGCCAGCGCGTGCGCGGCCACGCAGACCGCCGACCAGACGTACGCCGCGGAGAGCGGGAGCAGGCGGGCGCTGCCGCCTGCCCGGTAGTGCTCGACCAGCATGGTCGAGGTCAGCAGGTGGCAGCCCAGCACCAGGGTGAGGAAGGCCGGCATGAAGCCGTCGTTGCGGGGCAGCGGGCTGTCCGAGGCGAACCACAACACCGCGGTCACGGCCGGCAGCAGGCCCGCGACCACCAGGGGAGCGCGGCGCGATCCCTGGGGTGCGGGCGTGGTCGACATGGCGGCAGTCTGCCGGATCGGGAGGCCGCGTGACCGGAATCTTCAACAGGTGGGGCGACAAACACCCTCCCGGCGCGCGATCGGCACCTCCGATCGGTGACACTGGGAGCCGGCGAGCAGGCAGGAGGAGACCGGCGTGGAGCTGTCCACCGAGGTCGTGGTCCTGCTCGGACTCGCCGCGCTGGCGGCCGGTTTCGTGGACGCGGTGGTCGGCGGGGGCGGCCTGATCCAGCTGCCCGCCCTGCTGCTGGCGCTGCCGGGCGCGGCCCCGGTCGAGGTGCTGGCGACCAACAAGCTGGCCTCCATCTGCGGGACCACGGTCAGCTCCGCGACGTACGCCCGGCGGATCCGCCCGGACCCGAGGACCTTCGTCCCGCTGATGCTCGCGGCCTTCGTCGGCTCCGCCGGCGGTGCGGCGGTGGCGAGCCTGGTGCCGCGCGAGGCGTTCGACCCGATCGTGCTGGTGGCGCTGGTGGTGGTCGGCGCGTACGTCCTGTTCAAGCCGTCGCTGGGCGAGGTCACGAAGCTGCGGTTCACCGGAGGGAACCACACGGCCGCGGCGCTCGGCATCGGCCTGGTGGTCGGGTTCTACGACGGGGTGCTGGGGCCGGGCACCGGCTCGTTCTTCGTCTTCAGCCTGGTCGGGCTGCTGGGCTACAGCTTCCTGGAGGCCTCGGCGAAGGCGAAGCTGGCGAACTGGGCGACCAACCTGGCGGCGCTGGTGGTCTTCATCCCGCAGGGCGCGGTGCTCTGGGGCATCGGCCTGCTGATGGGCGTGGCCAACATGGCCGGCGGCTACCTGGGCGCGCGCACCGCGATCGGCAAGGGCGCGGCCTTCGTCCGGGTCTTCTTCGTGGTCGTGGTCAGCGGGTTCATCGTCCGGATCGGCGGGGGACTGCTCGGATGGTGGTGACCTCCTACCTGACCCTGGCCCGCGACGGCGAGGCGGAGCTGGAGATCAAGCGCTCCCGGTTCCTCTGCGTGCTGAGGCGGGTGGAGTCCGAGGCCGCCGCCCGGGCGGTGGTCGAGGAGCAGCGACGGGTGCACTGGGACGCCCGGCACCACTGCTCGGCGTTCGTGCTCGGCCCCGACGGCGCGCTCCAGCGCTCCTCCGACGACGGGGAGCCGTCGGGCACCGCGGGCGCGCCGATGCTCCAGGTGCTGCGCGGGCGCGAGGTGAGCGACGCGGTCGCGGTCGTGACCCGGTGGTTCGGCGGGGTGCTGCTGGGGGCGGGCGGGCTGGTGCGCGCCTACGGCGACGCGGTCGGCGCCGCCTTGGACGAGGTCGGCACCCGGGAGCGGCGGCTGCTGGGGGAGTGGCTGCTCGAGCTGGACCATGCGGACGCCGGCCGGGTGGAGAGCGAGCTGCGGGCGCGGGGGGTCGAGGTGCTCGACGTGGAGTACGCCGCGCACGTGCGGCTGCTGCTCGGCACCGGTGACGCCGCGGGGCTGGCCCGGACGGTCGCGGAGCTGACCGCGGGGCGCGCGGAGCCGGTCAGCGTCGGGGAGCGCTGGGTCGACCTCGGGTGAGGCTCAGGCCGGGTGGTCCGGCACGAGGACGAACTCGTGGTCCCCGGGGTCGGCCAGCTCGACGCGTCCCGGTCCGGCCTCGACGAGCACCGCGCCGAGGTCCTTGATCCGCTCCGACTCCTGCTCCAGGGGGCTGTCGCACTCCAGCACCCACCTGAGCCGGTTGCGGCCGTGCTTGGGCAGGGGCGGGGGGCCGCCCCAGGTGATCTTCGTGCCCCCGCTCGGGGACTGGATGGCCGTCTCCTCGTCCTGGTCCCACACCAGCGGCCAGTCGAGCATCTCGCTCCAGAAGTAGCCCACCTCGCGGGATCCCTCCCCGGCGAGCGCCCCGATCCGGCCCGTGCCGGCGAGGAAGCGGTTGCCGGGCGCGATCACGCAGAACTCGTTGTCCTCGGGGTCGGCCAGCACGACGTGCCCCTCGTCGCCGCGCTGTCCGACGTCGAAGTGCCGCCCGCCCAGGCTCAGCGCCAGGGCGACGCTGCGCTCCTGGGCCGCGGGCGAGTCGCTGGTCAGGTCGAAGTGCATCATGTTCCGCGCCGACTTCGGCCGCTCGGTGGCGACGAAGCGGAGCGCGAAGCCGGGTGATCCGGAGGCCGGGAGAGTGACGCCGTCGCCGGCGACGCTCCGTCCGAGCAGCGACCCCCAGAAGCTGGCGAGCTCGCGGGGACGTACGGCGTCGTACTCCAGTGCGGCAAGACGAACGGTCATCGGTGGCTCCCTCGAGAAGCGACGATGCGCGCCCTGGAGACGCGGTCGCGTTCGAGAGTAGGACGTGGTGCGGCCGGACGGCAACGGGCCGGATGCGTCGCCGAATAGGCGGATCCGGACCAGGTGGGCTAGTGTCTATCTCGTTGAAGGGATGACCTCCGGGCCATCCTTGCCCCGCACCTCGCGGAGCTTGTATCTCGTACTTCCTGGTTTTCGGTTCGCTGGACATCAGCACAGGTTGGATGTCTTCAGCAAGGCCGGAGGGCACAGTGTCCTCTCGCACGAACAAAGGAACAGATCATGGCTCAGGGCACCGTTAAGTGGTTCAACGCTGACAAGGGCTTCGGCTTCATCGCTCAGGATGGTGGCGGCGAGGACGTGTTCGTCCACTTCTCCGCGATCCAGACCAGCGGTTACAAGTCGCTCGAGGACAACCAGAAGGTCGAGTTCGACCTCGCCCAGGGCCCCAAGGGTCCCCAGGCTGAGAACGTCCGCGTCGCCTGATTGACTTCACTGAAGGCCCCGACCGCTCTGCGGTCGGGGCCTTCGTGCATTTCAGGCCCCGGTGATCAGGCCCGGGCGGTCTGCGCGCCCGCACCCTCGGTGAGGAACGGACCCGCCGCGAACCGGTCGCCGATCAGACGGTGGGTCTCGGCGTCGGGGTGCAGCTGGTCGGGCAGCGGCAGGTCGGCGGCGTCGGCTTCGCCGTACAGCTCGCGGCCGTCCAGGTAGTACAGGTGCGGGTCCTCGGCCTGGCGCCGGGTCACGATCCGGGCCAGCTCGTCGCGGATCACCGCCAGCGTCAGCTTCCCGGAGGCGACCTCCGCCGGGTCGCCCCCGGCCTCGAAGCTGAGCCGCCCCTCCGCGAGCGCGGACAGGTCCGGCATCGAGGGTCCCGGGGTCTCCTCGTGGATCGGGCACAGGATCGGCGAGACCACCAGCAGCGGCGTGGTCGGGTGCCCCTCGCGGATCGTGTCGAGGAAGCCGTGCACGGCCGGGCCGAAGGCGCGCCGGCGCATCAGGTCGTTGTTGACCACGTTGATCCCGAGCTTGAGGCTGACCAGGTCGGCGGGGGTGTCGCGCAGCACCCGGGCCACGAACGGGTCGAGCAGCGCGCTGCCGCCGAGCCCCAGGTTGACCAGCTCGACGTCGGCGAGCCGGGCGGCCCGCGCGGGCCAGGTCTCCGACGGGCTCGCGGCCACCGAGCCGTGGCTGATCGAGCTGCCGTGGTGCAGCCAGGTACGCCGCCCGGTGGCCGGCGCCGGCGTGACGGGGGCGTCGGTACGCAGCGCGACCAGCTCGGTGGTCTCGTCGTGCGGCAGCCAGATCTCGACGTCCTTGGTGGCCGGCTCGAGGCCGGTGAACCGCAGGGTGCCGGCCGGCCCGTGGGTGGTCTCCGCGGCTCCGGTCATCAGGTCGATGGTCATGGTCCTGCCGCCGGTGACCGAGCCCTGGCCGACCAGGCGCCCTTCGACGAGCAGGTCGTAGATCCCGTCCGGACGCGGCGGGCTGCCGGCGTACACCCGCTTGGTGGGCACGGTGTCGAGCTCGATCCGGGTGGCGGCGGTACGGAAGACCAGGCGTACGCCGGCGGGCTGCGCCTCGACCAGGTGCAGCTGCGGGTCGTCGGTCTGGGCGCGGGCCCAGGCGGGCACCCGGTGCGGGAGCAGGCCGTCCTCGGTCTGCTCGGTCTCCAGGCAGCCGCGCAGCAGGTCGGCGGTCACGGGGGTGGTGATCAGGTCGGTGCTCATCGGTCCGTCTCGTCTCGGGGGTGGGCTCGGCGGTGGGCAGAGGGTTCGGAGCGGGTGGCCGGGTCGTCCGGCGGTGTGGTCGCCCAGCCGCGGAGCACGCCGTCGAGCGCGTCGAGCGCGCGCGACCAGCTCTGCTCGGGCCGGGGGTCGCGGTGGTCGAAGGCGCCCGAGAGCTCGAGGGCGATGAAGCCGTGGATCATGCTGCCCAGCAGCCGGGTGGCGTGCGTCGCCTCGTCGCCGGTGAGCGCGTAGCCGTGGAGCACGGCCAGCATCAGCTCGGCGTGCCGGGCCCCCGCGCGCGCCGCGGACTCGTCGGGTTCCAGGGGGAACCGGGTGGCGGCGTACCGGCCGGGGTGCCGGCGCGCGTAGTCCCGGTAGGCGTCGCCGAGGGCGGCCAGTGCGTCCCGCCCGGACTTGCCCGCGAGGGCGGGTGTGCCGCGGTCGGCGATCTCGTCGAGCGCGAGGACGGCGACGCGCTGCTGCAGGTCGCGGGAGCCGGCGACGTGGGAGTAGAGGCTGGCGACTTGGACGCCGAAGCGTCGGGCGACCGCCGAGATGGTGACGGCGTCGAAGCCGATCTCGTCGGCGAGCTCGGCGGCGCCGAGGGTGACGCGGTCGGGGGTGAGTCCTGCCCGGGGCATCGCCGTCTCCTTCCTGCGCTCGAACCTAAGACCTTTAGGTTAGGGGAAGGGGAGGCAGGCCGACGATCGCGGTGCGCGATCTGACTGCGCGCAAGGCTGGACGCTCGAACCGTCGCCGCGGGACGATCGACCGGAGGGCGGCGGGAGCGCCGGTCCTGGGCGGGAGGTGCGGCATGTCGTACGACGAGGAGCTCGCCGAGCGCGTCCGGGATGCCGTCAACGAGGCGGCCGGCGACCACGCCAGCCGGGAGATCAAGATGTTCGGCGGCCTGTGCTGGACGGTCAACACCCACATGGCCGTCGGCTGCGGCGACGACGACCTGATGGTGCACGTCGGCGCGGCCGGGATCGACGAGGCGCTGGCCCGGGGCGCCCGGCGGGCGACCATGGGGGAGCGCACGATGGGCG
Source organism: Nocardioides campestrisoli (assembly GCF_013624435.2). Lineage (NCBI taxonomy): Bacteria > Bacillati > Actinomycetota > Actinomycetes > Propionibacteriales > Nocardioidaceae > Nocardioides > Nocardioides campestrisoli. The sequence continues at coordinate 1,028,096 of NZ_CP061768.1, forward strand.
GCGTCGTCCTGGTCTCCGCGGCGGACCTACCCGACGACGCCAGCCTCCGGGCCTGGGTGGCGCCTGCGGTGGAGCGCGCGGTGGCGCGACCGCCCAAGCCGCCCAAGTCACCGAGGCCGCCCGGGTGAGGACTCTCAGCCCAGGGCGAGCCCGTGGGCCTCGAGCGCGGACTCGATGATCCTGATCGCCTTCGGACCCACCCCGTGCAGGGCGGCCAGGTCCGCCCGCGGAACCTCCGCGAGGTCGCGCAGGCACGTGTAGCCCGCAGCGCTGAGACCCCGGGTGGCCGGCCCGCCCACCGCCGGCAGGTGGTCGAGGTCGCTCATGTTCAGCAGACTAGGCCCGACGGAGCGACGGGTCCACGGGGAGAGGCAGGACGATGGACGAGGTGCTGAGCGCGGCGCTCGAGCCGGTCTGCCGCGACCTGGAGCGCTCCGGCCTCCAGCCACCCCGGCTGGAGGACCGGGAGTGGAACGACTTCCCGGGCTACGCCTCGGCGGTGATGTGGGCGCCGGACGGGAGCGGCCGTGGTGTGGCGGTGGACCGGACGGCGCCGGCTCACGAACGGGTCGCGGCGGCGGCCGACCAGGTGCAGGAGCAGACCATCGAGTCCCAGCTGTGGGGCGTGGCCGAGACCAACTGGCCGCGCTGCCCGGAGCACCCGCACTCCCATCCCCTGGAGGCGACGACCTCGGGGGAGGCCGCGGTGTGGGTCTGTCCCGCGAGCCGGAGCGTGGTCGCCCCGATCGGGGGGCTCTGACCTCGGCCGGGTCGACCCCTCCGGGATAGGTTGAGGCGTGTTCCACGTGATGTTCCTCGAGCCCCGGATCCCACCCAACACCGGGAACGCGATCCGGATGGTGGCCGGGACCGGCGCCACCCTGCACCTGGTCGAGCCGCTCGGCTTCGACCTCTCGGAGCCCAAGCTCAAGCGCGCCGGCCTGGACTACCACGACCTGGCGTCGGTGGTGGTGCACCCGGACCTGGAGGCGGCGCTGGCCAGTGACGCGCTCGCGTCCTCCCGGGTGCTCGCCTTCACCGCGCACGCGACGCGGTGGCACACCGACGTCGAGTTCCAGGCCGGCGACGTGCTGCTCTTCGGTCCGGAGCCGACCGGCCTCTCGCCCGAGGTGCTCGGCCACCCCCGGGTCACCGAGCAGGTCCGGATCCCGATGATCGCGGGCCGCCGGTCGCTGAACCTGTCGAACTCCGCGGCCGTGGCGACGTACGAGGCCTGGCGCCAGCACGGCTTCCCCGGCGCGACCTAGCCTCAGAGCCGCCGTACCTGCACCACCGCCGGCCGCGGACCCTTCACGTTCGCCGCCCGGTAGGCGGTGCGGCCGTAGGGGAAGGCGGAGGCCGGGGCCTCGGGGGTGGCGCCGGCGACGTCGCCGGGGTGCTGCACGGCGACGAAGACCGAGGAGGAGTCCTCGTCGATCACCGGCCCGCAGGTCTCCGCGCCCGTGGGCACGGCGAGGAACTGCTGGACGTGGCCGCGCTCCGGCCCGGCGACGGGCACCAGGTGCAGGGCGTCGTTCAGTCCGAGGTTGCCCTGGCCGTCGGTGGAGATCCACAGGTTGCCGGAGCGGTCGAAGGCGAGGTTGTCCGGGCTGGAGATGGGCGAGACCAGCTGCTTCGGATAGCCGGAGAAGTACGTCGTGGGGTCGCTCGGGTCGCCGCAGACCAGGACCAGCGACCAGGTGAAGGTCAGGTCGGTGGGCCGGCTCTCGCGGAGCTCCACGACCTGGCCGTAGCGGTTGCCGGTGCGCGGGTTGGCGGGGCCGGCGCTGGTGCGCCCGGTGTTGTTGGTGAGTGCGGCGTACACGTGCCCGGTGCGCGGGTTGCGCTGGACGTCCTCGGGGCGGTCCATCGGGGTCGGGCCGACCAGGTCCGCGGCCGCGCGGGTGAACAGCAGGACCTCCTCGACGGTGAAGCCAGGGACCTGGGACTCGCCGCCGACCACCAGGGGCAGCCAGACGCCGGTGCCGTCGTAGGTGCCGGCCGGGTCGCCGTCGGCGTCCAGGCGGGCGACGTACAGGTCGCCGTTCTCCAGCAGCCGCATGTTGTGGGCCCGGGCCCACCGCGAGGAGCCCGGCCGGTACCGGTCGCGGGAGATGAACTTGTAGAGGTACTCGTTGCCCTGGTCGTCGCCCATCACCGCGACCGCCCGGCCGTCGGGGGCCAGGTCGACGGTCGCCCCCTCGTGCTTGAACCGGCCGAGCGCGGTGTGCTTGCGCGGGGTCGAGGTCGGGTCGTAGGGGTCGATCTCGACGATCCACCCGAAGCGGTTGGCCTCGTTCGGCTCTGTCCCCAGGTCCCACCGCGGCTCGACCGCCTCCCACCCGCGGCCGCCGCCGATCCCGTAGGTCAGGTTGCGCGGGTCCTGGGTGGGGCCGGCCTTGAAGTAGCCCTGGAAGTTCTCCTCCCCGGACAGCACGGTGCCCCACGGGGTGACGCCGCCGGCGCAGTTGTTGACCGTGCCCAGCACGCGGGTGCCACGCGGGTCGGCGGCGGTCCGCAGGTACGACGTCCCCGCCGCCGGCCCGGTCATCGCGAGCTCCGTCTGCTGGTGCACGCGGCGGTTGTAGCGCGAGCGGCGTACGGGCTGCCAGGGGTGGCGTGCTCCCCGGCGGCACACCTCCACCACCGACATCCCGTGGGCGGCCATCTCGATCGCCAGCCGCTCGAGCCGCTCCGCCTCGTCGGCCGGAGCCCCGGAGAACATCAGCTCGGGGTTGGTGTACTCGTGGTTGACCACCATCAGCGCGCGGTTCCTGCCCGGCAGCGGGAGGAACGCCAGGAAGTCGTTGTTGTAGCCGAACTGGAGCCGCTGTGCGGCGGCGCTCTGCCGGTCGAAGTCGAAGAGCGGTGCCTCCGCGACGACCGGGTCGCCCCAGGCCATGATCGCCGTCCAGTCGTAGCCGGCCGGCACGGTGAGCTCGTCCACGTCGGCGGTCGGCGCGGGCCGCAGCTGGGTGAACGGGAGCGCGGAGACAGGAGCCTTGCCCGGCCCCTTGCCCTTGCCCGGTCCCTTGCCCGGACCCGCCGCGGCGGGTCCGGCCAGGGCCAGGGTGCCGCCGGCCACGAGCGCGCCGAGCCCGCCGCGCAGCACGGTACGGCGACCGAGCGCCTCCTGGGCGACCTCGGCGAAGGCGGGGCTCTCGCTCCGGGCCGGGTGGGCGGTGGCGCACTGGTCGGCGCACCGCCAGTGGCACACGGTGGCGCTGCGGGTGCCCTGCGTGTGGCCGAGCATCGGCAGCAGAGGGGGCTGGTCGGGGGAGTGCGTCATGTCCGGCTCCTCGGTCGCGTCTCCGGGTGCGGTCCCGGCGGGTACGCGTGACGCTAGGGACGCTGCCGGACCCGGGGAGCGACGTCGCGATGACCGGCGGGTGAACGACTGCCGAAGGCTGGGTTCCGGTGCCCGCGTGGCGGAGTCCGCCGGGTCAGGCGAGGTCGCGTGCGTCGGGCAGGAGCTGGACGGGGTGGTCGCCGCGGCGCAGCCGGTCGGCGTTGGCGTGGATCTCCTCGCGGCTGGCGGCCCAGTCGCCGGCCTCCGCCTCCCAGACCCGCTCGAACCCGTGCCTGACCTCGACGTACCAGTGCCGGCCGAAGAGGACCCGACCGAGGATCGCGAAGGGGAGGAGTACGGCGAGCAGAACCAGCTCGACGACAGTGAACGTCAGCCCGATCAGCATCACGGTCAACGTCGGGATGGCCACCACGAGCCCGACCAACCACAGCAGGCAGCCGATCGGGTTGTCCGGCTCGGCGTCGAGGAAGTCGAGACCGTCGGCGCTGTCGGAGAACTCACCGCGGCGACGCCACGGCACCCAGCGCCGGGAGACGCGCCAGACCTGTCCGTGCGCGTCCACGACCTTCATGGGGCGTGATCGTACGGTGACGGCTGACCTCTCGGGGAGTGATCGGGAACACGGCCGGGTCGCGGTTGGTTGAGCCCCCTGTGACTGCGCCCGAGATCACCCGTGCCAGCGTCGGTCTGCGCAGCGAGCGCGGGCCCATCCTGCTCGCCGTGATGCTCAGCATCGGCCTGGTCGCCATCGACTCGACCATCCTCGCCACCGCGGTGCCCGCGATCGTCGACGACCTCGGCGGCTTCACGTCGTTCCCGTGGCTCTTCTCGATCTACCTGCTGGCCCAGGCCGTCTCGGTGCCGATCTACGGCAAGGTCGCCGACCTCTACGGACGCAAACCGGTGATGCTGCTGGGCATCGGCCTGTTCGTCCTCGGGTCGCTGCTGTGCGGGATCGCGTGGAGCATGCCGTCGCTCATCCTGTTCCGGCTCCTGCAGGGCCTCGGCGCCGGCGCGGTCCAGCCGATGGGCATGACGATCGTGGGCGACATCTACTCGCTCGCGGAGCGCGCGAAGGTCCAGGGCTACATCGCCAGCGTGTGGGCCGCGTCCTCGATCGTGGGGCCGACCCTGGGCGGGGTCTTCGCCGACTACCTGTCGTGGCGCTGGATCTTCTTCGTGAACCTCCCGCTCGGCATCGCCGCCGGATGGGTGGTGTGGCGGCGCTTCGACGAGAAGGTGGAGCGGCGCAAGCACAGCATCGACTACCTGGGCGCCGTGCTGCTGGCAGCCGGCGGCTCGCTGCTCCTGCTCGGCCTGCTCGAGGGCGGCGTGCGCTGGGAGTGGTCGTCCCTCCCCGGCGTCGCGATCTTCGTCGCCGCAGCCGTTCTGCTGGCCGCGTTCGTCGTGGTGGAGTCGCGGGCTCCGGAGCCGGTCCTGCCGCTGTGGATCTTCCGGCGGCGGGTGCTGAACGCGTCGAACTCCAGCGCCTTCGTCGTCGGCGTGCTCATGCTCGGGCTGACGTCGTACGTGCCGTTGTACGCCCAGGGCGTGCTCGGCCACGGTGCCCTGGTCGCCGGACTGGCACTGGCGTCGATGACGATCGGGTGGCCGATCGCAGCCTCGACGAGCGGTCGCTTCTACCTCTCCATCGGCTTCCGCAAGACGGTGCTGATGGGCTCGCTGTTCGTGATCGGCGGCGCGGCGCTGCTGCTCCCGGTCGACGCCGACAGCGCGCTGTGGCAGCTCGCCCTCCCGTGCTTCGTGATGGGCATCGGGTTCGGGTACGTCGCCAGCCCGGGCGTCATCGTCGCCCAGTCCTCGGTGGGCTGGGAGCACCGCGGCGTGGCCACCGGCACCAACATGTTCGCCCGGTCGATGGGCAGCGCCGTCGGCGTCGCGGCCTTCGGGGCGATCGTGAACAGCAAGCTGGCCGGGAGCGCCTCCTCGGGCGGTGCGCTCGACCTCGAGCACCTGTCGGCAGGGGTGCTGGCGCCGGCGATCCACCTGGTCTTCATCGGCTCGGCGGTGGTCGCGCTGGCGCTGCTGCTCTCGGGACTGCTCATGCCGCCGCACGCGGGGGAGGAGGCCGCGTCGGCCTCGAAGTCGGCCGACCGACAGGACCCGGCAGCTACCTGACCCGCGGGATCACGTCCACACCGACGACGAGCTGCGCCGGCTGCGGGACCTGGTCGACGGCCGCCCGTCGCCGTACGTCATGTTCAACAACCTGCCGCGCACCGGGGACGCGGAGCGGTTCCGGGATCTGCTCTCCGGCTGAGCCCTCCCGAGGATCATCGGGCACCCCGGGCGAAAACGCTGGCACCGGGCCGCGTCACCTGACTAGGTTCGGCAAATGACCTTGGCGTGGGAACAAGTGATCGTCCACTCGCAGGACCCGGCGGCCTTGGGGCAGTGGTGGGCAGAGGCGCTCGAGGGCAACGAGCTCTGCATCCTCAGCCAGCCCGGGCAGTAGCGGGCACGAGCTCGTGGTGCGCACCGGGGGACAGCACGGCGGCGACCTGAGCACCCCCACGCTGGCTCGGGCGCGGCTGCTGACCGTCGTCTGGCTGGTCTCCTCGGTGCTCAGCGTCGTGCTGCTACCGCTCGTGGGGGTCGCCCGGGAGGACGTCACGTTGCTGCGCGTCACCGGCGTGGTGGGGGTGGCCGCGCTCTTCGCCGCGCAGCTGCTGGTGATGTGGTCCGCGGTGACGCCGTGGGCCTCAGCGTCCCTGCACCGTCGCGCCCAGGGGGTCTTCGTAGCGGCGACGATCGCAAGCCTGCCCATGGTCGCGCCCGTCGCGGTGGACCGGTGGGCGACGTGGGCCTGGCTGGGGGCGAGCGTGGTCGGGACCGCGCCCCTGCTGTGGCGATGGTCGACCACGGCGGTGGTCGCCGGGGCGGTCACCGCGACCAGCGTCGTGGTGGCGCTCGTGCTCGGCGGCGACTGGACGACGTACGCCGGAATCACCCTGGGGTTCGGCGCCGGGCTCGCGCTGCTCAACTCCGCCCCGGTGTGGCTGTGGGAGCTGCTGGTCCGCGCCGACGCGACGCAGCAGGCGGGTGCCCGGGCGGCGGCCGCGCGGGAGCGGAACCGGTTCGGTCGCGACGTGCACGACGTCCTCGGGCACGACCTGACCGTGATCGCCCTCAAGGCCGAGCTGGCGGCGCGCACCGTCGCCTCCGACCCGGCGACCTCGGCCCGGGAGTCCGAGGAGGTCCGGGCCCTGGCCCAGGCGGCGCTGGGCCGGATCCGCGGCGCGCTGGCTGCCGAGCGGCACGCCGACCTGGCGGGCGAGCTGGCCGAGACGGCCCGGGTGCTGGCGACGGCCGGGGTGCGCAGCGAGGTCGACGCCCAGCCGCTGCCGCTGTCGCCGCCGGCGGTGGACGTGCTGTCGATGGTGCTCAAGGAGGCGACCACCAACGTGCTCCGGCACAGCGACGCGCAGTGGTGCCGGATCGCCCTCGACGCCGACGAGGGCCGGGTCCGGCTCACGGTCCACAACGACCGTCCAGGTCCCGACGGGTCCGCCGCCGGGTCGGGTCTGACCGGGTTGCGCGAGCGCCTGGCCGCGGTGGGCGGGGAGCTGGTGGTACGTCGCGAGCCCGACTCGTTCCTGCTCTGCGCCACGGTCTCGGTCGACCATGGCTGAGCGTCTGCGGGTGCTCGTCGCCGACGACGAGACGACCATCCGAGCCGCCCTGTCCGCCCTGCTCGCCCTGGAGGACGACCTCCACGTGGTGGCCCAGGCGGGCGACGGGCACGAGGCGGTCGAGCAGGCTCGCCGGCACCGGCCGGACGTGGCGGTGCTCGACCTGGAGATGCCCGGCGGCGACGGGATCTCCGCGGTGGCCGAGCTGCGTCGGGCGGTCCCGGACTGCGCCGTCGTGCTGCTCAGCGGCCGGGGCCGTCCCGCGCACCTGCGCGACGCCCTGGAGGCGGGCGCGCTCGCCTTCGTCGCCAAGGGAGCGCCCGCCGGGACGCTGGCAGAGGTGATCCGCGGGGCGCACCGCGGTGAGCGGTACGTCGACCCCGCGCTGGCTGCGGACGCCCTCACCGCCCCGCCCAACCCGCTCTCGGAGCGCGAGCTGGAGGTGCTCCGGCTCGCGGCCCTCGACCTCCCGACCGCCGTGATCGCACGGCGTACGAACCTGGCGGGCGGGACCGTGCGCAACTACGTCGCCGCCGCGACGGCCAAGCTCGGCGCCGCCTCCAAGGCCCAGGCGATCGCCATCGCCCGCGCCCAGGGGTGGATCAGGTAGGGGTGGCTCAGGTCGACAGGGCCAGCGCCACGGCCGCGGCCCCGAGCGGCACGTCGAGCAGGAAGCAGAACTCGGCCAGACCGCGGCTGACCACGTCGTCGCGGCGCCAGTGCCGGTAGTCCCAGAGCGCGTGGCTCACCAGCGTGAGGCCGGCCAGCGCGAGGCCGAGCTGCGGCGAGATGAGCACGGCGGCCACGGCGAGGCCGCCGAAGCCGAGCAGGGCCAGGCTCTGGTCGGCCAGGACGCGGCGCGGCGTCGGACCGCGCAGGCCGACACCGACCAGAACAACCGCGTAGCCTGCCAGCCCCACCCACCAGGGGATGCCGGCCAGCTCGCTCAGCACGACCGCGAGCGAGCTGATGAGGATGCCGGCCCACGCGACCCAGGGCCGACCCAGCGCCGCGGCGGCCAGGTAGCAGCTGGCAGCGGCCGTGACCGTGATGGCGACGCCCTCGGCGTCGACGCCGGTGAGGATCTGGGAGACGGCGACCGCGAGGCCGACGAGGGCAGGGAGGTACCGCCAGGAGTGTCGGGTGCCGGCAGGCTGCGGGCTCGTCGCCGCGGAGGTGGATGACGGTGTCTTCTCGGGAGTTCTCATGGCATCGACCCTGCGGCCGCCCTGCGCACCCGCACCCCGTGCACTTGTCACCAGTCGATGGTGCCGGACGCGGGGGCAGCGCTCAGCGACCTCGGTTCGTTTTCAGAGGAGGTGCGGGAGGGGCCAGGTCTCGCCGGTGGAGCTGTCGACAAGGGCGGCCCGGTCGACCTGCAAGGTCAGCGGCAGCAGGTCCGAGATCATCCGGACGACGCTGGCCAGCCGGGTGCCCTGGGCGTGGGTGGCGATCGAGACGTGCGGCAACCACCGGCCGACCCGGTAGTGGTGGTGCAGCTCAGCGCCGGCGACCTCCACGGCGGTCACGACACGTGCCTGGCGCATCCCGACGTCGGGCGCGAGCGCGGGCGCCAGGGCGGCGCGGCCGCGGGGGAACGCCAGCGTGCCGTGCAGCGACAGCGAGAACGGGTCGGCGGCCGGAAGGGCGCAGAGCGCCTCGTGAACCGGTGCCAGCTCCCAGTCGAGGAGGACCGCGTAGGAGAGGTGCGGGTGGTGAAGTCGATGCGTGTGGCTGGCCAGCGTGGAGATCCCCGCGTCCTCCAGGCGCGACCAGAGGTCCCGCACCCGCCGCTCCGAGCGGGCGTCGAAGAGGAGGCAGACCGCGAGCGCCACCTCACAAGCATCCGGGAGTCGTCAAGCGGCTCGCCTGTGCGGCGTCCACTCACCCGGCGGGATGGTCACCTGCTGGGTCCGTCGCCGAACGCGCCCGCGAGGATCCGGACGAGACGAGAGGTCAGGTCCTGCACGGTGGAGCCGTCCGGCTCGCCATGATTGGGATTGACCTCGCAGACGGTCAGGCCGCAGAAGTTGGGCGCGGCCACCAGCACCTCGAGCGCCGCCATCACGGTGTCCAGCTTCAGTGCGACGTTCCGGCGGGTGTTCTCGGCCAGCGGGGCGTCCGCGAAGTCGACCACGTCGATGTCGAGATGCACCAGCAGCCGGTCGAACTGTGCGGCCCATCCCTTCACCACCCGGCTGGCGGCCCCGACCGGGTCGTCACGCACCTCGTCGTGGTGGACCCAGGCGATGCCGCGTTCGTCGATGACGCCGCGCTCGAAGGAGGTCGGCTCGACCTGACCGAACAGCAGGAGCTGCTCAGGGTCGAGGAGCGGGACGCGAGGACCGACCCCCGCGAGGCTCGCGACGGTCCCGTCCACAGCCAGCAGGTGGGCCACTCCCATCCAGTCCAGCGCGCCGTCGTCGGTGCTCTGCGGAGTGTTCAGGTCGGCGTCGTGATCGACGTAGACCAGCCCCAAGGTCCCGGGCGCCGTGGCGGCGCCGGCCACGGTCCCGACCTCCACGGTGCAGTCACCGCCGAGGACCAGCACCTTGGAACCGTCCACGGCCAGGGCGTCGCCGACCTTGGCCGCGACGCTGCCGGCCGTCTGGGCGACCAGGTCTGCGTTCCTCGCGCGCGGGTTGTCCGGGTCGTCCCGCATGCGGATCGTCTCGGTGTCGCCCGCGTCCTCGACGTCCACGCCGCGCCCTCGGAGCAGGTCGATCAGGCCGGCGTCCCGCAACGCACGCGGGGCCTGCTCCTGGCCCGGCCCGTACGCCCCGGCGCTGCTCGGCGCCCCGATCACGACCAGTCGCTCCGTCATGCGACCACTCTGGCGGGCCCCGAGGGCCACCGCAACGGTGCGCTACCCGGGCCGGGGCTCGTCGATGACGTCCTCCTGCGCGCTCGTTCTCCGTGTCCGCGCCTGCCGAGGTGATGTCGCGGGCGCCAGGTTGTGGGGGAGGCTGGTCCCGTGCGCATCTACCGGCAGGCCCTGCGAGGACACGGCTACGCCTTCCACGGACTGACCGAGCTGTTGGCCAAGGCCTCCCCGCTGCGGTCCGGCGACGAGCTGGCCGGGTGCGCGGCCGAGGACCCGCTGGAGCGGGTGGCCGCCCAGGTGGCGCTGGCCGACGTACGGCTCACGGACTTCCTGGACGACCTCGTCGTCGCCTACGAGGACGACGAGGTGAGCCGGCTGATCGTGGACTCACTCGACCTGGACGCCTTCGCGGCCGTCTCCGAGCTCACCGTCGGCGGGCTGCGTGACCATCTGCTGGAGACCGCCTCCAGTCCTGGGGCCGCTGCCGCGCTGGCCGCGCTCGCCCCTGGTCTGATGCCGGAGATGGTGGCGGGCGTCTCGAAGATCATGCGCAACCAGGACCTCGTCGTGGTCGCCCGGGCGGTCGACGTCCGGTCGCGGTTCCGCACCACCGTCGGCGGGCCGGGCCGGCTCTCCACCCGGTTGCAGCCGAACCACCCGCTGGACGACCCGCGCGGTGTGGCCGCCTCGGTCCTCGACGGACTGCTCCTGGGCTGCGGGGACGCGGTGATCGGCATCAACCCGGCCTCGGACTCACCCGACGCGGCGCACGACCTGCTGGTGCTGCTCGACGAGGTCCGCACCACGTACGAGATCCCCACCCAGTCCTGCGTCCTGGCCCACGTGACCACCACCCTGGAGCTGATCGAGCGGGGTGCCCCCGTGGACCTGGTCTTCCAGTCCATCGGCGGCACCGAGGCGACCAACCGGTCCTTCGGGGTCGACCTCGCCCTGCTGACCGAGGCCAGGGACGCGGCGCTCTCGCTGGGCCGCGGCACCGTCGGGCAGGACGTCATGTACTTCGAGACCGGCCAGGGGTCCTCGCTGTCGGCCGACGCGCACCTCGGCACCGGGGGACGCCCGGTGGACCAGCAGACCCTGGAGGCCAGGGCGTACGGCCTCGCCCGCCACCTCAGCCCGTTCCTGGTGAACACCGTGGTCGGTTTCATCGGTCCGGAGTACCTCTACGACGGCAAGCAGATCACCCGCGCCGGCCTCGAGGACCACTTCTGCGGGAAGCTGCTGGGACTGCCGATGGGCGTCGACGTCTGCTACACCAACCACTCGATGGCCGACCAGGACGACATGGACGTGCTGCTGGTCTCGCTCGCCGCAGCGGGGGTCTCGTTCATCATCACCGTGCCGGGTGGGGACGACGTGATGCTCGGCTACCAGAGCGCCTCCTTCCACGACGCCCTCGCCGTACGCGAGCTGCTGGACCTGCGACCCGCCCCGGAGTTCGAGGAGTGGCTGGCGGGGCTGGGACTGCTCTCGGCCGACGGCTCGGTCCTCCCGCTGGAGCACTCGCCGCTGTCGGGGCTGGGCTCGTGAGCACCCCCGACTGGGTGCGGCTGCGGCAGTCGACCAGCGCGCGGATCGGCCTGGGACGGGCCGGCAACGCGGTGCCGGCCGCGGCCGACCTGGAGCTGCGGATCGCGCACGCCGAGGCGCGACGCAACGTCCTGACCGACCTGGACGCCGACGCCCTGGTGCGGGACTTCCGCGCCGCCGGCCTCCCCGCCCCGGTCCGGGTGCGCTCCCAGGCCCGGGACCGCGCCGAGTACCTGCGCCGGCCCGACCTCGGCCGGCTGCTGTCCGAGGAGGACCGCGACTCGCTGGACGCCGTGGTGCCCGGTGAGCGCGACGGCGCGGGTGCGGGCAGTCGTCCGAGCCTGGTCGTGGTGTGCGCGGACGGGCTGTCGGCCCAGGCCACCCAGCGCCACGCCCTGCCGCTGCTGGCGGAGCTGCTGCCGCGCCTGGACGTGGAGGTCGTGGCCTGCCTGGTCGCGACCCAGGCCCGCGTCGCCCTCGGCGACCCGATCGGTCACGCGTTCGGTGCGACCCTGGTGCTGGTGCTCATCGGGGAGCGCCCCGGACTCTCGTCGCCGGACAGCCTGAGCGCCTACCTGACCTTCGACCCGAAGCCTGGACGCACCGATGCCGAGCGCAACTGCGTCTCGAACATCCGCACCCCGGGCGGTCAGTCGTACGCCGGTGCCGCGCGGGTGCTGGAGGCGCTCGTACGTTCGGTCCTCGCCGTCGGCGCGAGTGGCGTCGGGGTCAAGGACCTGACGTCGCGGGAGGACGAGACCCGGCGGCTGGGCTGAGTCCGGCAGCCGCTCTGGCGGCTCGCTCGATCTTCGCGCGCTGCCCGGACCAGAAGGCGACGTCGTCCTCGGAGGGCCTCTTCGTCGCGTTGGTGCCCACGGCCCCGTCGAGCTCCTCGCGGAGGATGTCGGCATGCCCGGCGTGCCGACTGGTCTCGGCGATCTCGTGCACCAGGACCCCGAACAGCGTCACCTCGGGGCGTGGCCACCAGGGCACGTGGCCAGGCGCATCGAGGGGGAGGGCGTCGATCGTCGCGTCGCTGTGCTCCCAGAGCCTGCGCCAGCCGTCGATGATCTCCGCGCGGGACTCGTGCTCGGTCGCCCACATGCCTGCAAGGTCCGCGTCCTCGTCGTCCCAAGGAGGCAACGCCTCGGGGAAGGGGCGGCCGAAGACCTCGCCGAAGTATCTGGCTTCCCACGTGGACATGTGCTTGATCAAGCCCAGCAGGTTCGTACCCGTGGTGGTCATGGGACGACGGACCTCGTACTCGGAGAGCCCGTCGGTCTTCGCCACCACCGCTTCGCGGAGGCGCTTGAGGCAGTCGTGGAGCTGAGGCTTCGCGAGGTCGTCAAGCACCACGCGAGCGTGGCATCCGGCCGTGCGGGTCGCAAGCCCCTCGGCAGTGGTGCTGACGGCGTCGGGGTCAAGGACCTGACGTCGCGGGAGGACGAGGCGGCGCGGCCAGGTGCTCACGACGCTCCCGTGCGGTCGCCGTCCTGGGGCGTCGTGTCTCAGCCGGGGCCGAGCGGATGGGAGAGGTCGTAGGCGCGCGCGAGCTTCTTCGGGACGACCATGCGCCACGCGTCCACGACCAGCTCCCGGGCCTCGCCCGGGTCGAGGGCAGCGAGCTCGGCGTGCACCCAGTGGAAGCGCATGTCGGAGGTCGGGGGAAGGTGGAACTTGTGCGGCTCGCCGGCGACCAGCGCAGCGCGCTCCTCCCTCGGGAACGCGAACCCCATCACGGTCTCGTCCAGGGAGAACGCCGTGTAGACGAGCTGCTTGACGCGGAACTTGAGGCGACCCCGCACATACACCTCGTACGAGCGCTCCAGCTCCGAGCCGAGCGGCCGGACGTCCTCGATCGTCGCCATGCCGCCACCACCCGTCAACGCTGTCGCAGGGACTCCAGCCAGGGTCGCATGTTGGCGACGGCGTCAGGCATGAACTCCAGCTCGTCGAGCATCTCCAGCAGCCGCTCCGGGGTCACCCACTGGCCCCACGCGACCTCCGCGGGCTGCCAGCGGATCGGGCCGTCCCAGAGGCACTCGTAGCAGTAGGCGTGGAACCTGGCCCGGTCGTCCGCGTAGTCCGCCTCGAAGAGCGGCACCAGCCGCGCGCCCGAGACCCCCAGCTCCTCCTCGACCTCCCGGGTCGCGGACAGGAGCGGATCCTCGCCCGCCTGGAGCACGCCACCCGCGGTGAAGTCGTAGAGGCCGGGATAGAGGTCCTTGGTCGCCGTGCGGCGATGGACGTAGACCAGTCCGTCGGAGTTGCGCACCACCACGTGGGTGGCGGCATGGCGCAGGTTGTCGCGTCGCACCCGGGCCCGGTCGGCCACCTCGCCGGACGGCCGACCGTCCGGCCCGTACAGGGCGACCTGCTCGCTCGGGGAAGAACCTGTCACGTGCTGGAGTCTCGCACCTCGATCTCGGGGCACGCGCTCGCTGCTGACGGTGTCTTCTCGGGAGCTCTCATGGCACCGGCCCTGCGCCCGCCTGGCGCGCCCGCATCCCGCTAGCCTGCGGTCATGTTCCTCCCCGTTCTCGGCGCCTTGGGCTTCCTCGACGCGCATGACGCCCGCAGGGCGATGGGACTGGCGGAGCGGTTCGAGGAGCAGCGCCGGAACGGCACGCTGCCGGACGTGCCGACATGGTGAGGCCCTCGCGGCGGGGCAGCACGTGGTTCGTGTGGGTGGCGGGAGTGGCCGCGATCGTTGTCTTGGCGCTCGTGATCTCGTGGGCGATGTTCGGGGGGAGTGAGGACGACGACTCACGCCCCACCGCGCAGCCCACCCGCCCCGCCGGCCTGTCGTCGAGCAGCCCATCGCCCGGCGACGAGGCATCGCCCAGCCAACGCTTCGTCCGGTTCCAGGAGTTCCCCCTGGACCTGGGTTGGGACGCCTACGGCCCCTCGGTCAATGGGCCGGGCCGCGACTTGGCTGGGGTCCAGATGCCGGAGTGGCACCCCCGGGACGGGGTGCTGTACAGGTCCGGCTACCAGGACACGCTGGCCGCCTCCGCCTCCGGCGCCTTCCCACTTGGCGCTCCCAAACTCGGTCGTACGTCAGGCCTCACACGCGGGCTCCTGGGTTACCCGAACGCGCGAGCCGCGCGCTCCGCCTTCCGGGCACTGGTCGACGCGGTGGCCGACTGGCCCGTCTTCATGGATCCGTACGGAGGGAAGACCGCATACTCCGCCGAGGTGTACGAGTCGATCGACGAGGCGAACGCCGGGCGGGAGACAACGACGTTCACCTTTGCCTACACCTCCTCCGACGCGCCGTGGGGGGTGCTCTACCAGTTCGCGCTCGTCGACGACGTCATCTACGGCAGTGACGTCAAGGGCGGATGGACGCCGCAGAATGCGGCCGCACGTGTCGCCGAGCTGGACAAGGAGAACCGGCCGTTGATCAAGCTCCTGCCGCGAATCGACCGCTCCCAGGGATCGTGATGCCCAGGGCAGGGTGCGTTCACCCGGGTTGGCTGTGTCCAGGCCCCTAGGTGTGCTCTACCTCCGCCGGAACTCGTCGATGACGTTCCCCTCGTCGTCCAGCACCACCCAGCGGCCGAAGCCCTCCGGGTGCTGCCGAGTCAGCTCAGCCAGGTGTGCCTCCTCAGGATCGACGGGCAGATCAGGGGTGGACGACGCGACCAGGGCGTACTGCTCGTAGACGAGGAAGTGTTCGTCCTCCTCCATGCTCAGCGCCGCTTCGCGGACCGCCCGGACCGCGGCGCCGAACTCCCCGAACGGGATGCTGACCATGTCGTCCCACTCCTCGCGGGTCATCACGATCTCCACCGTCCTGGTGGAGTCGTCAGGGTGCGCGAACGTGAGCGTGATCCGCCCGGGCTCGGTCGCTGTGGCCGTGCCCCAGTCGTTCAGGAACTCCACCAGGCGCTCCCACAGCCGGTCGTACGTCATGCCGCAGCATGGCAGGTCCGGGGGAGACGATGCCCGTCACCGAAGCCCAATGCCCCGAGGTCGAGATCCTGTACGCGGCCGCCCGCGACGCCGCACGAGGCCTGACTCCCGGGTCCTGGGAGAGCGTGGGGGCGTTGACGTGGTTGGCGCGAACCCGGGCCCATTCGCGGCGGTAAGACGCACTCAATGCGGCAGATCCGGGCGTTCGTGGTCTCTTGGTCTTGGCAGGCGCAGCGCACCCGTCAGACTCCGGTGACGAGGGCCGACAAGTGCGGCTGCACCAGGGCCAGAACCTGCACGTGCGTGGTCGGGTCCGCCGAGATGACGAGACCGCGCCCCGTGTGCAGTGGGTCGCCCGCGAGATCCGTGACGACGCAGCCGGCGGCCTCAGCTATCGCGATTCCCGCGGCGAAGTGGACGTTGTTCCGGAATGAGCCGTCTGAGATGTAGGAGGCTCTGCGACCTGCGGCGACCCAGGCGACACCCAGCGTCGACGAGATGACCCTGGGGCCGTAGGCGGCTCGAACCCGGCGATCGTGGACGAGCTGGCCGCCAACGAATGGTCGATCCAACGGTCCGTCGCAGTTGATCTCGAGCAGGGCGGAAGCCGGACTCGGCTCGAGGGCTTGTTCTGTGCCGTCACTGCGGCGGACGAGTGTGCGGGACCCATCGGTCCAGAACAGCTCGCCGGCTATCGGATCGGCAACGGCGGCGGCGACGTTCCTACCGTTCTGGATGAGGGCGACGTTGACCGCCAGGAGAGGCGTGGTGGCCGCGAAGTTCAACGTGCCGCAGAGCGGATCGATGAGCCACCGCCGCGACGCCGTGCGCGATCCGGAATCGCCCGACTCCTCGCCGGTGCGGGCGTCGGCCGGGCGATGCCTCTGCAGAACTCCGACGATCACCTCTTCCGCGGCGATGTCGGTCTCGGTGGCGAAGTCGGTGGAAGTCTTCGCGAAACGCACGTGCTCGGATCCGTAGTTGCGCGCCACCACGTCGGCGCCTGCCCGGGCCGCCGAGATCGCGACCTCGACGTCGGTCAGCCCCATGCGGCGACCCTACTCACGTCGACACCTCGCAGGAGGTACGTCCATCGCACGCATCTCGGCAGATGAGTGCGTCCGGCTCGCGGCGGGATGACGCATGGCGCCAGTACACGCTTGCTGTTGGCGGACGAAGCAATCACCCCTTCGAGCCGCTCGATCTATCGCGGGCCTACTCGTCGTCAGGCCACGCCTCGCCAGGTGGCCAAGGGTCCGGGAGCCCGAAGAACTGGTCCGCCCTCGTCGGCGCTGAGATCTCAACCAGCGTGCTGCCGGCAAGGCTCAGCGTGTCGCCCGGCAACCCGACCGCTTCGGGAAGCTGGTGGACCGGGTTCGGGTGTCGCCACAGGATCGTCTCCGCTCGTTGAACGTGGTACGGCATGAGCTGATTCACGAGGAGAACGCCAGAGACGTTGCGGTTGGTCCACTCCGGTGGCGTGCCGAAGTAGCCGTCCGGCTGCCGGATTTCCCGGGTCACCATCGAACCGTCGGGCGCCTCGCCAATCTGCACGGCGACGTGCCCGTACATGGCGTTGCCGCTGTGCCAGCGGTCCCTGTCGTGGATGTACGTGCCGACCGCGATGATGAATGGCGCCCCGAGGTTCCCGTACTCGTGGTGCTTCGTCGCTAGTGCCTTCTTAATCGCCGGTGCGCCATCGATGAAGTCGACGCCCGTGTGCCCGTAGATACCAATCGCCCGGTCGTTGCGCGTCGTGCCTCTGGCTTCGGGCTTCTTCGGAACCGCCCGGAACGTAACCGCCCAGCCATCGTGCTCCCACCGACGCATCGGAGCGGCGTCCGCATCCCACGGGACATCGGGGTTGAGCTCCGCGAGCCAGCGTCGGAGGTCCTTCCGAAGGCGTGCTGAGGCGGGCGGCGAGGCCCCCTCTTCGAGCTCGTCCAGCCACAGCATGAAGTTGGGGTCGCCCAACCGATTGACCGTGTCGAAGAGTGCGGCTCGGCGTTGCGCCGCCGCCTTCTCGGCTGGAGTCGAGCCGGGCGCGATGGCCTCGACGAAGAACCCGAGGTCATCGCGCTCTGCCAGGAAATCCGGGCGGCGCCTGGTGCCATGAACCTCGGGATGAATCGTGACGGTGTACCCAGCCCTTACGAGGCTTTCGTGCAGGTAGAGCTCAAGGAACGCGCTGCGGAACTGCTCGTCGTCGCGGGACCGGAACCGCTGCCGCAGGTCGTTGTGCTCCGGCTCGCTGGGGATTCGGTCGAGCCACTTCTGCATGAGGGCACGAGGGTGCTCCCAGTAGGCACCCGCAATGCGGTTGAGGAACTCGAAGGTGGACTCCTGGTGGGTCGACGGCGTGGCGTCGGTACGCCCGAAATCATCGAACAGCGGTTGGCGTTGTTCCCCCATGCGGGCCAGCGTGCCAGTACCCGCCGACAGCGACGCGGCAACGCGCGTTGTTGTCTGCAGGGGTCTTGAGCAGAGCAGCACAACGGATCCTCCGAAGATCCGCGTGTCCGACAGGCGGCGGTAAGACGCACTGATCGGCGCATCCGGATGGAGACGACTTGGGGTGGTGAGCGTTTACGAGGGCCTCCGTGGAGGTACCTCTTCCGTGACTGAAGGCGCTGTCGGCGCATCCCCGGCCTGCAAGGATGACGAGTTTGTTGACGAACGCTCTCGTGAGTGAGGAACCCGTACATCATGGGTGATGGACAACGGTTGTCGACTGGCGCCTGGGCAGGTGTTCGAGCAGGCGTTGGTGCCACATTCGTCGTTGGTGTCTTGATGGGGTTCGTTGTCTTCGACAACGTGTGGGCGGGAATGGTCGCGGGAGCCATCACCGCCGGTTTGATGGCCCTGATCATCTACGGGCTTATGGGCATAGGCCGACACCGCTGACCTGGACGTGCACTGGAAACGGTCGGTTCTGATTTGCGCACGGACCGTGGCAGACGAGTGCGTTGCTCATGTCAAGATGCGTACGTTTCTGACTCCATGCGCCTGTGTCTGGCACGCGGGGAATGACGCGGGCACTCCAGCGGTGCCGCGGACTCTGTCGTCCCGCCCTTCTCTCATCGGCTAGCAACCGTGACACGTGCACTAGCTCCGTCGACGAGGCTCGCCTCGGCGAGTTCGGTGCGTCGGTCAGCTTGAATTGGAGTTTGTCTCAGGCCAGAGCGTGGCGACTGTCGCGAAGACACGGGCGATGACGGGCGCTGCCATTCCCAATGTCCAGACCTGCTGCACCCGCGCATGACTGAACCCATTACGTAGCCGACGAGCGCCCTCGTCGAGAGACTCGAATGCCGTCGCGTCGAGCAGTCCTTGTCTGTGAGCTCGAATGATGAGGTCCCCAAGCGCGTCTTTCGGACGGCTAAGGCGATGCGCGAGCGCGGCCTCGAGTGCGATAAACGCCTGCTGTACCGCGACGGTTGCGAACTCGTACACGTAGAAGCCGTGGCAGTACAGCGATCGAGTGACAGACAGGAGGCCTGCGACTTCCGTCGGCGTCTGCGAGGTCACCACCCACGTGTCCGTAAGAGACGCGAACCGCTCAGGTGTCATCGAGATCGGCTGGCCCGCCGACTCGAACCCAGCGATCATCAGCGCGACGCGCGGGTCAACAGGAACCGGAAACGTCTGGGATCTCACGTTGCGAACCTAGACCTCGTCACCGACATCGCGACGCCGCCGACGGACCCGGGTCACTCGTCGCCGCCCGGCACGGATCGACAAATTCCACTGCTGGTGAGCGCGGGATCCGGCGACGTCAGCGGATAGACGCGGTCCTGGGCGCATGTGAAGTTGGAATGTCGGTGGCCTGCGAGATCGTCATCCCATGAACGAATGGTTGGAGCCCATCAGCGCTGCAGGAACCCTCGTGGCAATCGGAACGTCGCTGTTCCTCCTCGCTCAGGGCCAGCGCGATCGCCGCGAAGCGGCGAATGATCGAAGGCGCGAGCAAGCGTCGCGCGTGACGTGTTGGGCGGAATGGAAGTCAGATTGGGACGGCGCGACCTTCGCTCAGCCCTCTTGTCCATCGATCCGAGTCAGGAACGCGTCGGATGCTGCCGTGTATGAGGTCTTCGTCGACTTCGTCAGCCCCGCCGACGGGAACACGATTCGGGCTGACATTGGTGCGGTCGGACCGGGGGCCACGGCGGAGTGGATTTTTGTCGAGCCGTTTAGCACCAATGACTGGGTCCCCGACGCGCTTCTCCCGAAGGTCTACTTCCGAGATGCAAGTGGTCAGACATGGAAGCGCACAGCTCGCGGGATGCTCGTTGTGGATCCCGGGCCGGGGTCCGACGGTCCCGTGAGGCAGCTTCCCCGACAGGGATAGGCGGCGGTAAGACGCACTCTTCACGGTATGAGCGGGCGTTTCGTCAGTCCACCGACTCGAAGTGAAAGTACCCGACGGACTGCGGGCCCTCGGTCACCACAATCACGTCCCCCGCCACCATCTGGTGGGGGTACCGGAAATTTCCGACGACCCATCCCGCGTCTGCGGGTGAGCGCCAAGCGCCCGGCTCCATCGGTCGAACGACAAGCGAGGCGAGACCCGTCATGACGGTGAGGGGCGGGACAAAGCCAGTAGCGGCGTAGTCGCGGTCACCTGTCGGCACGGGAGGGCCAGTGCGTCGCCCGCCCTGCTCCTCGGTCAGCCAGACCACCGTCCCGTGGAACCGCAGCGGGTCATAGGGATGCACAGCGGCAGTCTCTCCTACATCTGGGCTCGACCGCCCGCTCATCGGCAGTTGAGTACGTTTCGAGGTGCGCCGGCAAGCGGGGGAAGGACGCACGGCTTCCGTGACGGCGTTGCCGGTCTCGACTCTGGGGTGTACGGAGCCGAGCCGAACTGTCGGTGGGTGTCGTCACGATTGTGACGAGGTCAGACGAGGGCGGACCCGCCGATGTCTGAGATACCCGCTCAAGCTCGGACATCTGAAATGAGGAAGTGATGGATCCAGGAACTCGTAGGTCGGTGGCCTACGTTGCCGCGCGCATCATTACGGAGAAGGCGTCAGGCAGCGTGTACGACTACAGCGCGGGCGGACACACATCCATGAGCGCCACAATCACAGCCTCCGACGTGCGCGCGTACGACTACGGCCGCAGCGCGCACTTCTCGGGGCGTCTCCAGGGCACCCAATACAGCCTGTACGACTACGGGGAAGGAGCGCACGTGAGCCTTGAGATTGAGGGGGCCAAGTTCTCTGGGTATGACTACGGGGCCGGCTGTCACTTCAATGGCACGGTGAAGTCCAATGGCTCGGTTTCACTTTACGACTACGGCGCCGGAGGCTACTTCTCGTTCAGCATCTGACCCGACAACGCCCGGCGCACCCGCGCCTCCCGACGCGACTCGCGGGGGATAGACGCAGTCGTCCCCCGGCGCCTTCGGGCTAACGACTGCGGGCGACGGGCCCTACATCGATTGCCAGTCGACCTCGGTCGAAAGGACGGTCGCAAACTCAACGTCTTCCAGCAATCCGTCGAAGTCGAACGACTCGTCGTCCAGGGATGCCTGCAAGGTTCCACGAATGCGAGCGGGGTATGTGCGTGCGGCGTACTCGACATGGTGGCCGGATGCATCTTGCCGGGCGTACTGCTCTTCGACGTCCACCTGCAGCTCGACACGAGCGCTCAAACTTTCGGACCAACGATCATGTTCGACATCACCCAAGATCTCCGCGGCTTGGACATTGCTGACTGTGACATCCTGTTGCTCCCACGCCTCATAGCCGTCGTCCGGCAGATTCGGTAGATCCCACCAATTCCGAGAGCCAAGATCCGCGAGCGACTCGAGATCCTCGCCGGGAGTGCCAGTGCTCCGCCCGTGTGACGAGATAACGAAATGGTCCTGAACCCAGTCCCTGAAGAGCGAAAGCCACGGTTCGGTTGCGGTCTCCGATTCGTCGAGGAGGTGCCTGAGTTCACCGAGATTCTTCGCATGCCTCGGAACCTCGACGCCGACGTCCGCGCAAGTCTGTTCGAGTGCGTGGCTGTCCGCAGTCACAACGATCAGGCCGTCGCTGTCACCGCCGTTATAGGCGACCACGGAACGCACCCAAGCGCTGTCGGCGGCCCCCGTCTTGACGCCCGACTTACGCTGGCCCGCGCCTCGAAGAAGAACCTGATCTAGCAGTGCGTCTCTCGCATCGGCGCCTTCGAGAGGAACGATGACAGCCCCCGCGCCCTCTATGGCCGATGAGAGGTCGTCGGTGTCGATAGCCGACATCGGGCCGGCTGCCTCGATGCCCCACTTCTCCATAGCGCGGCGATGTGCGTCGTACGCGTTCATCGCCTTCTCATGAGCTTCGACCGCATGTTGGGCCAGTTCATGGACGACGATCTCGGAGAGCCATAGCTCTGCCTCATGCTGCGAGCACGCGTCAACCCATTGTTCGATCGTCTTCACGTTGGGTTGGGCGCTCCTGCCGAACACATTCGAGTCCAACACGATGGCGCGGATCTGGGGCACCCCATGAGTATCCGACACCAGGGCTGGTCGAGAGGCCCGATCCGGACACTGTAGGAGGGTTTCTGCGAGATGGTGCTCCGAGAATACGCTGGCGTGAGAAGCAGATGCGCGGCCTGATGGTGAACACACTTGGGCGCCCCGTGCATGTCCGCCACAGCCGAGCTCGAGCTTGGACCAACGAGCGTGACGGCTCCCGCGACGGTGTGACGCGGTCTGCTAGCTGTGATGCCCAGGCACGTTGGTCGAGATCGTGCGACGACACGATCTGATCTGTAGATGAACGAAGGCCTCCCCGGTGTGGAGTGGAGCTATCTAGGAACCGCTCCGCACCGAAGGAGACCTTCGTGGCCCACGCTACCCACTCCAACGCAGCACTGACCCCACGCGCCCGACTCCGACTCGCCCGCCTGATCGTCGACCACGGCTGGCCACCGGCTCGCGCGGCCGAGCGTTACGACGTCTCGTGGCGCACCGCGAAGAAGTGGGCCGAGCGCTACCGCACCGAGGGCCCGGCCGGGATGGTCGACCGGTCCTCGGCACCACACCATCAGCCGCGCCGAACACCGGCACCGATGGTGCGCAAGATCGTGCACCTGCGCTGGAAACAGCGACTCGGCCCGGTCGAGATCGCCGACCGACTCAACATGGCGTCCTCGACCGTGCACGCGGTCCTGGTCCGCTGCCGTCTCAACCGGCTGACCCACCTCGATCGCGCGACCGGGGAGCCGATCCGCCGCTACGAGCACCAGCGGCCCGGCGACCTGCTCCACGTCGACGTCAAGAAGCTCGGCAAGGTCCCCGACGGCGGCGGCTGGCGCTACGTCGGGCGGCAGCAAGGCGAGAAGAACCGCGCCGCGACACCGGACAAACCCCGCAACAAGTACCGCGGCCCGCTCATCGGTACCTGCTACCTGCACACCGTCATCGACGACCACTCCCGCGTCGTACGTCGAGGCCCACGACGACGAGACCAAGGAGACCGCCGCCGCGGTCCTCAAGAACGCGGTCGCGTGGTTCGCCGAACGCGGGGTCACCGTGCAGCGAGTGCTCAGCGACAACGGCAGCTGCTACAAATCGAACCTCTGGCGCGAGACCTGCGCCGACCTCGGCATCACGCCGAAGAAGACCCGCCCCTACCGACCCCAGACCAACGGCAAGATCGAACGCTTCCACCGCACCCTGGCCGAGGGCTGGGCGTTCAAGAAGTTCTACAACTCCGAGTCCGCCCGACTCGCCGCTCTGCCAGCATGGGTCCACCAGTACAACCACCACCGGCCCCACTCGGCCATCGGGAAGACCTCACCCATCACCAGGTTGAACAACCTGGCTGGGCATCACAGCTAGCGGGGCGTCGACCGTGGCGTCACAGACAGCCAGTCTCACTTGCCTCTGTCCTCAGCGAGAGCCTGACTGACGTGGCACCCGAGCAGTGAGGCGGGAGCACTCCGTGGCCGTCGAGGATGGGGAGAAGGAGCAAGGGACCCCGCTCGCGGCGAAGTGGGGCAACCCCCATGAGTTGTGAGCGGCGCGCTGTCAGAATGGGTTGGAGTGGCCAACGCTCGGCGCCCGTCCAGCGTCCAATCGTCAGTACGGAGGTCCGAGTGTCATACAGCGCCCTGGTTACGCAGATCCTCCTGTCTTCTCCGAGCGATCTCGACAGAAATCACCGTCAGATCATCCTGGACCAAACCCGCTCGTGGAACGCCGACCACGGCCGAATCTACGGGGTGCACTTCAGCGTTGTGGACTGGAAAGACAATGCCGCTGCCAGCGTCGGCGACTATGCACAGGCCGTCCTGAACGCGCAGATCGTCGACGAGTCTGACGCCGGTTTGGTGGTTTTCAGCGACCGGATGGGAACGCCGACCCGCGACTTCCCGTCGGGGACGGCAGAAGAGATCGACCTTCTGCTTGGTTTGGGGCGTGACGTCGCCGTGCTGCGGAACGAGTGCCCGCGCCCCCCCATAACAACTCCTGCTGGTCTGACTCAGAAACAGGCCCTAGACCAGTACATCGGGAGCTTGTACTCGAAAGCACTCGTTAAGTCGTACGCGACTCCTGACGAGCTGCGACGTGAGATCGATTTGGTCCTGACCTTCCTCGCGAGGAAGCAAAGGAGGGAAGCTGACGCCGGCCTTACTGCACCTGTTGATGATCGCGACGTCGCGCCGCGCAAGCCGGAGACACTGGCGAATGTCACCGCGAATAACGGGGGGGACGTGCTCGAACGAGGGCTATGGCCCCGCGTTGAGGTCTCGGAATCGTCCGTGACTGACAAACGAGGGAGGCCGCGCAGACGACGCCGCTGGCGTCTGGTCATAGAAAGTACGTTGCCGACGCCCGTCTCGGACATATCGCTGCGGTTCGAAGACGGAGCGGGCGCCGTCGTCGACGACTTCGACCTCGGCAGGACTGCAAGCCAGCACATCGAACTGCTTCCTCCGCGTGGCTCGGTTTCCTTTCCGCTGATTCAGGCGCTCGGCTCCCGAACGCAGGCAATGTGCGTGGTCACGTGGCACGACGTAGAGGGCGTCGAACATGAGACACGCGCGAGCGTACGTACGGGGTAGAACGGCCGCTTTGGTCTGCTCAAGTCACGACGACTGAGGCAGCTGAACGACGGTTGGAGTGGCGCGACGTCAGGGCGGCGGCGAGCGACGGTGTGAGCTCTTCCCGGGCGGGGTGGCACGAGCACTCAAGCTCAAGTCGGGCAGAAGCAACCTTGGTCTCATGCAGCGCGCGTGTGATGCTGCCTGCTCAATTGGAACGAGTCTCGAAAAGTTCCTGCAACTCTGTCTCGTCGAGCTCGTGTGCTTTCCGGGCGTGGAGCGCGACGTCGGCCTTCAACGTGTTGCCGCGCAGGGAAGCTCGGCAATAGACCTGCCTGCCTTCTGCCTCGGCTCTCCGAACGAGCGGCATGAAGTTTGCGGTCTGCGTCGGCGACAGGACACCGACCTGTTGTCCGTCGATGTCGACCGCTACAACCTCTACGGACGAGCGTGGCCGCTTCTCGATGACGGATCGAAGGGACGCTGCGACCACTGTGTCGCTGCCATACCTGTCGAGGAGGTCGATCAGGTGCTCCATGAACTGTTCTTCCTTGGTGACCTGAATCGTTGAGCCGGGAGGGAGGCTGACGCAGTCACGCCCGAACGGGTTCGGGCACTGGAGATGCTCCGGCAGGGGCAACGACAGGGTGACCCGCGCCCAGGTGTCGTCCGCTGACGCCCTGAGCCACTGTCGTGAGGCCACGACAAGCTCGCCGCCGGGCAATCCCACGATGTGCCGGTGGTACCTCTTGGCATCCGGGCGCTCCATGTACCCAACGTGGAGGCCATCGACGAACACTGCGACGGCCTGGGCATCGTGCGGGTTGGCGGCATCGGGAACGAGGACGGCCGGTAGCCGGATCTCGGTGCCGGACTCCGACACCTTCGCGTGGCGGGCGAATAAGGCGCGAAGGTTCTCGGCTCGGTACCACTCGCCCGCCACTTCCAGTTGCTGCGTCCGCGGTGACCATGCTTCCCTGCCGCGGCCGACAGGGGATGGAGGCAGATGGTCTGCGGACGCGTTTCGCTCAACTCGACGAAGTTCTGGCGCGACAGATCGAGGACTGAGATCACGCTGAACAGACCTGTCAATCTCATCGCGGAACTGTGACTCGATCTCGAACAGGCTCGTTCCCTTCGAGGCAGACGACGATCGATTCGCGGCGCGTGACCCGCGCCTCGGCTCTGTGCGATCTCGGCTACTGCGCGTCGCCCATGTCGACGCTCCTCGAAATCTAGGCCAGTAGCGCTCTCCGAAAAGTAGGCCACCCGACCACGATGGATTGGGTGATGACAGTGGAGGACTGGGCTGAGATCCGGCGTCTGCATGCGCAGGAGCAGATGTCGATCCGGGCGATAGCCAGGCATCTGGGGATCGCCCGGGACACGGTCACGAGGGCGGTGAACTCCCCTGCCCCGCCGCGGTACGTCCGACCGAAGGCGCCCTCGGTGTTCGACGTCTACGAGCCGCGGGTGCGGGAACTGTTGAAGGAGTTCCCGACGATGCCGGCCTCAGTGCTGGCCGAACGGGTGGGCTGGCAAGGGTCGACGTCGTGGTTCCGCAAACAGGTCGCGGTGCTGCGGGTCGACTACGCACCCCGCGACCCTGCGGACCGGTTGGAGTACCGGCCCGGCGATCAGGCCCAGTGCGACCTGTGGTTCCCACCGGTCATGATCCCGCTGGGTCCAGGACAATCTGGTGCCCCGCCGGTGCTGGTGATCGTGTCCTCGTATTCCCGGTTCATCACCGCGACCATGCTGCCCTCGCGTACGACCGGTGACCTGCTGGCCGGCATGTGGGAGCTGTTGTTGACCCAGCTCGGTGCGGTGCCGCACAGGTTGATCTGGGACAACGAGGCAGGCATCGGGCGCCGGAACCGCTACGCCGAAGGGGTGGCCGGGTTCTGCGGCACCCTGGCCACCCGGATCGTGCAGCTCAAACCGTTCGACCCTGAGTCCAAGGGGATCGTGGAACGCGCCAATCGCTACCTGGAAACCTCGTTCCTGCCCGGGCGGACCTTCACCAGCCCCGCGGACTTCAACACCCAACTCACCGCCTGGCTCCCGGTCGCCAACGCCCGCACCGTGCGGCGACTCGGGGGCCGCCCCGCCGAGCTGGCAGCGATCGACCGGGCCGCGATGCTGGCTCTGCCCCCGATGCCACCCGCGACCGGGTTCCACACCCGGGTCCGGCTGCCACGCGACTACTACGTCCGGGTCGCCGGCAACGACTACTCCGTCGACCCGACCGTGATCGGACGGATGGTCGAGGTCCATGCCGACCTGTCCACCGTGCAGGTCACCTGCCAGGACCAGGTCGTGGCCAACCATGCCCGCAGCTGGGGCACTGCCGCGACCATCACCGACCCGGCCCACGTGGACACCGCTCGACGGATGCGTGAGGACTACGGGCGTCCGGCGGCACCGACCGGTAGTGACCTGCTGCGCGACCTGGCCGACTACGACACCGCCTTCGGTGTCGACCTGCCCGACCAGGGCGGACTGGACGACACCAACGGCGAGGTGGCCTGATGCCCACCAAGAAGAGCTCCGCCGCCGCGACGAGCGCGTCCGTGGAGTCGGTCAAGCAGATCGAGTATCTGTCCCGGGCGTTGAAGGCGCCCCGGATCCGGGAAGCCGCCACCCGGCTGGCCGACCAAGCGAGGGAGGCGTCCTGGACCCACGAGGAGTACTTGGCAGCGGTGCTGTCACGAGAGGTGTCGGCCCGCGACGCCGCCGGGGCAGAGCACCGCATCCGTGCCGCCGGGTTCCCCGGACGCAAGTCGCTCGAGGACTTCAACCTTGAGCACCAACCCGCCCTCAAACGTGACGTCGTGGCCCACCTGGCCACCGCGACGTTCATCGACGCCGCCCAGAACCTGGTGCTCCTCGGCCCGCCCGGGACCGGGAAAACCCACCTGGCCATCGGACTGGGCATCAAGGCCGCCCACGCCGGACACCGGGTGCTGTTCGCAACCGCCACCGACTGGGTCACCCGACTCCAAGAAGCCCACGCCACCGGACGACTCGGCAACGAGCTGGCCCGGCTACGCCGCTACGGGCTGATCATCGTCGACGAGGTCGGCTACATCCCCTTCGAGCAAGACGCCGCGAACCTCTTCTTCCAGCTCGTGTCCTCACGCTACGAACACGCCTCACTGATCCTGACCAGCAACCTGCCCTTCGCCCGCTGGGGCGACGTATTCGGCGACCAAGTCGTCGCCGCGGCCATGATCGACCGCATCGTCCACCACGCCGACGTCCTCACGCTGAAGGGCAGCTCCTACCGACTCAAGGACACCGGCATCGCGACACTTCCCTCAGCACGAGCCGAGAACACGGCACAATGACCAACACCGAAGTGGCCTAACTTCCAAAGAGCAGAACCGGCCCAACATTCGGGGAGCGTCGACAGCCCAGATCAAGACGGCGAGCAGCGCGAGGCCCAGCAGTATCTCCATGTCAGCGATCGTGCCCGAGGGAGATGCCTCCGCGTGCCGAAATCAAAGCAATGACGCGGCAGGCCGCCTCGTGAGGAGCAGTCACGTCTTTGAGTACACGCGTCCCTGTCTCCTACAGGCGGCGGAAGGGCGCAGCATGATCCATGGCCGCACCGGCGCAAGCGAAACAGAACCCGTGTGAAACCCTCACGTGTGGCAACTATCGAACTAAAGGTGGCGGCGATCGCGGCCAGCGCGGCACTTGCAGGAAGCGTGATCGGTGGGCTTGTCTCGCTCACGACTACCAAGCAGGCACTGGACGATGCGGCGGAGACACGCGGGGAAGAGCGTCTTCAGTCGGCCTATTTGGGGTTCTTGACTGAGGCGACCGAGCTTGAGAATGAGTTCAGGTACCCGCCATACCCTTCAGCCAAGCATGGGACGGCGTCGAAGGAATTGCTGAGCCGTCTTGCTGTCGTTGAGGCGTTCGGCTCGGCCGAATCGCACTTACAAGCACGGGGGATGTACAACGCGCTCACCAGGGCACTGGAGACGCAGCCCCAAGATGCATCTGCTGCTGAGTGGCGGCAGTACGACACTAATGAGCGTCTGTTTCTCGTGGAGATGAGGCGAGGGCTCGACATCGAGGAACCATCTTTTGGCGACTAACTTCGCCGGACCTGCGCACTCAACCCCGGCGATAGGGCGCACCTCAGGGCTAAGTTGCTGGACCTTGGGTGTGCGAGACCGTTTCGTCATGAATCACCCATTCGGAGCCGTCGGGCTCTGACACTCCCGAGCGGCGGTACGGACCGTGGGTGCCCAGGAAGTCAGTCGCGATCTGAACTAGGTTGGCGGTTTCCCACGCGCTTCGGCCTCGGCCATGGTGGACAGCCTCGACGCGAGCGCTGTTTAGCTCACGCAACTGCGCGAAGGGAACCGCGAAGGCCAAACCTGAGACCTCGGCGATGTCGATAAGTGTGCCGAACATTGGCTTACGGCCAAGGCGCTGGACTTGAGGCTTCGGCAATTCGTCGGCACGTGATGTGACTTCCCTCGCTAGCAAGACCTCGACCGCCGTCGCAGCGTCAATGATCGCGCGGCGATTGGAGCCACGCGCGCGCAGCACGGGCGTCCCGGCTTAGCAACTCCTCCAGCGGGACCTCGCGCCCGTCACGTACCGCCGCCATGACCATTCGCCATTCTTGGGCCCGTACCGGCCGAATGCGCGAAGTGGTAATCGTCAACGCGAGACTCCCGTCGTGCGGCGGGGAGATGAAGTTCAACCCTGGCGCGACGGCCTCGGCGTCGTAAACGCGGTGTTGTGGGTCGAGGTCCTGGGCCGGTTAGCACCTCGACCCAAGTGCGAACCTGGTCGAACCAGGCGGCGATGACTTCGACGAGGCGATCGTCGAGGCCTGCCCAAGTCCTCGTTGGATGCTTTGCGGCCTCGACGCCGGTCACTACCACGCGTAGCAGAGCCGTTGCAGGTCGCAACGACTCGGGGATGAAGGCGCCGTATTCCTGCGTCCACACGACTAGCTCGCCGTCGCGGTCGCGCGCCGCGTCGGGTTGGTCGAGCGCCTCAAGCGCTGGGGCCGCGCCGACGGGCGGATGATCCACCGGCATCACGATGTCGAATCGGACCGTTTCGTACCCGCTCGGATACGTGGCTCCCAGCGTGGCGCGGGTGACCCAGATTGGTACGGGAAGGTCGTAGATCGCGATGACGTCCGTGCAGACAACATCGGCAGCCGGTCTGGCGGTTCCGGGCAAGCCGCGCTGCCTGGCATGCGCCGCCAGTGGTTCTTCGGCTCAACGGCGTGTCGCAGCTTCGCCTTCGATGGTGTCGTCAGTGGTTTGCGCGAAGATGTCATCCGACCGGGGATGGGAGAGTGGCTTGAGATACGACCTTCAGCGGCTGGGGCCGTTTGGCTTTCAGGACTGTGCCGCCGCACTTGCCATCAGGGTCCTCGGTGCGCACGTGCGCCCCATGGGACGAGGGCGCGACGGTGGCCGCGACATGCTCGCCAAAGGCGTGGTCGTCTGGACGGCCAACGACCAATACGGTTCCGAGTCGTGGGATGGCACCACGATGTTCCAGGTCAAGCACAAGGCGACGCTCGAGGGCCCCAAGAAGGACGCCGCATGGGTTCGGGAGCAGATCCGAACGGAGCTTGTCGAATGGTCAAGCCCCGACACCAAGCGCGGCGACGTGCCGAACTACTTGGTGTTCGTGACGAACGTTCCGCTGACCCCGACGCAGGACAAGGGCGGCTTCGACACTGTCGTTGCCGCCGTTCAGAGGTACCTGAATGGACTCAATGACTCGACCGCCGAAGACCACTTGAGCGGCCATGACAAGTTGGCGGCACGCAAGGAGCGCGAGGCCCGACGCGACCGTATGCGAAATCTCCGGGCATGGCGCATCTGGGACGGATACCAGATCGACGGTCTCCTTGACGCGCACGAGGGCGTGCGCCGCGCGTTTGACGGGTTCCTGACCGCTGGGGACGTGCTTGCCGACCTGACGCAACTTTCGACGCATCTGAAACAGGACGAGATCGGCGGTGCGCTACGAGACCATGCTCGATGGGCCTTGGTCAATGAGCGCAACGTCTACTTCGACGAAGCGGGGGGCGAAACCAAGGGCGTGCCGGTGGAGCAGGTCGCCGTTGACTTGCCGGTGCTAGTGGATGACGAGCCTTCCACGGAGCGCGTTATTCGGTACACGCTCGACCACGGCGACAGGATGCTAAAACCGACGATCACGACCCACGACAAGCCGCGGCACTTGGTCGTTGTGGGCGCTCCCGGCAACGGCAAGACCACCGTCAGCAAGTTTCTTGTGCACGCCTACCGGGCAGCGCTTGTCGCAGAATCTGACGATCTCGGCGACGAACACCAAGCGGCAGTAAACGGCACTAAGGGCGCGCTGACGTCGATGGGTCGAGCTTTGCCGGCAAGTCGACGGTGGCCGATTCGCGTCGACCTAGCGAAGTTCGCGATCGCACAAGCGGCAAACGAGGACTACACGCTTCTCCACTGGATCGCGAGTCACCTAACGCGGCAGGTCGCATCGAAGGACGTCCCGCGGTGGGCATTGTGGAAGTGGCTGCAAACGTGGCCCTCGTTCATCGTTCTTGACGGACTTGACGAGGTGACCGAGCCATCGGTCCGTAAGACCCTTGTTGCCGACGTTGAAGCCTTTGTCGCCGAAGCCGAATCGAAGGACGCCGACATGCTTGTCGTGGTCACTACTCGCCCGACCGGCTACGTGGACGACATGCCTTCGACCATGTTCTCGCGCGTGGATCTTGCAGACCTGACCATCGAGGATGCCCTCGCGTACGGACGACGGGTCGCGAGGGTGCGGATACCGAGCGACCGGACCCGCAGGGACGGCGTCGTGGAACTTCTACAAGACGCCTCAAAGGACGACGCCCTCCAGCATCTCCTGCGTACGCCGTTGCAAGTCCTAATTATGACCATCATCGCTGAGACCTCGCGGCAGTTCTCACCGAGTCGTTACGCACTTTTCTGGGGCTACTACAAGGTCGTCGAGCAACGAGAGCAAACCAAGGAGCTCGGCTACTCCGCCCTCCTCCGTGATTATGCGCAGGTAGTCCTGGACTTGCATCGGAGGGTCGGGCTGACTCTGCAGCAACAAGCAGAGACCGCAACCGGCGCTGACTCGGTGATGTCGCCCGAGGAACTGCGCGACACCGCCTGGCACGTGTTGAAGGCCTCCGGATACGACCCGTCGAACGCTGACAAGGGATTGCTCGACCGAATCATCGCCGCCGCGACGCACCGTCTGGTTCTCATCACGCCGCAAGCAGGCGGGGGCTTTGGCTACGAGGTGAGATCGCTGCAAGAAATGATGGCGGCGCTCGCATTGACGACCGGGACGCTCGAGGATGCCATCCCAAAGTTGCGTCGGATCGGTGCTTCGCCCCACTGGCGCAACACCTTCCTGTTCGCTGCAGGCCGCTACTTCTCGGAGCCGCAGCCCCACCAGAAGGAGGCCGTGACAAGCCTCGTCCTCACAATTGACGAGGACGCGCCTGAACGGCTCGGAGCGGTCGTGCCGGTCGGCCCCGCCCTGGCCCTCGAGATCGTGGACGACGGCATGGCGACAGAGCCGATCTATCTTCATCCACTCGTGACGCGCTCGCTCAAGCTGCTCGAAGCGCCCGAACCCCAAGACGGCCTCGTCATCGCCAGCCAGTTCGCGGGCGCCGTCGCCATGACTAGTGCCGTCTCCACCTTGATTGTTGACGGATTCCGCGCCGCCCTCGGTGGGACCTCCGTAGCTCGCAACACCGCCGCCTCTATTCAGCGTTGGTTCGGAGTGCTGAGGGACTTCAATCCGAGGTACAGCCGCCTGAACCCCGAAGCCGCGGCGCTAGACAGACTCAAGCGCAACCCGAAAGTGTCGCTTCCCCCCGAGCCGGTATCAGATTGGGCGGAGTTCCACGCCACGTTGAACGGGTACGCCGATGACGAGAATCGGGACGCGCTCAACGAGATTGCAGCGTGCGTTGAGAACATGGCGAACTCCGGGGCGCGACCCCAGACCACAGCTCAGCTGGCTGAACTGCTCTCGGATCCGAACGTCGCGTTCGTCTGTGAGGCGGCACTAGTCCATGTTGCCGACGCATGCCCGGCGTTGGTTGCGGGGCTACGCGACACGGTTATGCCGATCCTGTGGCGACGGCCGGTCGAACTCTGAGCTATTACCGCCACCAATGGCGGGACTCGGCCGCGCGTCATTTTGGGCGGAATGCCCTTCTAGCCAACGTCCCCGTCGACGTACATCCACCGCCCGGCCCGCCGGGCGAACCGGCTCCGCTCGTGCAGCTGACCGCCCTCGTAGCGCGCCACGAACTCCACGACCCCCTCGTCGTCCTCGGGGCCACCCGCGACGACGTCCAGGATCTCCAGGCCCGTCCACTCCGTCGGGTCGTCGAGGGTGACGCGGTCGGGCCGCGTCCGCGGGTGCCAGGTGGTGAAGAGGTAGTCGGGCTCGTTCATGACGAACGCGCTGTACCGCGAGCGCATCAGCTCCTCGGCGGTGGCAGGTCGCTCGGAGCCGCGGTGGAACCGCCCGCAACACGTGTCGTAGACCGCTCCGGATCCACAAGGACACTTCCGCACCAGCACGCTTCGAGGCTACCGTCCCCGAGATGAATCCGACCTGGCTCAGCGTCTTCCTCGACCTGCCCGCACCGGACTTCGAGCGCACGGTCGGGTTCTGGCGCGACGTCAGCGGCTACGGCCTCTCGCCGACCCGAGGCGAGGATGACGAGTTCGCCACGCTGGTCCCGCCGACCGGCGACGACCACCTGCGGGTGCAGCGGCTGGGGAGAGGGAGGCGCGCCCCCACCTCGACCCGAACCCGCGACCTGGCGCGACGACGAGGGAGGCGTCTGGCGCAGCATGGTCGACCAGATCTGCCTCGACGTCCCGGCCTCGACGTACGACGCCGAGTGCGACTTCTGGAGCAAGGTCCTGGGTCTCGCCTGGCGGCAGACGGAGACGCCGCAGGAGGAGTTTCGCTGGATCCCCCGGATCGGCGCGCTGCGAGTGCTGCTCCAACGGCTGGAGGAGCCGGACGGTCCGGCGCGCGCTCATCTCGACCTGGGCTGCGACGACCGTCAGGCGGAGGTGCGCCGGCACGTCGCACTCGGCGCCGAGATCGCCGAGGAGTACGAGGAGTGGACGCAGCTGCGCGACCCGGCGGGGTCGGCGTACTGCATCACCGACCACCACCCCGGGTAAGAGCCCGGCATGGCTGAAGACTTCTCCCAGTACGTCAACCAGATCGCCGAGCTCGCCGCGGAGCACGGCCTCGCCATCGGGGCAGCCGAGTCGTTGACCGGCGGCGCCATCACCTCCGCCCTCGCTCAGGGTGAGGGTGCGGCCGACTGGTGCCGAGGCGGCGTCGTCGCCTACATGCCGGCGGTGAAGTTCGACCTGCTCGGCGTCGAGCCCGGACCCCTGATCTCCGACGCGTGCGCCGCCCAGATGGCGGCCGGCGCCGCGAAGGCCCTCGAGGCCGACTTCGTCGTCTCCACCACCGGCGCCGGCGGCCCCGGCGAGGAGGAGGGGCACCCGGCGGGCACCGCGGTGATCGGGATGTGGGCGCGCGGCGAGCAGTCCACCGACTGGGTCAAGGCCGAGGGCGACCCGGCCGAGGTGGTCGAGAGCGTGCGCAACATGGCGCTCGAGCGGCTGCTGCAGGCGATCCGGGTCGCCGAGCAGAAGGCCTGATGCGGCGAAACCTGCACGTCACACGGGCGCCCTAGCGTGTGCGCGTGACCAGCACCCCGCCGCCACGATCGGGCGTCCCCGACGGCCTGATGGACGCCTTCTGGGCCTACGAGCGGGCGCTGATGGCCGACGACCTGGAGGCCCTCGACCGGCTCTTCGCTCCCGGCCCGGAGACGCTGCGCGGGGACGCGCACGGCCTGCTCGTCGGCCACGCGACGATCAGCGAGTTCCGCGGCGCCCGTGGCGGTGCCCCGGCCCGGCGGATCGTCGAGACCCACGTGCAGGTCGTCGACGACGACCACGCGCTGGTGGTCGCGGTCACCGAGCTCGCCCGCGGCGGGCGCGGCCAGCAGACCCAGCTGTGGACCCGGCTCGACTCCGGCTGGGCGGTCAGCGCCGCACACGTCGCCGTACCCCCGCCCGCCCTGGACACCCGGATCTGGCGGGTGGTCGGCGACCCACTGGTGCCCGCCACCGCGGCCGGTGCTCTGACGGGGACCAGCGTCGCGGTCAAGGACCTGTACGCCGTGGCCGGCCAACGCATCGGGGCCGGCAACCCGGCATGGCTCGCGGACGCACCCGTGCAGCCCGAGCACGCCTTCGTGGTGGAGCAGCTGCTGGCCGCTGGCGCCGACGTCCGCGGGATCGCGCGCACCGACGAGTTCGCCTGGTCGCTGGCCGGCACCAACGCCCACTACGGCGCCGCGCCCAACCCGAGGGCGCCGTACCGGATCCCCGGCGGCTCCTCGTCGGGCTCGGCGAGTGCGGTCTCGCTCGGCCACGCGTCGATCGGCCTGGGCACCGACACCGGCGGCTCGATCCGGGTGCCCGCCGCCTACCAAGGGCTGTACGGCCTGCGGACCACCCACGACCTGGTCTCCCGGGAGGGTCTGCTGCCCCTGGCGCCCTCCTTCGACACCGTCGGCTGGCTGACCCGGGACGCCGACCTGCTGCGGCGGGTGGGGGAGGTGCTGCTGCCCGCCCCGACCGACGCCAGTGGCGGCTCCGACGAGCTGGTCGTGGTGCCGCAGCTGCTCGCGCTCGCCACCCCGGAGGTCGCCGGCGCGGTGACCGCAGCCGTGCCCGAGGCCCGCCGGGAGAGCTGGGAGCTGCCCCTGGCCGAGTGGCACGACGCCTTCGGCACCCTCCAGGCGTGGGACGCCTGGCAGCAGCACGGCGCCTGGGTCGAGGGACGGCTCGACACGCTCGGCCCCGACGTGGCCGGGCGCTTCCGCACCGCCTCGACCGTGACCCGCGAGGCCGCCGACCGGGCGCAGGCCGTGGTGGCGGGCGCACGCGACCGGATCCGCGACCTGGTCGGCGACCGGGTGCTGGTGCTCCCGAGTGCCTCGTCGGTCGCCCCGCGGCTCGGCGCCCCCCTGGACGACGTACGCACCGCCACCCTGCGGCTCACCCTGCTGGCCGGGCTGGGTGGGCTGCCCGCCCTCAGCGTCCCCACCGAGACCGCCGACCGCCTGCCCTGCGGGGTCTGCTTCGTCGCCGCCCCCGGACGGGATCGGGACCTGCTCGACCTCGCCGTACGCCGCGAGACGAAGCCGCTCGAACCGTAACCTCGCTGAAACGCGCGTTCCCGCTCCGCTTTACATCGGCCACCTAGTTTCAGGCCGAGAGGAGGCGACGATGCGGATCGATGAGCTCAACGACCTGGACCCGGCGGAGGCCGGCGCCCTGCTGCGCACCTGCGCGGACGTCGACTCCTGGGTGCGCGCGCTGGTCGACGCACGCCCGTACGCCAGCGCCGCCGCCCTGCTCGACCAGGCCAGGACCCTGGCGGCCGGCTGGACCGGCGCCGAGGTAGAGGCCGCCCTGGCCGACCACCCGCGGATCGGGGACCGGCACCCGGGTGGCGCGAGCGCCGAGCTCTCCGCCCGCGAGCAGTCCGGGGTGGACCGCGAGGACGAGGAGCTGCAACGCCGGTTGCGCGCGGGCAACCGCGCCTACGAGGAGCGGTTCGGGCGGATCTTCCTGGTCCGGGCCGCGGGGCGCAGCGCCGCGGAGATCCTCGCGCTGCTGGAGGAACGGCTGGGCCACGACCCGGCCACCGAGCTCGAGGTGACCAGCGGTCAGCTCGCAGAGATCGCGCTGCTGCGCCTGGAAGGACTCCTGTCATGACGCGGGACCTCACCACCTGCTCCACCCACGTGCTGGACGCGGCGCTCGGGGTCCCGGCCGCCGGCCTCGGGGTCCGGCTCGCCGACGCCACGGGCGCCGTGCTCGCCGAGGCCGAGACCGACGACGACGGGCGGATCCGGTTCGACCCCGGGCTGGCGCCGGGGCCGCACACGCTGCGGTTCGAGACCGGGGCCTGGTTCGCGGCCGCCGACCGGGACCACTTCCACCCGCACGTCGAGGTGGCCTTCGAGGTCACCGGCGAGCAGCCGCACCTGCACGTGGCGCTGCTGCTGAGCCCGTTCGCGTACACCACCTACCGGGGGAGCTGAGATGGCGCTCGGAGACGCGGTCCTCGGACCGAACCAGTACGGCAAGGCCGAGTGCCGCCTCGTCCGGGTCGACCGGGACACCCCGGTGCACGAGGTCACCGACCTCAACGTGACCACCCAGCTGCGCGGCGACTTCGCCGCCTGCCACACCGAGGGCGACAACAGCCACGTGCTGGCCACCGACAGCCAGAAGAACACCGTCTACGGGTTCGCCCGCGAGCACGGGATCGCGGCGCCGGAGACCTTCCTGGCCACCCTGGCCCGGCACTTCGTCGGCGACTCCGCCTGGGTGGAGAGCACGCTGCTCTCCGCCGAGCAGTACGCCTGGGAGCGGATCCCCGTCGACGGCACCGGCCACGACCACGCGTTCCGGCGTACCGGTCGGGCCACCCGCACCGCCGTGGTGCAGGCCGACGGCGACGAGCTCTTCGTGCTTGCCGGTCTCACCGACTGCACGGTCGCCAAGACCACCGGGTCGGAGTTCTCCGGCTTCCCGCGTGACCGGTTCACCACGCTGCCCGAGACCAGCGACCGGATCCTCGCCACCAGCGTCACCGCCCGCTGGCGCTACCGGACCGAGGCGGCCGCCGCGATGGGCGCCGAGGAGTTCAACGCCACCTACGCCGCCATCGAGACGATCCTGCTGGAGACCTTCGCCCGGGTGCACTCACTGGCGCTGCAGCAGACCATCTTCGAGATGGGCAAGGCGGTGCTCGAGGCCTGCGAGGCGGTCGCCGAGATCCGGCTCTCCTGCCCCAACAAGCACCACTTCCTGGTCGACCTCGAGCCGTTCGGCCTGGACAACCCCGGCGAGGTCTTCTTCGCCGCCGACCGCCCGTACGGGCTGATCCAGGCCACCGTGCAGCGCGAGGGGGAGCCCGACGAGCCCCGGGCCTGGGCCGGCGTTCCGGGCTTCTGCTGATGGGCGACCTGCCGGCGGGCCCGGACGCCGTCCGCGGGCGGCGGGTGCTGGTCGGCGACGAGCTGGTCCCGGCCACCGTGCTGATCGACCGGGGCGTGGTCACCGGGATCGAGCCGTACGACCACCCGGTCGACGGCCTGGTGCTGGAGGCGCCGGAGCCGGCGTACGTGCTGCCCGGGGTGGTCGACACCCACGTGCACGTCAACGAGCCCGGCCGCACCGAGTGGGAGGGGTTCGAGACCGGCACCACCGCGGCGCTGCTCGGCGGCGTCACCACGCTCATCGACATGCCGCTCAACTCGGTCCCGCCGACCACGACGGTCGCCGGGCTCCGCGCCAAGCAGGCGGCGGCCCGCGACCGGGTCGCCGTGGACGTCGGCTTCTGGGGCGGCGCCGTCCCCGGCAACCTGGACGAGCTGGAGCCGCTCTGGGCGGCCGGGGTGATGGGGTTCAAGTGCTTCCTCTCCCCGTCGGGGGTCGAGGAGTTCGGCCACCTGGACGCCGACCAGCTCACCGCCGCGATGCGGGAGGTGGCGAGGCTGGACGCGCTGCTGGTGGTGCACGCCGAGGACCCGGCGGTGCTCGACCGGGCACCGGCGCGCCCCGGCCCGGCGTACGCCGACTTCCTGGCCTCGCGCCCCGACGAGGCGGAGACCGCGGCGATCGCCCAGGTCGTCCGGACCGCGCGGGAGACCGGGGCGCGCGTGCACCTGCTCCACCTCTCCAGCGCCCGCGCGCTCGACCTGGTCGCCGACGCCAAGGCCGAGGGGCTGGCGCTGACCGCCGAGACCTGCCCGCACTACCTGTGCCTGGCCGCCGAGACCATCCCCGACGGCGACGGGGCGTTCAAGTGCTGCCCGCCGATCCGCGACGAGGGGAACCGCGACGCCCTGTGGGCCGCGCTGCTCGACGGGGTGATCGACGTGGTGGTCACCGACCACTCGCCCGCGACGGTCGCGGAGAAGACCCGCGGCGGCGGCGACCTGCAGCAGGCCTGGGGCGGGATCGCCGGGCTCCAGGTCGGCTTCACCGCGGTCGCCCACGAGGCCCGGCTCCGCGGCATCGGGATCGAGCAGGTCAGCCGGTGGATGTCGCAGGGCACCGCCGACCTGGTCGGCCTGGGCGGTGAGGGCGGCGAGGGCGGCGAGGGCCTGGACCGCAAGGGCCGGATCGCCGTCGGCGCCGACGCCGACCTGGTGCTCTTCGACCCCGACGCCGAGCAGGTGGTCGACGCCGCCCGGCTCGCCCACCGCAACCCCGTCTCCGCCTACGACGGACGACGGCTCACCGGCCGGGTGGTGCAGACGGTCGTCCGCGGCCGCACCGACGGACCAGACCACCGCTGGGGACGCCAGCTGACCCGGAGGAGCAACTCCCGATGATGACAGCCCACGCCGAGGCGCGCTCGATCAACCCGCCCCCGCGGCTGCTGATGGGCCCCGGCCCGATCAACGCCGACCCGCGGGTGCTGCGGGCGATGTCGGCGCCGCTGGTCGGGCAGTACGACCCGGCGATGACGGCGTACATGAACGAGACGATGGCGCTCTACCGCGAGGTGTTCCGCACCGGCAACGAGCAGACCTTCCTGGTCGACGGCACCGCCCGGGCCGGGATCGAGGCCGCGCTGGTCTCGCTGCTCGAGCCCGGGGACCGGCTGCTGGTCCCGGTCTTCGGCCGGTTCGGCCACCTGCTCCGCGAGATCGGGGAGCGGGTAGGCGCCGAGGTGCACACGATCGAGGTGCCGTGGGGTGAGGTCTTCGCCCCCGAGCAGCTCGAGGAGGCGGTGCTCGCCGTGCGGCCCAAGGTGCTGGCCGTGGTGCACGGGGACACCTCCACCACGATGGCCCAGCCGCTGGCCGACCTCGGGGAGATCTGCCGGCGCCACGACGTGCTGCTCTACTGCGACGCCACCGCGACGCTCGGCGGCAACGAGGTCGACACCGACCTGTGGGGGCTCGACGTGGTGACCGCCGGGCTGCAGAAGTGCCTCGGCGGACCGTCCGGCAGCGCCCCGATCACCCTGTCGTCGCGGGCGGTCTCGGTGATCCAGGGGCGGCGGCACGTGGAGGCGGGTCTGGTGGAGAAGGGCGACAAGCCCCGGGGCGTACGGATCGCCTCGAACTACCTCGACCTGGCGATGCTGATGGACTACTGGGGACCCCGGCGGCTCAACCACCACACCGAGGCGACCTCGATGCTCTACGCCGCCCGCGAGTGCGGCCGGCTGCTGGTCGAGGAGGGCCTGGAGTGGGCCGTGGCCCGGCACGAGCTGCACGGCCGGGCGATGCTCGCCGGGGTCCAGGGCCTGGGCCTGAAGGTCTTCGGCGACCCCGAGCACCGGATGAACAACGTGGTCGCCGTGGAGATCCCCGACGGGGTCGACGGCGACGGGGCCCGGTCGGCGCTGCTGGAGGACTTCGGGATCGAGATCGGCACCTCGTTCGGCCCGCTGCACGGCCGGGTCTGGCGGATCGGCACGATGGGCCACAACGCCCGCAAGGACGCCGTGCTCACCACGCTGGCCGCGCTCGAGCAGGTGCTGCGGGGCGCCGGCGTACCGGTCACTCCCGGGGGCGGGGTGGGCGCCGCCTGCGAGGTCTACCCGTGAGCGCCGACGCCGCCCAGGTGCTCGCCCGGTGCGACGAGCTGGCGCTGATCTCGGCGCGGCCCGACGCGATCGAGCGGGTCCACCTCTCACCCGAGCACCGCGCCGCCAACGACCTGGTCGCCGGCTGGATGCGGCAGGCTGGGCTCACTCCCCGGCAGGACGCCGCCGGCAACGTCTGCGGACGCCGGGAGGGTGCGCGGCCCGGACTGCCGGCGCTGCTGCTCGGCTCCCACCTCGACACCGTCCCGGACGCCGGCCGGTACGACGGGATGCTCGGCGTGGTCCTCGCGGTCGCGGTCGCCGAGCGGCTGGGCGAGCGGGCAGCCGAGCTGCCGTTCGCGCTGGAGGTGGTCGGCTTCTCCGACGAGGAGGGCACCCGGTTCGGCAAGGCGCTGCTCGGCTCCAGCGCTCTGGCCGGGGTGTGGGAGCCGTCGTGGTGGGAGCTGCGCGACGCGGCTGGCACCACGCTGCGCGAGGCGTTCACCGCCTTCGGCCTGGACCCGGACGCCGTCGGGGAGGCGGCCCGGCGGCCCGAGGAGCTGGTCGGCTACCTGGAGGCGCACATCGAGCAGGGCCCGGTGCTGGAGGCCGCCGACGCCAGCCTCGGCTATGTCACCACCATCGCCGGGGCGCGCCGGTTCATCGTCACCGTGCGCGGGGAGGCCCGGCACGCCGGCGGGACGCCGTACCCCCGGCGCCGCGACGCCCTGGTCGGGGCGGCGCAGATGATCAGCCGGATCGAGGAGCTGGTGCGCGACTCCGACTGCATCGCCACCGTGGGCCGGATCGAGGTGCGGCCCGGCGCGGTCAACGTGATCCCCGGGGAGGCGGAGCTCACCCTGGACCTGCGCGCCGGCACCGACGCCGAGCGGGACGCGATGTGGCAGACGCTGCACGGCGAGCTGGAGCGGATCGCCACCGCCCGCGGGCTCTCGCTTGAGGTGGTGGGCACCCACACCGCGCCCGCCGCCCCCACCGCCGACTGGCTGCGCCAGGCCGTGGTCAGCGGCATCGCCGCCACCGGCGACCACGCGCCGCTCGGGCTGTGGAGCCGGGCCGGGCACGACGCGATGGTGGTCTCCCAGGTGACCGACATCGGGATGCTCTTCGTCCGCTGCTTCGACGGGATCAGCCACCACCCGGGCGAGGACGTGCGCGAGGTCGACGTCGCCCGGGCGCTGGAGGCGTTCGAGGCCGCGGTGCTCGCGGTGGCCGACGCGCTGGACGACGGCGACTCGGCGGTCGAGGAGGTGGCGCAGTGAGTGGCGAGCGCAGCGGTGCCCCCATCGACGAGCGGATCGCCGGGCGGATCGCGGCGCTCTCGCCGCAGGAGCGGCGGGCCGCCTCCACCCTGCTCGAGCACCTCGACGACCTGGCGATCTACCGCGCCTCCGAGCTCGCCGACCTGGCCGGGGTCTCCAAGGCCACGATGAGCCGGCTCTTCCGCAGCCTGGGGTACGCCGACTTCGACGA
This sequence comes from Nocardioides campestrisoli, assembly GCF_013624435.2. NCBI lineage: Bacteria > Bacillati > Actinomycetota > Actinomycetes > Propionibacteriales > Nocardioidaceae > Nocardioides > Nocardioides campestrisoli. Next base: position 1,069,572 of record NZ_CP061768.1, read on the forward strand.
GGTGCGCGAGCACCTGCGGGCCCTGCGTACCGCCGGGGAGCCGCGCCGGGTCGACGGGTCGCCCGACCTGGTCGCCCACGCCGCCCACGAGGCCGAGGCGATCGGCCGGGCCCTGGACCAGCCGACGCTCGGGCGCGTGGTCGAGCTGCTCGCCACCGCCGGCCGGGTGATGGTCGTCGGCTGGCGCAACAGCCACCCGGTCGCCCTGCACCTGCGCCAGCAGCTGGCCCAGGCCCGCGGCGACGTCCGGCTCGCGCCGCTGCCCGGCCAGGTGATGGGCGAGGAGCTGGCCGACCTCGGCGCCGGCGACGCGATCGTGGTCTGCGGCTTCCGCCGGCGGCCCGAGGGGTTCGCCCGGTTCGTGGGCGAGGCCGTCGCCACCGGCGCCACGGTGGTGCTGATCGCCGACCCGACCGGGGTCGAGCACGCGCCGCCCGGGATGCCGTGGCTGGAGTGCCCGGTCCACTCCGGGCTCGCCTTCGACTCCTACGCCGCCGCGATGAGCCTGGTCAGCGTGCTGGCCGACGGCGTGCTCTCGGCGCTGGGCCGGGAGGGGCGCGACCGGGTCACCGCGATCAGCCGCGGCTACGAGCGTCTGCACGAGGTCGAGTGATGGACCTCGGCACCGTCACCAGCTACCGCGAGGCCACCGGTCGTCACGACCTGCGGCTGGGTCCGGGGGAGCGGCCGCTCGGCGGTGGCACCTGGCTCTTCTCCCAGCCGCAGCCGGGGACCACCGGGTTGGTCGACCTGACCACCCTGGGCTGGCCGGCGTACGAGCGGCTGGGCGACGGGAGCCTGCGGATCGCGGCGACCTGCACCGTGGCCGAGCTCCTCGCACTGCCCTGGGACGAGCAGGCCCCGGGCCCGGGAGCGCTGGCCCGCACCTGCGCGGACGCGCTGCTGATGTCGTTCAAGATCCAGGCCGCCGCCACCGTCGGCGGCAACCTCTGCCTCGCCCTGCCGGCCGGGGCGATGCTCGCGCTGACCGCCGCGCTCGGCGGCCAGGTCCTGGTCTGGACCCCCGAGGGCGGCGAGCGCCGCGAGCCCGTCACCGAGTTCGTCACCGGGGTCGGCGCCACCACGCTCGCCCCCGGCGAGGTGCTCCGCGCGATCGACCTGCCGGCCTCCGTCCTGCAGGCGCGGACCGCGGGACGCCGGATGGCGCTCACTCCGCGCGGCCGCTCCTCAGCCCTGGTGCTGGGCCGCGCCGGCGCGCACGCGACCACCCTGACCGTGACCGCCGCGACCACCCGGCCCGTGGTGCTCGAGGTGCCGCACGGGGCCGGCCACCGGGCGCTCGAGGAGGCCCTGGCTGTGGTCGACTGCTGGTACGAGGACGCCCACGGCGCGGCCGACTGGCGGCGCGCCGTGACCGGGCTCCTGGCCGCCGAGGTGCTCGACGAGCTGACCGAGCCGGCGCCGGCGGGGCAGCGGCCGTCGACGGGCAGGGAGGAGACGCCATGATCGTCGACGGGATCCCGGTGCCGGGGACGCCCGCGCCCGGCCAGTGCCTGCGCACCTGGCTGCGCGGAGCGGGACGGACCGCGGTGAAGAAGGGGTGCGACGCCGGGGACTGCGGCGCCTGCTCGGTGCTGCTGGACGGGACGCCGGTGCACTCGTGCGTCACCCCCGCCGCCCGGGCCGTCGGCCACGAGGTGACCACGGCCGCCGGCCTGGCCGACGGTGAGCAGCTGAGCCCGGTGCAACGACGGTTCGTCGAGGCCGGTGCCTTCCAGTGCGGCTTCTGCACCGCCGGCTGGGTGGTCACCGCCACCGCGCTGGCCGGCGAGGACGGCCGGGTCGACGTGCCGGAGCCCGACGCCGCGTTCAAGGGCAACCTGTGCCGCTGCACCGGCTACCGGTCCATCCGCGACGCGCTCGCCGGGCGGACCAACACCCGCCCCACCGGCGAGGGGGCCTTCGGCCGATCCATCGGGGCGCCGGCAGGGGAGCGGCTGGTGCGCGGCTGCGAGCCGTTCACCCTCGACCTGCCCGAGACCGACGTCCTCCACCTCAAGCTGCTGCGCAGCCCGCACGCGCACGCCCGGATCCGCCGGATCGACACCGCCGCCTGCGAGGCGCTGCCCGGGGTGCGGCTCGTGCTCACCCACCACGACGTGCCCCAGACGCGCTACTCGACCGCGCGCCACGACAGCCGCCTCGACGACCCCGACGACATGCGGATGCTCGACGACGTGGTCCGGTTCCGCCGCCAGCGGGTCGCCGCGGTGGTGGCCGACACCGTGGCCCTGGCCGAGCTCGGGGTCTCCCTGATCGAGGTCGACTACGAGGTGCTGCCCGCGGTGCTCGATCCGGAGGAGGCACGGGCGCCCGGTGCGCCCCTGGTGCACGGCGACAAGGACGCCGGTGTCGCCCGGATCGCCGAGCCGGAGCGCAACGTGGTCGCCGCCAGCCACGGCGAGGTCGGCGACGTGGCCGCCGGCCTGGCCGGCGCGGCGTACAAGGTCTCGGGGACCTGGCGCACCGCCCGGGTCACCCATGCAGCCCTGGAGACGCACGGGGCCCGCGGCTGGCTCGACGAGGACGGCCGGCTGGTCGTCCGCACGAGCACCCAGGTCCCGTTCCTGGTCCGCGACGAGCTGGCCCACGTGCTGGGCCTCGACCGCGACCGGGTCCGGGTGACCACCGCCCGGGTCGGCGGCGGGTTCGGCGGCAAGCAGGAGATGCTGGTCGAGGACGTGGTGGCGCTGGCGGTGCTGCGGCTGGCCGAGCGCGGTACGCCGGCGCCGGTCCAGCTCGAGCTGACCCGCGAGGAGCAGTTCACCAGCGTCCCGTGCCGGCACCCGATGCGGGTCGAGGTCGAGCTCGGCGCCGACGCCGACGGGGTGCTGACCGCGATGCGGCTCGACGTGCTCAGCGACACCGGGGCCTACGGCAACCACGCCGCCGGCGTGCTCTTCCACGGCTGCCACGAGTCGGTGGCGCTCTACCGGTGCGCCAACAAGCGGGTCGACGCCGAGGCGGTCTACACCCACCAGGTGCCGTCGGGGGCGTTCCGCGGCTACGGCCTGGGCCAGGTGATCTTCGCGATCGAGTCCGCGCTGGACGAGCTGGCGCGCAAGGCCGGACTGAGCCCGGCGGAGGTACGCCGGCGCAACGTGGTCGTGCCGGGCGACGACTTCGTGGTCAACGCGCCCGCCTCCGGGGACCTGGTCTTCGGCAGCTACGGCCTGGACCAGTGCCTGGACCTGGTCGAGCGGCACCTCGCCGAGACCCGCGACCTGCCCGCGGCCCAGCCGCCGGCCGGCGAGGACTGGCGGGTCGGCGAGGGGATGGCGGCGGCGATGATCGCCACCATCCCGCCGCGCGGGCACCACGCCGACGCGGCGGTCACCCGGTTCCCCGACGGGAGCGTGGAGGTGGCGGTCGGGAGTGCCGAGTTCGGCAACGGCACCGCGACCGTGCACGTGCAGATCGTCGCCGAGGAGCTGCACGTGGACCCGCGGCTGGTCCGGCTGCGCAGCGGCGACACCGACGCCGCCACGCACGACACCGGCGCCTACGGCTCCACCGGCTCGGTGGTCGCCGGGATGGCGGTCGCCGAGGCCGCCCGGTCCGTGCGCGAGCAGCTGGCCGCCGGCGCCGACCCGACCCGGCCGGTGGTCGGGCGCGGCGAGCACCACGGCACCCCGCGCTCGGTGGCCTTCAACGTGCACGGCGTCCGGGTCGCGGTCTCGCCCGCCACGGGCGAGCTCCGGGTGCTCACCTCCGTGCAGGCCGTCGACGCCGGGGTGGTGATCAACCCCGAGCAGCTGCGCGGCCAGGTCGAGGGCGGGGTCGCCCAGGGCCTGGGCAGCGCGCTGTACGAGGAGATCGTGCTCCGCGACGGCGAGGTCACCACCGCGTCCCTGCGCGACTACCGGGTGCCGCAGATCGCCGACGTGCCGCACACCGAGGTGCTGTTCGCCGACACCTACGACCGGCTCGGCCCGCGCGGGGCGAAGTCGATGAGCGAGGCGCCGTACAACCCGGTCGCGCCCGCCGTGGCCAACGCCGTGCGTGACGCGCTCGGCGTACGCCCCGACGAGCTGCCGATGAGCCGGGACCGGCTCTGGCGGCTCGCACAGACGATCTCGCCATCCACCGAGGAGGACGCATGACGGACCTGGACGACAACGACTGGCTGGCCGAGGCGGTCTCGCTGGCCACCGAGAACGTGAGCACCGGCGGCGGCCCCTTCGGCGCCCTGGTGGTGCGCGACGGCACCCTGGTCGCCACCGGCGTCAACCGGGTCACGCTCGACCTGGACCCGACGGCCCACGCCGAGGTCTCCGCGATCCGTGCCGCCTGCCGGCGGCTCGGCTCCTTCTCGCTGGCCGGGTGCGTGCTGTACACCTCCTGCGAGCCGTGCCCGCTCTGCGTCGCGGCGACCCTGTGGGCGCGGCTGGACCGGGTGGTCTTCGCCGCCGACCGGCACGACGCCGCCCGCGGCGGCTTCGACGACCACGCCTTCTACGAGCTGATCGAGAGCGATCCCGTCACCTGGCCCAGCCCGGTCGTCGGGCACCGGATCGACGGGGCCACCGCGCCGTTCGACGCCTGGCTGGGCAAGGCCGACCGCACCGCGTACTAGGGGCTCCGTTCGCGGTGCGGGTCCAGGCACTGAAACGAACGTTTTAACCCCGGCGAAACCTGGCACGCCCGGGCCTGAAATCCGCCGCTCCTAGCGTCTGCCGCATCAGGGAGCACGGCCGCTCGGAGGGGTCCGTCTCAACACCGTCAGGAAGCACCGCAGGAGGACCCATGACCTTGTCGACCCGGCTCACGACCCGCCGTACGACGCGCCCCGCCGCACGCGGCCTGCGCGCCGCCGCGGCGCTCACCGCCTCGCTGCTGGTCCTCACCGCCTGCGGCTCCGACGACTCCGAGACCGCCTCGGCCGGCACGGACGGGGAGTCCGACTTCGGGGCGCTGACGCTGCAGCTGTCGTGGATCAAGAACGCCGAGTTCGCCGGGGAGTTCTTCGCCGACACCAACGGCTACTACGAGGACGCCGGTTTCAGCTCGGTGAAGATGAACCCCGGACCGGGTCCGGTGGAGACCCTGGTCGCCACCGGCGAGGCCGACTTCGGCCTCAGCAACGCGGTCGCCGCCGCCCAGGTCATCTCCGCCGAGGACGCGCCGCTCAAGATCGTCGGCACCAAGTTCCAGAAGAACCCGTTCACCATCCTCTCCCTCAAGGACGGCGCCGACATCGCGACGCCCGAGGACCTGATCGGCAAGAAGATCGGCGTCCAGGCGGGGGGCAACGAGACCCTCTTCGACGCGCTGCTCGAGGTCAACGGCATCGACCCGTCGAAGGTGAAGAAGGTGCCGGTGGAGTACGACCCGTCCCCGGTGGTCGACGGCGAGGTGGACGGCTTCCTGGCCTACATCACCAACGAGTCGCTGACCGTCTCCATGGACGGCGTCGAGGTCACCAACCTGCCCTTCGCCGACAACGGCCTGCCGTTCGTGGCGGAGAGCGTGATCACCACCGACCAGATGATCGCCGAGGAGCCGGAGAAGGTGAAGGCCTTCCTGGAGGCCGAGATCCTCGGCTGGCAGGACGCCCTGGCCGACGACGAGGAGGCCGCCCGCCTGGCCGTCGAGGTCTACGGCAAGGACCTCGACCTGGACATGGCCAAGGAGGTCGAGCAGGCGAAGGTGCAGAGCGAGCTGGTCGTCACCGAGGACGTCGAGCAGAACGGCCTGTTCACCATCACCGACGAGCTGATCGCCAGCACCCTGGCGACGCTCGACGCGGCCGGCATCGAGATCGAGGGCGACGAGCTCTTCGACCTCTCGCTGCTGACCGAGCTGCTGGAGGAGAAGCCCGAGCTCACCGAGCTCCCCGACTGACCGGGCGAGCCGGCCCACCCCTACCCCCCCCGAGGTGCCTGACGTGACGACGACGCAGACGGACTCCGTGGCCGCGGGAGCGCACAGCTCCCGCGGCACCGGGGTCCGGATCCAGGACCTGACCAAGACGTTCCGAGCCGGACGACGCTCCGTCGCCGCGCTGGAGGACGCCACCCTCTTCACCGACAAGGGCAGCTTCCTGTCGTTGCTCGGGCCCTCGGGGTGCGGGAAGTCCACCATCCTGCGGATCCTCGCGGGGCTGGAGACCCCCACCAGCGGCACCGCGCTGGTGGAGGGCAAGACCCCGCTGGAGCTGCGCCGGGACCACGAGCTCGGGATCGCCTTCCAGGACTCGGCGCTGCTGCCGTGGCGCTCGGTGCTCTCCAACATCCGGTTGCCGTTCGAGGTCTCGGGACGCAAGCCGGACGACGCCCTGGTGGCCGAGCTGATCCGGCTGGTCGGGCTCGAGGGGTTCGAGAAGGCCAAGCCCGCCCAGCTCTCCGGCGGTATGCGGCAGCGGGTCTCGATCGCCCGGGCGCTGGTGGTCAAGCCGTCGGTGCTGCTGCTCGACGAGCCGTTCGGCGCCCTGGACGACATGACCCGGCAGCGGCTCAACCTCGAGCTGCTGCGGATCTGGACGGAGAAGCCGGCGACCACGCTGATGGTCACCCACGGCATCTCCGAGGCGATCTTCCTCTCCGACAAGGTCGCGGTGATGAGCCCGCGACCGGGCCGGGTCAAGGAGGTCATCGAGGTGGACCTGCCCCGGCCCCGGACGCCGGAGATGATGCGCACCCCGGAGTTCCACGCGCTGCACGACCACGCCTCCGAGCTGCTCTTCGGCGGCCCCGACCCGGGCGCGGAGGGATGAGCCCGTGCGCGGGCTGACCCCGGAGCGGGCCCGCACCCTGGCCACCAGCGCGGGCGGCCTGCTCGCCGTGCTCGCCGCCTGGTGGCTGGCCACGCTGACCGTGCTGGCCGACGCGCGGATCCCGACGCCGCCCGAGGTGGTGCGCTCCGTCGCCGACTCCGGGTGGGGCTTCTACTCCACCCACTTCTCGGTGACCGTCGAGGAGGCCGCGGTCGGCTTCCTCTACGGCAACCTGGCCGCCCTGGTGCTGGCCTCGGTGGTGCTGCTGGTCCCGTTCGCCGAGCCGGTGATCATGCAGGTCGCCGTCATCTCCTACTGCCTGCCGATCGTCGCCGTGGCGCCGGTGCTCTACCTGGTCATCGGCGTCCCGGACCCGGGGGAGCGCTCGGGCACCGCGGTGGCCCTGGCCGCGCTCTCGGTCTTCTTCACCACCGTCGTCGGGGCGCTGCTCGGCTTCCGCTCCGCGGAGCGCACCAGCCTCGACGTAATCAGCGTCTACGGAGGCGGCCGGTTCCAGCAGCTGCGCCGGGTGCAGCTGGTCTCCGCGCTGCCGGCGATCATCTCCGCCCTGCAGATCGCCGCCCCGGCGGCCTTCCTCGGCGCGATCCTGGGCGAGTACGTCGGCGGCATCGAACGCGGCGTCGGCCTGGCGCTGAAGATCGCCCAGCAGAACGTCGACGTCGCCCAGGCGTGGGGCATCGGGTTCGGCTGCGCGGCGGTCGCCGGCGCGGCGTACGCCGCCTTCGGGCTGCTCGCCCGGCTGGTCGCCCCCTGGTCGAGAGGAGTCCCCGGATGAGCGCGCTCAGCCCCACCCTGGCCGCGGCCGGCAGGGCGCTGCTCCGCGCCCTGCTCACCCTGGTCTTCGTGGTCGGCACCGTGCTGCTGCTCTGGGTCGCGGGCCTGCGGATCTTCGAGGTCTCCGACTACGTGGGCAAGGGCCCGGCCGACGTCTGGGCGCACCTGGTCACCGACGAGGACGCCGGCCAGACCCGGAGCGAGGCGTGGAGCCTGCTGGTCAAGACGCTGCAGGACGCGGCGCTGGGCTTCGTCGCCGGGATGCTGGCCGCGACCGCGCTGGCGGGGGCGATCGTGCTCTCCCGCGCGGTGGAGAGCGCAGTGCTCCCGATGGCGATGATCCTGCGCTCGGTGCCGCTGATCGCGCTGGCGCCGCTGATCATCCTGCTGGTCGGCCGCGGCTACGCCGCGGTGGCGGTGATGAGCGGGATCGTCGTGCTCTTCCCGGCGCTGGTCAGCATCGTCTTCGGCCTGCGCTCCCACTCCGCGCAGATGCGCGACGTGGTGCAGGTCTTCGGCGGGAGCTCCTGGGCGGTGCTGCGCCGGGTCGCCTTCCCGTCCGCGTTGCCCGCGCTCTTCGCGTCGGTCCGGATCTCGGTGCCCGGCGCGATCACCGGGGCGCTGCTCGCCGAGTGGCTCGCCACCGGGGAGGGGATCGGCTACGCGATCGTCTCGGCCGCCGCCCGCTCGCAGATCAACCAGGTCTGGTCGCTGGTCGTGGTGATCACGCTTGCCTCGCTGGTGCTCTACCTGCTCGCCCAGCTGGTCGAGTCGGTCGTGCTCGCGAGGTTCGGGCAGGAGGCCGGCCGTGCCTGACCGGACGGCTGATCCGCTACCCGGCTCGCCCTGGCTCTCGGCGTACTCGACCCCGACGCCCCAGGACCCGGCGATCGACGCCCTGGTCGCGGCGCTGCCGAAGGTGAGCCTGCACTGCCACCTGCTCGGGACCGTCTCCGCGGCCACCGTGGTCGACCTGGCCCGCAAGCACCGGGTCGACCTCGGCGGCCGCACCACCGAGACTCTCTACGACCACCACGGCTACGAGGACCTCGGGGAGTTCCTGCGGGTCCTCGACGTGGTGGGCTCGGTGGTCCGCGACGTGGAGGACTTCCACCAGATCACCTACGAGTCGCTGACCGAGGGCGGGGCGGCCCACGGGGTGCTCTACCGGGAGATCCACCTGAGCCCGCCCGGGCACCCGGGCGTCCCCTACGCCCGGCTGCTCGCGGGGGTGGTCGCCGGGATTCAGGACGCCCGGGCGGACTCCGGGATCGAGGCCCGGCTGGTCGTCGGGATCAACCGCGAGCGCAGCGGCGCCGAGGCACGACGGCTGGTCGAGGAGGTGATCGAGCACCGGATCGACGAGGTGGTCGGGATCGGCCTGGACTACGCCGAGGTCAACGGTCCGCCGGGACGGTTCGTCGAGGCCTTCCAGCTCGCCGGGCGCGCCGGGTTGGAGCGCACCGCCCACTCGGAGTCCGGCCCGCCCGGCCACGTCCTGACCCTGCTCGACGAGCTCGGGTGCAGCCGGGTCGACCACGGCTACCACGTGGTCGACGACCCGGAGATCACCGCGCGCTGCGCCGACGAGCAGATTCCCTTCACCTGCACCCCGGTCAGCTCCGACATCGGCCGCTACTCCGGCAGCGGGGACGGCAGCCATCTGCGGATCAAGGAGATGGTCGACGCCGGCCTGCGGGTGACCATCGACTCCGACGACCCGCCGATGTTCGGCACCGACCCGACCCACGACTTCCGGGTGCTCGCGCACGCGCTCGGGTACGGCCGGGACCAGCTCGCCGCCTTCACCGACAACGCGGTGGAGGCGTGCTGGCTCGACGAGACCGACAAGGCGGCCCTGCGGCGGCGGGTCGATGCCGCGCTGGCCGCGATCCCGAGCACCGTCACCACCACCGACCCGCACCTGGACCGCCACCCGGACCCGTACCCCGGCCCGCACCCCGGCCGGCACAGGGTTCCGGCTCCCCGACGAGGATGACCCCGATGACCTTCTCCGTGCCCACCGTCGACATCTCTCCCTACGTGCTGGGCGGCTCGCCCGACGAGTGCACCGCCGCGGCGGCCGCCTTCGACCAGGCCGCGCGCACGGTCGGCTTCGCACAGATCGTCGGGCACGGCGTACCGACCGAGGTGACAGATGCGTTCGCCGGCGCGCTGGACTCGTTCTTCGACCAGCCGCTGGAGACCAAGAAGGCGTACCGGACACCACCGCAGATCAACCGGGGGTACGCGCCGCCCAAGACGGAGTCGTTGAGCCTCAGCCTCGGCCTGGCGCCGTCCAACCGGATGCACGACTTCTTCGAGGCCTTCAACGTCGGCGCCGCGCGCTCGGACTACCCCGGCGTCGAGCTGCCCGCCGACGACTACGCGGAGAACGTCTGGCCCGCCGGCCTCCCCGGCTTCCGGCCGGCGGTCTCGGCGTACTTCGACCACGCCGCCCGGGTCGCCCGCACCCTGACCACCCTGTTCGCCGACGCGCTCGGCCTGCCGGAGGGCTTCTTCGAGGGCTATACCGACCACAGCCTGGACGTGCTGCGGATGAACAACTACGCCCTCGAGCCCGGCGAGGTCGAGCTGGACGGCGAGCTGACCGGGATGGGGGAGCACACCGACTACGGCATCGTCACGGTGCTCTGGGCCGACCAGGTCGCGGGCCTGCAGGTGCTCGGCGGCGACGGCGGCTGGCACGACGTGATGCCGGCCGACGGGGCGCTGCTGGTCAACCTGGGCGACCTGATGGCGCGGTGGACCAACGAGGAGTGGATGTCGACGCTGCACCGGGTCAAGCCGCCGATCGTCGAGGGCCGGGTGGAGCGGCGGCGCAGCGCCGCGTTCTTCCACGACGGCAACGTCGACGCGGTCATCTCCACCCTGCCTCCCTGCGTCGGGGACGGGTCCAAGTACGCCCCGATCACGGTGGGCGAGCACATCAACGCCAAGCTTGCCGGCTCCCGGGCCGGCGTGGCCAATGCCGCCGCCGAGCGGGAGGCCGCGCGGGTGCTGGCGGCCAAGCAGGGCTGAGGACGTCGGGCAAAACCGGTGGCCTCGACGGGGGCGAGGTTGCGAGGATCAGCACCATGGATCACCTTGGCGCGCTGCTCGCGGCGTACGACGAGCAGCTGCGGACCGATGCGGAGACGTCGAGCGCGGTCTCAGTGGCGTTCCGCGGTCCGGTGCACCTGGCGACCTTCGGCGGTGGGCGCGGTCACGTCACCTACCGGGATCTCGGGACGGCCGGTCCCGACGCCATCGACGGGCTGGTGAGGGAGGCGCTCGCGTACTACGGCGCGGATCCCGAGGTCACCGAGGTGGAGTGGAAGACGCGAGGACACGACCACGCGCCGGGACTGCACGACAGCCTGCTCCGCCACGGGTTCGTCCCGGGGGAGCCGGAGTCGATCATGATCGGCCGGGCGGAGAGCCTGGCCGTGCACGTGCCGCTGCTCGACGGCGTGGTGCTCCGGCAGATCAGGGCGGCGGACGACGTCCGTGCGATGAGTGCGATGGCCGCCGAGGTGTTCGGCGATTCCCCCGCTGACGGTGCAGCAGAGGCCGAGGCGCTGATGCGTCGGCTCGGTCGTGACGACGGCATGGAGCTGTGGGTCGCCGAGGCACGGGGGCAGGTGATCTCCGGTGGCCGGCTCGAACCGGTGGACGGGACCGCGTTCGCCGGCATCTGGGGTGGCTTCACCCTCCCGGAGTGGCGTGGACGCGGGATCTACCGGGCTCTGACCGCGGCTCGGGCGGCGTCCGCGCTGCGGCTGGGCAAGACCCTCGTCCACAGCGACTCGACCGGGTACTCGCGTCCGATCCTGGAGCGCTCCGGCCTGCACCGGGTCTCCACCACGACGCCGTACCTCTGGCGGCGCTGACGCGCTGACGCGCTGCCGAGCAGGTCCGACGCGGAGCCCGCGGATCCCCAATCTTCGGTCTGGCGATTCGAACACATGTTCGAAAGAATGGTCCTAGACACGGGTCGAGGGGGCGGGATGCATCTGTTGACGGACACCGCAGGAGCGGTGCAGGGGATGTTGAAGTCGGTCGCAGACCTGGATCCCGTGTTCATTCCGGCGGAGGAGAAGGGCGCCGCGTTGTTGGCTTGGGTGGACGTCGAGACCCAGGTCGCCGAGCTGCGGTTGCGGTGCATGGCCTCGGCCGGCGACGCAGCTGCGGCGGAGGGGTTCCACTCGGTAGCCGCCTGGCTGGCCCACCACGGGCGGGTGCGGCGCAGCGACGCGGCGGCAGACCTTCGGTTGGCCGAGGCACTGGACCGCGACCTGCCGCTGCTCGCGGCGGGACTGAGGGAGGCGCGGGTCAACCTGGCCCAGGCGCGTGTGATCGCCGCCGCGGTCGGGGAGCTGCCGGACCGGGTGGGACGGGACGTGGTCGCGAAGGCCGAGGCCGAGCTTGTGCGGCTGGCCGGCGAGCACGACCCCAAGGACCTGGCGGTGCTGGGGCGACGGATCCTGGAGATCGTCGATCCCGAGCGGTTCGAGGACGAGGAGCGCCGCAAGCTGGAGGAGGCCGAGAAGCGGGCCCGGGAGCGGCAGCGGCTGCGGATCCGTGCCGTCGGCGACGGCACCACGCGGATCTCCGGCGTCCTGCCCGACGCGGTGGCGGCCCGGCTCGCGACCTACCTGCACGCCTTCACCAACCCGCGGCTCGCTGACGGCGCGGTCCGCCGGACGAGTGGCGATTCGGGTGACCAGGAGGGTGGTCGGGCGCAGGCCTCCGCTTCCCCCAGCGCCCACCCGCGACGTCTGGCCGAGGCGTTCGGTCAGCTGCTGGAGACCCTGGACCCGAAGCGACTCCCGATCCACGGGGGTGACGCCACCAATCTCACCGTGGTCCTGTCCTTCGAGGCGCTCCGGTCCGGCCTGGGTGTCGCCACCCTGGGCAACGGGGTGCCGGGGGACGGCTTCGACCGGATCACCGCCGGGGAGGCTCGTCGGCTGGCGTGCAACGCCCAGATCATCCCCGCGGTGCTCGGCACCGACTCCGAGCTGCTGGACGTAGGGCGCGCGTCCAGGCTCTTCACCAAGGGGCAGCGTCGCGCGCTGCTGCTGCGCGATGCCAGCTGTCGGGCGGAGGGGTGCTCGATCCCCGGTACCTGGAGCGAGGCCCACCATCTGCTGCCGTGGGGCCACGGCGGCTGCTCGGACCTCGACAACGGCGTCCTGCTCTGCTCGCGGCACCACCATCGAGCCCACGACGCGGCCTACGACATGACCCGGATGGCCAACGGCGACTACCGCTTCGCCCGTCGGAGATAGTCCGACGCGCGTGGAGAAACCACTGTTGACGGGCCCGTGCCGGCGCCTACTGTCGCCGCATGACCACGCCCGTGAAGCCGACCGACGCCGACGAGACCACCACCCTGCGGGGATTCCTCGCGCACTTCCGCGCGGTCGTCCGCAGCCAGTGCGAAGGGTTGGACGCCGACCAGCTCGACACCCCGCTCCCGCCCACCACCATGACCCTGGGCGGTCTGCTCAAGCACCTGGCCTACGTGGAGCAGTGGTGGTTCTCCTGCGTGCTGCACGGCGAGGAGCCGTCCGGGATCTGGGCCGACGTCGACTGGTCGGCCGACGAGGACTGGGACTGGCACTCCGCCAGCGAGGACAGCCCCGTGGAGCTCCTCACCCTGTTCGACGCCGAGGTCGCCGCGGCGGACCTGGCCCTCGACCGGGCGCTCGCGGTCGGCGGCCTCGACCAGCTCGCGGCCGTCCAGCGGCGCGGACGTGGGATCTCGCTGCGCTACATCCTGGTGCACATGATCGAGGAGTACGCCCGGCACGCCGGCCACGGCGACCTGCTGCGGGAGAACGTCGACGGCACCACCGGGCTCTGATCAGTCAACCTCTTGCACGTGCAATTGGTGTAACGGTGTAATCATGGAAGAAGTATCCCTAAAGGAGAAGCACCATGAACACCCACGACGAGAAGCACGGACACGAGCACGAGCACGGCCCAGGACACGGACCCGGCCACGGGCCCGATGAAGGACGCGAGGGGCGCGGAGGGGGTCGTGGCGGTGGCCCCCGTGGCCGGGGTCGCGGCGGACGCCGGGGAGGCTGGCAGGTCGCCGACCTGCCGCCGGCCGACGACGCCGCCGACTGGTTCGCCGGTCGGCTGCCCGAGGGCTGGTTCAGCGACGTGCGCGTCAGCGTCGACCGCGAGGAGGTCCTGGTCGTCGGCACGCTGTCCGACGCGGCGGCGGGCGGCGGCGAGCTCAGCGGGGCCGAGGCGGAGGGCCGGATCAGCCGGTTCCGCGCGGAGACTCGCGACGAGCGGATCGAGATCGCCCTGGAGGCCGAGGGCCGCTACCAGCGCAAGGTCTCCTGGGGGGTGCGGCTCGGCGACGTCGAGGCGCTCTTCACCCACGTGGCGGCCCCGGTGATGACTCGCCTCCGCCAGCCCGAGCGCCAGGTGCTGGACACCCTGGTCGACGCCGGCGTGGCGCGCTCCCGGTCCGACGCCCTCGCCTGGGCCGTGCGGCTGGTGGGCGAGCACGCCGACGAGTGGCTCGCCCAGCTGCGGGACGCGATGGCCGAGGTCGACAAGCTGCGCGGCGAGGGGCCGGCCCTGTGAGGGTCGAGGTCCTTGGGGCCCGGTCTAGCGTGGTCGTGTGACGACGTACACACCGCCCGCGCCGACCGAAGCCCCCGCCGCCCGCACGCTGGGGCAGCTCCGCGAGTCCGGGCACCAGCTCCGGACCCTGCGCGAGGAGCTGCGGGAGAACCTGCTGGCCAAGCTGGCCGCCGGTGAGGACCCCTGGCCGGGGCTGCACGGCTTCGAGGACACGGTCATCCCGCAGCTCGAGCGCGCGCTGATCGCCGGGCACGACGTGGTCCTCCTGGGGGAGCGCGGCCAGGGCAAGACCCGGCTGCTGCGCACCCTGGTCGGCCTGCTCGACGAGTGGACCCCGGTGGTCGCCGGCTCCGAGCTGGGCGAGCACCCCTACGACCCGATCACCCCGCTGACCCGCCGACTGGTGGCCGAGCAGGGCGACGAGCTGCCGATCGAGTGGGCGCACCGCGACACCCGGTACGCCGAGAAGCTGGCCACCCCGGACACCTCGGTGGCCGACCTGATCGGCGACGTCGACCCGATGAAGGTCGCCGAGGGCCGCCACCTGGGCGACCCGGAGACGATCCACTTCGGGCTGATCCCGCGCAGCCACCGCGGCATCGTGGCGATCAACGAGCTGCCCGACCTGGCCGAGCGGATCCAGGTCGCGATGCTCAACGTGATGGAGGAGCGCGACATCCAGATCCGCGGCTACGTGCTGCGGCTGCCGCTCGACGTCCTGGTGGTGGCCAGCGCCAACCCCGAGGACTACACCAACCGCGGGCGGATCATCACCCCCCTCAAGGACCGGTTCGGCGCGGAGATCCGCACCCACTACCCGTCCGAGCTCGACGCCGAGCTCGCGGTGATCCGGCAGGAGGCGCACCTGACCGCCGACGTGCCGGACGCGCTGCTGGAGGTGCTGGCCCGGTTCACCCGCGCGCTGCGCGAGTCCTCCGCGGTCGACCAGCGCTCCGGAGTCAGCGCCCGGTTCGCCATCGCCGGGGCCGAGACCATCGCCGCCTCGGCACTGCACCGCGCCACCGTCCAGGGCGAGGAGCAGGCCGTGGCCCGGGTCGTCGACCTGGAGACCGCCGTGGACGTGCTGCGCGGCAAGATCGAGTTCGAGACCGGGGAGGAGGGCCGGGAGACCGAGATCCTCACCCACCTGCTGCGTACGGCGGTCGCCGGCACGGTCCGCGAACGCTTCCGCGGCCTCGACCTCTCCCTCCTGGTCGACGCCCTGGAGTCGGGCGCCACCGTCTCCACCGGCGGCCAGGTCACCGCACGCGACTTCCTGGCCGGGCTCCCGGTGCTGGGGGAGTCCGAGCTGTACGACGACATCGCCGCCCGGCTCGACACCACCTCGGACGGCGAGACCGCCTGCGCGATCGAGCTGGCGCTCGAGGGCCTCTACCTCGCGCGCAAGATCGGCAAGGACTCCGACGGGCGCGAGACGGTCTACGGATGAGCCGCTACCAGCGCTACTCCGGCGGCGACCCGCTCGCCCCGCCGGTCGACCTCGCCGAGGCGCTGGAGGCGATCGGCGAGGACGTGATGGCCGGCTACTCCCCGGAGCGGGCGATGCAGGAGTTCCTGCGCCGGGGCGGGGCCGAGCAGAGCGGGCTCGACGACCTGGCCGCCCGGGTCGCCCAGAAGCGCCAGGAGCTGCTCCAGCGCCACGACCTGGACGGCACGCTGCGCGAGGTCAAGGAGCTGCTCGAGAAGGCACTGCTCGAGGAGCGCAAGCAGCTTGCCCGCGACATCACGATGGACGACGGCGACCGCGCCTTCCGCGAGCTGCGCCTGGAGAGCCTGCCCTCCTCGACGTCGGCCGCGGTGAGCGAGCTGTCGTCGTACGACTGGACGAGCAGCGAGGCGCGCGAGGCGTACGAGGAGATCAAGGACCTGCTCGGCCGCGAGCTCCTCGACCAGCGGTTCGCCGGGATGAAGGAGGCGCTCGAGGGGGCGGGGGAGGAGGACCGGGCGGCGATCAACGAGATGCTCGGCGACCTCAACGAGCTGCTGGAGAAGCACGCCCGGGGCGAGGACACCGACCAGGACTTCGCCGACTTCATGGACAAGCACGGCGACTTCTTCCCCGAGGGCCCCGAGAACATCGAAGAGCTGCTCGACACGCTCGCCCAGCGCAGTGCCGCCGCGCAGCGGATGCTCAACTCGATGACGCCCGAGCAGCGCGAGGAGCTGATGCAGCTCTCCGCCCAGGCCTTCGGCAGCCCCGAGCTGATGGAGCAGCTGGCCCGGATGGACGCCAACCTCCAGGCCCTGCGCCCCGGTGAGGACTGGGGCGGCTCGCAGCGCTTCGAGGGCGAGGAGGGCCTCGGCCTCGGCGACGGCACCGGCGTCCTCCAGGACCTGGCCGACCTCGACGAGCTCGCCGAGCAGCTGGCCCAGTCCTACGGCGGCGCCCGGCTCGACGACGTCGACCTGGACAAGCTGGAGCGCCAGCTCGGCGACCAGGCCGCCGTCGACGCCCGCACCCTGGCCGAGCTCGAGCGCGCGCTGCGCGACTCCGGCTACCTGCGGCGCAGCTCTGAGGGGGACCTGCGGCTGAGCCCGAAGGCGATGCGCCAGCTCGGGAAGTCGCTGCTGCGCGACGTGGCCACCCGGCTCACGGGGCGGCAGGGCCAGCGCGACGTACGCCGTGCCGGTGCGGCCGGCGAGCTGACCGGCTCCTCGCGCGCCTGGGAGTTCGGCGACACCGAGCCGTGGGACGTGACCCGGACGGTGACCAACGCGGTGGTCCGCACCGCCGCCGGGGGCGGCTCCGCCCGGGGCGGCGTCCGCCTCGAGCTCGAGGACCTCGAGGTCGCCGAGACCGAGGCTCGCACCCAGGCGTGCGTGGCGCTGCTGGTCGACACCAGCTTCTCGATGGCGATGGACGGCCGGTGGGTGCCGATGAAGCGCACCGCCCTGGCCCTGCACCAGCTGATCAGCTCGCGGTTCCGCGGAGACGCCCTGCAGCTGATCGCGTTCGGCCGGCACGCCCAGGTGATGGAGATCGAGGAGCTGACCGGGCTGGACGCCCGGTGGGCCAAGGGCACCAACCTGCACCACGGGCTGCTGCTGGCCAACCGGCACTTCCGCAAGCACCCGAGCGCCCAGCCGGTGCTGCTGGTGGTCACCGACGGCGAGCCGACCGCCCACCTGGAGTCCGACGGCGAGGTCTGGTTCAGCTACCCGCCGCACCCGCTGACCATCGCCAACACCGTGCGCGAGCTCGACGCCTCGAGGCGCCTGGGCGCGCAGACCACGTTCTTCCGGCTCGGCGAGGACCCCGGGCTGGCCCGGTTCATCGACTCGATGGCCCGCCGGGTCGACGGGCGGATGGTCTCCCCGGAGCTGGACGACCTGGGCGCGGCCGTGGTTGGCAGCTACCTCGGCTCCCGCAGCGGGGAGTCGTCGTACGGCGACCAGTTCGGCGGGTACGGCGGCTGGGGCGACCGCGGCTTCTGGGTGGGCGGCTGAGCCTGGCAAACCCGTGGCGCACCGCCCCGCTGGGTGACAAACTCCCCGGCATGCCAGGTCCCGAGGGTTTCGACTTCCGCGTGCGCAAGGACGGATCCGTGGTGATCACCCACCACGGCAACCCCGCCACCACGCTGCGCGGCCGGGGTGCCGCGCAGTTCCTCGACGACGTCGAGGACGGCGACGACCAGGAGCTGATGGCCCGGGTGACCGGGAACTACAAGCACGGCAACGAGCGAGAGGCGCGTCAGCACCCGCGCAACCGGGGCCGCTAGCCTCGGGAGGCATGGAGATCCTCGGTTCCTCCCTCGACGACCTGCGCCGCACCCGCTCCAGCGTCAAGTGGCGGGCCTGCCCCGGCGACGCGATCCCGGTCTGGGTCGCGGAGATGGACTCGGCCCCGTGCCCGCCCGTGGTCGAGGTGGTCACCGAGGCGCTGCGGCGCGGCGACACCGGCTACGCGTGGAGCGAGCCGCTGGTGGCGGCGTTCACCGGCTTCGCCGCCCGTCGCTGGGGGTGGGAGGTCGCCCCGGCCCGGGTGATGCAGGTGCCCGACGTGATGATCGGGATCGAGGAGGTCATCCAGGCGCGGGTCCCCACGGGTGGTGCGGTGGTGGTGAGCCCGCCGGTCTACGACTCGTTCTTCGGCTTCGTCGCAGCCACCCGCCGCCGGCTGGTCGAGGCGCCGCTGGGCGCTGACCACCGGCTCGACCTCGGCGCCCTGGAGACCGCGTTCGCCGACGCCGGGATGGGCTCGGCGTACCTGCTGTGCAACCCGCAGAACCCGACCGGCACGGTGCACACCCCGGAGGAGCTGGCCGCGGTGGCCCGGCTGGCCGACGAGTACGGGGTGCTGGTGGTCTCCGACGAGATCCACGCCCCGCTGGTGCACCCCGGCGTCACGTTCACCCCCTACCTCTCCCTGCCCGAGGCCGGTCGCGGCCTGGCGCTGGTGAGCGGCTCCAAGGCCTGGAACCTGCCGGGCCTCAAGACCGCACTGCTGGTCGCCGGCCACGAGACCGGGCACGGGCTGCACGAGGTGGTCACCCACGGCGCCCAGCACCTGGCGGTGCTCGCCCAGACCGCGGCGTACGAGCACGGCGAGCCCTGGCTCGACCAGCTGCTGGGGGAGATCGTCGAGCGTCGTCGGCTCCTGGTCGACCTGCTCGGCGAGCACCTGCCCGAGGTCGAGGTCGCGCCGGCGGCGGCGACCTACCTGGCCTGGCTCGACTGTTCCGGGCTGGGACTGGACGACCCCGCCGCCGCCTTCGCCGAGCAGGGGGTCGTGGTGGTCCCCGGGACCCGGTACGACCGGCGGGCCGAGCAGTGGGTCCGGTTCAACGTCGGCACCTCGCCGGAGGTCATCACCGAGGCGGTACGCCGGATGGCGGGGGTGCGGCAAGGGGCTGTCGCCGCGGGTTAGCCTGCGCGCCATGGACCCCGCGATCCGTCCCGCCACCTCCGACGACTGGCCGGCGATCTGGCCGTTCTTCCGCGAGATCGTGGCGGCGGGGGAGACCTACGCCTACCCCGACGACCTCACCTCGGCGCAGGCGCGCGACCTGTGGCTGGAGTTCGCGCCCGGCCACGCGGTGGTGCTGGAGGAGGACGGCAAGATCCTGGGCACCGCCAAGATGGGACCGAACCGGCCCGGCCGGGGCGACCACGTGGGCACGGCCTCGTTCATGGTCTCCCCGAGTGCCCGCGGCCGCGGCGTCGGTCGCCGGCTCGGCGAGCACGTGGTGCAGTGGCACCGCGACGCCGGGTTCCAGGCGATCCAGTTCAACGCCGTGGTGGAGACCAACACCGCCGCCGTCGCGCTGTGGCAGTCGCTGGGGTTCCGGATCGTCGGCACGGTGCCCGAGGCGTTCCGCTCATCCGCGCACGGGCTGGTGGGGCTGCACGTGATGCACCTGCCCCTGTCCGTCTAGGCCGGTGACCGGGCCGGTGACCAGGCCGGCGACTAAGCCCAGCGGCGGACCGCCCACCGCTCCACCACGCCCAGCACGGCGTCGGTGGTCTTGCCCAGGAGGGCGAGCAGCACGATCGCCAGCAGCAGCCGGTCGGTGCGACCGTTGTTCTGGGAGTCCACGAGCAGGAAGCCGAGCCCCTGCGAGGAGGCGATCAGCTCCGCGGCCACCAGGAAGAGCCACGACTGGGCCAGCGCGAGCCGCAGGCCGGAGAATACCGCCGGCACGACGGCGGGCAGCTGCACCGCGGTGAGCAGCCGGACGCCGCGCAGCCCGAACGCGCGCGCGGCCTCGACCAGCTGACGGTCGACGTGGCGCAGCGCGAGGTGGACGGTGGTGAAGACCGGGAACATCGCCCCGATCGCGATCAGCGTGACCTTCGAGTCCTCGCCGATCTTCATCCACAGGATCAGCAGCGGCACCCAGGCCAACGACGGCACCGCGCGCACCGCGCCGATCGTCGGGGCGAGCAGCAGGTCGGCCACCCGGGAGAGCCCGAGCAGGGATCCCAGCAGGATGCCGACCGAGGCGCCCACCGCGAAGCCGACCAGCACCCGCTGGGTCGAGATGTGCACGTGCCCGAGCAGCTCGTCGCGCTCCCACAGGCCACGGGCGGCGTCCAGCACCGCGCCGGGGGCGGGGAGCTGGACCGGGCTGAAGACCCCGCCCGTGCTGAGCAGGTGCCAGCCCAGGAGGAGCAGGGCCGGCAGCAGCAGCCCGCCCAGGGCGCGGACCGCGGGGTGCGCGAGCCAGGCAGCCTGCTGGCGGCCGTGACCCACGGGGGCGCGGACGTCCTCGTCGACGCCCCCCTCGACACCCCCGCTGACCCGTCCGCCGACCTGTGCCTGGCTCGCGCCCGGCATCAGTCGGCCACCCGGCTCGCGTCGGCCTTCGCGGCGTACTCGTCGGTGAGCAGCTCCTCGAGCGCGGCGTCGATCTGCGACTGGTCCTCCACGTCGCCGGACTCCACGAAGAGCGGGCCGACGGTGGTCAGCACGTCGAGCTGCGCCTGCCCGGGCACGTGGTCGAAGTCGAGGTTGGTCCGCTCGGTCAGCACAGTCTGCGCGACCGCCTCGTCGATCGCCGCGGCCTCGGCCAGGATGGCCACCGCCTCGTCCGGGTTCTCCTGGAGCCAGTCCCGCGCCTTGGCGTAGGCGTCGACCACCAGCTGGGCCAGCTCCGGCTCCTCGTCGAGGAACTCCTCGGTGGCGTTGAGGAAGCCGTAGGTGTTGAAGTCGATGTTGCGGTAGACCAGCTTCGCGCCCTCCTGCTCGGCGGCGGCCATGATCGGGTCGAGGCCGGCCCACGCGTCGACGGAGCCGTTGGCCAGCGCCGACCACCCGTCGGCGTGCTGGAGGTTCTGCACGGTGACCTCGTCGGGGTCGATCCCCTCGGCGGCGAGCGACTGGAGCAGGAAGAAGTAGGGGTCGGTGCCCTTGGTGGCCGCGACCTGCTTGCCGGCCAGGTCGGCGACGTCGGTGACCTTGGAGTCCTCCCCGACCACGATCGCCGCCCACTCGGGCTGGGAGTAGATGTCGATGGTGCGGATCGGCGATCCGTTGGCCCGGGCCAGCAGGGCCGCGGAACCGGCGGTGGAGCCGACGTCGATCGCGTTGGCGCGCAGCGCCTCGTTGGCCTTGTTGGAGCCGTCGCTCTTGACCCAGGTCACCTCGACGTCCTCGTCGGCCAGCGCGCCCTCCAGCCAGCCCTGGTCCTTGACCACCAGGCTGAGCGGGTTGTAGGTGGCGTAGTCAATGGCCAGGGTGCGGCCGTCGCCGTCGGCCGAGGCCTCACCCTCGGCGCAGGCCGCGGTGGTGAGCAGCAGGCCGGCGGCCAGCAGGCCGGCGAGCGTACGACGCGTCTGCGTCGGGCGGGTCTTGGTCACGGTGGTTCCTCTTTCGGTGGGTGGGTGGGTGAGTCGGTCGATCGGTCGATCGGTCGATCGGTCGATCGGTCGATCGGTCGATCGGTCGGTCGGATGGTCTGTCGGTGAGCTCAGTGGCGGTGGGCGTCGACGCCCAGGCTCTGCAGCAGGCCGGCGCGCAGCTGCGCGAGCTCCACCGAGCCGCGGTCGCGCGGGCGCTCGCCGGGCACGGTCACGACCTGGGCCACGCCGGCGGCCGGGTCGTCGTCGGAGCGGCCGAGCACGACCACCCGGTCGGCCAGCTGGAGTGCCTCGTCGACGTCGTGGGTGACCAGCAGGACGGTGGTGGGGCTGGCCCGGCGTACGTCGAGCAGCAGGTCCTGCATCTTCATCCGGGTCAGCGCGTCCAGGGCGCCGAACGGCTCGTCGAGCAGCAGCACCCCGGGTCGCCGGGCGAGCGCCCGGGCCAGGGAGGTGCGCTGCGCCATTCCGCCGGAGACCTCCCGCGGCCGGTGCCCGGCGTGCTCGGCCAGGCCGACCAGCGCCAGCAGCTCGTCGACCAGGGCGTCGCCCTCGCGGCGTCCGGTGCCCGGCGGCAGGCCGAGCGCGACGTTGTGCCGCAGCGTCCGCCAGGGGAGCAGCCGGGGCTCCTGGAACGCGACCGCGCAGCGGCGCTCGATCCCCGAGACCACCTGGCCCCCGACCAGCACGCGGCCGGAGGTGGGCTGGTCGAGGCCGGCGGTGACCCGGAGCAGGGTGGACTTGCCGCACCCGCTGGGGCCCAGCAGGGCGACCACCTCGCCGGCCTCGATCCGCAGGTCGACGCCGCGGAGCACCTGGCGGCGCTGGGCGCCCTGGCCGAACGCACGTCCCACCTGCTCGAGGCGTACGTCGAGGGCCTGGGCCGGCTCCACCCCGCCCGCGTCGACCCGGCCGTGGCCCGGAGCGCCGTTCGCGTGGGCGCGCGAGCGCGCTGCCGAGGGGGAGAGGAGACTCATGAGGGTTCCCGTTCGCTCAAAAGGGGTAAGTGAAGTGACTTACTCCTATTAAAGCGTACGAGTAGGCGCAGGTGTCCCCGGTCCCACCGGCGCGCCGCTACTCGGCGAAACCGGGCAGCGACTCCTCCAGCAGGGCCCGGAACGGGACCTCGGCCTCGAGCTGGCAGAGCAGCCCGACCCCGCCGAGCCAGGTGCGGTGGATCAGCAGGTACTCCGGTGGCAGGTTGATCTTGGTCGCCATCGTGAAGTGCGGGGAGCGGGGGTCGTTGAGCCGCTCGTACTGCTCGCGCATCCAGGCGCGGCTGAACCGGAACCGCTCGGCGGTCATCGGCTCCACGAACGGGCTCAGGTACTCCAGCAGCGCGTCGGCGTCGACCCGGACCCCGGGCCGGACGAACCCCTCCTCACGCAGCCCGGCCAGCAGCACGTCGGCCCGGTTCTCCGAGGCGTCGCGCAGCAGTCGGCCCATCGCCTCGGGGAAGGCGCCGCCGGGCAGCCGGGCGACCGCGCCGAAGTCGAGGACCCCGAGACGGCCCGGGGTCCCGTCCTCGTCGGGGATGGTGCGGAAGTTCCCCGGGTGGGGGTCGGCGTGCAGCATCCCGGTCCTGGCGGGCCCGGCGAAGGTGAACTTCACCAGCTGCTCGCCGTAGTGGTCGCGCTCCTCCTCGGTGCCCTCGGCGATCACCCGGGCCAGCGAGCCCTCGCTCTCGAGCCACTCCGAGACCAGCACCCGCTCGCTGGCGAAGACCACCTGGGGCACGAGGATCTCCGGGTCGCCGGCGAAGGCCTCGGCGAAGACCTGCTGTGCCTCGCCCTCCAGCGTGTAGTCGAGCTCCTCGGCCGCCCGGTCCTGCAGCTCGGCGACGAGGGCGGGGATGTCGAGGCCGGGGAAGACGGGGCTGATGCCGCGGGCGACCCGGGCCAGCTGCCGCAGGTCGCCCAGCAGCGCCTCGTCGGCGCCGGGGAACTGCACCTTGATCGCCACCTCGCGCCCGTCCTGCCAGGTGCCGCGGTGCACCTGGCCGATCGAGGCGGCAGCCGCGGCAGCCCCGTCGAGCCAGGTGATCTGCTTGCGCCAGTCGGGGCCGAGCGACTCCGCGATCACGTCGCGCACCTGCTGGGTGCTCATCGTCGGCGCGTTGTCCTGCAGCGCGGTGAGCTGCTCCCGGTAGGGGGCCGACGCGCTCTCGGGGAGGGCCGCCTCCAGCACGGAGAGCGCCTGGCCGAACTTCATCGCACCGCCCTTGAGCTCGCCGAGGGTGCGGAAGAGCTGCTCGGCGGTGCGCTGCTGGACCTCGCTGAGCACGACCTCGGCGGGCTTGCCGCCCAGCCGCTTGCCCATGCCCCACGCTGTACGGCCGGCGTACCCGAGGGGCAGGGCGGCGAGACGGGCCGTGCGGGTGACGGCCTTGCGCGGCAGATCGACCATGCCCCCAGTGTGGCGGATACCTGGTCGTTCCTGGCGGGTGTTCGTGATCGCTGTCACAATCCCCGCGGAGGGACCATGACGCACGGTGCGCACGACACGGGGGATGCGGACGACGCAGCCTCGCCCGGGCTGGTCGCCCGGGCGCGGACCTGGGCGCGGCGGGACCCGTGGCTGGCCGGGCTCTCGGCCGCGGCCGGGGTCTGCGCCGTGGCCGCCGGGGTGCTGGTGGCCCAGCTGGTCGCGGCCGGGTGGGACGAGCCGACCCCGCGAGCCGTCGCCGTGCCTCGCTGGCCCGTGCCCACCACCCAGGCGTCCACCACGCCGGGGCCGGTCCCGATCCGTCGGGACGGAGTGATCTCCGGCGTCGTGCGTGACGGGAAGGGCCGCCCGGTGCCGGGGGTCGCCGTCGAGCTGCTCGCCGGCCCGGCCTTCTTCGTGGACCCGCCGCGGCAGAGCGACCGGACCGACCGCTGGGGCAGGTACCGGTTGGAGCAGGTGGGAGTACGCCGGCACACGCTGCGGTTCATCGACACCATGACCGTGGCGCGGTTCCCGGTGCAGTACCACGGGGGCGTGTTCGACCTCTCTGCTGCTCAGCGGCTGCGGGTGCCTCCCGGGCAGGCGGTCGGGGTCGATGCTGTGCTCGAGGCCGGTGGTCGGGTGGCAGGCACCATCCGATCCACGACGGGCGGTCCGGTGGACGCCTACGCGAGTCCGGAGCGCCGTACCCCGACCGGCTGGGAGCAAGTCCCCGGAACCAGCGTTCCGCAGCAGGGCGTCGGCCGCTTCGAGCGCCTGGCCCTGCCTCCCGGGACCTACCGGCTGGAGATCGGAAGTCTCAACCGCGCCCGGCTCTACGCGGGTCCCGGTGGCGCCGCGGCCGCCCGGACGGCCGAGGCGCCGACCTTCGAGGTGAGCAGCGGCAGCACGGTCCGGGTCGACGCCGTCGTGGGAGACCCGGGGCGGTTCTTCGGCCGCGTGCTGACTTCGGCCGGGCGGCCGGTGGCCGGGGTGGAGGTGAGCCTGACCCAGGTGTTCGAGCCCTACGGTCCCAGCGTGGGCAGCTGCTGCGTCGTTTCTCCCGGCACCTTCAGCGACCGGACCGCAGCAGACGGCTCGTTCTCGATCGCCCCGGCGAACCTCCTCTACCGGCACCGGCTCCTCGTGGCGCCGCCGCGGGGTGCCAGGTGGCAAGCCTGCGGCGCCGGCCCGGGGGAGCTGAGGCGCTCGATCGTCCTCGAGCGCGGCGAGCTCATGGAACGGCAGCTGGTGCTGGCGCCCGGAGGCGGGGTGCGAGGTGCGCTCGTCGACCAGGACGGCGTCCCCCTGGCCCGTGCTCGGGTGGTCGCCGTCCCGGTCAAGGGGGCTCCCTGTCAGCGCGAGGTCACCGCTCGAAGCGACCGCGAGGGGCGCTACCGGCTGGCAGGACTGGCCGACCAGCAGTACCGACTCCGCGTGGAGCACCGGCGGCACGCCACGACCTGGATCGGTGGTGGCGGCGGACGGGCGGAGGCCAGGGTGGTGCGCGTGCGACCCGGTCGCACCGTCGGCGGCCTCGACGCGAGGCTGGAGGCCGTGGCCAGGATCAGCGGCACGGTCTCCGTGCACTCCAGCGGGCGCGCCGGCACCACCCCCTACGTCGAGGTCTGCCTCGACGGTGGTGCCGCTGACCCTCACCGGAGCAGCTACTCGTGCCTCCCCGTGGACGAGGACGGCGGGTTCGTGCTGGAGGGGGTGCGGCCGGGAAGCCGGCTGCTGAGACTCCGGAACCTGTCGTCCCCGGACCAGCAGCAGAGCTGGGCCTACCTCGACGCCGAGGGTGTCATCACCTATGACCGGGGGCAGGCGGCTCGGCTCGAGGTCGCCCCCGGGGAGGACGTCACGGGCGTCGACGTGGCCCTCGACGCGTCGGCGTCGGTCTCGGGGGTCACGGTGAGCCGTCTGGGAACCGAGCGGGAGTGGGAGCACCTGGCGCTGCTGCGACGCGACGTCGACGGCAGCTGGTCCCAGGTGGCCAGGACCCAGTCGGCCGAGGACGGCGTCTTCGAGCTCGAGGGCCTGCCGGCGGGCTTCTACCGCTTCGCCTCCGTCCGGGGCGAGGAGGGCTCCGAGGAGCTGGTGCCGCTGCCGACAGGTCCCTCGCTGCTGGGGATGTGGGTGGGGCCGGGGGAGTCGCTGGAAGACGTCGAGGTTCAGCCCGCGAGTCCGTAGGCCGTGAGCCGGTACCCGGCCTTCCGTCAGGCCGTGGCCGGGAACCGGACGCCGGTGTTGGCGTGGCACCGGTAGCCGAAGGGGTTCTTCGCCAGGTACTGCTGGTGCGCGTCCTCGGCGAAGTAGTAGCCGGCCTCCTCGGCGGGGCGGATCTCGGTGGTGATGTCACCGAGCTGGCGCCGGGCGAGCTCGTCGCCGTACACCTTCGTCAGGTCCCGCGCGGTCTGCTCCTGCTCGGGGGTGGTGAAGTAGATCGCCGAGCGGTACTGGGTGCCCACGTCGTTGCCCTGCCGCATGCCCTGCGTCGGGTCGTGGATCTCGAAGAACTTCTTCACCAGGTCGGCGAAGGAGACGACCTTCGGGTCGAAGACGATCCGCACGGCCTCGGTGTGGCCGGTCCGCCCGGAGCAGACCTCCTCGTACGTCGGGTGCGGGGTGATGCCTCCGGCGTAGCCGACCGAGGTCGACCAGACGCCGTCGATCTGCCAGTAGATCTCCTCCGCGCCCCAGAAGCAGCCGAGACCGAAGACGGCGACCTCCATGCCCTCGGGCACCTCCTCGGCCTGGACCGGGGTCTTCAGCACGAGGTGCTGGCCCAGGCGCCACGGCTGCTGCTCGCGGCCGGGCAGGGCGTCCTCGGGGGTGGGGAGCTGGGACTTGGTGCGACCGAACAGCACGGGATCTCCTCAGGGTCGACGGGCTCGGACTGCTACAACACCGCGACCGGTCCGGTGCTTCCCGCGCCGTCCCGGCTGCGCGTCAGCGGTGCTCGGGCGGCCGGCCCAGCGCGGCGTCCGGGTCCTCGGTCACCTCGGGGTCGCCGGGCGCGGAGTCGGGGCGGCGCTCGTGGTGCCGCCGCCCGCCGGTACGCCGCTCCTCCTTGAGCTCGGCCTCCTGCAGGTGCCGCTTGCCGGCGACCAGCTGCTCGCGGGCCTCGCGCTCGAGCCGCTTGACGTCGGCGTAGTAGCCGTCGTCGTACTCCTCCATGATCTGGAAGGTCCAGCGGCCCTCGAGCACGTTGCGCCCGACCAGCTCGCTGGCCACCCGCTCGGCCAGCTCGTGGTGCCCCGCGTCGCGGAGCAGCTCGGCCGCCTCGCCGGCGGCGAAGTCGGCGGTGCCGGTCAGCCGGTGGAACCCGTAGAGCATGCCGCGGGCCTGCTCGATGGTCTCCAGCGCCTCGGAGAGCTTGCCGAGCGCCTCGACCGTCTTGTCGTCGAGACCGGCCGGGCGGGTGTGTGCGTCGTCGATCGCCATGCGGAGCAGATACCCGCTCGGGCGCGCGGCTAGTCTCGGGCGGGTGAGCCAGTCCAACAGCAGCGAGCACGCCCACAAGTCCGGCTTCGAGACCCGGGCGATCCACGCCGGCTACGAGCCCGACCCGAGCACCGGGGCGGTGATCCCGCCGATCTACGCCACCAGCACCTACAAGCAGGACGGCGTCGGCGGCCTGCGCGGCGGCTACGAGTACAGCCGCTCGGCCAACCCCACCCGCACCGCGCTGGAGGGCGCGCTGGCCGCGGTCGAGGAGGGGGAGCGCGGCTTCGCGTTCGCCTCCGGTCTGGCGGCCGAGGACACCCTGGTGCGGGCGCTGTGCCGGCCCGGCGACCACGTGGTGCTCCCCGACGACGCGTACGGGGGCACCTTCCGGCTCTTCGACAAGGTCGAGCGCAGCTGGGGCCTGGAGCACAGCCCCGCGGCGGGCTCCGACCTCGACGCGGTGCGGGCCGCGATCCAGCCCGGCCGCACCAAGCTGGTCTGGGTGGAGACCCCGACGAACCCGCTGCTCAACATCGGCGACATCGAGGCGCTCGCCGCGGTCGCGCACGAGGCAGGCGCGCGACTGGTGGTCGACAACACCTTCGCCTCGCCGTACCTCCAGCAGCCGCTCACCCTGGGCGCCGACGTGGTCGTCCACTCGACCACCAAGTACGTCGGCGGCCACTCCGACGTCGTCGGCGGCGCCCTGGTGGTCCGCGACCTGGAGGTCGCCGAGGCGATCGCCTTCCACCAGAACTCGATCGGCGCCGTGCCCGGCCCGTTCGACAGCTTCCTGACCCACCGGGGGCTCAAGACGCTCGCGGTGCGGATGGACCGGCACTGCGACAACGCGGAGCGGATCGTCGACTTCCTCACCGGTCACCCGGCGGTGGCGCAGGTGATCTACCCGGGCCTGCCCGAGCACCCCGGGCACGCCGTCGCGGCCAAGCAGATGAAGCGCTTCGGCGGGATGGTCAGCTTCCGGGTGGCGGCCGGCGAGCAGGCGGCGCTGGACCTCTGCGCGCGCACCGAGGTCTTCACCCTGGGCGAGTCGCTGGGCGGCGTGGAGTCGCTGATCGAGCACCCCGGCCGGATGACGCACGCCAGCGTCGCGGGCACCGACCTGGAGGTCCCGGCCGACCTGGTCCGCCTCAGCGTCGGGATCGAGACGGTCGAGGACCTGCTGGCCGACCTCGACCGAGCCCTGGGCTGAGTGGGCTGACCGGGCTGACCAGGCGCCTGGGTAGCCTGACCCGATGACCAGGGACGGGGACGAGGGGCACCACCTCGACGAGGGGCCGGGCGGTGCCGAGGGGCAGCCGTCCGCGCAGCAGGTCGAGGCGGAGCGCACCCGGGAGAGCATCGCGGAGCGGATCACCCAGCAGCTGGCCAACCAGTGGGCGATGATCCGCGCCGAGCGGCGGGCCGAGCCCCGGCCGGTGATCACCACCGGGCCCTCGAACTTCAGCCGGGCGCAGGTGCCGTGGGGTCTCGACCTGGCGGCGGCCTGGGCGTGGCGGTTCATCGTGATCGCGGTCGCCGGCTACCTGATCGCCCGGACCGTCGCCGACTTCGCGGTGGTGACGCTGCCGCTGGCGATCGCCCTGCTGATCACGGCCCTGGTCAGCCCGTTCGTCCGCGGGGTGGCGCGGATCGGCATCCCGCGCGGGCTGGCCAGCATCAGCGCGGTGGTGCTGACCCTGGGTGTGGTCGGGGTGCTCCTCACGTTCGCGGGCCAGCAGGTCGCCACCGGCGCCACGGACCTGGCCGACCAGGTGGTCGCCGGCCTGCAGCAGATCCGGGTCTGGCTCCGCGACGGCCCGCTCAACGCCAGCGAGAGCCAGATCAACGACTACATCAAGGTCGCCCAGGACGCGATCACCGAGGGCACGCAGAACGGTGCGGTGGTCAGCCAGGTGACCGGCATCGGCAGCGCGCTGGGCCACGTCACGGCCGGCTTCTTCATCGTCCTGTTCGCGACGTACTTCTTCCTCGCCGACGGCGAGCGGATCTGGGCGTGGACCGTGCGGCTGGCGCCGCGGGCGGCCCGCGAGCACATGGACAACTCCGGGCGGGTGGCCTGGGTCTCGCTGACCCAGTTCGTCCGGGCCACCGTGATCGTCGCCCTGGTCGACGCGATCGGCGTGATGATCGTGGCCGAGATCCTCAGCGTCCCGTTCGTGCTGGCGATCGGCGTCCTGGTCTTCCTCGGCGCCTTCGTCCCGATGATCGGCGCCACGGTCGCGGGCTCCGTGGCCGTGCTGGTCGCGCTGGTGGACCAGGGGCCGTTCACCGCGCTGCTGATGCTCGGCGGCGTGATCCTGGTCCAGCAGCTCGAGGGTCACATCCTGCAGCCCTTCCTGATGGGCAGGTTCGTCTCCCTGCACCCGCTGGGCGTGATCGTGGCGATCGCCGTCGGCATCGTGCTCGCCGGGATCGGTGGGGCCCTGGTCGCCGTGCCGCTGGCCGCGGCGGTCAACGCCGTCGTCCAGCACCTGGCTGAGCAGACGTCGGTGGGGGAGCCGGACCCCGACGACCGGCTGGAGGAGGAGATAGCCGCCGAACGGTCGGAGGGCAACGAGGCCGAGCCGGTGCCCGCCCCCGACAGCCCGGTGGTCGACGACGACGAGGGGCGACGTGGCGATGGGTGAACAGCCGCGCAGCGAGCCGGTGGGACTGGCCGAGATCGAGCGGGCCGCGAGGACGCTCGAGGGGGTGGCCGTGCGCACCCCGATGGAGGAGTCGCGCTGGCTCTCCGACCTGGCCGGCGGCCCGGTCGGGCTCAAGTGCGAGAACCTCCAGCGCACCGGCTCCTTCAAGGCCCGCGGCGCCTACGTCCGGATCGCCGGGCTCAGCGAGGCCGAGCGGGCCCGGGGCGTGGTCGCCGCCTCGGCCGGCAACCATGCGCAGGGGGTGGCGCTGGCCGCCCAGGCGCTGGGCATCCGGGCCACCGTCTTCATGCCCGAGGGGGCGCCCATCCCCAAGGAGAACGCCACCCGGGGGTACGGCGCCGACGTGGTCTTCGCCGGCCGCTACCTGGAGGACGCGCTGGCCGCGGCCCGACAGTTCGCCCTCGACACCGGGGCGGTGCTCATCCACCCCTTCGACCACCCGGACGTGGTCGCCGGGCAGGGCACCTGCGGCCTGGAGATCCTGGAGCAGTCTCCCGAGGTGCGTACGGTGCTGGTGCCCACCGGCGGCGGCGGGCTGCTGGCCGGGATCGCACTGGCGGTGAAGGCGCTGCGCCCCGACGTGCGGGTAGTGGGCGTGCAGGCGGAGGGTGCCGCGGCCTTCCCCGGCTCGCTGGCCGCGGGTGCTCCGGTCGCGCTGGCTGCGATGAGCACGATGGCGGACGGGATCGCCGTGGGGCTGCCCGGGGAGCTCACCTTCGCCGCGGTCCGTGACCACGTGGACGAGGTGCGCACGGTCTCGGAGGAGTCGCTCTCACGCGCGCTGCTGGCGCTGCTGGAGCGGGCCAAGATGGTCGTCGAGCCCGCCGGCGCCGCCGCGGTGGCCGCGCTGCTGGACGAGCCCACCGCGTTCCAGACCCCGGCGGTCGCCGTGCTCTCGGGCGGGAACATCGACCCGCTGCTGCTGGGGCGGGTGATCCGGCACGGCCTGGCGTCCGCCGGGCGCTACCTCTACCTGCGGGTCTGCATCACCGACCGGCCCGGTGACCTGGCCAGGCTGTTGGCGCAGGTCAGCGAGACCGGCGCCAACGTGCTCGAGGTCGCGCACGAACGGTTCTCACCGACGCTGGCGCTGGACGAGGTCGAGGTCAGGCTCCAGCTGGAGACCCGCAGCACCGCTCACGCCGAGCGCGTCCTGGCCCGGTTGCGGGAGCGCGGTCACCGAGTCTTCGAGTGACGCGCGCTCCCCGCGGGAACGCAGAGTGGCTCAGCCGGTGAAGGGGACGGCGTCGACGATCTCGACCTTGAGGTCCTTGCCGTTGGGCGCCTCGTAGGTGACGGTCTCGCCCTTCTTGCGGCCGTTGATCGCGGCACCGAGGGCCGACTGGGGGGAGTAGACGGTCAGGCCGTCCTCCTCCATCTCCCGGGCGCCGAAGAGGAAGATCTCCTCGTCTCCGAAGTCGACGAACTTGACCGTGACCTTCATGCCCGGCTCCACGATCCCGTCGTCGGCCGGGGTCTCGCCGACCTCGGCGCGACGGAGCATGTCCTCCAGCTGACGGATCCGGGCCTCCTGCTTGCCCTGCTCGTCCTTGGCGGCGTGGTAGCCGCCGTTCTCCTTCAGGTCACCCTCGTCGCGGGCCGAGCTGATCTTCTCGATGATCTCCTGGCGCTTGGGGCCCTTGAGGTCCTCCAGCTCCGCCGTGAGCTTGTCGTAGGCGTCCTGGGTCAGCCAGATGGTGGCCTGATCGGTCGACTGGGTCATGGCTCCACTCCTGTAAGGAAAAGCAACACCCGCCGGGCTCCATCGCTCTGTCGCGATCTATCCCTCGAGCCCCGCGGGTGACTGGTTGACAGGTCAGTCTACCAACCGCGTGCCGAATGCGCCCGTTCGTCGACAGACCGGTCAGCGGCGCCGGGCCTGGCCCTCGACGCGGCACCCGACGTTCTCCGCGCTGGTGGCCCGGCGTTCGGTCCGCACGGTCACCTCCTGGCGGCCGTCGACACCGGTGAAGGCGAGCTCGCCGACCGTGGCCTTGTCGGAGGAGTAGGCGCGCACCAGGCAGTCGGCCTCCTCGACGCCGTCGAGCCGGACGTCGACCACCACGGTCACCGTGTGGTCGTCGACGACCTGGTAGCCGACCTGGCCCGACGACGCTGCGGGCGACCCGTGGAACCAGGCGGCCCAGCCCAGCCAGCCCAGCGAGACCACGGCGAGGAGGACCACGAGAGTGATCGCCAGCCGGCGTCGTCCGCGGGGGGGAGTGCCGTAGCGGGTGGCCAGATCTGCCTGCGAGCTCACGGCTCCAGAGTGCCACCTAGACTCCAGCCATGCAGACGCGCCCCCCGGCCGGCCCTCGCGCCGGTCTCCGCCTCATGCACGTGCACGCCCACCCCGACGACGAGTCGAGCAAGGGGGCGGCCAGCACGGCGAAGTACGTCGCCGAGGGCGTCGACGTGCACGTGGTCACCTGCACCGGTGGCGAGCGTGGCTCGATCCTGAATCCCAAGATGGACCGGCCCGACATCGCGGCGAAGATCACCGAGGTGCGGCGCCGGGAGATGGAGTGCGCGCGCGACATCCTGGGCGTCACCCAGGACTGGCTGGGCTTCGTCGACTCCGGCTGGCCCGAGGGCGACCCGAAGCCGCCGCTGCCCGACGGGTGCTTCGGTCTGGTCACCCCCGAGGAGGGTGCCGCCCCGCTGGTGCGGCTGATCCGCGAGTTCCGCCCGCACGTGGTCACGACGTACGACGAGAACGGCGGCTACCCGCACCCCGACCACATCAAGTGCCACGAGGTCTCGGTCGAGGCGTTCCACGCCGCCGGCGACCCGGAGCGCTACCCCGAGGCGGGGGAGCCCTGGCAGCCGCTCAAGCTCTACTACCACCACGGGTTCAACCGGCCCAAGACGGTCGCGCTGCACGAGGCGATGGTGGCCCACGGCCTGGAGTCGCCGTACGCCGAGCGGCTGGAGAAGTGGGAGCCGAACCCGGAGTGGGACGACCGGATCACCACCCGGGTGCCCTGCGGCGACTACTTCGGCGTGCGCGACCAGGCCCTGCTGGCGCACGCGACCCAGATCGACCCGGACGGGTTCTGGTTCTCCGTGCCGCGCGAGATCCAGCAGGAGGTCTGGCCGACGGAGGACTACGAGCTGGTGGTCAGCCACGTGCCGACCGAGCTGCCCGAGGACGACCTCTTCACTGGGATCGACCTCACCTCGTGATTCGACCGGTCGCCTGAGACACTGGGACCATGCTCGACCTCTTCGACCCCTCGTTCCTCGACCCGCTGCTCACGCTCGCTGACGGCGCGCCCCGGCCCGCCCCGGAGCCCGAGGACGTGAAGGCCGGCTGGACGGCGCTCCTCCTCTGGCTGGGGATGGCGGTGGCGGTCGCCCTGCTGGGCTGGAGCCTGGTCCGCCAGCTGCGCAAGACCAACGCCGCCCGGGACGCGGGAGTCTTCGGTGACGAGCCCGCGCCCGCGGCCGAGGACGAGCGGGAGACGCCCCGCCCCTGAGGCGCCCGCGGAGCCGGTCCGTTTGGTCGCGCATGGCCCTGGGTACCGGCCGGTCATGATCTTCCAAATTCTCGGCCTTCTGCTGGTGGGCATCGTGATCGGTGCCCTCGCTCGACTGCTTCGCCCCGGCAAGCAGTCCATGAGCATGGTCGCGACCATGCTCCTCGGTGTCGTCGGCGCCATCATCGGTGGTCTCATCGGTGGTCTCTTCAACGACAACACCAACCCCTTCGAGCTCAACTTCCTGGGCTTCGTCTTCGCGGTGATCGCGGCCTTCCTGCTGGTGGGCGTCGCGGAGGGCATGTCCAGCCGGAACAAGAACACCGTCTGACCCCACCACCAGGGACTCAGCACCACCTGCAGTTCAGCACCACCC
This sequence comes from Nocardioides campestrisoli, assembly GCF_013624435.2. Taxonomy (NCBI): domain Bacteria; kingdom Bacillati; phylum Actinomycetota; class Actinomycetes; order Propionibacteriales; family Nocardioidaceae; genus Nocardioides; species Nocardioides campestrisoli. The sequence goes on from NZ_CP061768.1 coordinate 1,103,439, forward strand.
GGGCGGAGACGCCCTCGCCACGACCGCGCGGCCACCAGGCTGCGCGGTCGTGTGCATGTGGCAGCAGCACGACCGCGTGACCCGGGTCACAGATGGGCTATCTTCTGCCTGTGCGCCGAACGATCCTGGTCATGCTCTCCGCCCTCCTCCCGGCCCTGGCTGCCCTGGCGCTCATGCCGCCGGGCCACGCTGCCCCCGACACCTTCAGCCGGGTGTGGGACCGGGGCCCCGGGGGTGAGCGGATGGTCGCGCTGGGCGACTCCTTCGCCTCCGGGCCGGGGATCGCCCCGCAGCGCCCGGAGGGGTGCTCGCGCAGCGAGCGGAACTTCCCGAGCCTGGTCGCCGGGGTGCTGGACCGTGCCCCTGGTGGGCTGACCGCCTACACCGACGCCAGCTGCGGGGGAGCGCGGTCGGTCGACCTCTTCTCCGCCCAGTCCCTGCCCGGCGGCCGGACGAACTCCCCGCAGCTCGACGCGCTGGACGCCGACACCACCCTGGTCACCTTCGGCACCCTGGGCGGCAACGACATCGGCCTGGTCCAGCTCGCGACGTCCTGCTTCAGCACCGACTGCGTGCCCGCGGCCGGCACCGACCCGTACGCCGAGCGGTTCCGCACCCTGGAGACCCAGCTGAGCCGCGGCATCGCGCAGGCACGCAGCCGCGCTCCTCGCGCCCGGATCCTGGTGATCGGCTACGGCACCTACCTGCCGCCCAGCGGCTGCGTGGCGACCTTCGGTGGCGCCCTGAGCGCCCAGGAGTTCACCTACGTGCAGAGCCAGATCGACCGGATGTCCGACACCCTGGAGCGCGTGGCCACCGGGCCGGACGTCGACTTCGTCGACATGCGCGACATCCCGGGCTCGGTGGACCGCACGGCCTGTGCGGAGCCGCGGCGCCAGTGGATCCGCGCGCTCGAGACCTACGGTGACGGGGCGGTGCTCCATCCCTCCGCGTGCGGCATGGACGCGATGGCCCAGCACCTGGTGCGCACGCTCCAAGGGCTGCGCGGTGAGCCGCAGACGCCCTTCGACGACTCCTGCGTGAGCGCCGGCCCGGCCCCGCAGCCCACGCCGACCACGCCCACCCCGTCCGCGACGCCGACCCCGACGCCGACCACCACCCCGACCCAGGTGCCCGCCCCCTCCCCGAACCGTGCCGCGCGTCGAGTGCAGCTGCGCGCGGAGGCGAAGTCGCTGACCCTGCGGCCTTCCTGCTCGAACGCCCGGGCCCGGGTCCAGGTGCGTGGCACCACCGAGCGGCTCGCCCGGGTCCGGTTTTCCGTCGGCCCGAAGAAGGTCGGCGTCGATCGCACCGGCCCGTTCCGGGTCTCCCTGCGGGCGGCGAAGCTGCCGGCCCGCGGCCAGCTGCGGGCCAAGGTGGTCCTGCGCGACGGAGACCTGCGGGTGGTCCGCAACCTGCGGCGCGCGCGGCCGGCCTGCCTGCGCTGAGCCGCCACGGCCATGGCGCTCACGGCGGCGTGGTGCGCTCCCGCAGCCAGGTGGTGGTGCCCGGGGCCATGCCGCGGGACTTCGGCGTCTGGGGGACCGGGACCACGATCAGCGCCGCCTCCCCGGGCAGCGCCCACTTGAGCGCGTGGTAGACGGCCGAGAGCGACTCGGTGCTCTCCAGCAGGAGCAACCCGTCGGCGACCTCGCGCGCCTCGTGCCAGGGCCCCTCCAGGTCCTCGGGCGGTACGGCGGTCCAGGCGAGGTAGACGGTCACCGTGCCGATCCTGCCTGAGTCGATCCTGCCTGAGCCGGTCCTGCCTGAGCCGGTCCTTCCGTGCGCGGTCCCGCGAGGCGCGGCTCGGCGACGGTGAAGACCTGCCCGTTGACCGGGAACTCCGGCTGGGCGCCGGGCTTGACGCCGGACCCGGTCCACCGGGGGTCCAGGGCGGGCTCGAGCTCCAGGCCGGACCAGGTCATCGGGATCCCCGCGGCTCCGCTCGGCCGGGGTCCGTCCATCAGCTGCACGTGCAGGTGGGGCTCCGAGGAGTTGCCGGTGTTGCCGACCTCGGCGAGCTGGTGCCCCGCCGCCACCCGGGCACCGGCGGCGACGGTGGCCGACCCTCGTCGCAGGTGGGCGTAGGCGGCGCAGGTGCCGTCGTCGTGCTCGACCACGACGTGGTTGCCCAGGAGCCCGGCGGCACCGCGCAGCTCGCGCCAGAACCCGTCGACCGTGAGCATCGCGATCAGCAGCGGCCAGGTGTCGCGGGCCCGGTGGTCGCGCTGACCGTCGGCGACGCGCAGCACCGTGCCGCCCGCCATCGCATGCACCGGCCGGCCGAACGCGGCGTACGAGGCGGGCCGGCGGCCGCGCAGCGACCAGCCGAGCCGTGCGGGCGCCTCCTCTCCGCTGGGGACCAGCAGGTCCACGGCGTACGTCTGACCCATGGAGCGGACCCCGTGGCTCGGCACCGCCGACCCGGGGCTGTTCAGGGCCACCCAGCGACCCCGCACCGGCGCGAGCACCGGCACCGGGTCGCGCGACGGCGGTTGCGTGGGACGCACCAGGAAGAGCAGGAACGGGACGGCGACCACGAGCAGGCCCCAGGGGAACGGCACGTCCACCACGGCGGTGACCACGACCGCGAGCACGAAGAGACGCAGCCACCAGGTCTGCCCGCGGGCGATCGCGCCCCTCATCGCCGGGCCGCCTGCACCATGACCAGGGCGGGGACCACCCGGGCGACCGGTACCTCGTACCGCCCACCGCCGAGGGCGCTCAGCCAGCCGGCGGCGACCAGCTGGCGCAGGTGGTGGTAGACCTGCCCGCTGGTCCCGACGCCCTCGGTCGCGGTCAGCTCCGGGACGGTGGCCACTCCGGCCAGAACCTGCTGGAGCAGTCGCAGCCGGACCGGGTGCCCCAGGGCGGCGAAGGCATCGCTCGTGGTCGCCCAGTCGAGCTCGAGCAGGTCCTGGGTGACGGCTCCCTCCTGCCACTGGGCCGTGCGACCGTCGGGCAGCTCGACGTGGCCCACCAGCATCACCGCGCCGGGCCCCGGCACCCGCGCCCGCAGCCCCTCCAGGGCCCAGAAGACCGGGTCCGCCGCGGCGGCGGGGGACTGGCTGGTCTGGCTGGTCTGGGTGATCTGGGTGGCCTCGAGCGCGGCGATGCGGCGCTCGAGATCGGTGACACGGTCGTCGAGACTCATGGCACCACGATAGTACGTAATTACGTGATGTCGTGATCTGCCGGCGGGAAGACGCAGAACTCGTTGCCCTCCGGGTCCGCCAGGACGGTCCATCCCGGCTGCTCCCAGCGCGGCTCTGCCCCCCGGGCCAGCAGCTCCTCCACCCGGCCGGTCACGTCCCAGTGCACCCGGGAGGGCGCCGTCCGCGGCTCAGGCACCGGGACGAAGTCGAGGGTCATCCGCTCGTCGACCGCGACGCCCTCCAGCGTCCACCAGTCGTGCTCCGGCGCGTGGGTCGCCTCCGCGCCGAAGAGCGCTCCCCACCAGCGGGCCTGGGCCTGCGGGTCGGCGCAGTCGACGACCACCCCGTGCAGCCGGTAGCCAGGCACCTGTCCGGGGGGTCGGAGGAAGGCGCAGAACTCGTTGCCCTCCGGGTCGGCCATCACCGTCCACCCGAGCCCGGTCGCCTCGGCGGGGGCGAGCACCGTGGCGCCGCGCGCGACCAGCTCCTCGATCGTGGCCGAGTCGATGTCCGGGTGCATCCGGTTCTTCACCCGGTGGGGACGGTCCACCTCGTTGAGCCACACGGTGTGCCGCGCGGTCGGTCCGTCGAGCCGGTGGGGTGCGGTGGGGTCCGCCACGTCCAGGCCGAGCACCGGGGCCCAGAACCGCGACTGGGCGGCCACGTCCACGGCGTCCAGGCACAGCGCCTTCCAGGTCACGAGCGGCCGGGGCATCTGTGGTTCGGTGGTCACCGTCACAGTGAACCAGGGACGAACGGCCCTGGCACGCCCCCGGGGCCGCTTCCAGGATGGAGCGATGGTCACCGAGAGGATCACCGCCTCCGCCTGGTCCGCCGGCTCCGCCGACCGGCTGTGGGCGCTGGCCAGCGACGTGGAGCGTTGGCCCGATCGGCTGGACACGGTCGACTCGGTGCGCGAGCTGAGCAGCGGGCCCACCCAGGTCGGCTCCCGGTTCGAGGTGCGTCAGCCCGGGCTGCCCCGGGCCGTGTGGGAGGTGACCGACTGGCAGGCCCGCTCCTTCACCTGGGTCTCCTCGGCCCTCGGCATCCGCAGCACGGCGGTGCACTCGGTGCGCGAGGACCACGACGGCGCGAGCCTGGACCTGTCGCTGGAGTGGACCGGGCCCCTGACGGTGGTGATGAGTCGGCTGCTGGGCGGTCGGGCGACGGGGATGGTCGAGCACGAGGCGGTCACCTTCGCGCGGCTGGCCGAGCGGGAGACGCCGGAGGGCGGCCTGTCCTAGCCGGGTGGCAAGGTGGCCCGGTGACCCGGATCTCCCTCTCCCGCCTGCCCGGGGAACGGGCGCTGGTCCGGGACGGGGCGCAGGAGCGGGTGCTCGACGCGACCGACCTGCCGGCGTACGTGGCCGACCGCGAAGAGGCGGAGTCCCCGCGCTGGGTCTGGGACGACACGGCGCGGTGGTACCCCTCGCTGCTCGCCGCGGGGGTCCGGGTGGCGCGCTGCCACGACCTGAGGCTCTGCCACCACCTGCTGCGCCGGGCGCCGGCCGCGGACGCCCGGCTGCTCGACGGCGAGGAGTCCGGGCACTGGGACCGGCTCGGTCCGAGCACGCCGTCGGAGCCGGCGCTCTTCTCCGTCGACGACACCGCGGAGCACCTGCGCGCCGACCTCGAGGACGCTCGGCAGCTCGCCGTCGTGACCGCCTCCCGGGAGCCCTCGCGGTTGCGGCTGCTGCTCGCCGCGGAGTCCGCTGGCGCCCTGGTCGCGGTGGAGATGACGCATGCCGGGGTGCCCTGGCGCACCGATGTGCACGAGCGGCTGCTCGCGGACCTGCTCGGTCCGCGGCCACCGCGCGGGGCCCGACCCGCTCGGCTCGAGGAGCTCGCCGAGCAGGTGCGTCGGGCGCTCGAGAGCCCAGGGCTCAACCCCGACTCGCGCCCCGACCTGCTGTCCGCGCTGCGCCGCGCCGGCCTCGACGTGGAGGACACGCGGGCCTGGACGCTGCGCCGGCTCGACCACCCCGGGATCGAGCCGCTGTTGCGCTACAAGCAGCTCGCGCACCTCTTCTCCACCTCCGGCTGGGCCTGGAGCGACCAGTGGGTGCGGGGCGGTCGGTTCCGCCCCGTCTACCAGCCCGCCGGGTCGTCCACCGGGCGCTGGTCGTCGGCCGGGGGCGGTGCGCTGTCGTTCCCGGCGCAGATCCGCCCGGCGGCCGTCGCCGACGACGGGTGGACGCTGGTGGTCTCCGACGTCGCCCAGCTCGAGCCGCGGGTGCTCGCCGGGATGAGCGGCGACACCGCACTCGCCCGCTCCGCCAGGGGCGCGGACCTCTACCAGGGGATGGTCGAGGACGGCGCCGTGGCCAGCCGCAACGACGCCAAGCTCGGTCTGCTCGGCGCGATGTACGGCGCGACCAGCGGGCAGAGCGGGCGGATGGTGGCCGGGCTCTCGCGCCGCTACCCCGAGGCGTTCGGCCTGGTCGAGGCCGCCGCCCGGGCCGGCGAACGCGGCGAGTCGGTGCGCACGCTGCTGGGCCGGGGGTCGCCGAGCCTCGGCGAGGTCTGGGACCACGACCCGACCGCGCCGTCCGCCGACCCCGACGGGCAGGCACGGCTGCGGCGGGCGTACGGCCGGTTCACCCGCAACTTCGTGGTGCAGGGCACCGGTGCCGAGTGGGCGCTGTGCTGGCTGGCCGACCTGCGCGCCCGGCTGTGGCGCCTGGGCGCGCAGGGGGGAGCGGACCGGCCGCTCACCGCCCGGCCGCACCTGGTCTTCTTCCTGCACGACGAGGTCGTCGTGCACACCCCGCAGGCCCTGGCCGAGCGGGTCGTCGAGGAGTGTCGGCGGGCCGCGGCGTCCGCCGCGGACCTGCTCTTCCGCGAGCTGGCCGTCGACTTCCCGCTCAACGTCTCCGTCGTCCGGTCCTACGCGGAGGCGGGCAAGCCCGGGGTGGCAGGGGTGGCACCGCCCGATCGGGACGCGTGACCCGCACGGCTCGGGACCAGGGTCCTTTGACGACGAGGGGCGGCGGCGATTCGATGGAAGAGCGCGGTCCGGTCCTGCAGAGGCACCGGAACGTTTGCCCGTCGGAGGGTCCGGGCACGTGACCCCCCGTCCTGCTCGGAGACATGGAAGGAAGCACTCGTGGCTACCACTCACCCGGCCGTCCGGGCTCGAGACGAGGACCGCAAGGCAGAGCTGTGGGGACTGGCGATGCTCTGGTTCGTCCCGTGCGTCGGCTTTCTGATGGCCGTCCTCGGACTGGGCTACTGACGCCCGTCCCTCCGTGCGGCCCCTGAGGCCTCGCTCCGAGCACGGCCCGGAGCGCCGCCTCAGGTGCCGCAGAAGGTCTGGTACGCCGAGTCGAACTCGGCCGGACCTGCCTCGGCGTACCGCTCCAGACCGGGGCGCTCGTCGTAGGGCGACGTCACCGCCGTCATCAGCTGCCGCAGTGGCGCGAGGTCCCCGGCGACCGCGGCGCTGAGCGCCTCCTCGACCAGGTGGTTGCGCGGCACGTAGACCGGGTTGGTCCGGTCCATGACGTCGGCCTCGGGGGAGAGCACCGTCCAGTCGTCGAGCCAGGCGTCGACCGCGGCCAGGTCGAGCACCAAGGACCGGGCTGGCTCGCGGTCGCCGCGGGCGGCCCGGCCCAGCGCCCGGAAGAAGCCCGTGTGGTCGACGTGGCCGGCGGTCATCAGCTCGTCCAGCCGGGCGGCGAGCGCGGCCACCGTCGCGTCGGTGACCGAGGCGGAGACCAGGCCGAGCTGCTCCCGCGACCTCGCCGTGGAGGCGGCCGCGAGCAGCGGCCGGAAGGTGGCCAGCTGCTCGGTGGCGAGCGCGACCGCGGCGCTCTCGTCGTCTGCGAGGAGCGGCAGCATCGCCTCGGCGAGCCGGGCCAGGTTCCACTCCGCGGCCGCGGGCTGGTTGCCGAAGGCGTACCGACCGCCGGTGTCGATGGAGCTGAAGACCCGCCGCGGGTCGTGGGCGTCGAGGAAGGCGCACGGCCCGTAGTCGATCGTCTCCCCGGAGAGGGTCATGTTGTCGGTGTTCATCACCCCGTGCACGAAGCCGAGCGCCGTCCACCGGGCGAGCAGCTCGGCCTGCGCGGCGACGACCGCGGCGTACAGGGCCAGGTAGGGGTGCTCCGCCTCCGCCGCCTCGGGGTAGTGGCGGGCGATCGCGTGGTCGGCCAGCCGGCGCAGCAGGGACACCTCGCCGGTGGCGCGGGCGTACTGGAAGGTGCCGACCCGCAGGTGGCTGCTGGCGACGCGGGCGAGCACGGCGCCCGGCAGCACGGTCTCGCGCTGCACCGGTCGGCCCGTGGCGACGACGGCCAGCGACCGGGTGGTCGGCACGCGGAGCGCGTGCATCGCCTCGCTCACCACGTACTCGCGCAGCATCGGGCCGACCGCGGCCAGACCGTCCCCTCCGCGCGCGAGCGGGGTGCGCCCCGACCCCTTGAGGTGGAGGTCGCGGACCCGGCCCGCCGGGTCGGTGAGCTCACCGAGCAGCAGGGCCCGGCCGTCGCCCAGGCGCGGCGACCAGCCGCCGAACTGGTGCCCGGCGTAGACCTGGGCGACCGGTGCCGCCCCCTCGGGGACCGCGCCCCCGGTCAGCAGGGCGATCCCGTCCGCGCTGCGCAGCCACCCGGCGTCGAGGCCGAGCTCGGCGGCCAGCTCCTCGTTGAGGACCAGCAGCTCGGGCTCCGGGGCCGGCTCGGCGCGCCAGGGCACGGCCAGCTCGGGGAGGTCGGTCGCGTAGCGGCGGTCGAGGACGATCCGGGAGGCGGGTGCGGTGGAGGTCACCCCCTCCACGGTACCGACCTGAGGGGCCGCAGACGAGCGCCTGCCTCAGCGCAGGGCGTACGTCGCCAGGGAGACCCCGACGTAGTGGCTGAGGAAGGCCAGGATGGTGAAGGTGTGGAAGACCTCGTGGAAGCCGAACCAGCGCGGGTTGGGGTCGGGCCGCTTCGTGCCGTAGACGACGCCGCCCAGGGTGTAGAGCGCTCCGCCGACCACGACCAGGGTGATCACCGCGATGCCGAGGGGCCGGCCGTAGTCCATCGCACCGTCGACGAACCCGCCGAAGAAGAAGACCGGCGCCCAGCCCAGGGCGATGTAGATCGGCGCGGACAGCCAGCGCGGGTGCTTGAGCCAGAACAGCTTCATCGCCACGCCGGCCAGCGCGCCGCCCCAGCTGATCCCGAGCATCCACCACCGGTCGGCCCCGTCCAGCAGGAGCACCGCGAACGGGGTGCAGGAGCCGGCGATCAGCACGAAGATGTTGGAGTGGTCGAAGCGCTTGAGGTGCGCGTGCGTCCGCGGCGACCAGCGCCCGCGGTGGTAGACGGCCGAGACGGTGAACAGCAGCAGCGCGGAGAGCGCGAAGACGGCGGACGCCAGACGGGTGGCCGGGGTGGGGGAGAGCGCGACCAGCACGATCCCCGCGGCCAGCGCCACCGGCACGGTCCCGGCGTGCAGCCAGCCGCGCAGCTTGGGCTTGACGTCCTCCAGGGCACCTTCGACCCTGTCCTGCAGGTGATCCATGCGTGTGCGCGCCGCGTCGCTCATGACCCCCAAGTTACGACACCGTAGGTGGCGGGTCACGGATTCGCGACGCTCGTCACTCCGTGCCCGGCGTGCGTGAGGCGCGGCGACCGTGGTGGGTAGCATCGGCGTTCATGGGGAACTTCAAGGACGCCGTGCGCCGGCTGCTCTACCCGGCGTACGAGTCCCGGGTGGTGAAGTTCCTCCCGCCCGACCGGATCCCCCAGCACGTGGGCGTGATGCTCGACGGCAACCGGCGGTGGGCGCGGGCGGTCGGGGCCGAGACGTCCAAGGGCTACCAGGCCGGCGCCGACAACATCGAGCCGTTCCTGGGGTGGTGCGAGGAGCTCGGGGTCAAGGTGGTCACCCTGTGGCTGCTGTCCACCGACAACCTCAACCGCCCGACGGAGCAGCTGACCGGGCTGCTCACCGTGATCGAGGGCGCCGTTGACTCGCTGGCGGCGACCGGTCGCTGGCGGGTGCACCCCGTGGGCGCGCTGGACCTGCTGCCCGACGAGACCCAGTCCCGGTTCAAGGCGGCCGCCGAGGCGACCCGGGACGTGGACGGCCTGCTGGTCAACGTGGCCGTCGGGTACGGCGGACGCCAGGAGATTGCCGACGCCGTACGCTCGCTCCTGCTCGAGCAGGCGGCGGCCGGCAGGACCCTGGAGGAGCTCGCCGAGACCCTCGACGTGGAGCACATCGCGGAGCACCTCTACACCAAGGGCCAGCCCGATCCGGACCTGGTGATCCGCACCTCGGGAGAGCAGCGCCTGAGCGGCTTCCTGCTCTGGCAGAGCGCGCACAGCGAGTTCTACTTCTGCGAGGCGCTCTGGCCGGACTTCCGGCGGGTCGACTTCCTCCGGGCGATCCGGGCGTACGCCGAGCGGGAGCGTCGGTTCGGGACCTGACCCGGCCGTCCGGGACCGCACCGGTCTGCGGATGGGCGCCGGCGATCTCGTGAAACAGATCACAAGCGCCACCTTCGTCTTGGGTTCCCGACGGGGCGTCAGTAAGTTGGCGACATGGTGTCGATAACTTCTCAGGCCGGGTGATCACGTGTTCCTCGCGATTCGCGAGCTGCTCTTCGCCAAGGGCCGCTTCGTGCTCATGGGGTCCGTCGTGGCCCTCATCTCGATCCTCATGGTGCTGCTCTCGGGCCTCTCCGTCGGGTTGGTCAACGACGGCGTCTCGGGCCTGCAGAAGATGCCGGTGACCTCGTTCGCCTTCCAGGAGGACGTCTCCAAGGACTCCGCCTTCTCCCGGAGCGTGATCGACAAGGACGTCGTCGAGACCTGGGCCGCGCAGCCCGGGGTCGACGAGGCCGCTCCGTTCGGCAACGCCCTGGTCAACGCGGAGTCGGAGAAGGGCGTCGAGATCGACCTCGCCCTCTTCGGCATCGAGACCGACTCCTACCTCGCGCCCGAGGTCGAGTCCGGCAGTGTGCTCGGCGACGACCCGAACGAGATCGTGATCAGCGCGACGGCCGCCGAGGAGGGGATCGAGGTCGGGGACGTGATCAAGGTCGAGCCGATGGGCGCCGAGCTCACGGTGGCCGGCGTCATGCCCGACCAGCACACCTTCGGTCACGTCGACATCGCCTACCTCCCGCTGCGCACCTGGCAGGAGATCCGCACCGGGGCCGCCCCGGGCGAGGAGGTGCCCGCGCGGGTCTACGACGAGATCACCGCGGTCGCCGTCCAAGGCTCCGACGACGCCGATGCCCTGAAGGCCGGGGACGCCGCCGCCGGTACCACCTCGATGACCCTGGACGACTCCTTCGGCGCCTCCCCGGGCTACACCGCCGAGACGTCGACCCTCCAGCTGATCCAGGTCTTCCTCTACGCCATCTCGGCCCTGGTGGTCGGCGCGTTCTTCACCGTCCTGACCATCCAGCGCAAGCAGGAGGTGGCCGTGATGCGGGCGATGGGCGCCAGCACCGCGTACCTGCTCCGCGACAGCCTGCTCCAGTCGCTCCTGCTGCTCCTCGGCTCGGTCGCCGTCGGCGTGGGCCTGGGCCTGGCCGCGGGCGCCGCGATCTCCGGGACCGCGATGCCGTTCGCGCTGGAGGCCGGACCGATCGCGGTCGCCACCACGCTCCTGATCGTCCTGGGCGTGCTGGGCGCGGCGGTCGCCGTCGTCCGCATCACCCGTGTCGACCCCCTCACCGCCCTGGGAGGCAACCGATGAGCACCGCACCCGGCCGCGACGTGGCCGCCGCCGACGTGGCGACCCCGGCCCTGGAGATCTCCGACGTCTCGCTGCTGCACGGCGACGGCGAGGAGACGGTCACCGCGCTCGACTCGGTCAGCCTGAGCGTGCAGCCCGGCAAGCTGATCGCCGTGGTGGGCCCCTCGGGCTCCGGCAAGTCCAGCCTGCTGGCGGTGGCCGGTGGACTGATCAGGCCCACCTCCGGCACGGTCCGGGTCGGCGACGTCGACCTGACCACCGCCTCGCGTCAGCAGGTGACGACCGTGCGCCGTACCCGGATCGGCTACGTCTTCCAGGCCGGCAACCTGATCCCGGCGCTGACCGCCCGCGACCAGCTGCGGCTGCCGCTGACCTTCGGCAAGGTGGCCCACCCGCGGGACCCCGACGAGCTGCTCGCGGAGGTCGGGATGGCGCACAAGGCCACGCGGCGCCCGCACCAGCTCTCCGGCGGGGAGCGGCAGCGCGTCGGCATCGCCCGTGCGCTGGTGACCCGACCGGCGCTGCTGCTGGTCGACGAGCCCACCGCCGCCCTGGACCGCAGCCGCAGCCAGGAGGTGGTCGCCCTGCTGGCGCAGGAGAGCCACCGGCACGGCGTCGCCACGGTCATGGTCACCCACGACCACGACGTGCTGCACCACTGCGACGAGATCTACGAGATGATCGACGGACGACTCGGGAAGGCAGCGGCGCCGACCCGGTGACCAGCTGACCCAGGAGGTGATCGTGCCGCGGATCCAGGCACCGACCGTGGCCGAGCACCGGCGCCGGCAGGAGCGCGCGCTGCTCGACGCAGCGCGCGCTCTGCTGGCCGAGACCCCCGAGGCCCCCACCTTGGGCGCGGTCGGCGAGCGGGCCGGCATGGCCCGCTCCAGCGTCTACCAGTACTTCGCCTCCCGCGACGACCTGCTCGCCGCTGTGGTCGCCGACGTCTTCCCCGAGTGGGCCGGCCAGGTGCGGGCCCGGGTCGAGAGCGCGGGCGGCCCGGGGGAGCGGGTGTGGGCCTACGTCTGCGCCAACGTGGAGCTCTTCGCCTCCTCCGAGCAGTCGGTCGCCCGGGCGCTGACCGCGGTGGTGGAGCCGCACCTGCTCCGGGCCCCGATGCAGGCCTTCCACGCCGAGCTCCAGGTGCCGCTGCTCACCGCCCTGACCGACCTGGGGGAGCCGCGGCCGCGGCAGGTCGCCGAGCTCGTGGACTCCATGGTCGTCCAGGTCTCGCGGAGCCTGGGCTCGGGCGGGGGCGGGCCCGAGGACGCCCCGCGCGACCAGGGCGAGGCACTGGCCCTGCTGCGGCGGCTGTTGGCCGGCTACCTGGGACTCTCCCCGGACCTGCCGGCCGACCCCGCCGGCGACGGGCCCGGGCCCGCTCCGCGCAGCCGGTGACCTGGCCTGCTCGGCATCCTGGGAACCCGCGGCGGCGCCGGCACGTTGAGCCTCGCGAGTCCCCCGATCGAAAGTGCCATGAAACCTCAAGAACCCATCCGGCCCTGTCCCTCTAGCCAGGACAGGACCGGTGCCCCGCGACCGCTCGTGATCATCCGATGACGGCGGTCCTCACACTCCTCGCAGGCCTCCTGGTGGTCCTGCTGATCACCGTCGTGACGGGCTACTTCGTGGCCCAGGAGTTCGCCTACATGTCGGTCGACCGGTCGCGGCTCAAGGCCCGCGCCGCCGGGGGCGACCCGGCCGCCGGCCGCGCGCTGAAGGTGACCGGCCGGACCTCGTTCATGCTCTCGGGCGCCCAGCTCGGCATCACCGTCACCGGTCTGCTCGTGGGGTACGTCGCCGAGCCGCTGATCGGTCAGTCCCTCGGCACGCTGCTCGGCGGCGTGGGGGTGCCGACCGCGGTCGGCATCGCCGTGGGCACCGTGCTGGCCCTGGTCGTCTCCACCGGCGTGCAGATGGTCTTCGGCGAGCTCTTCCCCAAGAACCTCGCGATCGCCCGGCCGGAGCCGGTGGCCCGCTGGCTGGCCACCTCGACCCTGGTCTACCTCAAGCTCGCCGGCTGGCTGATCTGGTTCTTCGACCAGTCCTCCAACCTCCTGCTCAAGGCCCTGCGGATCGAGCCGGTGCACGACGTGGAGCACTCGGCCACCGCCCGCGACCTCGAGCACATCATCGCCGAGTCCCGGGAGACCGGGGACCTGCCGGCCGAGCTCTCCATGCTGCTCGACCGGATCCTGGACTTCCCCGACCAGGACGTGGAGCACGCGATGATCCCGCGCGTCCAGGTCGACACGGTCGACGCGGACGCGACCGTCGCCCAGCTGCGCGAGGAGATGGCCGGTGGCCACTCCCGCTACCCGGTGCTGGACGAGGACGAGCGGGTCGTCGGGGTGGTCCACCTCGTCGACGTCCTGGCCCTGGGTCAGGACGACGCCGGCCGCACCGCGGGCGACCTGGCGCGACCGGCCCTGATGGTGCCCGCGTCGATGGCCCTGCCGGACGCCGTGCGCGAGCTCTCGCGCACCCGCAACCAGCTGGCCTGCGTGCTCGACGAGCACGGCGGCTTCGACGGCGTGCTCACGGTCGAGGACCTGGCCGAGGAGCTGGTCGGGGAGATCACCGACGAGCACGACGAGCTGCCCGCGCCGCACGTGCACGGCGACCCGACGAGCAACGAGTGGACGGTCGCCGGCGGCTCCCACGTCGACGAGGTCGAGCGCGCGCTGGGACACGAGCTGCCCGCCGGCGACTACGAGACGCTGGGCGGCCTGGTCATCGCCCACCACGGCCGCTTCCCCGAGGAGGGCGAGGTGGTCCTGGTGCCGCTGCCCCTGGACCCCGGCGGATACGCCGACTCGGAGGAGCCGACCCACCTGCAGGCCCGCCTGCAGGTGCTCGAGGTGCAGGACCACATCCCGGTCACCGTCCGGATCACGCTCGAACCGATCGCTGAGGAGCAGTCCTGATGGAGAACCCCTGGGTGGTGACCGGCGCCACCATCGCGATCATCGCGCTGAGTGCCTTCTTCGTGGCGGCCGAGTTCGCCCTGATCGCCGCGCGCAAGCACCGGCTGGAGGACGCCGCGGTGACCAGCCGCTCGGCCCGGGCCGCGCTGCGCAGCACCTCCGAGCTGACCCTGCTGCTGGCCGGCTCCCAGCTCGGCATCACAGTCTGCACGCTGGCGCTGGGCGCGATCACCAAGCCGGCCGTGCACCACTGGCTCACCCCACACTTCAACGACTGGGGGCTGCCCCTGTGGGGCGCCGACGTGGCCGGCTTCGTGCTCGCCCTGGTGATCGTCACCTTCCTGCACCTGGTGGTCGGCGAGATGGCGCCCAAGTCCTGGGCCATCGCCCACCCGGAGAAGTCCGCGATCATGCTGGCCCTGCCGATGCGCGCCTTCATGTGGCTCTTCCGCCCGGTGCTGCGAGCCCTCAACGAGACGGCCAACTGGTGCCTGCGCAGGGTCGGGGTCGACCCCGACGACGCCGCCGGCACCGGGCAGGACCCGGACGCCCTGCGGCACCTGGTCGAGCACTCGGTCAACGTCGGGGCGCTGGACGCCAGCTACTCGGCCCAGTTCTCCCAGGCGCTGGAGCTGGAGACCATGACGCTGGCCGACATCGTCCGCCGTACGCCGCTCACCGCGGTCCCGGCCAGCGCCACCGTCGGCCAGGTGCAGGAGATCTCCCGCGCCTCGGGTCACCTGCGCATCCTGGTGCGCGAGGACGGTGCGCTGGCGGGGGCGGTCGACGGGGCGGCCGGCGGGGTGATCGGCATGGTGCACGTGCGCGACACGTTGGTCCGGCCCGGCGGGGCGGGCCTCGCGGAGATGGTCCGTCCGGTCGAGACCCTCGCCGGGGCCACCACCATCTACGACGCGCTGGCGCACATGCGCCGGGCGAGCAGCCAGCTGGTGCTGGTGCAGGAGGAGGGCGAGGTGGTCGGCGTGATCACCATGGCCGACCTGCTCAACCGGCTCTTCCCGCACACCCCGGAGCGGGCACCCGCCCCGAGCGCCTGACCTCCCCGGGCGGGCGGACCGTTCCCCAGGATTCGCCCCGCGTGTCGCTGGCGCGGCCACCCGCCCGGGCGTACGTTGCCAGGCATCGACGCGTGGGGAAGCGCGCCGACACCGGGAGGCCGTTCGTGAGGATTCACGACTTCGCAGCACACCACGGGTGGCGGTTCGCCTCGCGCGGTGTCGGAGGAGGCCGGCACTCCGGTCTTCGGGTCCTTTCCTGGTCCGTCAGCACGAACTAGGGCCGGGCGAGGAGTGCGCGTGCCGGACCGTGAGGGTGAGAACGACGTGGCCGCCACCGAGCACAGCAGCACCGCCCCGGGCTCCACCAGCGCCGCCGGCGCTCCCAGTACCGGCAGCACCGCGCCGCCACCCTCCGGGGCGGGACGCACCTACGTCGTGGACACCAGCGTCCTGCTGGCCGATCCCGGCGCGATCAACCGGTTCGCCGAGCACGAGGTGGTGCTCCCGGTGGTGGTGGTCACCGAGCTGGAGGGCAAGCGGCACCACCCCGAGCTCGGCTACTTCGCGCGCGCCGCACTGCGGATGCTCGACGAGCTCAGGGTCGTGCACGGGCGCCTGGACCAGCCGGTGCCGGTCGGGGACGCCGGGGGATCCCTGCGGGTCGAGCTCAACCACACCGACCCGGGCTCCCTGCCCTCGGGCTTCCGGCTCGGCGACAACGACACCCGGATCCTCTCGGTCGCGCGCAACCTGGCCGACGAGGGGTACGCCGTCACGCTGGTCTCCAAGGACCTACCGCTGCGGATCAAGGCCTCCGCGGTCGGGCTGGACGCCGAGGAGTACCGGGCCGAGGGGATCAGCGAGTCCGACACCGGATACACCGGGATGGCCGAGGTGGCCGTCGCCTCCGCCGACCTCGACCTGCTCTACGACGAGGGCACCGTCGACCTGGACGAGGCTCGCGACCTGCCCTGCCACACCGGCCTGGTGCTGCTCTCGGACCGCGGCACGGCGCTGGGCCGGGTGACCCCGGAGAAGCGGGTGCAGCTGGTCAAGGGGGACCGGGAGGTCTTCGGCATCCACGGCCGCTCGGCCGAGCAGCGCCTCGCCCTGGAGATGCTGCTGGACCCCGACATCGGGATCGTCTCCCTCGGCGGGCGGGCCGGCACCGGCAAGTCGGCGATGGCCTTGTGCGCCGGCCTCGAGGCGGTGCTGGAACGACGCCAGCACACCCGGGTCGTCGTCTTCCGGCCGCTCTTCGCCGTGGGTGGCCAGGAGCTCGGCTACCTGCCCGGGTCGGAGTCGGAGAAGATGTCCCCCTGGGGCCAGGCGGTCTTCGACACCCTCAACGCGCTGGTCTCCCCGGCCGTGGTGGAGGAGGTGCTCGACCGGGGGATGCTCGAGGTGCTGCCGCTCACGCACATCCGCGGTCGGTCGCTGCACGACGCGTTCGTGATCGTCGACGAGGCCCAGTCGCTGGAGCGCAACGTCCTGCTCACCGTGCTGTCGCGGATCGGGGCCAACTCCAAGGTGGTGCTCACCCACGACGTGGCCCAGCGCGACAACCTGCGGGTGGGACGCCACGACGGCATCGTCGCGGTGGTGGAGAAGCTCAAGGGGCACCCGCTCTTCGCCCACGTCACGCTGACCCGCTCCGAGCGCTCGCCGATCGCGGCGCTCGTCACGGAGATGCTCGAGCACGTCACCGTCTGACGGAAAGGCGGGCACCGCGGCCCTCGGGGGGCTGCGGACGTGTGAGGTGCCTCGTACGCGACGAGAGCGCGGTCACCCGGAGGGTGTCAGGAGTTCTTCCTGACACCCTCCGTGACGTATGTGAACACGTTGTGACGCAGTCGACCCCGAAAGTGCGCCCAACTGTTTGATTCGCCCTCGGGACCCGAGCACGTTGGGCTACTGACCGGTACCCGGCCGTACCTCTTTCCACACGTGCCGAGACCGGTCGTTCACCTGTCCCCGACCCCCCATTGAGATCATGGTCGACCTGAAGAAGTTCTTTCCCCAGCACCGCGCATCCACCATCCACCAGGCCGGACGCCGGCTGAGCGACTTCATGCGCCGTCCACTCATGCAGGCCAAGGTCGCCGGCGCCGCCAGTGCCCTCGCCGTGGCCGCGGGCATGCTCGCCAGCCCGCCCGCGGCCGTGACCGCCAGCGAGGCCCCGGAGAGCGGCCGGATCCTCACGGTCCTCGATCACCTCCAGGACCGCGACGTCGCCTCCCGCGCGGGCGACCGGGCCAAGAAGGCCGCGGTCCAGGCCAAGACCCGGACCGGCAAGGTGGTCCGCCGGGTCGAGAACCTCAAGAACGCCGGTCCCAAGCAGATCGCCCGGGCGCTGATGCCCGAGTTCGGCTTCCCGCAGTCGCAGTTCGGCTGTCTGGACAAGCTCTACGTCAGCGAGAGCAACTGGCGGGTGGACGCCGACAACCCGACCTCGTCGGCGTACGGCATCCCGCAGGCGCTCACCCAGCTGCACGACCTGCCCCACGGCTACATGACGAACCCCGAGGTGCAGATCCGCTGGGGTCTGGGCTACATCAAGCGGCGCTACGGCAACCCCTGCGTGGCCTGGCAGTTCAAGGCCGCCAACAACTGGTACTGATCCCAGCGCACCACAGCGGACCAGTGCCCGTCCCGGCTGTCCGGCCTACCGGCCGAGCAGCCGGGACTTCTGCACCTTGCCCATCTCGTTGCGCGGCAGCGTGCGCACGAAGCGGACTTCGCGAGGACGCTTGTGCGCGGAGAGCTCGGCCCCGACGTACGCCGTGAGCTCGGCGCCCAGCGCCGGCCCGGCGGTCTCGGCGTCGCGGGTGACCACGTGGGCGACGATCCGCTGGCCCAGGTCGGCGTCCGGCTCGCCCACCACGGCGCACTCGGCGACCGCGGGGTGCCCCAGCAGGACCGCCTCGATCTCCCCGGCCCCGATCCGGTAGCCCGCCGACTTGATCAGGTCCACCGACTCCCGGCCCACGATCCGGTGCCGGCCGTCGGGCGCCACCACCGCGACGTCGCCCGTGCGGAACCAGCCGTCCGCGGTCCACGCCTCGGCGGTCGCCTCGGGCCGGTGCAGGTAGCCGTCGAAGAGCGTGGCGCCGCGCACCTCGAGCCGTCCCACCGACTCGCCGTCGTGCGGCACCGGGTCGCCGGCCTCGTCCCGGAGCCGCGTCTCCACCCCGGCCACCGGGACGCCGACCCAGCCGGCCTGCCGGACCCCGTCGGCCCGGGTCGCCACGGTGATCAGCGTCTCGCTCATCCCGTACCGCTCCACCACCTCGTGGCCGGTCAGCTCGCGCAGCCGCTCG
The DNA here is from genome assembly GCF_013624435.2 of Nocardioides campestrisoli. Lineage (NCBI taxonomy): Bacteria > Bacillati > Actinomycetota > Actinomycetes > Propionibacteriales > Nocardioidaceae > Nocardioides > Nocardioides campestrisoli. The sequence goes on from NZ_CP061768.1 coordinate 1,121,561, forward strand.
AAGACCGGCACCGGCAGGGCGGCGCTGCCCGAGACGAGCAGCCGGGCGCCGCGCAGGGCCGCCGCGTGCTCCGGGGCCTCCGCGAGCCGCGACCAGATCGTCGGCACCGCGAACCACATCGTCGCCCCGGCCTCGGCGGCGCCGGCATAGGCCGCCGGGGTGCCGGCCCCGACGTGCACGAGACCGCCGCCCACCCGCAGCGGGCCGAGCACGCCGAGGATCAGCCCGTGCACGTGGAAGAGGGGCAGACCGTGCGCGAGCACGTCCTCCCCGGTCCAGGCCCAGGCCTCCGCGAGCGCGTCCAGCCCGGCGGCCACGGCCCGACGCGAGAGCAGCACGCCCTTGGGCAGGCCGGTGGTGCCGGAGGTGTAGAGCACGAAGGCAGTCCGCCCGGGGTCCACCTCGCGGGGCCGGTACGCCGACCGGGCGGCCACGTCGACCTCCGTGACCGGCAGCGCGGTCCCTGCGGGGGCGCGACCCAGCCAGCAGTCGGGGGAGGAGTCGGCCAGCACGTGGTCGAGCTCGGCGCGGCCCGAGTCCGGCGGCACCGGCACCACCTCGACGCCGGCCAGCAGGGCTCCGACCACCGCCACCACCGTCTCCATCGCCGGAGTGGCCAGCACGGCGACCCGACAGGTCCCGCGCAGGTCGTCCGCGACCTGCGCGGCGGCGCCGAGCAGCGCGTCGTACGTCAGGGTGGTGCCGGCCACGGTGACCTGCTGGGTGCCTCGCCGGCCGGACTCGAGTGCGGTGAGCATGGCCCCATGATGGCTGCCCCCGAAGTGGTGGGTTGATGTCGGTCCTGCGTCGAGAAGCGACACCAACCCACCACTTCGCCCGGGACGGTGGGCGGAGGCGGGGTCAGGGGTGGGTCATCGACTCCACGTCGAGCGCGGCGTCGAGCTGCTCCTCGGTGAGCTCGCCACGGTCGACGTAGCCCAGTGCCAGCACGGTCTCGCGGATCGTCGCCCCGTCGGCCAGCGCCTTCTTCGCGATCTTGGCGGCCGCCTCGTAGCCGACGTACTTGTTGAGCGGGGTGACCACGGACGGCGACGACTCGGCGTACCGGCGCATCCGCTCGACGTCCGCGGTGATCCCGTCGACGCACCGCTCGGCCAGCAGCCGGCTGGAGGTGGCGAGCAGGCGGATCGACTCCAGCAGGTTGCGCGCCATCACCGGCATCATCACGTTGAGCTCGAAGTTGCCTGCCCCGCCGGCCCAGGCGACGGTCGCGTCGTTGCCGACCACCTGGGCGCAGACCATCAGGGTGGCCTCGGGGAGCACCGGGTTGACCTTGCCCGGCATGATGCTCGAGCCCGGCTGGAGGTCGGGCAGGTGGATCTCGGCCAGACCCGTGGTGGGGCCCGAGGACATCCAGCGCAGGTCGTTGCAGATCTTCGTCAGGCCGACCGCGAAGGTGCGCAGCACCCCCGAGAGCTCGACCAGCGAGTCGCGGGTGCCCTGGGCCTCGAAGTGGTTGCGGGACTCGGTGAAGGGCTGACCGGTGAACTCGCCCAGCTCCTCGATCACCCGGGCCGCGAAGCCGGGCGGGGTGTTGATCCCGGTGCCGACGGCGGTGCCGCCCAGCGGGAGCTCCCGGACCCGCGGGAGCACCGACTCCAGGCGCTCGACCGCCAGCCGCACGGTCGCGGCGTACCCGCCGAACTCCTGGCCCAGCATCACCGGGGTGGCGTCCATCAGGTGCGTGCGCCCGGACTTCACCACGCCGGCGAACTCCTCGGCCTTGCGCTCCAGCGAGGTCGCCAGCACGTCGAGGCTCGGCAGCAGGTCGTCGACCACGGCGAGCGTCGCGGCGACGTGGATGGAGGTGGGGAAGGTGTCGTTGGACGACTGCGAGGCGTTGACGTGGTCGTTGGGGTGGACCTCGACCCCGTCGGTCGAGGCGAGCGAGGCGATCACCTCGTTGGTGTTCATGTTGGAGCTGGTCCCGGACCCGGTCTGGAAGACGTCGAGCGGGAAATGCTCCAGGTGGTCCCCGGCGGCGATCCGCGCGGCCGCGGACTCGATCGCGGTGACCAGCTCCTCGGCGAGCACCTCGAGCTCGCCGTTGACCCGGGCCGCGGCCTGCTTGACCAGTCCGAGGGCCTGGACGTGCCGCGGCTCCAGGGTGGTGCCGCTGATCGGAAAGTTCTCCACCGCGCGCTGGGTCTGGGCCCGCCACAGAGCGTCGCGAGGCACCTGGACCTCGCCCATGGAGTCGTGCTCGGTCCGGAAGTCAGTCATGGCCGGACCGTACCCAGCCGGCGGTGGCGGCAACGCCGGTGTGCGTTCAGCGCCGGGCGGAGTAGAGGTAGTACGTCTCGGGGCGGTCCTGGAGCAGCACGTCGTACGCCTTCTCGTCGACCTCGCCGAACACCGTCGCGATCCGCGCCGCGAGCTCGGGGGAGTGGTCCGACGACCAGACCACCAGCACCCCGCCGGGGTTGAGCAGCTCGCGGCACTGGGTGAGGAAGCGCTCCCGGTAGAGCTCGGCGTTGTCCCGGTGCACCAGGTAGTGCGGCCCGTTGTCGACGTCGAGCAGGAGCAGGTCGTGCCCCTGGCGCGCCTCGGCGACCGCCATGGAGATGTCGGCGTTGACGATCTGCAGCCGCCGGTCGGCCAGCAGCCCCGGACCGTGCGGCACGGTGCCGTCGCGCATCCAGCCGATCAGCGGCTCCTCGATCTCGACCACGGTGACCTTCTCCACCCGCGGGTCGGCGAGCACCCGCTGCGTGGTGAAGCCGAGGCCCAGCCCGCCGATCACCACGTCGACGGGGGCCTCCACGAGGTCGAGGGCGAGGGCGGCCATCTCGATCTCCGAACCGGTCTCCAGGGTGTCCATGACGAAGACGCCGTTGACCCGCAGCTCGAGCACGTCCGGCGCGCCCGGCCGGGTACGACGGCGCAGCACCAGCTCGCCCCGCTCGGACTCCGCGCGGGCCACCTCCACGTGCTGCTCGGGCTCGGTCACCGTCTCCTCCTCCACGGCCCGCCCGTTCCCCCGCGCCCGGCGTCGTACACCTGGGACCCGGTGCCTGCCGGGTGGCCGGACAACCGGGCCTCGTACCCCGTGGCCTTCGGAGCATGCGTTCTGTTGGGCAGGACGGCTAGGCTGGCGGCTCATGCTCGAGCCCTGGGTGTGGTTGACCCCGTACGAGGGAGCGACGAGCATGATGGACCTGGCACCCACCGATCCGGATTCGACCAGCAGCAGGCCCGGCCGCGAGAGCCCCGAGAGCGAGACCGAGGGGGCCGAGCGGCGCCTGAGCGAGATCTCGTCCCTGCTGCACCAGGGCCTCTCGGCCGACGAGGCCGCCCTGCGGGTGCGGATCGAGGAGAGCGCCGAGGCGCCCGTGGCTCCGCGCCGGCTGGGCGACCCGGACGCCCTGTGGCGGGCGGCGTCCGACTTCGACGTGGAGGCCCTGGGGCGGGCCCTCGACGAGGGCTTCGGGCTCGGCACGTTCGAGGAGGTCGTCGACGGGTGGCTCCTGCCCTCGCTGCACGAGCTCGGCCTCGCCTGGGCCCGCGGCGAGATCGGGGTCGCGGAGGAGCACTTCGCCTCCGCGAGCGTGCACCGTCGCCTGGCCACCGTCTTCGACCAGACGCCCCGGCAGGTGCACGCCCCGCGGGTGCTGGTCGGCCTGGCCACCGGCTCGCGGCACGAGCTCGGCGTGCTGGCCTTCGCGATCGCCCTGCGGCGTCAGGGCGTGGACGCGGTCTACCTGGGCGGCGACGTCCCGGTGGAGGCCTGGGTGTCCTCGGTGACCACGAAGTCCCCGGCCGGCGTGGTGATCGCCGTCCCGTCGGCCGAGGACGTGCCGGCCTCCCTCGCCCTGGTCTCGGCGCTGGCCGCGGCCGCGCCCGGGGTGCCCGTCGTCGCCGGCGGCAGCCACCAGGACGCGCTGCCGCCGCACGTCACCCCGCTGGGCCACCACATCATGCCCGCGGCGACCCATCTGGCCGCGGCGGTCAAGGCGAAGGTCTGAGGTCCGGGGCGCGAGGCGCGGGCGCGGCGCCGTCGGCTCAGGAACCGGCGCGCAGCAGCTCGTCGCCCAGCCCCGAGCGCAGGTAGAGCACCGACCGTCCGTGCCGGGCGGAGGTGAGCAGCCCCGCGTCGCGCATCGCGCGCAGGTGCTGGTTGACCGCGCTGGGCGTCACCCCCAGCCGGACCGCCAGCTCGGTGGAGGAGGCGGGGGAGTCGAGCACCAGCAGCAGCCGGGCACGCACCTCGCCGACGAGGCCGGCCAGCGCCCGCGGGGCCGCCGGCCGGTCGCTCTCCCACAGGGTGCCGGCGCCGCGGGCGCCGTACAGGATCAGCGGCGGCTGAGCTGCGGAGATCGGCACCGTGGCGGAGCGGGTGAACAGCGAGGGCGCCAGGGTCAGCCCCTCCCCGGCGGTCGAGCGGCGGAACCGGGCCGGCGAGGTGACCTCCACCCGGACGACGTCGTCGACGAGCCGGATCCCGGGCGAGAGATCGGAGAACATCGCCGCCAGCCCGTCCCGGGCCATGGCGCGGCCCCGGAACACGATGTCGGCCTCGAGCACCGTCCGCATCCGGGACCACCAGGGCTCGAAGCACGCGGTCCAGTACGCCGCGAGCGCCGCCGTGATCCGACTCAGCACGCGGTCGGTGCGGCCGGTGAGCGGGGCGGGGCGGGTGCCGGGGTCCGGGTGCACCTCGGCCAGGTCGTCGCGGACCACCTCGAGCGGGGTCCGGGCCAGCGCCGCCAGCTCGTCGTCGAACCGCGCGAGCGGGGACCAGGGGCGCGGCGTGAGGAAGTCCGGCGTCCACAGGGCGTCGTTGGTCAGCGCCAGCAGCATCTCGGAGTCCAGGCCGGCGCGTGCCCCGGCGGTCCGCTGCAGCCAGGGCAGCTGCAGGGGGTAGCGACCCGGGTCGCGCCAGGTGCGCAGCGAGAGGGCGAGCTCGTTCATCGGGGAGAGGGCGAACCGGACCTCCCCGAGGTCGGCCCCAGTCAGCTCGTACTCGATCAGCCCGACCATGAAGCAGCACGCTACATCGTTGGCGCCTGTCGGCGGGACGTGGGAGAACTGCCCACGTGCTCGACCGCCTCCGCCGCCTCCTCCTCCCCGCCGACCCGGTGCAACGCTCGCTGACCTTCGCCACGATGGCCGGTGCACTCTCCTCCGGCCTCTTCTACAGCGTCAGCGCGCTCTACTTCACCCGGGTGATCGGGCTGGAGGTGACCACCGTCGGGCTGGGCCTCACGATCGCCGGGCTGATGGGCGTGCTCGGCTCCTTCCTCGGCGGCCAGGCCGCGGACCGGGTGGGCGCCGACCGGCTGCAGGCGTGGGCCAACGCGGTGCACGGCGTGGCGATGCTCAGCTACGTGCTGGCCGACGGTCCGGTGAGCTTCACCCTGGTGGCCTGCGTCGCCGTGGCCAGCCGGAGCCTCCAGGGGACGGCGAAGTCGACCGTGCAGGTGCGCTGGTTCGCCGGGCCGGACCGGGTGGGCATCCGGGCCCGGCTGCGGGTGATCACCAACCTCTTCATCGGCCTGGGCACCCTGCTGGCGGCCGGCGCGCTGCTGGTCGGGACCGCCGCCGCCTACCAGGTGACGATGGTCGCGGTCGGGCTGGTGGCTCTGCTCGCGACCGTCCCGCTGATGGGGCTGCGGGGCCGGGTGGACGGTTTCGCGGGCGTGATGGACGCCCACCTGGTGCCCGACCGGGTCCGCGGTCCCTCCCCGATGCGCGACCGCACCTACCTCACCTCGGTGGCCCTCAACTCGGTGATCGCCATGCACTTCGGGCTGACCAGCGTCGGCGTCCCGCTGTGGATCGCCACCCGTACGGAGGCCCCGGACGTGATGATCTCGGTGCTGCTGGTGGTCAACACCGTCCTGGTCGCGCTCTTCCAGGTGCGGGCCTCGCGCGGCACCCACGACATCGGCACCGCCGGCCGGGTGGTGCGCCGGGGCAGCCTGCTGCTCGCGATCGCCTGCCTGCTCTACGGCGCCGCGGGCAGCGGCGGCGTGCTGTGGGCGGTGGCCGCCCTGCTGGCCGCCGAGGTGGTCGGCTCGTTCGCGGAGGTCTGGTGCGAGGCCGGCGCCTGGGGTCTGGCTTTCGAGCTCGCCCACCCGGACAGCGCCGGCGCCTACCAGGGCGTCTCGTCCACCGGCTACGCGGTGGCGATGATGGCCTCGCCCGCGGTGGTCACCGCGACCGCGGTGGACCACGGCATGCCCGGCTGGATCCTGCTCGCCGCGCTCTTCGCCGCCGCCGGGAGCGGGGTCGCCGTGGTGGCCCGCCTGGCCGCGGTGCGGCGTACCCAGGCCGCGCTGGTCTGAGGCGGCGGCCAGGGTCGCTGAGCCTCCGGGTGTCGGCCTACTGGGCCGAGCGCACCCGGATGCCGGTCAGCGGCACGGTCACGGCACCCGAGGGGTCGGTGAAGAAGTCGTTGCCCTTGTCGTCGACCACGATGAAGGCCGGGAAGTCCTCGACCTCGATCTTCCAGATCGCCTCCATCCCGAGCTCGGGGTACTCGATGACCTCCTGGCTCTTGATGCAGTCCTGGGCGAGCCGGGCGGCGGGGCCGCCGATCGAGCCGAGGTAGAAGCCCCCGTGGGCGCCGCAGGCGTCGGTGACCTGCTTGGAGCGGTTGCCCTTGGCCAGCATCACCATCGAGCCGCCGGCGGCCTGGAACTGCTCGACGTAGGAGTCCATCCGTCCCGCCGTGGTGGGCCCGAACGAGCCCGAGGCCATGCCCTCCGGGGTCTTGGCCGGGCCGGCGTAGTAGACGGGGTGGTTGCGCAGGTACTCCGGCATCGGCTCGCCGGCGTCGAGGCGCTCCTTGATCTTGGCGTGCGCGATGTCGCGGGCCACCACCAGCGGGCCGGTCAGCGAGAGCCGGGTCTTGACCGGGTGCTTGGAGAGCTCGGCCAGGATGTCGGCCATCGACCGGTTGAGGTCGATCTTCACGACCTCGCCGCCGGCGATCTCCTCGGCCATCCCGGCGTCGGGCATGTACTGCGCGGGGTCCATCTCGAGCTGCTCGAGGAAGACGCCGTCGGGGGTGATCTTGCCCAGGGCCTGCCGGTCGGCGGAGCAGGAGACCGCGATCGCCACCGGGCAGGAGGCGCCGTGCCGGGGGAGCCGGACGACGCGCACGTCGTGGCAGAAGTACTTGCCGCCGAACTGGGCGCCGATGCCGAGCTCCTGGGTGAGCTTGAAGACCTGCTCCTCCAGCTCGGTGTCACGGAACCCGTGCGCACTCATCGAGCCCTCGGTGGGCAGGTTGTCCAGGTAGTGCGCCGAGGCGTACTTCGCGGTCTTCATCGCGAACTCCGCGCTGGTGCCGCCGATCACGATCGCCAGGTGGTACGGCGGGCAGGCGGCGGTGCCGAGCGAGCGGATCTTCTCGTCCAGGAACTCCAGCATCCGCTTCGGGTTGAGGACGGCCTTGGTCTCCTGGAAGAGGAACGACTTGTTGGCCGAGCCGCCGCCCTTGGCCATGAAGAGGAACTTGTACTCCGGGCGCCCGCTGCTCTGCGGGGTGGAGTAGATCTCGATCTGGGCCGGCAGGTTGGTGCCGGTGTTCTTCTCCTCGTACGTCGTCAGCGGCGCGAGCTGGGAGTAGCGCAGGTTGAGCCTGGTGTAGGCGTCGTAGACGCCCTTGCTGATCGCCTCGCCGTCGTCGGCGCCGGTGAGCACGCCCTCGGACTTCTTGCCCATCACGATCGCGGTGCCGGTGTCCTGGCACATCGGCAGCACGCCGCCGGCGGAGATGTTGACGTTCTTGAGCAGGTCGAGCGCGACGAACCGGTCGTTGCCGCTGGCCTCGGGGTCGTCGATGATCTTGCGCAGCTGGGCCAGGTGGGCCGGGCGCAGGTAGTGGCTGATGTCGTGCATCGCCTCGGCGGTGAGCCGCCGGATGGCCTCGGGCTCGACCTTCATGAAGGTCTGCAGCTGACCGTCCTGGGTGGCCACCTCGAAGGTGGAGACGCCCTCGGTGGTGATCAGCCGGTACGGCGTCTCGTCGCGCCCGGTGGGCAGCAGGTCGGAGTAGCGGAACTCAGGTTCCGAGGACGCAGGGCCGGTGGCGGGTGCGGTGCTCACGGACCCGAAGGGTACGCCGTGCGGCCGGCGTCACGCGGGGGTACCCGGGTGCTGGTGCCTGATCCGGTGCCGGGTGTTCATCGGGACGACACGGGCGCGCCGGTGTGCGGTCATCCGGAGGTCCCGGACGCGCGAGAGCCTGTGCGCGCTAGATTGCCCCTAGGTTTCATCGTCCCCAGCCCTGGAGGTCTGAGTGAAGATCCGCCGTTCCCTCGTCTCGCTTGCCGCGTTCGCCACCATGGCGTCGCTGGCAGCGTGCGCCGCACCCGAGTCCGACTCCGACAACGACGCGGCCGGAAGCGACGCGGCCAAGGCCACCTCGGTCGAGGACTTCGGCAGCTTCGACGACCTCGTCAAGGCGGCCCAGGACGAGGGCGAGCTCAACGTCATCGCCCTGCCCCCGGACTGGGCCAACTACGGCGAGCTGATCTCGACCTTCGAGGACAAGTACGACATCAAGGTCAACTCCGCGCAGCCCGACGCGGCGAGCCAGGACGAGATCAACGCCGCCAACCAGCTCAAGGGCAGCGACCGCGCACCGGACGTCTTCGACCTCGGGCAGGCCGTCGCGCTGGCGAACGTGGACATGTACGCGCCGTACCAGGTCCAGACCTGGGACGACATCCCGGACGAGTTCAAGGCCGCGGACGGCGCCTGGGTCAACGACTACGGCGGCTTCATGTCCATCGGCTACGACTCCTCGGCCGTGCCGGAGATCGAGACCCTCGACGACCTGCTGAAGCCCGAGTTCAAGGGCAAGGTCGCGCTCAACGGCGACCCGACCCAGGCCGGTGCCGCGTTCTCCGGCGTGGTGATGGCCTCCATCGCCAACGGCGGCTCGGTCGAGGACATCAGGCCGGGCGTCGACTGGTTCGCCAAGCTGAAGAAGGCCGGCAACTTCATCCCCGTCGACCCCACCCCCGCGACGATCGAGTCCGGCCAGACCCCCGTCGTCATCGACTGGGACTACAACAACGCCGCGATCACCAACGACATCGACACCTGGGAGGTCGTGGTGCCCGCCGAGGCGCCGATCGCGGGCTACTACTTCCAGGCGATCAACGCCGACGCCCCGCACCCGGCGGCCGCGCGGCTGTGGCAGGAGTTCCTCTACAGCGACGAGGGCCAGAACCTCTGGCTGGCGGGCGGCGCCCGGCCGATCCGAGCCGACGCCATGGTCGAGGCGGGCACCATCGACGAGGAGCTCTGGGCCAACCTGCCCGAGGTCACCGGCGAGCCCGTCGTGCCCACCGACAAGGAGTCCGAGCTGATGGCGTCCTACCTGGCCGACAACTGGGCCAAGGCCGTCGGCTGACGGTGAGAACCTCCGTCTCATCCCCGACGGGTCGGCGCTTCGGCGTCGGCCCGTCGGTCGGTCTGCTGCCGTTCCTGGTCTTCGTGACCGCGTTCCTGGTGGTGCCCACGATCACCGTGGTGATCGGGGCCTTCCAGGACGCCGACGGCGGTTTCTCCTTCGAGAAGATCGAGGCGCTGGGCGGCGAGACCGCCCTGCGCGCGCTCTGGCAGAGCGTCCTGCTCTCCGCGTCCTCAGCCGCGATCGGCGCGGTCCTGGGCGCCCTGCTGACCTACCTGGTGATCAGCTCGCCGCCGGCCTCCCTGGCGCGTCGGGTGATCACCTCGATCTGCAGCGTCCTGGCGCAGTTCGGCGGGGTGACCCTGGCCTTCGCCTGGATGGCCACGCTCGGCTTCGGCGGCCTGCTCACCAACCTGCTGGCCGACGTCCTCGGGATGGACGCGACCGGCTCCGGGTGGCTCTACGACCTGCCCGGCCTGATCCTGGTCTACACCTACTTCCAGATCCCGCTGATGGTGATCGTCTTCCTCCCCGCGATGGAGGGACTGCGTCCCCAGTGGCGCGAGGCGGCCGTCAACCTCGGCGCCAGCACCCGCCAGTACTGGACGCAGGTGGCCTTCCCGCTGCTGCGCCCGGCGTTCCTGGGGTCGGCGCTGCTGCTCTTCGCCAACGCGTTCGCCGCGTACGCCACCGCCGCGGCGCTGGTCAGCCAGGGCGCGCCGATCACCCCGCTGCTGATCCGCTCCGCGCTGACCAGCGAGGTGGTCCTGGGCCAGGCGAACTTCGCCTTCGCCCTGGCGCTGCAGATGATCCTGGTGGTCGTGGTCGTCATGGTCGGCTACGCCCTGCTGCTGCGGCGCTCCTCGAGGTGGCTGCGATGACCGCCTCGCGCGTGCTCGGTCGCCTGGTGCGCGGCCTGCTGATCGCGGCCTTCGCCGTCTTCTTCCTGCTGCCGCTGGTGGCGCTGCTCGACTTCAGCACCAAGGTGCGCGGCGGCGGTCGCTCCGGCGAGGCCTGGACCGGCCTGCTGGACGACCCGACGATGTCCCAGGCGATCGTGACCAGCCTGGTGCTGGCCGCGCTGACCGTGGTCGGGATGGTCGTGCTGCTGGTGCCGACGATGGTCTGGGTGCGCCTGCGCGTGCCCGGTGCCACCCGGCTGGTGGAGTTCCTGTGCCTGCTGCCGCTGACCATCCCGGCGCTGGTGATCGTGGTCGGCAGCTCCAACGTCTACACCTGGCTGCGCTACTTCTTCGGCGACACCTCCCTGGTGCTGGCCTTCTCCTACGTCGTGCTGGTGCTGCCCTACGCCTACCGGGCGGTCGACGCCTCGCTCTCGGCGATCGACGTCCGCACCCTCTCCGAGGCGGCCCGTTCCCTGGGAGCCGGGTGGTGGACGGTGATCGCCCGGATCGTGCTGCCGAACATCTGGCCCGGCGTGCTGGGCGCCGCGTTCATCTCGATCGCGCTGGTGCTGGGTGAGTACACCTTCGCCTCGCTGCTCAACTACGAGACCCTGCCGGTGGCGATCGTGCTGCTCGGCAAGAGCGACGCCCAGACCTCGATGGCGGCGGCGCTCGCCTCGATCCTCTTCGCAGCGGTCCTGCTGCTGCTCCTCTCCTTCTTCGACCGCGGTCGACGCACCATGTCCGGAGGCAAGTGATGTCCATGGAACCCCAGAGCGCCGCACAGCAGGGCCGGGGCGGGTTGGCGGTCGAGCTCTCGGACCTGCACCGCCACTACGGCGAGGTACGGGCACTGAACGGGCTCGACCTGCGGATCGAGCCGGGGGAGATGGTCGTGCTGCTCGGCCCCTCGGGCTGCGGCAAGACCACCGCCCTGCGCATCCTGGCCGGCCTCGAGCGCCAGGACAGCGGCACGGTGCGGGTCGGCGACCGCGACCTCTCGGCGGTGCCCGCCAACAAGCGCGACATGGGGATGGTCTTCCAGGCCTACAGCCTCTTCCCGCACCTGACCGTGCTGGAGAACGTCGCCTTCGGCCTGAAGATGCGGGGCCGCGGCCGCAAGGAGCGTCGCAGCCGTGCCGGCGACATGCTGGACCTGGTCGGGCTGGGCGAGCACAAGGCGCGCTACGCCCACCAGCTCTCCGGCGGCCAGCAGCAGCGGGTGGCGCTGGCACGGGCGCTCGCGCCCGAGCCCTCGGTGCTGCTGCTCGACGAGCCGCTCTCCGCGCTGGACGCCAAGGTCCGGGTCCAGCTGCGCGACGAGATCCGCCGGGTGCAGCAGGACGTGGGCACCACCACCCTCTTCGTCACCCACGACCAGGAGGAGGCCCTGGCGGTCGCCGACCGGGTCGGGGTGATGAACGCCGGCAGGCTCGAGCAGCTGGCCCCGCCGGCCGAGCTCTACTCCTCGCCCGCGACGGCGTTCGTCGGCGAGTTCGTCGGTCTCTCCAACCGGGTCCCGGCCACCGTCGTCGAGGGGCACGCCCAGGTGCTGGGCCAGCGCGTCCCGGTGCTGGCGGGCTCGACGTCGGGGGAGGGCCTGGCCCTGGTCCGGCCCGAGGCGGTGGACCTGGAGCCGGCGGGCACGGGCGACGGGGCGGACGGGGCCGCCACCATCGTCTCGGTGGGCTTCCTCGGCCCGGTCTCGCGGGTGCACGTGGCGGCCGCCGACGGCAGCGAGCTCGTCGCCCAGCTGCCGAGCGGCCGCGCCCAGGGCCTGCGCCCTGGCGACCGGGTCACCGTGACCATCGACCCCGCCCCGGTGCTGGTCGTCGGCGCCTGAGCCAGGCAGGCCGGAGGCCCGCCCCGACCGTGGTCGGAGCGGGCCCCCGGCAGTCCAGCCTGTTCAGCCCGGGTCGTCAGCCCAGCCTGGTCAGCACCTCGCCTTCTTCAACGTGAAGCTGGCCGTCGTGGACGTGCCCTTGGCCAGCCGCACCGTCCTGGACTGCGGGGCGTACCCGTCCTTCGCCGCGATCAGCGACAGCGGGTTGGCCCCGGCGTTGAACCACTGCGCGTAGCTCCCGTCGGAGCCTGTCTCCAGGGTCCAGGAGCCGGCCCACGAGTCGACCTGGACCGTGGCCCCCGGCAGCGCTGCCACCGTGCCGGTGCAGGCCCGGCCGCTGACGGTGCCGACCAGCTTGCCCCACTGGACCGGCGGAGTGACCTCGAAGGTCACCGGGATCGGGGCGACCGATCCGGGGGTGTCCTCCTTGATCGCGATGGCCGCCGTGTAGATGCCTGGCTGGGCGACCTCGGAGTCCAGGAAGACCCGGACCCGCAGCTGCTTGCCAGGCGCCAGGGTGGCGCTGGTGGTGTCCAGCGACAGCCACTCCACGTCGGTGCCGCTGGTCCCGCAGTTCTCGAAGCCCGGCAGCGTCTCGCTGTCCGCGGTGGCGGTGAAGCCGCCCGAGGAACCGCCGACCTTGTAGAGCCCGCATGCCATGCCGCCGCGGTAGCGGGCGGTGTTGGAGTTCGGCAGGTCGATCCACGCGTCGGCCTCGGGGTCGAAGGCGAAGGTCCGGTTGGTGATCACCGTGCCCTGCACTCCGCCGTTGACCACGAGCATGCCGTTCGCCACCGTGTGGGCGCTGGCCCAGGTGTCCACCGGGGCGTCGGCGATCGGCGTCCAGGCGTCGGCGCCGATGTCGTAGGCGTAGCTGTCCGCGGTGCCGTTGGCCCCGCCGTTGCCTCCCGTGCAGTAGACCGTGCCGTCGACCGCGCCGCACGAGGCGAACGCGACCGCTGCCGGGTAGGGAGCCAACGTCTCCCAGCTGTCCGTCGCCAGGTCGTACGCCGCGGTGGCGTTCGACATCGGCGTGCAGGAGGCGGTGGTGCAGCCCCCCACGACGAACAGCTTGCCGTCCGCCACGGCCTGACCGGACGCCGCGAGGGCTACCGGTGCCGCGGCCCCGGCCGCCCACGAGTCCGCAGCCGGGTCGTAGGTCCAGGTCGCGGTGCTCGGTCCGGCCGCCGCCCAGCCGCCGGTGACCACGATCTGGCCGTCGACCAAGCCCGCAGCCACGGCGTTCCGGGCCTCGGGCAGGCTGGCCTTCTCCGTCCACGCCAGCGTGGCCGGGTCGTAAGCCCGGACCTTGGCGGTCGACGCCGAGCCGTCGCCGCCGGCGATGGAGTACGCCGTGCCGTCCACGTGGACGACCCGGTTGTCCATCACCGTCGACGGGTGGTCGGCGATGTCGGTCCACGGTGCCTCGTGCGGACCGTTGGCCGGCTGCGCGCCGTGGGTGGACATGCCGCGCGACCTGGCGGCCACCGACACCGGTGCCTTGACCTCCATCAGCGGGGCGCCGGCCTGCTTGGTGATGGACCGCAGGTTCGTCCGGCCGCCGTCGGCCGTCAGCATGTCGAACCCGCCCGGACGCTCCTCGAACTCGAGCTCGACCGGTGCCGAGCCGTCGTTGGTGACGGTGAAGGTCTTGGTCACGGTCCCGGTGCCGAGCCGCTTGGTCGCGGTGATCTCGTCCGGGGTCACGACCAGGTTGCCGGCGCCCAGCTCGAAGTCGGCTCGCGTGGCGTCGTCGAGATCGACGGCGACCACCTCGGTGACCGACTGGTACTGGGCGGCCCTGGCCTCGAACGGGTGCTTCCCGCGCAGGGTGGAGAACATCCAGTAGAAGCCGTCGGACAGGTTCTCGTCCTCCGGGGTCGGCTGGGTGGTCGCCTTCTCGTCGGGCTTGTCCAGGCTGGTCACCACGGCGCCGTTGATGCCCTCGTCGTTCCGGGCGCTGGTCACGGTCCCGACGACCAGGCCGCCGCGGATCAGGTCGCAGGTGCGGTTGCCGACGAAGACGTCGTCCACCTGCCACCACCAGTCGTAGCTCGCCTCGTAGTAGTGGAACCGGATCTTCACGTCGCTCTCGCCCGCCGCGGCGGGCAGCTGGACGACGTCCTCACGCGGCCCGCGCACGTCGGTGACCTGGTGCAGCACGGTCTCCCAGGTGGCGCCACCGTCGATGCTCAGGTCCACGTCGGCCACGTCGCCGAGGTTGTTGTAGTCCTGGCGGAAGCCGACGACCGGCGAGGTCACCGACGACATGTCGATCGACGGGGTGACCAGGGAGGTGTCCTGCGACTGGCCGCTGCCGAAGAAGTCGCTGTCGGCGATGGCGAAGGCACCGTCGCCCCCGGTCAGGTTGCCTCGCGGCTTCGGGTCGTCGAACCGCCAGACCTGGCCGTTGCCGGCCTCGTCCTGGATCGTCCACCCGGCGGGAAGGCCCCCGCCGTCGAAGTCCTCGGTGATGCCGGTGGTGTTGAACCGGTAGCCGGGCGCCGTGCAGGTGCTGGCGTCGACCTCCAGGGCGACGTCGTGCGTGGTCGCGCCGTTCCCGACCGTGATCTCCTCGGTCGCGGACGTGTAGCCGGGGTAGTGCGCGTCCACGGTGACCGTGTACGACGCGTTGCTCGGCACGGTCAGGGTGTACTCGCCCGTCTCCGGGTCGGTCCACACGTCCTCGCCCGGACCCTCGACCTGGACCTGGGCGTACAGCGGCCAGTCGTGCCCGGAGCCGTCGGTCACGGTGCCGGTCACGGTGACCGACGGGGCCGCCTGGAGAGCGAAGTCCGCGGTCACGGGTGTGCCCGCCTCGACGGTGATCTGAGAGGACTTCGACTGGTAGCCGTACTTGGTCGCCGTGACGGTGTAGGTGCCGACACTGAGCCGGGCGTCGTAGGTGCCGTCGGCCGCGGTGGTCACGGTCCGGTCGAACTCGCCGTCCAGGGCCACGGTCGCACCCTCGATCGGCTGTCCGGTCGCTGCGTCGGTCACGGTCCCGGTGACGGTGCCGGTCTCGCCGACCGGGGCCGCGTCGACGAGCGCCAGCGCGTCGAGCCGGCCCTCGCCGAACACGTTGTTGTCGTCGGCGGTGCCGCCGCACTGGGTGGCGGCGCTGTCCTGGGCGCTGCCGTCGAGCAGCGCCCAGGTCGCGTCGATGTCGCCGACCAGGGACGGGGCAGCCGACCAGAGCAGCGCGACGGTGCCCGCGACGTGCGGGGAGGCCATCGAGGTGCCGTTGTAGCTGCCGTAGGTGCTGTTCGGGAGGGCGGAGCGCACGTTGACCCCGGGAGCGGAGATGTTCGGCTTGATCTCGCCGTCCTGTCCCGCACCACGCGCGGAGAAGCCGGCGATGGCGTTGTTCACGTCATGGGCCCCGCTGGAGTAGTTCAGGGTGCGGCTGCCCGGTGACCCGCTGGTGGAGCAGCTGGGTCCGCTGTTGCCGTTGGACCACTGTCCCCAGATGCCCGAGGCGGCCCAGGCCTGCGTCACGTCCTCCATGAAGGGGTCGTTGCTCGGCTGCGTGGTGCCCCAGGAGTTGTTGATGATGTGGGGCCGCTTGCCGGCGTCGGGGTTCGCTCCGGCCAGGTCGGTGGGCGCGAGCATCCACTCACCGGACTCGATCAACGCCGCGTCGGAGGGGCAGCAGCCGTTGGCGGCGATCCAGGTCGCCCCCGGGGCCACGCCGATCTGGTTGGCGTTGCCGTCGTCGCCGAGCATCGTGCCCATCGTGTGGGTGCCGTGGCCGTTGGTGTCGCAGGGCGCGGTGGCGCAGCCGCCCGAGGCGTCGAACCACGAGTAGTCGTGGGTGAAGGTGCCGTCGCCGTTGTTGCCGCGGTACTGCCGCACCAGAGCCGGGTGGTCGAACTGGACGCCGGTGTCGATGTTGGCGATCACCAGGCCCTCGCCGGTGACGCCGCGCTGGCTCCACACGTCGTCGGCGTTGATGTTGGCCAGCCCCCACTCGACGGCGTCGACCTCCCGGACCTCGCGGCCCTTGGTGGGCTTCTCCAAGGCGTACTCGACGGTCGGGTAGAGACCCAGCACCTCGGGGGCCCGGGCGATGCTGCTCACCAGTGCGGTGTCGCCCGCCTCGACCCGGATCGCGTTCGTGGCCCAGAAGCTCCGGTGGGCGACGCCCTCGTCGTCGAGCAGCTCCCGCACCTCCTTCTGCTGCTGGTCGGCGGCGCTCGTCAGGGCCTTCCGCACGGCCTCACCGCGCGCGGCCCAGCCGCGTACCTGCGAGGCGGCGCTCAGGTCGGCCTGCTCGAAGCGGATCCAGAAGGTCGCCTCGCCCTTGGCCTCCAGCTGCTGGGCGAGCTTGGGCCGGATCTTGTCGCCGATCTCCGGAGCGGGCTGACCGCCGGGCGATGCGCCCGGGCCGGCCTGGGCGGCTGGGACGGTGAGGAAGAGTGCGCCGGCGGTCGCCAGCACGGTGAGCAGGCCGGCGAACATCGTCCGGTGGGACGGTCTCCGGCCTCGAGATCGGTGCGTTGACATGGTGGTCCTTCCCGAGAGTGGACCGGTCCTCCGACCGGTCCTGTCCAGAACCTAGGCAGCGTGTCGCCGGGCCGACTACGCGCGCATCCGGTCAATTCGTCGTCGATCCGGGCGATATGCGGGCAACTCGGCAGTAGGTGCGGATTCGTGCGCCGGGACGTCGTAGTGCTTGACCATTCCTGCGTGCGCGGCGAGGCTGAGAGCGCAGGGGAAAGGAAGGGCCATGTCTCTCGCTCGGGGAGAGGAAGCCCTCCACGAGACGACGCCCGCGTCGTCGCGGCCGCCCAAGGCCGTGGTGATCGCGATCGCCTACTCGCTGGAGGAACGGCTGCGCGTCGCCAGCCTGTTCGGCGACCACGTGTCGGTCCTGCTGGTGTCCTCACGGGAGGAGGCCGTCGCGCTGCTCACCGCCGAGGACCCGCCGGGAACGGCGCGCCCCGAGTCGCCTGAGCGCCCTGGGTCCTCGGACTGTGGCCTCCTCATCGACTCCGACCGGCGTACGGCGACCTGGCGCGACCGAGCGGTGCCGCTGTCCCCGCTGGAGCACGACGCGCTGCGCTGCCTGCTCTCGGACGTGGGGCGCACGTGGACCTTCGAAGAGCTCCACCAGGACGTCTGGGGCAACGACCACCTGGGCGACCGCTCCGACATGCAGTCGGTGGTCAAGCGGCTGCGGCGCAAGCTCGGCTTCCTCGACGCCCCGCTGCAGGTGCAGGCCATCCGGGGCGTGGGCTTCCGGCTGGTCCGGGCGGCCGCCGCCGTCGACGAGGGGCGCGCCCACGTGAGCGAGAGACCCTGAGCAATAGAACGCCCGCTCGCGGCGTTCGCCCTGATGTGGAACCGCATGACGCCCTGCTCGACTCCCCGCTCGACTCCCTGGTGATCGGCGCGGGTCAGGCGGGTCTGGCCGCGTCGTTCCACCTCGCGCGCCTCGGGATCGCGCACCTGGTGCTCGACTCGGCCCCGGCCCCCGGTGGCGCCTGGCAGCATCGGTGGGAGTCGCTGACCATGCAGGACGTGCACGGCGTCGCCGACCTGCCCGACGCCCCGGCACCGCCCCGCTCGCCCCTGCCCGCCCGCGAGGTCGTGCCGGCGTACTTCGCCGACTACGAGCGCCGGCACGCGCTGCCGGTGGTGCGGCCCGTGCGGGTCGACCGGGTGGAGAGCGAGGGCGAGCTGCTCGTCGTACGAGGCCACGGCCCGGCCGGCGAGCGGTCCTGGCGCACCCGGACGCTGGTGAACGCGACCGGGACCTGGACCCGCCCGTTCGTGCCGTTCTACCCGGGCATCGCCTCGTTCGCCGGCGAGCAGCTGCACACCGCGCACTACCCGGGTGCCGAGCACTTCCGCGGCACCCGGGTCCTGGTCGTCGGAGGCGGCGCGTCCGCCGTCCAGCTCCTCGGCGAGCTGGCCCCGGTCACCGACACCCTGTGGGTCACCCGGCGTCCTCCCGTCTGGCGCGACGACGACTTCGACGCCGAGGCCGGGCTGGCGGCCGTCACCCACGTCGAGGAGCGGGTCCGGCAAGGCCTGCCGCCGACCAGCGTCGTGGGCGTCACCGGCCTCGCGCTGCGCCCCCAGGAGCAGCGGGCCGCCAGGCTCGGCGCCTACCGGCGGCGCCCGATGTTCACCTCGATCGAGCCCTGGGGCGTGCGCTGGGAGGACCCGCCGCCCGGTGCGCCCGCCCGCGAGGAGGTCGGCGCCATCCTCTGGGCGACCGGCTTCCGGGCGGCCGTGGACCACCTGGCCCCGCTCGGCCTGCGGACTCCCCAGGGAGGGATCCAGCTCGTGCACGTGCCGGGCAACGTGCAGGGCGCCACGACGGCGGTCCGCGACCCTCGGGTGCAGCTCGTGGGCTACGGGCCCTCGGCGAGCACGATCGGCGCCAGCCGCGCCGGGCGTGCCGCGGCGAGCGCCGTACGTCGTCGGCTGGCGCCGGCGCTCGCCTGAGCGCGCCGGTCGGCCGGGGCAGCTGGACTCAGCTCGCCGCCGGGTCGCCGTCCGGAGCGGGGTCGCCGTCGGGAGCCTCGTCCGGGGCAGCGTCGCCGGCCCCATCCTCGGCGCGGCGACGCTCCTGCCGCTCCCGCCGCTCGGCCTCCTCCTGCTCGCGCTTGCGCCGTTGCTCGGCCTGGTAGCGACGCCGCTGCTCCTCGGCCCGCCGACGCACCTGTGCCAGGAACTCCTCGTCCGAGGTGCCGTCGGTGGCCGCGGCGCGTCCTGGCCGGTCGTACTCCGGGAACTGCGGCACCGCCCGCTCGCCGGGGGAGCGCCGGGGCGTCACCGGCCGGCCTGCGGCCAGCCAGGCCACCGAGCCGACCACCGGGAAGAAGAGGATCAGCAGCATCCAGCCGATCTTGGGCAGGTGGCGCACCTCGTCGTCCTTGCTGGTGATCGCCTCCACCAGGCAGTAGATCGAGAGCACCAGCGGCACGACGTAGAACAGGACGATGCGACCCATGAGACCCCTCGGAGACGTGTGCACAGAGACGTGCGCACAGAGACGTGCGCAGCCAGTGTGGACAGGATCGTAGGGCCCCGGGCCCCGGCGCGCACCGCTCTGGACACCCCTGCGCGCCTTCGTTATCGTCGTCGACGTCCACCACGGGAGCTCGCGGCAGCGAGCTGAGAGGGAGCTGGAGCCGCTCCGACCGTCGAACCTGATCCGGGTCATGCCGGCGAAGGAAGCGTCAGGAGCTCCCGTGTTCGTACCCGTGTTGCTGCCACGTCTGTTCTGCCTCGTCTCTCCGGGGGACGACCTCTCCCTGTTGCCCGACCTCGTCGCCGCGGGGGTCGACGGCTTCCAGGTCCGCGACAAGACCGGGACCGACCGCGAGGTGCTCGCCCTGGCCCAGCTGGTGGTCGGCGCGGTGCGTCCCGGTGGCGCCCAGGTGGTGGTCGACGACCGGCTCGACGTGGCGCTGGCGGCTGGCGCGGACGGCGTGCATCTCGGCGCCGACGACCTGCCGGTGGCGGCGGCCCGCCGGGTCGCGCCCGACCTGGTGGTGGGCGCCACCTGCCGCTCCCGCGACGACGTGCTGCGCGCCGCCGACGCGGGGGCGACGTACGCCGGCTTCGGACCCGTCTGGGCCTCGGGCAGCAAGGCGGGGCTGCCCGCTGCCCTGGGTCCGGAGGCGGTGACCCGCGCTGCGGGGGTGCTGCCGCTGGTGTCGATCGGCGGGGTGGACGCCGCCCGGGCCGGGGCCGCGCGCCGGGCCGGGGCGCACGGGGTGGCGGTGATCGCCGCCGTCTGGGGCGCGCGAGATCCGGTGGCGGCCGCGAAGGAGCTGGTGGCGGCGCTGCGATGAGCAGTGTGCAGTCGACCGGAGTGCGGGCGAGCGGTCTGCGGGTCCGCGTGCTCGGTGCCGGGATCGTCGGGCTGACGTGCGCCGAGGAGCTGGTACGCCGTGGCCACCGGGTGAGCGTGTGGGACCCCGCGCCCGGCAGCGGGGCCTCGTACGCCGCCGCCGGGATGCTCTGCCCGGCGGGGGAGACCTGGCACGGCGAGACCGACCTGCTCGAGACCGGCCGCGCCTCCGCCCGGCTCTGGCCCGCGCTGGCCGCCCGGCTGGGGGTGCGGCTGGACACCGCGGGCACCCTGCTGGTCGGGCACGACGCGGGCGACCTGCAGGAGGTGGGTCGGCAGGCCGGGCTGCTCGAGGCCCTGGGCGAGCCGGTCGAGCCGGTGGACCGCCGGGCGCTGGCCCGGACCGAGCCCTGCCTGGGCCGCGCCGCCGGCGGGTTCCGGCTGCCCGAGGACCTCGCCGTCGACCCGCGGTCCGTCGTCCGCGCCCTGCTGGCCCGGCTCGGCGACGCCCTGTGCCGGCGCGGTTGGGACCTCGCACGCGACCCGGCGCCGGGCCCCGACCACGACGCGGTCGTGGTCGCCACCGGGGCGCGGCTGCCGGCGCCGTTCGCGGGGCTGGTCCGCGGGGTGCGGGGTGAGGTGCTGCGGGTGCGCAGCGACGACCCGCCGCGCCACGTCGTACGCGGCCTGGTCCGTGGTCGCCCGGTCTACGTGGTGCCCCGCGCGGACGGCGAGCTGGTGGTCGGGGCGACGGTCGAGGAGCACGACGCCGCGCCGGAGGTGACCGCCGGCGGGGTGCACCGGCTGCTCGACGACGCCCGGACGCTGCTGCCGGGCCTGGACCGGGCGACCTGGCTGGAGGCGACCGCGCGGGACCGGCCCGGCACCCGGGACAACCGGCCGCTGGTCGGCCCCACCCACCTGCCCGGCGTGCTGCTCGCCGCGGGGCACTCGCGCCACGGCGTGCTGCTCGCGCCGCTGACCGCACGCCTGGTCGCCGACCACCTGGAGTCGGGGACCGTCCACCACCCCTGGGACCCGAGGAGGAACCCGTGAGGATCACGCTCAACGGACACGAGGTCGAGGCGCCGGACGGCGACCTCGCCGCGCTGCTGCGCTCCCAGGACGCTCCGGCGACCGGGTGCGCCGTGGCCGTCAACGGCCGGGTCGTGCCCCGGGCCGCGCACGCCGGCCACCCGGTGCGCCCCGGCGACGTGGTCGAGGTGGTCCGGGCGGTGCAGGGCGGATGAGCACAGGGGGGATGAGCACAGGGCGGATGAGCACGGACGGCGACCCGCTGGTCATCGCGGGGGAGGAGCTGGCGTCGCGGTTCCTGCTGGGCACCGGCGGCCTGCCCCGGCTCTCCCTGCTGCCCGCGGTGCTGAGCGCGGCCGAGCCCGGCCTGGTCACGGTGAGCATGCGCCGTACGTCGGGCACGGGCAGCGGCGGCCTGTGGGCGACGCTGCGCGAGCACGGTGTGCGCCTGCTGCCCAACACCGCCGGCTGCACCAGCGCCCGGGAGGCGGTGCTCACCGCGGAGCTCGCCCGCGAGGCGCTCGGCACCGACTGGGTCAAGCTCGAGGTGGTCGGCGACGAGGAGTCGCTGCTGCCGGACGCCGTGGAGCTGCTCGACGCTGCCGAGGAGCTGGTGGGCCGCGGCTTCACCGTGCTGCCCTACGCCCCGCCCGACCCGGTGGTGGCACGGCGGCTGGTCGACGCCGGCTGCGCCGCGGTGATGCCGCTGGGCTCCCCGATCGGCTCCGGCCAGGGCGTGCTGGACCCCTGGTCGCTGGCGGCGGTGGTGGCCGGCGTGGACGTGCCGGTCGTGCTGGATGCCGGGGTCGGGACGGCCTCGGACGCGGCGCTGGCGATGGAGCTGGGCTGCTCCGCGGTGCTCGCGGCCTCGGCCGTGACCCGGGCCGAGGACCCGGTGGCGATGGCGCGGGCACTGCGTCTGGGCGTCGAGGCGGGCCGGGCCGCGTGGGGCGCCGGACGGATCCCGCGGCGCGCGGTGGCGCGTGCGTCCAGCCCGGTCGAGGGGAGGATCGGATGAGCGGGTGCGCACCGCCGCGGGTGGTGGTCCTCACCGACGCCGCCCAGCTGCCGGCCGGGCGCGACCTGCTGGGGACCGTGCGGGCCTGTCACCGTGCCGGGCTGGAGGCGGTCGTGGTGCGTGAGCACGACCTGGAGCCTGGGGCGCGGTCCGACCTGGTCGCCGCACTGGCCGCGCTGCCGGGGCTGCGGGTGGTCTCCTCGCGGGTCCCGGACCCGGCCGCCCACGCTGTGCACCTGGCCGCCTGGCAGCCGGCTCCCGGGCACGGTCCTCCGTGGGGACGCTCCTGCCACTCCGCCGCCGGCGTCGCCCGGGCCGCGCGCCAGGGGGCCGGGTGGGCGACGCTGTCGCCGTACGCGGCCACGCCCAGCAAGCCCGGCTACGGGCCCCTGGTCCCGTCCGCCGCGTACGCCGGGCACCCGGTGCCGGTCTTCGCCCTGGGCGGCGTCGACCCGGGCAACGCCGCGTCCGCGCTCCGGGCCGGCGCCTGGGGGGTGGCGGTGATGGGCGCGGTGATGCGCGCGGCAGATCCGGGTCGCGTGGTGGCCGCGCTCCGGGAGGTCGTGCGGTGAGCAGCCCGCCCGTGGTGCTGACCGTCGCCGGCACCGACTCCGGCGGCGCGGCGGGGATCGCCGCCGACCTCGCGACCATCGGGCACCTCGGTGCGCACGGGGCCTGTGTGGTCACGGCGGTGACCGCGCAGGACACGCTGGGTGTGCACGCCGTCCACCCGGTGCCGCTGGAGGTGGTCGCCGCCCAGCTCGACGCCGTGCTGGAGGACCTGCCGGTGGCCGCGGTGAAGACGGGCATGCTGGGCAGCGCCGAGGTGGTCCGGCTGGTCGCGGAGAGGGTCGGAGGCGTCGGCCTCCCCCTGGTCGTCGACCCCGTGCTGGTCGCCACCAGCGGAGCCGTGCTGGGGGACTCACTGGTGGTCGCCGCCTACCGCGAGCACCTGCTGTCCGTGGCGACCGTGGCCACCCCCAACACCGACGAGGCGGCCGCGCTGGCGGGGTGCCGCGGCACCCCGCGCGCGCTGGCCGGGCTGCTCGCCGCCCGCGGGCAGCCGGTCCTGCTGACCGGTGGCGACTCCGGTGCCGACCTGCTGGTCGTGCCGGGCTGCGACCCGGTGCTGCTGCGCCACGACGCCGTGGTGACCAGCAACGACCACGGCACCGGGTGCACCCACAGCGCCGCCCTGGCCACGTTCCTGGCGCACGGGGCGCCCCTGGCCGAGGCGGCGGCGCTGGCCGC
Organism: Nocardioides campestrisoli; assembly: GCF_013624435.2. NCBI lineage: Bacteria > Bacillati > Actinomycetota > Actinomycetes > Propionibacteriales > Nocardioidaceae > Nocardioides > Nocardioides campestrisoli. Next base: position 1,144,814 of record NZ_CP061768.1, read on the forward strand.
GACCTACACGGCCGGCCAGCTCCACGCGGGGCGCCGGTGGCGACTGGGCCGGGGGAGAGGGCCGGTGGCGCACACGGTGGTCCCCCAGGAGCCCGGCTCTGGGTAACCTCTGGGCATGGATCAGTCTGACCCGTCCCGTCTGCGCGTCTCCGACCAGGACCGGCACCAGGTGGCGGAGGCGCTGCGCGAGGCGGCGGCCGAGGGGCGGCTGGACCTCGACGAGCTGGACGAGCGGCTCGAGGCGGCGTACGCGGCCAAGGTCTACGCCGACCTGCTGCCGCTCACCGCCGACCTGCCCGGGGCCACGCCGGTGCTGCGCTCCGAGCACCTGCCCGTCGCCCGACCGACCCCCGGGGTGCCCGCGACCGTCAGCCACCACAGCTCGATCGCCATCATGTCCGGCGTCGACCGGAAGGGCGTGTGGCAGATCGGCACCACCCACACGGCGTTCTCGATGATGGGGGCCGTCGTGCTCGACCTGCGGGAGGCCCGCTTCACCGGGACCGAGACGGTGATCAACGCCAACACGGTCATGGGGTCGGTGGACATCTACGTCAACGCCGGGACGCACGTGGTCGTGGAGGGGTTCGGCGTGATGGGCGCCTTCGACCAGGCGCGGGACAAGGTGCCGGCAGAGCTGCTGCCCGACTCCCCGGTGGTCCGGGTCAAGGGCGTGGCGTTGATGGGGGCGGTGACCGTCACCCGCAAGCGGATGCCCGGGGAGCCCGGCAAGATGAAGAAGATGCTCGGCCACTGAGCCGCGCTCACCAACAGAACTGAGCCGGCTTCGCGCACAGGGCTGAGGCGGGTTCGCGCACAGGGCTGAGCGGGGCCGGGCACGGGAAGAGGGCCTCACGATCCGCCGACCCGGCGGCAGTTCATGAGGCCCTCCGTGGCCACGGGCTGTGCGTAACCTCCCGTGACGTCTGTGGTGTACCCGCTCAGGCGCCCGAGTAACCCTTGCCCGGGTCGCCGTCCGGCTCGCTCCCCGCACCGCTGGCCGAGTGCACCTGCTCGCCCTCGGCCGCCATGGCCTCGGCGCGGGCCGCCTCGTCGGGGTGCTCGAGCTCGGGGATCCAGCCGGCGCGCTCACGGTCGACCGTGAGGTTCTCCCCGGTGTGCGGGTCGAAGAGGTGCATCTTGCGGGTGTCGACGTAGATCTCCGCGTCGTCGCCCTCCGAGATCGTGCTCGCGCCGTCGAGGGAGATGACCAGCTGGGTACGCAGCGACTCGCCGTCCAGGTCCGACTCCAGCTGGGACAGCTGCTTCTGCACCGCCTCGGGCGCCTCGAACGGGATGTAGGCGTAGGCCTCGCTGCCCAGCCACTCCACGACGTCCACCGTGGCGCGGAAGGTCGACCCCTCCTTGGGGACGTCGGCCACCGAGGCGTCCTCGAAGGCCTCGGGCCGGATGCCGGCGATCAGCAGGCCGCGACCCTGAGCCTTCTCCGCCTTGTCGGCAGGGATCTCGACCGAGCCGAACGGCAGCTTGACCGTGTTCCCCTCCACCTCGGCCGGCAGGAAGTTCATCGGCGGCGAGCCGATGAAGCCGGCCACGAACAGGTTGCCGGGGTTCTCGTAGAGCTCGCGCGGCGTCGCGAGCTGCTGCAGGATGCCGCGCTTGAGCACCGCGACCCGGTCGCCGAGAGTCATCGCCTCGGTCTGGTCGTGGGTGACGTAGACGGTGGTGATCCCGAGCCGCTTCTGCAGGCGGGCGATCTCGGTGCGCATCTGGCCGCGCAGCTTGGCGTCGAGGTTCGAGAGCGGCTCGTCGAAGAGGAACGCGTCGGCGTCCCGGACGATGGCCCGCCCCATGGCCACCCGCTGGCGCTGACCGCCGGAGAGGTTGCCGGGCTTCCGGTCGAGGTGCTCGTCGAGCTCGAGGGTCTTCGACGCCGCACGGACCTTGCGGTCGACCTCCTCGTCCTTCTCGTGCGCCAGGCGGAGGGGGAAGGCGATGTTCTCGTAGACCGTCAGGTGCGGGTAGAGCGCGTAGTTCTGGAAGACCATCGCCAGGTTCCGGTCGCGGGGCGCGAGGTCGTTGACCTTGCGGTCGCCGATGAGCATCTCGCCCTCGGTGATGTCCTCCAGCCCCACGATCATCCGCAGCAGCGTCGACTTCCCGCACCCTGAGGGGCCCACGAGGATCATGAACTCCCCGTCCTGCACGTCGATGCTGACGTCGTTCACGGCCGGGAAGCCGTCGCCGTAGCGCTTGACGATGTTCTTCATGGTGATGGCGGCCATCAGATCAACCCTTCACTGCGCCGGAGGTGAGCCCGGCGACGATCTTGCGCTGGAACAGCAGGACGATGACGATGATCGGGACCGTGGAGACCACGGCGCCCGCGGCCAGCAGCGAGGCGGGCCGGTTGAACGGGTCTTGGCCGACGAAGAACGAGAGCGCCGCCGGGATCGGTCTGGCCGCCTCGGTGGAGGTCAGCGAGATGCCGAAGACGAAGTCGTTCCAGGCGAAGAAGAAGGTCAGGATCGCGGCGGTGAAGACGCCCGGCGCAGCCAGCGGGACGATCACCTTGCGGAACGCCTGCCAGGAGGTCGCACCGTCGACCTGGGCGGCCTGCTCCATCTCCCACGGGATCTCCCGGAAGAACGCCGAGAGGGTCCAGATCGCCAGCGGCAGGGTGAAGGAGATGTAGGGGATGATCAGGCCGAGCCAGGTGTCGTAGATGCCGAACGTCCGCCACATGTCGAACAGCGGTCCGACCAGGGCGACCACCGGGAACATCGCGATCACCAGCGCCGTGGTCAGCACGAAGCGCTTGCCCCGGAACTCGAGCCGCGCGATGGCGTACGCCGCCAGCGTCGCGATGATCACCGAGAACAGGGTGGCGATCAGGGAGATGCCGATGGAGTTGAAGATCGCCCGGCGGAACTGGTCGTCGTTGATCACGTCGACGTAGTTCTGCCAGCCGGCGGCACCCCCCTCGGAGGGCAGGAAGCCGGGGCTTCCGGTGGTGATCGCCTCTTGGCTCTTGAAGGACAGGGAGATGATCCAGGCCACCGGGAGGAGGCACCAGACCAGGATCAGCAGCGCGCCGATGACGACGCCGACGCGGTTCTTCAGGCTCATGTCAGCTCTCCTGCCGGGCGGCGGCCAGGTCGACGCGGAAGATCTTCACGATCAGGAAGGCGATCAGCAGGACCGAGATGAACAGCAGCACCGAGAGCGCGGAGCCGATACCCAGCTGGAACTGCTCGATCACCTGCCGATAGGTCAGGAAGGAGACCGACTCGGTGTTCTGGGCACCCGCGGTCATGACGAAGATGTTGTCGAAGATGCGGTAGGCGTCCAGTGCCCGGAAGAGCACGGCGACCATGATCGCCGAGCGCATGTTGGGCAGGATCACCTTCCACAGGCGCTGCCACCAGGTGGCGCCGTCGACCTTCGCGGCCTCGATCATGTCCTCGGAGACCTGGGCGAGTCCGGCCAGGAGCAGCAGCGACATGAACGGCGTGGTCTTCCAGATCTCCGAGACCATGATCGCCGCGATCGCCGACCCGTACTGGCCGAACCAGTTGAAGCTGTCCTGGACGAACGGCAGCCACTCGTTGATGAAGCCGTTGCTGTTGCTGAAGGCGAACTGCCAGGCGAAGCCCGAGACCACGGTGATGATGCCGTAGGGGATCAGGATCGAGGTCCGGATCACGCCGCGGGCGAAGATGATCCGGTGCATCACCATGGCGAAGACGAAGCCGATCACCAGCTCGAAGGCCACGGTGACGATCATGATGAAGACGGTGTTGAGGGTGGTCTCCCAGAACAGGGAGTCGGTCAGCGCCGTCACGTAGTTCTGGACGCCGAGGAAGCGGCGGTCGTCCGGGTCGGTGAGGCTGTACTGGAAGGTGCTGAGGTAGATCGCCCGGAGCATCGGGAAGGCCGTGACGACGAGCATCACGACGATCGCGGGCAGGACCAGTCGCTGCCCGAGGCGCTGCTCGGCCCGGCTCCGGTCACTCATCTGCGCGGCCCGTTGGCGGTCAGCCTTCGAGTCGGGTGCCACGACCGTGGTGGTCACAGGAGTCTCCTTCCGGCGAGGATGTCCGAGAGGAACTCGGCGGACCTCTTCGGGGTGCTGTCGTCGACGCCCGTGGGGGAGTGCCACACCGACTGGATGGCGCTGGAGACCTGGCTCCAGTACGCGCTCTGCGGACGGGGCCCTGCACCGTCCACGCTCTCCCGGAACAGGTCGAGCAGGTCGGCGGGATAGGCGTCGGTCAGCTCCTGGGAGTCGTAGACCGAGCCGCGCGAGGGCATCAGGCCGTCGTTGACGGCGAGCTGACCCTGAGCCTTGGCGCTGCTGACGCAGGCCGCGGCCTCCTTGGCCCAGTCCACGTGCTTGGAGTAGGCGCCGACGCCGATGTTGATGCCGCCGACCGGCGGGCGGGACTCCTCGTTCTCGACGGTGCGGGGGTAGCGGGCCCAGCCCAGGTCGTCGAACTGCTCCTGGGTCAGGCCGCCGGACTCCACCAGCCCGGCGTAGTTCTTGTAGACGAAGGTCCAGTTCACCAGGAACTCGCCGGCGCCGTCCTTGGGGTACATCAGCCCCAGGGCGGTGCCCTCGTTGGAGACCGAGAGGTCCGGCTGCGCGGCGGGGGAGCTGGCCAGCTTCTCGATGATCCGGGCGGCGTCCTCGCCTGCCGTGGAGTCGATGTCGACCTTGGCGTCCCGCCCGTCCTCGGTGTCGGAGATGATGTCGCCGCCGGCCCCGAGGATCATCGCGTTGATCCAGACGACGTACCCCTCGTAGCGGTTGGCCTGGACGCCCACGGTGCCGTCGTTCTCGGAGGCGGCGTCGATGATCTGGTCCCAGGTCCACGGCTGTGCGGGGTCGAGCCCGGCCGCCTCCGCGAGCGACTTGCGGTACCAGAGCACCTGGGTGTTCGCCCACTGCGGGGCGGCGTACACCTTGTCCTCCCAGGTCGCCGTCTCGGCGGCCCCCTGGAGGACGTCGTCGTCGATCACCTTGCTCGCCTCGTCGCCGGTGAACTCCGCGAGCCACCCGGCGTTGGCGAACTCGGCCACGAACACCGGGTCCAGGCTCATCAGGTCGGTCGAGCTGTCCTCGGCCGCGAGCCGACGGGCCAGCTGGGTCCGCTGGTCGGTGGCGCTCGAGGGGAGCAGCTGGATGTCGATGTCGTAGTCGTCGGTGCTGCAGTCGAGGGCGACCCCGTCGAGCGTCTCCTGCCCGTCGGGGTTGATGTACCAGTTGAGGGTCGCTTTGCCGGAGTCGTCCCCCGAGCAGGCCGCGAGGGTGCTCGAGGTGAGCGCCAGGGCGGCAAGCAGCACCGCGGTACGGCGGCGCCTCGAGCCTCTCTTGGTGGGCGATGCCATAGCGACTTCCTCCCCGTTGTGGTCTAGATCACATGTAGTGCACGCGGGAGGGCTTGGCAAGCCCTGCGTCCGTGGAGAGGTCGTACCCCACCGGGGGTATGAAGATGCGGGCGAGTCTCAGGACGCTGGCTGGGCGGCCCGGTCGGCGGTGCGGCGCAGCACGTCGACCAGGCTCGGGTGCAGCGCCTCGGGGAGGTCGTGCCCCATGCCGTCGATCAGCACCAGCTCGGCGCCGGGCACGGCGGCCGCCGTGGCCCGCCCGCCGGAGACGTGGACCATGTGGTCGGCGAGCCCGTGCACGACGGCGGTCGGCATCCGGAGCCCGCGCAGCCGGCGGGTGCGGTCGGGCTGGGTCAGCACGGCCAGCGTCTGGCGCAGCACGCCGCGGGCGTCGAAGCCGCGGTCGTAGGTCTCACGAGCCCGCTCCAGCAGCACCTCGTGCGCCACCGGGTACTCGGGGGAGCCGATCATCCTCCACAGGGCGGCGCTGGTCCGCACGTACGCCTCGCGACCGGGCTGTCGCGGCGCGACCAGCGCGGGCAGCAGCCGAGGGCTCTGCCAGCCGACGCTGCGTCGTCCGGTCGTCGACATGATGCTGGTCAGGGAGCGCACGCGACGCGGCTCGGCGATCGCCATGGTCTGGGCGACCATCCCTCCCATCGAGAGGCCGGCCACGTGGGCGGAGTCCAGGCCCAGGTGGTCCATCAGCCCGAAGGCGTCGTCCGCCAGGTCCGCCAGCGAGTACGGCGCACGGACTCGGCGACCCAGGAAGGCGCGCACCAGCATGGCGTGGGTGACCCGGCCGGGCATCCGGGTGGAGCGCCCGGTGTCCCGGTTGTCGTAGCGGACCACGAAGAACCCCGCCTCGGCCAGCTGCTCGCACAGGGCCGAGGGCCACCAGGTCATCGGTCCGCCGAGCCCCATCACCAGCAGCAGCGGGTCGGCCTCCGGATGGCCGAAGGTCTGGTAGCACAGCTCCACGCCGGGACTGACCGGTGCGAGCAGCTCCTCGGAGGGTGGGACCGGCCTGCGCCGGTCCGGGGTGCGTGACGGCATGCTCGCCAGTCAACCCGACTCCCCGGCGCCCCGCGAGCGGTTGCCGAAAACGGCCACGACCCTTGCCTCGGTGGCTAGCCTGCGCGATGTGACCCCCACCACACTGGCCCCGTTCCTGCGCCCCGAGGGCTTCGGGCCCGTGCCTGCCGCAGCGGTCCTGCGCGAGGGCAGCGTGGTCACCGAGCTGGGCCGGTACGCGCTGCGGCGCGGGCGGGAGCGGCTCGAGCGCCGCCCCTTCGCAGGTGGCTCGCCCGGCCGGGAGCTGGAGCCGGTGGTCCTGGTGCCGGGGTTCCTCGTGGGAGACCTGACGATGACGCCGATGGCCCAGGCGCTGCGCCGCGACGGGCTGCACACCTACCGCTCGCACATCCACGCCAACATCGGCTGCACCGTCAGCGCCGCCGACCAGCTCGAGGCGCGGCTGGAGTCGGTCGCGGCCCGGCGCGGGTCGCAGGTGCGGGTCGTCGGGCACAGCCTCGGCGGGATGCTGGCGCGCAGCGTCGCCGCCCGGCGTCCGGACCTGGTCTCCGGGATCGTCACGCTGGGCAGCCCGGTGCTGGCCCCGGGCGCTCACCACCCCAGCCTGACCGCCAGCGTGGAGCTGTTGGTGCGGCTCAGCCGGGCAGGCCTGCGCGGACTGATGGCCGAGGACTGCGTGGCGGGGGTGTGCGCCCGCTCAGCCTTCGACCAGTGCCAGGCCCCGCTCGCTCCCGCGGTCGACTACACCGCGGTCTTCTCCCGCCGGGACGGCGTGGTGGACCACCGGGCCTGCGTCGACCCCGCGGCGCGGGCGGTCGAGGTGACCTCCTCGCACCTGGGCATGGTGGTCGACCCCGAGGTGATCGACCTGGTCAGGGAGATCCTGGCGCAGCCGCGCCAGCTGTCACTTGTCGAAGTCGATCGCGGAGAAATTGCGTAGCTTGCCGAGCTGGTGCTCGGAGATGATGTTGCGGATCGTCCCGCTGCGCGAGCGCATCACCAGCGAGTGGGTGGTCGCCGCCCCGTTGGGCAGGTAGCGCACCCCCTGCATCAGCTCGCCGTCGGTGATGCCGGTGGCGACGAAGAAGCAGTCCTCGCCCGTGACCAGGTCGTCGGTGGTCAGGACGTGGTCCGGGTCGAGGTCGTGGCCGGCGTCCAGCGCCCGCTGCCGCTCCTCGTCGTCGGTGGGCCACAGGCGCGCCTGGATCACTCCGCCCAGCGCCTTCATCGCGCACGCCGCGATGATGCCCTCCGGAGTGCCGCCGACGCCCAGCAGCAGGTCGATGCCGGTCCCGGAACGGGCGGCCATGATGGCGCCCGCGACGTCGCCGTCGCTGATGAACTTGATCCGGGCACCGGCCGCCCGGATCTCCTCGGCCAGCTCCTGGTGGCGAGGACGGTCCAGCAGGACGACGGTGACGTCCTCGGCCTTGGAGCCCTTGGCCTTCGCCACCAGGTTGATGTTCTCGGCGACGGGCAGGCGGATGTCGACCACCCCGGCGGCCTCGGGGCCGGTGACGAGCTTCTCCATGTAGAAGACGGCAGAGGGGTCGTACATGCTGCCGCGGGGGGCCACCGCCATCACTGCGATCGCGTTGCTCATGCCCTTGGCGGTCAGCGTCGTCCCGTCGATCGGGTCCACCGCCACGTCGCACTCGGGGCCGGTGCCGTCGCCGACCTTCTCCCCGTTGTAGAGCATCGGAGCGTTGTCCTTCTCGCCCTCGCCGATCACCACGGTGCCGTTCATGGCGACGGTGGAGATCATCACCCGCATCGCGTTGACCGCGACCCCGTCCGCCCCGTTCTTGTCCCCACGCCCGACCCACCGACCGGCGGCCATCGCCGCGGCCTCGGTCACCCGGACCAGGTCGAGGGCCAGGTTGCGGTCGGGGGACTCGGGGGCGACGGTCAGGTCCGTGGGCGTCATGGGTCGCATGTTATCGACACCGGACCCGCTCACCGGACGCGCCGCTCCCGTCGGACGGCGGGACGCCGGGCGGTCCCTGGCGGGTGGGGGCGGACTGAGAGACTGGCGGCGTGAGTGAGAAGCCGGGCCGGTACCAGACCTCGATGGGCGCCATGATCGGCGCGATGTTCGTCCTGGTGGTGGGCGTCCTCGCCTTCGTGCTGCTGCGCGACCTCAACCGGGAGAGCGCGGAGACCGAGCCCGAGGCGATCGAGTGGCAGACCGCGGTCGTGGCCGCCCAGGACGCCGGCTACCGGATCGCCTACCCGGCCGAGCTGCCCGAGGGGTGGAAGGTCACCAGCCTCGACTTCACCCCCACGGACCCGCCCGCCTGGGGTCTGGGGATGCTCACCGACACCGGCGCCTTCGTGGGGATCCGCCAGGAGGACGAGCGCGTCCAGGACCTGCTCGAGGTGTACGTCGACGACCAGGCCACCGAGGAGGAGCCCGCGGAGATCGAGGGCGAGCTCGGTGGCCCGTGGGAGCGGTGGACCGACAGCGGCGGCGACGTGGCCCTGGTGCGTCCTCGGGACGGCGACGTGGTGATGGTCTACGGGTCGGCGTCCGAGGAGGTCGTCGAGCAGGTCGCCGCCTCGCTGACCGAGAAGAAGCTCACCGAGCTCGACCGCTCGGAGCCCGTGGCCGAGTAGTCAGTGCCGGCACTCCCGGGTCACTCCCGGTCGTCGGCCTCGATCGCGTCGTCCAGCCGCTTGCGGGCTCCGTCCAGCCACTCCTGGCACGCCTTGGCCAGGGCCTCGCCGCGCTCCCACAGGGTCAGCGACTCCTCGAGCGTGGTGCCGCCCTGCTCCAGCGTCCGCACCACCTCGATCAGCTCGTCGCGAGCCTCCTCGTAGGACAGCTGGTGGGGCTCAGCCATGGCTCGCTCCTGAATCGTTGGTGGGGTCGTCGGTGGGGGCGTTGGCCCGGTCGCTGGTCGGGTCACTGGTCGGGTCCGGATCGGTCGAGGTGGCGGTCGCGCGGACCCGGCCGTCGGCCAGGCGGACCGTGAACGGCATGCCGTCGCCGACCGTGGTCACGGAGGTGAGCACGTGGCCCGCCTCGTCCTGGACCACGGCGTACCCGCGCTGCAGGGTGGCCAGCGGGGAGAGGGAGCGGGCCCGGGCGCGGTGGTGCGCGGTATCGTCAGCGGCTCTGTCCAGGCGGTGGGAGAGGGTGCGGCGCGCGCGGGCGCGCAGCGCCAGCACCTCCTGCGACCGGACGTCGAGCAGGGTGCGGGGGTCGGCCAGGGCGGGTCGGGAGCGCAGCCCGTCGAGTCCGTGCTGCTCACGGTCGAGCCGGCCACGGACCAGCGCGCGGATCCGCTCCTGGGCCCACCGCACGCCGTTGAGCTCCTCGGCCATGTCGGGCACGACCTTCTTGGCGGCGTCGGTGGGGGTGGAGGCGCGGACGTCGGCCACCAGGTCGAGCAGCGGCTGGTCGGGCTCGTGGCCGATCGCCGAGACGACCGGGGTGCGCATCCGGTGCACCGCGCGGACCACCGCCTCGTCGCTGAAGGAGAGCAGGTCCTCCACGGAGCCGCCGCCGCGTGCCACCACGATCACGTCGACCTCGGGGTCGCGCTCGAGCCGGTCGAGCGCCTCGATCACCTCCGAGGCGGAGCGCGGACCCTGCATCGCCGCGTACGCGATCTCGAACCGGACCGCCGGCCAGCGACGCCGGGCGTTCTCCACGACGTCGCGCTCGGCGGCCGAGCCGGGTGCGGTGACCAGGCCGACCGTGCCGGGCAGGAACGGCAGGGGGCGCTTCAGCTCGGCGGCGAAGAGCCCCTCGGCAGCCAGCAGCTGGCGCCGGCGCTCGAGCCGGGCCAGCAGCTCGCCGAGCCCGACCATCCGGATGGACCGGACCGACAGGGAGAACGAGCCCCGGTTGGCGTAGTAGCTGGGCTTCGCGTGCACCACCACGCTGGCCCCCTCGACCAGCGGCGGGTTGAGCCCGTCGAACAGGACTCGCGGACAGGTGAGCGGCACCGAGATGTCGGCCACCGAGTCGCGCAGCGTCAGGAAGACGGTCTGCACGCCGGGACGGCGGTTGACCTGGGCGATCTGCCCCTCCACCCAGACCGCGCCCAGGCGGTCGATCCAGCCCGAGATCGCGGTGGCGATCTGCCGGACCGGTGCCGGCTGTTCGGGGGAGGTCTCCAGGGCCACGGCCGCCACCCTAGGCGACCGCTCCGACACCCCGCCCCACCCCGCGGTTGCTCGCCGTCCCACGGATCCCCGCTCAGCCGGGGATCGCGGGGGTTGGCACGCGTTGTAACCCGTACGAAGTACGTGGATCCCCGGCTAGCCGGGGATTCCGCGCCGGCCCCCGTAGACTCGTCTGACATGAGCATCCACCTGGGCACCCCGTCCGTCCTGACGGCCGACGAGGCGGAGAAGGCTGTGCTGCTGGCGGCCCCCCGCGGATACTGCGCCGGCGTCGACCGTGCGGTGATCACCGTGGAGAAGGCGCTCGACCTCTATGGCGCCCCGGTGTACGTCCGCAAGCAGATCGTGCACAACAAGCACGTCGTCTCCGGCTTGGAGGCGCGCGGCGCGATCTTCGTCGAGGAGCTGGACGAGGTGCCGCCCGGCGCCACCGTCGTCTTCTCCGCCCACGGCGTCTCGCCCGAGGTGCACCGCCAGGCCGCGGAGCGCGAGCTGAAGACGATCGACGCCACGTGTCCGCTGGTGACCAAGGTCCACCACGAGGCGAAGCGGTTCGCCGCCGACGACTACGACATCCTGCTGATCGGCCACGAGGGCCACGAAGAGGTCGAGGGCACCGCCGGCGAGGCGCCCGAGCACATCCAGCTCGTCCAGTCGCCCGCGGACGTCGCCGGCATCGTCGTCCGCGATCCGTCCCGGGTGGCCTGGCTCTCCCAGACCACCCTGTCGGTGGACGAGACCCTGGAGACGGTGGCGGCGATCCGGGAGAGGTTCCCGCTGCTGCTCGATCCGCCGTCGGACGACATCTGCTACGCCACCCAGAACCGTCAGCTGGCGGTCAAGGAGATCGCGGTCGGCGCCGACCTGGTGATCGTGGTCGGCTCGGGGAACTCCTCGAACTCGGTGCGGCTGGTCGAGGTGGCGCTGGAGGCCGGCGCCAAGGCCTCCTACCGGGTCGACGACGCCTCCGAGATCGACGAGGCCTGGCTCGAGGGCGTACGCACGGTCTCGGTGACCTCCGGCGCGTCGGTCCCCGAGGAGCTCGTGGACGGCGTCCTCGCGTTCCTCGCCGAGCGCGGCTACCCGGACGCCAAGGCCGTGACGTCCGCCGAGGAGTCGCTGATCTTCGCCCTCCCGCCCGAGCTGCGGCGCGACATCCGCAAGGCACAGCAGGGCGCCTGATGGCCAGGTACCTGGACGTCCACCCGGACAACCCGCAGACACGGCTGATCGGGCAGATCGCCACGGCCCTGCGCGACGACGCGCTGATCGCCTACCCGACAGACTCGGGCTACGCGCTGGGCTGCCAGCTCGGCAACCGGGACGGACGGGACCGGATCCTGCGCATCCGCCAGCTCGACGAGCGGCACGACTTCACCCTGATGTGCAAGGACTTCGCCCAGCTGGGCCAGTTCGTCAAGCTGGACAACTCGGCCTTCCGGGCGATCAAGGCTGCCACCCCGGGGCCGTACACCTTCATCCTCCCCGCCACCTCCGAGGTGCCGCGGCGGCTGATGCACCCCAAGAAGAAGACGGTCGGGGTCCGGATCACCGACCACCCGGTGGTCTGCAGCCTGCTGGACGAGCTGGGGGAGCCGCTGCTCACCAGCACGCTCATCCTCCCCGGCGAGACCGAGCCGCGCACGCTCGGCTGGGACGTGAAGGAAGAGCTGGACCACCAGGTCGACGTCGTGGTCGAGGCCGGCGAGACGCCGGCCGAGCCCACCACCGTGGTCGACTGGTCGCAGGGCTACCCCGAGGTGCTCAGGGTCGGCGCCGGCGACCCCTCCCGTTTCGAGGAGTGACGTCGGCGCGCGGCCAGGGTGACCAGCGCCAGGCCGTAGCCGACCAGCAGGGCGGTGCTGTGGTGGGCGAGGCCGCTCACCAGTGACTGCACCACCCCGTCGTCCGGCTCGGCGATCATCTCCGGGGCCACGGCCCCGAGCAGCGCGAAGACCCCGAGCATCAGGAACGGCGGCAGCAGCGACATCACGAAGAGAGCCTCGCCGGTCACTCGGACCGCCAGCCCCAGGCACAGGGTGATGAAGCAGAGGTCGAAGAAGAGGCTCAGCCGCCCCACCATCAGGTGGTCGAGCGCGACCACGGAGAGCGTCACCGCGAGCCCGAGCGCCACCACCTGGCGCCCGGACTCGGTGCCTGTCGCGTCTCGCGCCGGCCGTCGGCTCACGGCAGCAACCTAGGGGCCCGGCTCAGGCTTCGCGCGCCCGACGCGCCGCAGACTCGCCCGGCTCGCCGTGTTCGCCGCGTTCGACGGGGTCGCCACCACTGAGGCGGGCCAGGTCCGGGAACGCGGGGTCGTCGTCCAGCAGCGCCAGCTCGGCGGCGGTCTCGGCGTCCCGGGACGGCACGAGCTCGGTGGCGGAGAGGTTGCGCGGGGTCAGCTCGACCTGCCTGACCTCGGTCAGACCGGCGTCGACGACGCCGAGGGACTCGAACCGCCGGGCGGTGACCAGCACGCGTCCCTCCAGAGAGCCGACCGCCTGGTTGAAGGCGCGTACGGCGGTGGTGAGTCCGCGGCCCACCTGGGCCACGTGGTCGCCCAGGGTGCCGAGCCGTTCGTAGAGCTCGCGGCCCAGCCGCTGGACCTCGGCCACCTGGGAGGCGAGGGTCTCCTGGCTCCAGCCCATGGCGACCGTGCGGAGCAGGGCGATCAGGGTGGTCGGGGTGGCCAGCACCACCCGACGCTCGGCTGCGTGGTCGAGCAGGCCGGGTTCGGCCTCCAGGGCGGCGGAGAGGAAGGCCTCGGCCGGCACGAACAGCACCACGAAGTCCGGCGTCGAGGGCAGTGACTTCCAGTAGGCCTTGGCGGACAGCCCGTCGACGTGGGTGCGCAACTGGCGCGCGTGCCGGGCCAGGTGGGCCTGCCGCTCCTCGTCGTTGTCGCTCCCGGTGGCGTCGAGGAAGGCGTCGAGCGGGACCTTGGCGTCGACGACGACCTGGCGACCGCCCGCGAGGTTGACCACCAGGTCGGGGCGTCGGGCGCCGTCGTCGAGCTGGTGCTGCTCGGTGAAGTCACACCGGTCGACCATCCCGGCCAGCTCGACGGCACGGCGCAGGTGCATCTCGCCCCAGCGGCCCCGGACCTGCGGCTTGCGCAGGGCGGTGGCGAGCGAGGACGTCTCGCGGCGCAGCGACTCGGTGGTCATCCGCATCCCGTGGACCTGGGCGTTGAACTCGCCCTGCCAGGTCGCCCGGTCGTGGTGCAGGTCCTTGAGCTGGTCGGCCAGCCGCTCGAGCCCTTCCCGGATCACCGCCTGGTCGGCGGCGCGGGACTCCAGCGCCGCCACCGCCTGCGGCTCGGCGGCCCGACCTCGGGCCCAGAGCAGGCCGATGAGCGCTCCCAGGCCGAGTCCGAGGAGCAGCCCGGTCACCAGCGTCATCACGGTCGAGAGGTCCATGCCCACGATGATGGCGGTGACCACCGACACTCCTGCGTCCGGGACGGTCCGGCGCGTCAGGGGGAGTCGACGCCCGCCGGCTCCCAGAGCTGGACCGGGTTGTCCTCGGGGTCCACGAGGTCGGCGAAGCGGCCGTTGGGGTAGACCTCGTCGTGCACCTCGACCTCCACCCCGGCGCTGCGCAGCTGCGTCACCATGGCGTCGAGGTCACGGACCCGGAAGTTCACACCCCACCCCCGGCCGCCGAGGTGCGGTGAGTCGGTCGGCATGGCGGCGAGGACCGTGGAGCCTGCCTCCTGGCGCCACGAGGGCTCCCCGTAGCTCTCGGGTGCGGGGTCGATCCCCAGGTGGTCCGCGTACCACCGGGCCAGCACCTCGGGGTCCCGCGCGGCGAAGAAGAGCCCGCCGATCCCCGTCACCCGTTCCATGACCGGAGCCTAGTCCGGCGGGAGCGCGGAGCGCACCGTCAAGAGACGGGCTCAGGCCAGGTCGGCGACCACCGGCGCGTGGTCGGAGGCGCCCTTGCCGGCGCGCTCGTCCCGGTCGATGAACGCGTGGCTCACCCGGCCGGCCAACGAGGGGGAGCCCAGGATGAAGTCGATCCGCAGACCGCGATTGCGCTCGAACCGCTGCCGGTAGTAGTCCCAGTAGGTGTAGTTGTCCGGCTCCGGGGTGAACGGCCGGACCACGTCGGCGTACCCGTCGTCGAGGAAGCCCTGGAACGCCGCGCGCTCCGCGGGGGTGACGTGGGTGGAGTTCTTGAACTGGGCCGGGTCGAACACGTCGTCGTCGGTGGGGCAGACGTTCCAGTCGCCCACCAGGGCGGTGTCCTCGCCCAGCCAGCCCTTGGCCTGGTCCCGCAGCCGGGCCAGCCAGTCGAGCTTGTAGACGTAGTGCGGGTCGGCGGGCTTGCGGCCGTTCGGCACGTAGAGCGACCAGATCCGTACGCCGCCGCAGACCGCGCCGATCGCCCGGGCCTCGGCCTCGGCGGGCTCGCCGTACGTCGGCATCCCCTCGAAGCCGACCTGCACGTCCTCGAGACCCACCCGGCTGATCAGGGCGACCCCGTTCCACTGGCTGGTGCCCGCGGCGGCGACCTCGTAGCCCAGCGACTGCAGCCCCATCAGCGGGAGCTGGTCGACCTTGGCCTTGGTCTCCTGGACGGCGAGCACGTCGACGTCGTGGCGCTCCAGGAAGGCCTCGACGCGGTCGATGCGGGAGCGGAGGGAGTTGACGTTCCAGGTCGCGATGCGCACCGGCGGCAGTCTAGGTGAGGAAGGGATCGAGCAGGCCCGGGGTTGCCTCGTCGGCGAGCGAGACCGCCCGGCCCAGGGGCACGTCGCGCAGCACGACCCGCTCCGGCGCCGCGGCCGTGGTGGCGGTGAGCGTGGCCAGTCCGGCGCGTCGCTGGAAGAAGGACTGCTCGACCACCCAGCCGATGATCCCGTCGCGCTCCAGGACGGTCCGGGTCCGGGTGCTGCTGCCGCTGCCGACGACCAGGTGGTGCTCGGTCAGCGCGTGGCCCAGGTGCGCGTACGTCGCCTCGGCCAGCACGACGCCGAGCACGGCGAGGAACGGGACGATGCTCCAGGTGGCCCAGTCGGGGAGCCAGTCGCGGGGCCCGGAGGTCACCTGGGGCAGGTGCAGCACGACCAGGACGACGAGCGCGGTCAGCGTCAGCCACTGGGACCGCACGTGCGCGCGCCGGCGGGCGCGCGGACCGTGCTGGGTCAGCGCGACGGCGAGCGGACGCTCGTCGCCGAGGAGGCGGCCGCCCACGCCCGCCGCCACACCCGTCGGGCACGGTGGGAGGAGGGCCGCGGAGCCGGCGTCGATCCCGGTGGCGAGGATGGAGAGCTCTGCACCGCCGACGACGCGGAGCAGCACCTTCTCCTCGAGCCGGACGCCGCGCACCCGCTGCTCCTCCACGCTGATCGAGCGCGTGGTGACCAGTCCGGAGACCCGGTGCAGGGAGCCGTCGTACCGGGTCACGCGCAGGCCCCACCACTGTGCGAGGTACCCCAGGGTCGAGAGCACGATCCAGGCGACCAGGGCGACGGTGACCAGCCCCGCCACCACGACCACGACGGCGTACCCGGTCACCCATTCCACGGCGTCCTGCACGTCGTCCGGCTCGATCACCGGGAAGTCGTCGAGGACCTGGGTGAGGAACCCGAAGGCACTGGCGACGATGACCAGACGGGCCAGGCTGAACGGGGCGAACCGGGCCCACGCCGGGTCGAGGGTCGCGAGCAGCTCGACATCCGGTGCGCCCATGGTCGGCGGGTACGGCGAGTCCTCGCCCGTGACGCCCGTGCCGTCGAGGTCGTCGGGACCAGCGGCGCCCGGGACCTGGGGCGGGGCAGCGGCCCGCCGCCGGGCCAGCAGGGTGGTGCGCAGCCGCTCGGCCTGCTCCACGGTGACGGCGTCGAGCACGATGCGCTCGTCGTCGACGCCGGTGCCGATCTGGACCTTGCGCAGCCCGAGCATCCGGTGCAGCAGCGGGCCCTCGAGGTCGACGCTGCGGATCCGGTCGAGCCGCACCGTGGAGGTCTTGGTGTTGAGCAGTCCGGTGCGCTGCTGGTACTGCTCCTCGTCGAGCCGGAACCAGGTGGTCAGCCAGGGGATCACCCCGAGCACGGCCGCGCCGACGAGGAACACCGGCAGGGCGACCAGGGTCAGCACGGGCCGGTCGCTGGTGCTCAGGCCCACCACCACGGCGATCAGGGGCAGGAGGAAGGCGCGGAGCACGGACACGGGGTCGATCAAGAGCTTGCGGGCGCTCAGCCGCTGCCAGCCCGCGCCCTCGGCGGGCCGGTTCACGTGGCGTCGCCCTCGCTGGCCCCGGTGATCGCGGTCAGCTGGGCGACCAGGGTGCGGGCCTCCTCGGCGTCCAGCCCCTCGATGGTGATCGGGCCGGCAGCCGAGGCCGTGGTCACGGTCAGGGACGCCAGCCGGTAGCGGCGCATCAGGGCGCCCTGGTGCGACTCCACCGTCTGGACCCGGTTCAGCGGTGCGATCCGGGTCTCCAGCGAGAGCCAGCCGGATCGGGTGTGCACGGCCTGCGGCGTGACCTCCCAGCGGTGCACGCGGTAGCGGAGCCCGGGCACCACGAAGGTGTACACGCCGTTGACCACCACGAGGACGGCCACCAGGACGGTCGCCCACCAGGGCCACTCGGGGAGGACGAGGAAGAGGACCCCGGCGGCGGCGATCTCGGCGAGCGCGCCGAGCAGCGCCTTGGTCCGCCAGTAGCCGACGGCCCGCGGGCAGACCCGGTGCGCGGGGTCGCGCAGGACCTCCGAGGAGGGCGGCGGCACGGCGGCGGGGTCTGACGGCTCCAGGCTCACGCGGTGAGCCTGCCACACGGCGCCGACGGCCGACGCGGGACGGCGGAACCGCGTGGACGCGGGCTCGGCGGGCCCCGCGAGATTGGGTCGGGTGCGGGCGCCGGACCTAGACTCGGCGCCCGTGGCCCTCACCATCGGAATCGTCGGACTGCCCAACGCTGGCAAGTCCACCCTCTTCAACGCCCTGACCAAGAACGACGTGCTCGCGGCGAACTACCCGTTCGCGACGATCGAGCCCAACGTCGGCGTGGTCGGGGTGCCGGACTCCCGCCTGGCCGTGCTGGCCGGGATCTTCGGCTCGGAGAAGATCCTGCCCGCGACCGTCGAGTTCGTCGACATCGCCGGCATCGTCCGCGGCGCCTCGCAGGGGGAGGGCCTGGGCAACAAGTTCCTCTCCCACATCCGCGAGTCCTCCGCGATCTGCCAGGTCACCCGGGTCTTCCGCGACGAGGACGTCACCCACGTCGACGGCGAGGTCAACCCCGGCAACGACATCTCCACGATCCAGACCGAGCTGATCCTGGCCGACCTGGAGACGGTGGAGAAGGCGATCACCCGGCTGGAGAAGGAGTCGCGCAAGGTCAAGGACCTGGTGGCGAACCTCGAGGCCGCCCGCGAGGCCAAGGAGGCGCTCGAGTCGGGTACGCCGATCAGCTCCACCTCGATCGACCGCAGCCTGCTGCGCGAGCTCTCGCTGCTCACCGCCAAGCCGTTCATCTACGTCTTCAACTGCGACGCCGACGAGCTGGCCGACGAGGAGCTCAAGACGAAGATGCGCGAGCTGGTCGCCCCGGCCGAGGCGATCTTCCTGGACGCGAAGTTCGAGTCCGAGCTGGTCGAGCTCGACGACGAGGAGGCCGCGGAGTTCCTGGCCGAGGCCGGCGTCACCGAGCCCGGCCTGGAGGTGCTGGCCCGGGTCGGCTTCGACACCCTCGGGCTGCAGACCTACCTGACCGCCGGCCCCAAGGAGACCCGGGCCTGGACGATCCCCAAGGGCGCCACCGCGCCCGAGGCGGCGGGGGTCATCCACACCGACTTCCAGAAGGGCTTCATCAAGGCCGAGATCGTCTCCTTCGACGACCTCGTCGCCGCGGGCACCATGGCCAAGGCCAAGGAGGCCGGCAAGGTCCGCATGGAGGGCAAGGACTACGTGATGGCGGACGGCGACGTGGTGGAGTTCCGCTTCAACGTCTGACGGGTTTGCGTTTGCGCAGGTCAGAAGGCATTTGGGAGCCTCTCAGGCCCGTTCTGCCCTCAGTGTGCCCTCACCAGAACCGGCGACTTCGGCGAACAGCAGCGCTGCGGCGTCCCTGACGCGGTCCTCCGCGGTGGGCCACAGGTGGGCGTACGTGGTGAGCGTGGTGGTCGACTTCGCGTGCCCCAGAGCACGCTGGACGACGACCACGTCGCAGCCCGACGCGATCAGCCCGGAGGCGTAGAAGTGCCGCAGGTCGTGCAGCCGGACGCCGGAGACGCTGGCCCGTCGCAGGGTGGTGCGCCATCGGTGACCGATGGTGTTCTGGTGCGGTGGTACGTCCTCGACCTCGGCGAAGAGCCAGTCGTACGGCAGGCCCAGCGCGACGTGTTCGGACAGCATCTGCAGGAGCGCGTCGGGGACGTGGACGGTGCGCTCGGAGTTGTACTTCGGCAGCCGGATCTCATAGCCCCCGTCGAGGCGCTGGACCTGCCGGCGCACATGCACCTGGCGGCGTAGGAAGTCGACGTCGCCCATCTGCAGCGCGGCGGCTTCCCCGAGCCGGAGGCCGGCGAAGGTGCACAGGCCCACGAAGGCGCGGAACCGCGGCTCGGCGGCCTCGAGGATGTCGCGGATCATCTCCGGGGTGGGGATCTCCATGGCTGCTTCGCGCCGCCGCAGCCGCGGCAGCCGGACCTGGACGGTCGGGTCGACGGCGATCATGCCGTCGCGGACGGCCGCCTTGAACACCGTGCGCACGTTGACGAAGCGGGTCTTGATGGTGCCCGGTGCGAGCGGTCGCGCCCGCTTGGCCGTGGGGACCGTCATCGACTTCACCCACGCCTCGACATGGCTGGGACGGATCAGCCGGAGGTCGACCTCGGCGAAGGTGGTCGACTTCGCGGCGAGGGACATCGCCTGCCGGGTTCCGTCGGTCCAGAGCTGGTCGGCACTCCACGCCTCGAAATAGGCCAGGAACGACACCTTGCCGGCCTCGGGGTCGACCCAGCGGCCGCGGTCCAGGGCGTCGAGCTGCTGGCGGCGCCACCGCACCGCATCGACCTGCCGGTCGAAGGACCGTTCGTGCTGACGGCCCGTCTCGGGGTTGCGGTAGCGCGCCCGCCAGGAGTCGCCGCGCCGGCTGATCCCCTCAGGCATCGGGAACCCCGGGCTGCTCGATGGACGCCATGGCCTTCCTCTCCGAGACCCACCACGGTAACCGCGTCCACCCACGACGGTCGAGGACGACGACTGGTCCCACCCCATTGGTAGTGGTCCCTGGGCGTCGCTGTCGGAAACGAGTCCCTGACCGGCCGAGGTGATCGCCAGAGCGTGGCCGCGGCCCTTGGTGACTGACCAGCCGCAACCACGACCGCCTGAGGGAGACGCGACGCCATGCGACACAACAACAAGAGCCAGGACCACCCGACCCTCTGGGACCAGCCCCACGAGAGCCGCCAGCCACGCCCAACGCCGCCTCCACTGCCGGCCCAGCGTCCAGCCAAGCCCATGGAGCACCAAGAGCTGTGGAACATCGAGGACGTGGCCAACTACCTCGGCGTGCCAAAGCAGACCGTCTACTCGTGGCGAACCACGGGCTACGGCCCCCAGGGCTTCCGTGTCGGCAAGCACCTCCGCTGGCGGGCTGCGACGGTCATCACCTGGACCCTGGGGCTGGAACAGCAGCGGTAAGGGACGCAACCGACACCTGCCTGGTCACGGGCATTGCACCCAGATAGATGCAGCACGGGTGACACATGGATGCAATGGCCTTCCGCTTGCTTGAACCACCCTCCGAGTCGGAGGATGAGGCCGTCGCAGGTGTTGTCACATCTCGCGGCCCTAGGGTGAGCGACCACGAAGTCAGAGGCATCAGGTACGGCTAGACGCATCCTCCGAGATGTTGACGGAGGCGCCCCCTACGATGAGCGCATGGCGGGCAGGCACCTGAAGGAGATCTTTAAGGCGTTCCAGACTCGAGACGAGCTGGCGTTTCGGCGCGCCGCTTCAGAAATTATCGAGGAGGAGCAGGCGAAGCACCACAACGCCCTGGCACGAGACCTGCAGAAGCTCCTAGTCGCCGGGGGCGGTGCGGTCGACACCTCCTCGACGATCATCGTCCCCGCACCCCCGAAAGATCGTGAGGGCGAGTGGGATCTGGGCGAGGTGAAGGAACCTGGCCGGCTTCTTGAGGACCTCATCCTCGATCCACAGATTGTCCAGACCCTTGAGGGCCTCGTCGAGGAGATAGGCCAATGGTCCGCCCTGGACTCGGCCGGAATCCCTCGCAGGCAACGCCTGCTTCTCGAGGGCCCACCAGGCTGTGGGAAAACGACAGCCGCAGAGGCTCTGGCGACAGAACTAGGCCGACCATTTCTGCTTGTACGACTCGACGCAGTGGTTTCGTCCTATCTAGGTGAAACGGCGAGCAACCTGCGACGCATCCTCGACTATGCCGACCAAGCTCCGTTCGTTGTTCTCTTCGATGAATTTGACGCACTCGGAAGGTCGCGCGACGATTACTCAGAACATGGC
Source organism: Nocardioides campestrisoli (assembly GCF_013624435.2). Taxonomy (NCBI): domain Bacteria; kingdom Bacillati; phylum Actinomycetota; class Actinomycetes; order Propionibacteriales; family Nocardioidaceae; genus Nocardioides; species Nocardioides campestrisoli. The sequence continues at coordinate 1,165,834 of NZ_CP061768.1, forward strand.
GAGATGAAGCGAGTCGTGACGGCGTTCCTCCAGATGACGGACCGTTATCGGGGTCCAAGCCTGCTCATAGCGGCCACGAACCATTCTGGGCTGTTGGACCAAGCGTTGTGGCGTCGTTTCGACGAAGTACTCACGTTCCGGATGCCAACCGTCCATGAGTTGCGCAGACTTCTTCGTCTGCGCCTCAAGCGTGTATCCCACTCAGGGGTCGACGTCGATCTCTACGCAAGCGCGTTAAAGGGCCGACCTCATGCGGCTGCCGACAAGCTAGTTACTGATGCCCGGCGGCACGCGATGCTGCGCCATGCCAATTCGGTCGAATCACAAGATTTTGACGCGGTCTTACGCGGCGTGACCGCTCGTCCGTGGTAAACCCGGCGCATGCCACAGCACCTACTGCTACCTGATCCACGCCGGTTGCCCTCCAGACGGGCTGGCGGCGGTGGCGGTGGCACGCCGGCACGGCAGCCAGGACAGCACGGTCGCCACCTGCGCCAGCAACTCACGAGCGCCTTCCGCACCCCGCGACGGCTCGACCTCGGGGTTGATCCCACTCTGGTCTTCAAGATCAAAGCCGGGTCTCGACCTGAAGACTCTGCGTTTGAGGGCCGGGGTCTGCAGGTGCTGGGCGAGACGGTCGACTACACGTATTTTGTGCTCGCTGACGACCAAGGTTCTGCCTTCTCGGCGGCGATCGAGCGCTACACGCGGACCGGGGATATGCGTTCGTTCTTCAACATGATTGAAGATATTGAACCCTACGGACCGGACGACAGGCGGGGACCCGGGGTCGACAGTGCCGCGATCCCCTTCGTCGGCACTCGCGTGCTCGATGTGAGCATCTGGCCGGCCAGCACTCTGCGGGACGCTCAGTCTCGGGTTGAGACGATCATGGCAATACTAGAACGCACCGGCGGGCGGATCGCACTGCGATCCGTGAGTGCCCGCAGGACATATCTCCGCGTCGAGGTCAGCCTGGATGGTCTCAATGACCTTCTTGAGACAAGTGTCGTCGAGGTCATCCGGGTTCCACCGGTGCCGTTCATCGATTTTCGCGATTGGCGTGACCTAGCCATCGAGGACATCAGGCGCGACAACGAGATTGGTGCTGTCGTAGGAGTTCTTGACGATGCACCCGCGACCACCCATCCACTGCTTGATGGTCTTGTGCTGTCGGTCGACTCCCTATCACCGACCTACTACCAATGGCAGCAGATCGGCAGTCACGGCACCGAGGTTGTGGGCCGAGTCCTCTACCCGGACCTCCACAGCCAATTGCGTGACCTCGAACCCCTAGTTTCCGTCGGAGCAGTCCGGGTCGTTCGGATCCTCGAACCGGATCCGGCAATGCCCGACGGTTCACCCCGATTCGCGACGTACGCACTGCCGCACGATCTGGTCGAACAAGCAATCCGCCATCTTCATCAGGCGCACGGAGTCAAAGTCTTCAATATGTCGATCGGGTACTCCGAGCCTTTCAGCGACATCCACGTAGGGCCGCTGACCGAAACGATCGATGACCTTGTTCGGGAGCTCGGGATCGTCGTCGTGGTTCCAACTGGAAATGCGGGTATCAGCCTCAACGCTCGTACGGCCAGCGGGCATCACATTATTGACGACAAGCCGCAGTTTCATTTCACCCCGGAGCACCGTCTGTCTGAGCCTGCTCCCGCAGCGCTTGCTGTCACGGTCGGTTCCATCGCGCTAAGCGGTGCTCCCGCGGAACTGCCAAACCGAGTTGGTTGGAGGGCGGCGGCTGGGCCTGATGAGGCCTCTCCCTTCAGTCGAGGAGGGCCGGGGCTCGGGACCACCCAGCGGCGGACGAACAAGCCCGAACTTACCCACTACGGCGGAAACGTCGTCGTGAATGACACGGGAAACGCGGTCAGGAACGATCCGGGAGCCAGCATCATCAGCACGTCCTCGCGCCTCGGAGACGGCCGCCTCTTTGCCTCGGTCAACGGCACCAGCTTCGCAGCTCCCGCAGTTGCCCGTATCGCGGCGGACATTGCCTATGAGTATCCAGAGGCTTCTGGGAATCTGATCCGCGCTCTACTTGTCACAAGTGCTGCCCATCCGTCTCCTGCGGCGACGCTGACCGCGCCGTACCAGCGTCTACGGGTCTACGGGTACGGCAAGCCGACCCGCCAGCGCGCCGTCACCAGTGGCTCGAACCGCGCGACCATGACGTTTGACGGAACGATGCAGATCGACACTGTCCAGATTCACCCTCTTCCGGTGCCGGAGGTTTTTCGCCGGGGAAGTGGTGGAGAGCGCAGCATTGCCGTTGCTCTCGCATTCGATCCACCTGTCAGGCGCCAGCGCCGCGAGTACCTTGCGGCCTCGATGAAGGTCGACATCTATCGGGACATCGACCCGGACGAGCTCGCGGACATTCTGATCAAGCAGGACCCAGACGACCCCAGCGACATGATCACCGATCGGCGGCGCCTAGCGTTGGACCCGGGGAGTAATTCGTTTACCAACAGCACCCTGCATCTGAGGCGGTGGAGCGCCCGGAACTCCTTTATCAACGACGACGACACGTTCTATCTGGTCGTGACGCACAAGGCTCAGACTTGGGCTCGCAATGAGCCGAGCTACCTCGAGCAGTCGTACGCCCTAGCCGTGACGCTGGAGGACCAGAATCTGGTTGAAGCAGACCTCCACCAATTGTTGACTCAACAGGTTCACTTGCCGGCACGCATTCGTGTTCGGGCCTGAAGTCCACCGATGTTGCCGAGTGCACCCGGCTGATGCGAGGCGAGGTACACCTCGAGTGAAAGAACGTCCATGACCACTCGAACTTGCCGCGGCCAGGACGCTCCCCGAATGCGTACTCCCCCCCGCGAATCATCCGCAACCATCCTTCTCGCCGCTGGGGCAGGGGGATGCGGCTGGGTCATGGATTGACACGACCGCGCCTCCGACACGGCGAACGGACACGGGGCCGGATCGAGCTGCCCACGGCGATCCTCCGCGCGACGGCGCTTGGCTTCGCGTTTGCGCCGTTGAGGTGATGTGTCCATGCCGGCGCTCTGGCCGTTCTTCTTCGTCGCGCTCGCATAGTCAGGCACTGTGAACGAGCATTCAAGCGCTGTGCTGGCTAAAACGAGATGCCCGTTCCACGATTCCGCGTGCCGGAGCTGCTTCTTACCCCCGCCTATGAGTGACCTGATGGCGTTCGCTCAGCCGGAGTCGGGGGAGGGCGGAGTCGAGTTCGCCGGCCGTTCCACATCCGGAGTCAGTTCGCGCGCGATCAGCCGAAGTGCGTTGCGCACGGGCAGCCAGTCCGAGGTCGCGAGGGTGCCGTCGGCGCGGCGGCGTTCGAGATGCGCGAGCAGTCTGCCGACAGCCTGCGCGTCGTTGCGGATAGTGCGGAGTGCCTGGTCCACCGATGCTGCTCCGGTGGTGCGGGCCAGGCAGGTGGATGGCGATGGATTGCCCGATGTCGCCGCGGGTCGGGGCAACTCGGGCTGGGCCGCGGCTCTGGAGCGGGGGACCGAGACGATCCGGACCTCGATCGCCCCCTTGCGTGCGCCGAGTCGCTGGAGAGCGGCGTCGTTGCGGCATCGGGTCGAGCACCAGACGGGGCGGCGTCCGACGCCCTTGTAGACGACCGGGCTGGCGCAGTTCGGACACGTGCTGCCGTCATCTGGCGACGGGTTGCGGTCAGCCATCTTGGCACCTCGTCGGGCCGGGGGACGGAGCGTGAGCGGCCCTTCCTTTCGCACAATCGAAACGGGGTCGCGCCGAGAATGCAAGAGGTGTGTGGCACTTGGTATCCGCGTGAATCTGGGGGGACGCTGAGGGTCGGCGACTGCTGGGGTGTCGGCTTCCGCTCGGCTGGGCTGGCCGAGTCAAGGGGAGCGGGCATTGCGCTCGGGGGGAACGGTTCAAATGCGCGCCAGCTTGGTCACACTGCGCGGCAGGCGGCCGTCGACTAGACCCGGTCGTCAGGCAGCCCGGACGATCTCGTTGGTGAACCAGTGCCCGAGCCGTCCACCACGGTGCCGGCTGCGGACGACGATGCCGACGCCGAGATCGAGGGCAAGGTCGACCCCGTCAGGTAGCTCCCCAGGCCGCGCGCGCCAGTCCTCGCCGTGCTCGAGACGCTCGGAGACCTCCGAGAACACGAGCGGGCAGCACGAACACACCGGGTCGTATCCGGACACGGCGCGCGCGACGAAGGCCACCACGGGCCGACCGAAGTGCTCCTCACTGCGCACGTCACTGATCGCGACACCGTCGCCAAGCTCGTAGGGGTCGAGCATCGCCGACCACTCATAGTTGGTGGCATACGGTTCCAGGGGGCGCACCGACCACGACGATGGCGGTGCGCCGAGCACGTGGAAGGGCTGGCCGTCATCGAGTCGGGTTCCGTGGAGTTCGCCGTGCCGCAGCGTGGCCCGCACGTTGAGGTAGTCCGAACGGTGGACGAGCTCGAGCTCGGACCAGCGCTCGGGCGCTGACCGTGCCAGCAGGCGCACGTTCTCCGGGGTCACGACACCAGACTAGGGCGAGGCGCCCCTATCGATCGGACGACGACGCGGCAGAGCCGTCGCTCCGGTTGACCGCCTGCACGGGGCTCATTCGATCGGTCACGATTACAGCCGGCTCGCATGACGTCGTGGCGCGGGGACCGGCGTTCGGCAGATCCGGCAAATCGAATGCTCCACGCGCGCAGCCGCCGATGGGGACACACCCAGTGAGTGCAGGGTGGCGTCGGTCTGACGATCCGGTGGGCAGCCTCGACTGGTTTGGGGGCGAGGATCTCCATGAACATCCGCGTCCGACTGCTCCGCACCTCGTGGCCAACAGCAGCGATGGCGACACCGAATGTGGTCCGTCGAGCACGCGACTGAGGCATAGGTTGGACGCCCGAACGCGACCGCTTGCCCTCAACTTGCCCTCACCAGCACGGAAATCGACTGCAAACGACGACTACCCATCGGTGCGCCGAGTAGGGTGTTTGCGCAGGTCAGGGCGTGTTTTCCGCAAGTATCAGCGACGGACCGAAAGTGCCATCTACGTTCCGCTTCAACGTGTGACGGCGGGCGACCGACCGCTGCCAGGCAGGTGAAGCCGATGGCGCCCGCCTCGCCCTGAGAGGCGAAATTTCCGTGGTGGCTGGCGCTCGTCGTGTGCGGCGCCCCGGGCTACGGTCGCAGGACCGGACCACGACGCCTCGGAGGCACGCATGGACCAGCACGAGGTGCTCATCGTCGGTGGCGGCAACGCCGGGATCTCGTTGGCCGCTCGGCTCCTGCGCGACGGGGTGCAGGACGTGGCGGTCGTGGAGTCCGAGTCGGTCCACCGCTACCGCCCGCTGCTGAGCTACGTCGCCGCGGGAGAGGCCACGATGGACTCCCTGGAGAGGCCTGCCGCCCAGGTGATGCCGCCGGGCTGCACGTGGATCCCGGAGCGGGTGGTCGAGGTCGACCCGGCTGCGCCCGCGGTGGTCACCGACTCGGGTCGGCGGATCGCGTGCACGACGCTGGTGGTCTGCCCCGGGCTGGAGGAGGACTGGGACGCCGTCCCGGGCCTGCGCGAGGCGTACGCCGCGGGGTGGGCCGGCTCCTCGTTCGTGGTGGAGAGCGCGCCGCGGGTCTGGCCGGCGCTGCGCGACCTCACCTCGGGCCGGGTGGTCTTCACGATGCCGCCCGAGCCTGCGCCCTGCGGGGCCACCGCGCTCAAGCCGCTGCTGATGGCCTGCGACCACTGGCGGCGCTCCGGGGTGCTGGAGGCGCTCGACGTGCACCTGGTGCTCCCCGGCCCGACCCCGCTCGGCGTGCCCGAGGCCGACCGCGAGCTGGGTCGCACCCTGGCCAGGTACGGCGTGCACGTCCTGCGGGAGGCCCGGGTGGCCGAGCTGACCGAGCTGACCGGGCTGGACGAGCGACGGGTGGCCGTCGCGACCCCCGGTGGCGAGGTGGTGCTCGACGACGTCACCTACGCCCACGTGGTGCCGCACTACCGGGCTCCGCGGTGGGTCGCCGAGAGCGAGCTCGCGGGCGCCGGGGCAGCGGGTCAGGCCGAGGTCGACCCGGAGACGATGAGGCACCGCCGGCACCCGCAGGTCTGGGCGCTGGGCGACGTCGCCGACCTCGGCATCCGACCCTCCGGCGGAGCGCTGCGCAGGCAGGTCGCCGTCCTGGCCCACAACCTGCGCCACCCCGAGGGGCCCGAGCAGCGCTACGACGGCTACACGGTGATGCCGGTGACCGTCGCCCGGCAGCGGCTGATGTTCGTCGAGGTCGATCGGGAGGGCCGGCAGCAGCAGAGCCTGCCGGTGCTCGACCTGGTCCGCCCACGGCGTACGTCGTGGTGGGTGGACCGCTACGCCCTCCCGGTCACCTACTTCCGCCGGATCCTGCGGGGCAAGGTGTAGCCCGGTCCGCTCAGGCCCGCAGCTCGTCGTCGACGTAGACCGATCCGGAGGCGCGCAGTCCGGCCCAGGTGAACGGCACCGCGGTCAGGGCGAGCAGGACCAGGACGGCGTTCCAGCCACCCGTGGCTTCGTGCAGCATCCCGACCAGCACCGGGCCCGCCGCGGCGACCAGGTAGCCGACGGGTTGCACGAAGCCGGAGAGCTGGGCAGTGACCTGGGGGTGGCGGGTCCGGGCCGGGAGCATGGCGATCACCAGTGGGAAGGCGAAGCCGGCCACGCCGAGCATCAGCGCCCACAGCCACGGCACGGTGGCCGGCCACAGCGCCAGGCCGCCGTACCCGCCGGCGAGCAGGACGCCGAAGGTCACCACGTACGGCGAGAGGGAAGGGGCGCGGACGATGAGCGTCGGCATCGTCAGCGCCCCGATGATCCCGGTCGCCGAGAGCAGCGCCGCCAGCGCGCCGGCATGGTCGGCGGAGAGTCCGGCGTCGCGGTAGACCTGGGGGAGCCAGCCCAGCTGGACGTAGGCGTGCATGGACTGGATGCCGAAGAGCACGGTCATCGCGACCGCGGTGGGGGAGGTGGCGATCCGCCCCGCCGGGGCGGGGCCGCTGTCGAGGTGGTCGCCGGGGTCTCGTCGCTCGCGGAGCGCCAGCCCGATCCACAGCGGCAGGGCGAGGAGCACCATCAGTCCCCACACCCCGAGGGCACGCTGCCAGCTGCCCAGCGTGGAGGCCAGGGGAGCGGTGAGCGCCTGACCGATCGTGGCCCCGACGATCAGCGCGGTGCCGTAGACGGTGGCGAGCGCGACCTGGTGCCCGCCACCGTGCCGCTTGATCCAGGCCGGCACCAGCACGTTGCCGACGGCCATGCCCGCCAGCGCCAGGGCGCTGAGGGCCAGGAACACCCAGGGCGTCCCCGTGCCGGGGCGCAGCAGCAGGCCGACGGTCGCGGCGACGAGCCCGAGCGCGATGCCGACCGTGATGCCGACCCGGCGGGCGAAGGCGACCGCCAGCCCTCCGGCGAGGGCGAAGCAGAGGCCGGGCAGCCCGGTCAGCAGGCCCGCCAACCCTCCGCTGAGCCCGAGCCCGCTGCGGATCTCGGCGAGCACCGGACCGACGGTGGAGGCGCCGGGACGGAGGTTGACCGAGACCAGGACGATCGCGACGAGGGCGACCCCGGTGCTCAGCCCCGGAGGTGGGCGGCGAGACACGAGCCCGATCCTGCCTCACCGCACCCAGTCCTCCCGCGAGGCCGGCGGGCCGTGGTCCGCTGGGCGCCGCTGTTGTGAACGCTCATCTCCACCGCTGAACGCCGATAAAAGGTGACTGACCTGGGCATTTCGATGCCTAAGTATATTGTGATTCACATCACACCGGTGCTAGGAAGGAGTCCAGGAATCCCGGTCGGCGGTGTGCCGGCCACTCGGAAGGGCGGCTCCCATGGACGACCTCAGCAGACGCAGTCTTCTCCGGGCCGGCGGGGTCGCCGCCGCCCTGGGCACGCTCGGCACCGCGGCGCAGGCCGAGGCGCACCCGTGGCGGTGGTCGGCCGCCGGCTCCATCCCCGGCACCGGCACCGGGGCGGACCCCCGGTTCACCTGGGACGACGAGGCGGACCCCGTGATCGCCCGGCTCCTGGACCGCGGCGAGGTGCCGCGGGTCAACCAGCTGCTCAACGGATGGGTGCGCAACTCCGACCCGCTGCCGGCGGGCCTGCCCACCGAGCTGCGCGACTTCATGGAGCACGCCCGGCGCCTGCCCTCGTGGGCCGACCAGCGGCAGCTCGACCTGGCCGCTGAGTTCAACACCAAGCGAGGTCTCTACCTCGGCGTCCTCTACGGGTTCGCCAGCGGCATGCTGAGCACCGTCATCCCCAAGGAGGCGCTGGCGGTCTACTACTCCAAGGGTGGCGCGGACATGAAGGACCGCATCTCCAAGACCGCCAAGCTCGGCTACGACATCGGCTCGCTCGACGCCTACCGTCCGAGCGGGGAGATGGTGGTGACGGCGGTGAAGACCCGGATGGCGCACGCCGGCGTACGGCACCTGCTCCCGCAGTCCCCGCACTGGGCCGGCCGGGCGCCCGAGGACGTGCCGATCAGCCAGCACGACCTGATGGTGACCTGGCACAGCCTGCCCACCACGGTGATGCGGACCCTGAAGGACTGGAAGGTGCGGATCCCTGCCGACGAGCAGACCGCCTTCCTCCACTCGTGGCAGGTCAGCGCCGCGATGCTCGGCATCCGGCACGAGTACATCCCCGCGACCTGGTCCGACGCCGAGTCGCAGGCGCAGCAGGTGCTCGACCCGATCCTCGCGCCGACGCCGGAGGGCCTGAAGCTGGCCGACGTCCTGCTGGACCTCGGCAAGGGGCTGGACGGCACGATCCTGTCCCGCGGAGTGCTGGAGGCGCTGACCCGGTTCACCCTCGGCGACGAGATCGCGGGCTGGTTGCGCCTGGGTCGCCATCCTCTGTGGGACGGCCTGCTCAAGACCGCGTGGCGACCGTTCGTGGCGGTGCGGGAGGGCCTGCTGCCCGCGCCGTTCATGCCGCCCGCCGCCTGGATGTTCGACGAGCTGCTGCGTCAGTTCGTCCTGCTCTACACGGCCGAGCTCAAGCCCATCCGGATCCAGATCCCCACCGGCAACAACCCCAACTACCCGTAACGGTCTCGGCACTCGGCACGGCACTCGGCACGGCGGCCGGCACCCCGTACGGCGAGCGGGATGGCCGTCCCGACGGCATGCCGGGGAGCTCGGGCGGGGACAGGGGGCCCGTCCCCACCGAACGGAGCAGTGCCCCGCATGACCGACGACTCGCGTCCGGCCCACCCGGACGGGCATCCCCAGCCGTCCTCCCAGGACCAGCCCGACCAGCACGCCGGGCACACGCCGCCCACCCAGGCAGCCGCGCGGGCGGCCCGACGCACCGGCGCCGCGCTGTCCCGGCTGGACTACCAGCGGCCGCGCTACCCGCACGACATCCACCCCGCGCTGGTCCCCGGGATCGCCATCGATGAGCAGCGGCGCCGCTACTCGGTCGATCGCGTGGTGCTCGGGATCGCGGGGGTGCTCACGGTGGCGTTCGTCGTCTGGGGGATCGCCGACCCCGACGGTGTCGGCGAGGTCGCCGGGACGGCGTACTCCTGGACGATGGAGAACCTGGGCTGGCTCTTCAACGCGGTCGCCACGATCGTCCTGGTCGCGCTGGTCGCTCTCTGCATCTCCCGCTACGGCGACATCCCGCTGGGCAAGGACGGGGAGACCCCCGAGTTCTCCACCTTCTCCTGGGTGGCGATGCTCTTCGCCGCCGGGCTCGGCATCGGGGTGATGTTCTGGGGCCCCTCGGAGCCGCTGACCTACTTCATCTCCCCGCCGCCGATGACCTCCGAGGCGGAGTCCGTCGAGGCGCTCCACCACGCGCTGGCCCAGACCTACTACCACTGGGGCGTCCACGCCTGGGCGATGTACGCCCTGGTCGGCGGCGCCGTGGCGTACGCGGCATACCGGCGCGGCCGCCCGCTGCTGATGTCGTCGATCTTCGAGCGGCTCTTCGGCCGCAGCCGCACCGAGGGCTGGGCCGGGCGCCTGGTCGACATCTTCGCGATCATCGCCACCCTGTTCGGCACCGCGGCAGCGCTGGGCATCGCGGCGCTCCAGATCGGCCAGGGCTTCGTGATCGTCAGCGGCGCCTCCGAGCTGACCAACACCGCGCTGGTCGCGATCATCGCCGTCCTGTCGGTCGGCTTCGTGATCTCCGCGGTCTCGGGTGTGGCCCGGGGGATCCGGATGCTGTCCAACCTCAACATCGTCCTGACGATCGGCTTCGCCGGGCTGGTCTTCCTGCTCGGGCCCACCCTGTTCCTGCTCAACCTGCTGCCGTCGGCGCTGATGGAGTACGTCGGCTCCTTCTTCGCGCTGATGGGCCGCTCCGCCTCGTGGGGCCAGGAGACGCTCGACTTCCAGTCCGCCTGGACCGTCTACTACTGGGCCTGGTGGATCTCCTGGTCGCCGTTCGTCGGCGTGTTCATCGCCCGGATCTCCCGAGGCCGGACGATCCGCCAGTTCCTGCTCGGCGTCATCCTCATCCCGTCCTCGCTGCTCTTCGTCGCCTACGGGATCATGGGCGGCACGGCGATCTCGATGTACCGCGACGGCGAGCCCGGCTTCAGCACCGAGGTGAACCCGCCGGAGGTGCTCTTCGCCGTCGTCGACAACCTGCCGTTCGCCGGCTGGCTGCCGGTGCTGATCATGGTGATCCTGGGCATCTTCTTCATCACCGCGGCCGACTCCGCCTCGGTGGTCATGGGCATCCTCAGCACCCGCGGGTCCCAGTCCCCGCCGCGGACCGTGGTGGTCTTCTGGGGGCTGGTGATGGCCGGGATCGCGGTCGTCATGCTGCTGCTCGGCGACGAGTCGGCGCTGCAGGGGCTCCAGTCGCTGGTGATCATCACCGCGGTGCCGTTCGCGGTGGTGATGCTGCTCGCCGTGGTCGCCTGGTTCCGCGAGCTGAGCACCGACCCGCACACCCTGCGGCGCCAGTACGCCGAGAACGCGGTGCGCAACGCGGTCGTCGCGGGCGTGGAGCGGTACGACGACGACTTCGGCCTCCAGGTCGTCCGGACGGGGCCCGGGGAGGGGGCGGGGGCCGGTGTCGACTCCGCGCACGCCGACTACACCGAGTGGTACCAGCGCACCGACGAGGACGGCCGGCCGATCGGCTACGACTACGAGACGGGGGAGTGGGCCGACGGTCGGTCACCATCGTCCTCCTAGCCTGTCCACCATGACGCGTTATCTCACAGCTGTGCCCGTGGCACTGCTCCTTCTCCTGACCGGCTGCTCCTCCTCCGACGACAACGACGACAACGGCGACAAGAGCGCCAAGGCCGGGAGCGAGACCACCACCTCCTCCTCCGAGGGACGCGTCGAGGTCGGCGGCGTCAGCTTCGAGCTGCCCGAGGACTGGACCACGCTGGACGCGCAGGAGATGGCCGACGACGTCGGCGAGACCGACGAGATGAAGGAGGTCCAGGGTGCGCTCGGGATGAGCGACGCGCAGTTCGACAAGCTGATGGACTCGGTCGACCTCTACGCCGTCACCGGTGAGGGCGCCAAGAACGGCTTCCTCGACAACGTCGTCGCCGTCGTCGTCCCGGGGTCGATGCCCAGCGACACCCAGATCGAGTCCGAGATCCTGGCCCTCGAGGGCAAGGTGCAGTCCCTCGAGCGCGAGGAGACCGACGCGGGCGAGGTGGCGCGGATGGCCTACACGATGCCCGCCGGGGCCGGCGAGGTGCAGGGTGAGGCGCTGAGCGTCGAGGTGGACGGCTCCGTGGTGAGCATCTCGGTGAGCACCCCCGACGCCGCCACCTCCGCCGAGGTGGCGGACCTGATCATGGAGACGATCAGCGAGGCCTGACCGGCCCCGCCCCGCAGTCTCCGCAGACCATCGAGCCCGCCGACCCGACCCGGGTCGGCGGGCTCTGTCGTTCCAGTCCTGTCGGCCTCAGGCGCGCTCGAGCAGGAAGACCGGGATCTCCCGGTCGGTCTTCTCGGCATATCCCGCGTACGGCGGGAAGGCGTCCACCGCGCGCTCCCACCAGGCGGCGCGCTCGTCGCCCTCGGCCAGCCGGGCGACGTACTCGTGCTTCTCGGCGCCGTCCTGCAGGTCCACGTGCGGGTCCGCGACGAAGTTGTGGAACCACGCCGGGTGCTCCGGCGCTCCGCCCTGGGAGGCCACCGCGGCGTAGACGCCCTCGTGCTCGACCCGCATCACCGGGTTTTTCCGCAGCCTGCCCGACCGGGCCCCGCGCGAGGTGATGACGACGATCGGCCGGTCCATGATCGTGTTGCCCTCGGCGCCGTCGGTCGCCTCGTACAGCGCGACCTGCTCGCGGACCCACGTGCTCGGGCTCGGTTCGTACTCTCCCTGGAGTGCCATGGGTCCATCCCAGCACGCGGGCGGGCACCCCTGCACGTGTCTCGGGTCACCTCGCGGGTGGCACCGGGACCGCTACGGTGGGCGGAGGTCCGGAACCGGAGAGAGGCGGCTCGATGCAACGCCCTGTGCCCCGCACGATCACGCTGCACGGCCACGAGCTCTCCTACGTCGACAGCGGCGAGGGTGCCCCCGTCCTGTTCATCCACGGCATCCTCGGCTCGCGCGGCCAGTGGAACCGGCTGATCGACCGGATCCACGACGACCAGCGGGTGATCGTCCCGGACCTCTTCGGGCACGGCGAGTCGGCCAAGCCGCTCGGCGACTACTCGCTGAGCTCGCACGCGGCCACGCTCCGCGACCTCCTCGACCGGCTCGGGGTGGAGCGGGTGACCCTGGTCGGGCACTCGCTGGGCGGCGGCATCGCGATGCAGTTCTACTACCTCTTCCCCGAGCGGGTGGAGCGGCTGGTCCTGGTCGCCAGTGGCGGCCTGGGGCGCGAGGTCAGCCCGCTGCTGCGGGCCGCCACCCTGCCCGGCGCCGAGCAGGTGCTGGGGGTCGCCGCCTCCGCCTGGCTGCTGGGCCGGCTCGAGGACGTCGGCGGCGCCGCGCGCAGGGTCGGCTGGAAGCCGGGCGCCGACGTCACCGCCGTCTGGAAGGGGTTCACCTCGCTCAACGACCGGGAGAGCCGCCGCGCGTTCCTCTCCACCACCCGGGCCGTGATCGACCTCGGCGGCCAGACGATCAGCGCCCACGACCACCTCGAGGACGTCGACCCGGTGCCCACCCTGATCGTCTGGGGCTCCCGGGACCGGATGATCCCCGTCTTCCACGCGCTCAAGGCCCAGGAGTCGGTGCCCGACTGCCGGGTGGTGCTCTTCGAGGGCGCGGGGCACTTCCCGCACCTCGACGACCCCGACCGGTTCGCCGAGGTGCTGCGCGACTTCATCGCCACCACCGATCCCGCCCCCGTCGTGCGCGCCCGGGCCGCCCGGGACGCGGGCTGAGCGAACGCCGATGACCCAGGAGACCGGTCCGGTCGTGGTCCCGGCGCGCGCGGACGAGCCGGCGGTCCTGGCGCTGCTCGCCGACTACGCCGAGGAGCTGGCCGCCCGGGGCATCGTGCTCCACCAGGACGAGGGCGGGTCCGTCACGCCCGAGGAGATGGCGCCGCCGCGGGGGGCCTTCCACGTGGTGACCCTCGGCGGCCGGCCGGTGGCGTGCGGGGGAGTGCGGCTCCTGGACCCCGGGACCGCCGAGGTGAAGCGGATGTACGTCGCCCCCACCGCCCGCCGGCGCGGGGTGGCGCGCACGCTGCTCGGCCGGCTCGAGCAGGACGCCCGCGACCTCGGCTGCTCCGCCGTGCGCCTGGACACCGGCCCGGGGATGGACGCGGCGATCACGCTCTACCGGGCGAGCGGGTACCGGGAGATCGACGACTACAACGGCAACCCGCACGCGGGCCACTGGTTCGAGAAGGCGCTGGCTCGACAAGGCGTTCCAGCCGACCGGCTCGTAGACTGACCGGCGGCCCGCGGTGCCAGCCGCGGTTCACCCGACGATCCAGGACCCCGTGACTTCCTCGCCCACCGCACCCCAGACCCAGCACCCGACGACCCAGCACCCGACGACCCAGCAGGACGTACGCCGCGAAGCGTCGCGACGCCGTACGTTCGCGGTGATCAGCCACCCGGACGCCGGAAAGTCGACGCTCACCGAGGCGCTGGCACTGCACGCGCAGGTGATCAACCAGGCCGGTGCGGTGCACGGCAAGGCCGGGCGCCGGGCGACGGTCTCGGACTGGATGGAGATGGAGCAGGAGCGCGGCATCTCCATCACCTCCGCGGCGCTGCAGTTCGCCTACGAGGACCAGGTGATCAACCTGGTCGACACCCCCGGCCACTCCGACTTCTCCGAGGACACCTACCGGGTGCTCTCCGCGGTCGACGCGGCGGTGATGCTGGTCGACGCCGCCAAGGGGCTCGAGCCGCAGACGCTCAAGCTGTTCCGGGTCTGCAAGGCCCGCGGCCTGCCGGTGATCACGGTGATCAACAAGTGGGACCGTCCCGGTCTGGACCCGCTCGAGCTGCTGGAGCAGATCCAGGACCAGATCAAGCTCGTCCCCACCCCGCTGACCTGGCCGGTCGGCATCGCCGGGGACTTCCGCGGCGTCCTCGAGCGGCGTACCGGCGACTACGTGGCCTTCACCCGGACCGCCGGGGGAGCGACCCGGGCGCCGGAGGAGCGGATGGACGCCGAGGCCGCCGCCGCGCGTGAGGGCGACGTCTGGGAGACGGCGCTCGAGGAGTCGGACCTGCTCGCCTCCGACGGGGCCGACCACGACCAGGACCTGTTCCTCAGCGGCTTCACCACCCCGGTCCTCTTCGCCTCGGCCATCTCCAACTTCGGGGTCTCCAGCATCCTGCGCACCCTGGTGGAGCTGGCCCCCTCCGCGGTCCCGTTCCGGCACGGGGAGCCCGGCGAGGACGGCAGGCCGGCGCAGGTGCGCGAGGTGGACGCGCCGTTCAGCGCCTTCGTCTTCAAGGTGCAGGCCGGGATGAACACCCAGCACCGAGACCGGGTCGCGTTCGCGCGGGTCTGCTCCGGCGTCTTCGAGCGCGGGATGGTGGTCACCCACGCCCAGACCGGGCGGCCGTTCGCGACCAAGTACGCCCAGGCCATCTTCGGTGCCGAGCGGGCGGTCCTCGACACCGCCTTCCCCGGCGACATCATCGGCCTGGTCAACGCCAACGCGCTGAAGATCGGCGACACCATCTACGTCGACGAGCCGGTGACGTACCCGCCGATCGCCACCTTCGCCCCCGAGCACTTCGCGGTGGCCACGGCCAAGGACAGCGGCCGGTTCAAGCAGTTCCGCAAGGGCATCGAGCAGCTCGACTCCGAGGGCGTGGTCCAGGTGCTCCGCTCGGACCTGCGCGGGGCCCAGTCGCCGGTGCTCGCCGCGGTGGGCCCGATGCAGTTCGAGGTCGCGCAGGCCCGGATGGAGAGCGAGTTCGGCGCGGCCATCCGGCTGGAGCGGCTCGGCTACACCCAGGCCCGTCGCACCGACGCCGCCTCAGCCCCCGCCCTGGCCTCGGTCCGCGGCGTCGAGGTGATGGAGCGCAGCGACGGGACGCCGCTGGTGCTGGCGCCGGACAAGTGGCGGATCACCGTGATCGAGCGCGACCACCCCGAGCTCACCCTCGAGCCGCTGATCGCAGGCGACCAGTGACCACGTCGGCGAACCGCTCCGCGTTGGCCGGGACCAGGTCGAGGTAGAGGCCGGGCTCGATCAGCTCGAGCTCGCTGACCACCCAGGCGTCGGCCAGCAGCATCATGTCCACCCGGGCGTACGCCGGCTCGGTCCCGAGCAGGTCGCCTGCCGCGCGCACGGCCTTCTCGGCCAGCGCCCCCCGGTCGGCGTCCAGGGGCGCCGGGCGGGAGCTGCCGCCGTACAGCTCGTGCACCCGGATCTCCTCGCCGCCGGCCACCTTGTCCACCTGGGTGGCGGCGACGCCCGCGAAGACGTAGACGGAGCTCTCCCCGGTGGTCCGCACCGACTCGACCAGGGGCTGCACGACCCAGGGGGCCGCGGTCAGCCCTTCGAGGCGCTCGTCGGCGACGCTGCCGGCCAGCACCACCCCGACGCCGCCGGCGCCGGTCCGCGGCTTGATCACCACGGTGCCCCACCGCTCGGTGGCGGACGCGAGGCCCTCGACCAGGGTGGCGTCGTCCAGCAGCTCGGTGGGCACCACCGGGACGAGCTCGCCCAGGGGCAGCAGATAGCTCTTGTCGGCGTTCCAGGCGATGGTGTCGGCGTCGTTGAGCAGCGGCGTCACCGCGGCCACCCGCCGGGTCCAGGCCAGGAACTCGGCGCAGCGGCGCTGGTAGTCCCAGGTGGAACGGACGACCACCAGGTCGGCCGCGGCCCAGTCCACGGCGGGGTCGTCCCAGCGCACCCAGCGGGCGGTGACACCGCGGTCGGCCAGGGCCGCGAGGAGGCGCTCGCCGCCGGGCTCGCCGTCGGGCATCAGGGTGAAGGTCGCGAGGAGGACGTCGGTCACCCGCGCGACCCTACGGCGTGGGCCACCACCCGGCCACGAGGATCGTGGGATCGCGGCCGGGTGGTGGCGGAGACGTCAGCGAGAAGCCGCGCTCAGCGGCGCCGCTTGCGCAGGGCCTCGGTGAGCAGCGTGACCATCGCCTCGACCTGGATGTCGGCCGACGCGGTGACCTCCTCGTCGGAGCCGTCCAGGGCCCGGGCCGCGAGGCCCGCCTTGGAGTCGATCAGCTCGGCGATCCGGGTGTCGATGGTCTGCGCGGCGATGATCCGCCAGGCCGTCACCGGCTCCTCCTGACCGATCCGGTGCACCCGGTCGATCGCCTGCGTCTGCTCCGCGTCGGTCCACGAGAGCTCCGCCAGCACCACGTTGGAGGCGACCTGCAGGTTGAGGCCGACCCCGGCCGCGGTCAACGAGCAGACCACGATCTCGACCTCCGGGTCGTTGACGAAGGAGTCGATCGCCGCCTCCCGCGCCTTCGGGGTCTGGTTGCCGCGGATCGAGGAGTAGCCGATGCCGCGCTGGGCGAAGAGCTCCTCGCAGGCGTCCATCACGTCGACGTGCTTGGCGAAGACCACGACCTTGCCGACGCTGCGGGCCAGCTGGGCGGCGTAGTCGGCGGCCAGCGGGGCCTTGGCGGTGCCGATCCGGCGGATCATCGAGAAGACGTTCTCGCCCGAGGCGTTGTCGTCGGTCTCGTCGCGCTCCCACTCCGCGACCCGGCGTACCAGCTCCTCGTCGATCCCCGGGACGCGCTTGTCCTCGTCGCGGGCGGCCATCACCCGGTCGTACCGCTCGACCAGGCGGCGGGCGAGCTCGCGCTCGGCGGCCCGGATCGAGCGGCCGGCCTCGTCGTCGAGCTCGACCGGGATGTCGGCGATCCGGCGGGCCGGGATGTCGGCGGCCACGTCGACCTTGCGGCGACGCACGATGCCCATGTCGACCACCGCACGGCGGGCGGAGGGGTAGAACGCCTTGTCCTCCGGGGTCAGGCCGGTCTCCTCGAGCCGGGCCATGAGCTCGGAGAGCGGCCGCTTCTCGTCGATCCAGCCGAGGAACTGCCAGATCGAGGTGAAGTCCTCGATGTCGTTGATCAGCGGGGTGCCGGTGAGCGCCATCATCAGCGGGCGGACGGTGCGCTCGCGGATCCGGTCGGCCAGGCCCAGCACGTGCTGGGAGCGCTGCGACTTCCGGTTCTTGATGAAGTGCGCCTCGTCGACGACCATCCCCTTGAAGCCGAGGTCGCCGAGCCAGCCGACGTGCCGGTCGAGCACCTCGTAGTTGACGATCACGATGTCGGCGAAGCCGTCGATGTCGTGCCCGTCGCCGTGGATGACCGTGGCCTTGTGCCGGGGCACCCAGCGCACGGCCTCGCGCGCCCAGTTGGTCTTGACCACGTTGGGCACGACCACCAGCAGCGGGAACGCGTCGGCCGCCTGGGCGGCGAGCAGCGCCTGGGCGGTCTTGCCCAGGCCGGGCTCGTCGGCGAGCAGGAAGGTGCGGTGCCCCTCCTTGACCGAGGCGACCAGCTGCGCCTGGTGGCGCATCATCTCCAGCCCGTCGCGGGTCCGGCGGTCGCGCGGGTCGGGCATCTCCAGGCAGGCGGGCGCCCCGTTGGCCAGCTCGAAGGAGCGCAGCAGCGGGCCGATCAGCTCCCAGTTGGCCAGACGGTGGGTCTTGGGCTCGAGCCGCATCGCGGCACCGGCGAAGTCGGGCACCTGGAACGGGTGGGCGAGCTGGCGGGCGATCACCGACTGCGGGATCACCCGGCGCTCGGGGACGGTGGCGACGGCGTCACCCTCGGAGGCGGCCTGCTCCGGCTCGTCCTCCACCTCGAGGCCGGCGGCCTCGATCATCTTGCGGCGCAGGGTGCGGGCGGCCTCGGAGACCTCGGCGTCCTCGGCGAGCAGGGCCAGCAGGCTGGTGTCGCGGGCCGCGGTCTTGGCCAGGATGGTGGCCACCCCGTCGAGCCGCTTGAGCTGCTCGGCGCGCTGGGTCTCGGTCGTCTCGGCGTCCGCCTTGACCCGGTTCCGCTCCTCGCGCACCAGCAGCGCCACCACCTGGAAGCGCGTGCGGGCGGAGGGGGAGACCCGGCCGCGCTGGGCCTCGGCCTCGATCTCGCGCACGGCGCGGGCGAGCACAGGGATGATCCCCTCGTTGTCGAGGCGACGAGTACGTCGGGGACGCCGGTTGCCGCGCGCGCGCGTCGCGGACTTGGTCTGGCCGGACAAGTTCCTCCTCGTCGGCACCGTCGGGACTCCCACCCGGGGCACCGAGGCGTGGTCTCGGTGGGGCACGACCCGTGAGCGGAGTCGGCACCTGCGACCACTGGCCGGCTGGACGCCGTCAAGAGGAGGCGAGGAGCAGAGGAGCGAGGCGCAGAGGCGACGCTGCTGACAAGAGACTCCGGGGTCGTGCTGGACACAGCCTAGCGCGCCGAACGGCCATGTCCCAGATCCGGTCGGTCGTGTCCGCCGGTCGTGCTGGTCAGGCCGGCTCGGCGAGCACGTGCCGGCGGGGACCACGGGTGAGCCAGGCCAGCAGGATCCCGACCGCCGCGCCGATCAGTGTCTCCACGCCCCGGTCCACCAGCAGCTCGCCGGCGGGCGCCGGGGCGACCAGCTGGATCATCAGCAGGGCCAGCGGGGTGACCGCGATCAGGGCGATCGCGTAGTTGCGGCCCACCCACAGCTCGGCCGCGGCCTGCAGGAGCACGATCACCACGATCAGCGCGAGCCCGTCGAGGTCGAGCGCGAAGAGGGCTGCGGCCATCGCCAGCCCCAGGGCGGTGCCGGCGATCCGCTGCACCCCCCGGAGGACCTGGGCGCCGAGCTCGCGGGCGGCCAGCGGCACGATCGCCGAGACCATCGCCCAGTAGGGATGACCGATCCCGGCGGCGGTCGCCAGCGCCCCGGCGAGCAGGCAGCCGGCCATGCAGCGGACGACGTGCCGCACCGCCAGGTCGGCGAACGAGCGGCGGCGTACCGCGTCCCGCGGCGGCCCGGCGCCGCGCGAGGCCCGCCACATCGACCCGGCGGCTCCGACCAGGACGGCGAACGCCGCGGTCGCGGCCGCCACCGCGGCGGCGACGGGGAGGTCGGCGGGCGTCGAGGGGATCGAGGCGCAGGCGGCGAACGCGAAGACCAGGAAGAGCGGACCCGGGGGGTGCCAGTCCTCTGCGTCGGAGACCAGGGAGCCGATGCCCGCGACCAGGGCGCCGGTCGGCACCACCAGCCAGTCGCGGTGCTCGGAGAGGCCGACCGCCACGCCGCCGACCACCGAGAGGGTCAGCAGCACGGCCAGGCTCAGCTGCATCTGCAGGCGGGAGAGGCCGACGTGGTTGCGGCCGTACAGCGACGTGAAGCCGCCGAAGGCGGCGTAGATGGACCAGGCCTGGCGATCCACCGCCCACAGGAGGAGCAACGGCACGGCCACCGAGACCGCGGCGCGCAGCGCGACCCGGTGGGACCCGGCGTGCGGGCCGACCCGGACGAGCTGGACGACGAGGCCGGGCTGGGGTGACACCGGTCCAGTGTCTCGCGCAGTCGTACGATCCCGCGCATGGCCCACGAGTTCGACGCAGCGATCGCCCACACCCCCGGCCCCGACGGGCGGTACGACGTCCGGCTCGACGAGGGCTGGCACATCGGCGGCGGCGTCAACGGCGGGATCCTGCTCTCCACGCTCGCCCACGCGATCGGCACGCAGCTGCCCGCCAAGCCCGACCCCCTGGTGGTCAGCGCCCACTACCTCGGGGCGTCGGTCCCCGGGGAGGCGACGGTCTCGACCCGGGTGATCCGCGAGGGCGGCACCGTCGCCACCGCCGAGGCGACCCTGCACCAGGACGGGCGGGAGAAGATCGCGGTGCTGGCGACGTACGGCGACCTCGGCCGGCTCGACGGGGAGGTCCGGACCCCGGTCGAGCCGGTCGCCATGCCCGACCCGGACCAGTGCATCCCCGCCGACATGGCGCCGGGCCGCACCCCGCCGCTGATGGACCGCTTCGACCTGCGCTTCGACCCGGCCACCATCGGCTGGGCGCTGGGGGAGCCGAGCGGCGAGGGGGAGATCCGGGCGTGGATGCGGCTCAAGGACGGTCGCGAGCCGGACCCGCTGGTGCTGCTGACGATCGTGGACGCGCTGCCGCCGGTCGTCTTCGACCTCGGCTACCGGGGCTGGGCGCCCACCCTGGAGCTGACCGCGCACGTGCGGGCCCGTCCCGCCCCCGGGTGGCTGCGGGTGCGCGCGTGGACCACGAACGTGGCCGGCGGGCTCTTCGAGGAGGACTGCGAGGTGTGGGACTCCACCGGGCGTCTGGTGGCGCAGTCGCGCCAGCTGGCGATGACCCCCCGCGGCTGATCCGGCGCCCCGGTCGAGTCAGGCCGTCGGGCCAGGCAGGGTCAGGCCGGGTCGAGCCGGGCGCGCGGCACGGAGACCAGCCAGCGCCGGTGGGGGTGCTCGGTGACCGTCCACAGCCGGTCCGTCGAGGGCCAGTAGGCGAGGTCCTCGGGACCCATCGGCAGCGCCCAGCGGTGCTCGCGCAGCGCCCCCGGCGTGCCGGTGTGGAGCGAGCCGGGAGTCCACGGGCCCCTGGAGACGCTCACGTGGTGCCGGCCGCGGGCCACCACCACCCCCTGCATCCCCCGCGGCCCGGCGGCGCGGTGCAGCAGGGGGAGGGCGGCGTCCTGCGCCCCGAGCGCCGGGAGCCACGTCGCCGGGTCGAGCTCCACCCGGGCCAGCCGGGTGGTCTGCCGTCCACGGCCGTACTCCCCGACGACCAGCGCCGGCGGGGCGGAGGAGCGGTCCAGGGAGAGGAACGAGTAGCGCAGCCGCTCGTGCCCCTCCTCGGCCTCGGCCCGGTAGGCCGACCGGACCGGCAGCACGTGGTGGTGGCCGAAGGAGGCGACGCCGCGGTCCTCGATCCCGATCTCGTCGGGCCGCTCGTTGTCGCCCGGCACGCGCATGAGGTCGTCGAGGTGGAAGGTGAGGAACCCGCGCCCGGTGGCGGCGACGTGCAGGTAGGGGCCGGCCCAGACCACTCCGCCCGCGTGGATCCGCACCCCGGAGAGCTCCAGCGCCCCCTCGGAGCCACGACGTACGTCGACCAGCAGGACGTGCCGGTAGCGCAGCGTCTCCAGGTCCAGGAAGGTCAGCCGCGACCCGCGGTGGACGCCGTCCACGGGCTTGGCGTACCAGGAGGTGACCAGCACCCGGCGACCCGCGACCAGCTCGGAGTCGGAGGCGTCCGCGGAGGTCGTCACCCCCTGCGGCCACCAGACCCGGTCGCGCTGGTCGTAGGAGTCGAAGGCGATCGCCCGGTCGACCGCCCGGCCGAGCAGCCGGCCAGGCAGCGAGCGGCGGGCCTGGAACCTGAGGTCTCCGAGCAGCTCCCCGAGGCCGGCGCGGCCGCCCAGCACCTGCGCGAGCTCGTCGATCTCGGCGAGGTTCTCCTCGGTCCGGCGCAGGGTGAGGCCGCCGGCCTGCCACTCCTGCGGCGCCCCCGGTGTCCCCGGTTCCCCTCGTTCTCCTGGTTCCCCCGGCGCTCCTGGTGCTGCTGGTCTCGCCATGACCGCCACCGTAGTCTCGCCACGTGACCCAGAGCGCAGACACGACCCAGTCCACGTCCCGGCGCAGCACCCAGGTGCGGATGGCTGCGCGTCCCGTCGGCGAGCCCGACGACTCCGTCTTCGAGCTCGTCGACGCCGACGTGCCGGCGCTCGAGGAGGGCCAGGTGCTGCTGCGCACCGTCTACCTCTCCCTGGACCCCTACATGCGTGGCCGGATGAGCGAGGCCAAGTCGTACGCCGCCCCGTGGCAGGTCGGCGACGTGATGCAGGGCGCGACCGTCTGCGAGGTCGTGGAGTCGCGCTCGGAGCGCCGCGCGGTCGGCGACCTGGTCCTGGCCTACACCGGCTGGCAGACCTACGCGGTGGCCGACGCGCGGCACATGCGGAGCCTCGACCCGGCTGCCGCCCCGGTCTCCACCGCCGTCGGCGTGCTCGGGATGCCCGGGTTCACCGCGTACGCCGGCCTCCTGCAGATCGGCCGACCCCAGCCCGGCGAGACCGTCGCGGTCGCTGCGGCGACCGGGCCGGTCGGCTCCGCGGTCGGCCAGATCGCCCGGGTCAAGGGCGCCCGCGCCGTGGGCATCGCCGGCGGCCCGGAGAAGTGCCGGGCGCTGGTGGAGGAGTTCGGCTTCGACGCCGCGGTCGACCACCGCTCGCCGACCTTCCGCGAGGACCTGCGCGCCGCCACCCCCGACGGGATCGACGTCTACTTCGAGAACGTCGGCGGCCACGTGTTCGAGGAGGTGGCCCGGCGGCTCAACAAGTTCGCCCGGATCCCGGTCTGCGGACTGGTCGCCAACTACAACGCGACCGAGGCGCCGCAGGGCCCGGACCGGCTGCCCGGCTTCATGGGCAAGGTGCTCAGCCTGAGCTTGACGGTGCGCGGGTTCATCCAGGACGAGTTCGTCGCCGAGCACGAGGCGCAGTTCCAGCAGGAGATGGCGGGCTGGATCGCGGACGGCTCGGTGCGCTACCGCGAGGACGTCACCCGCGGCCTGGAGAACGCGCCGGAGGCGTTCCGCGGGATGCTCGCGGGCCGCAACTTCGGCAAGGTGCTGGTGCAGGTGGGCGATGACCCGACCCGTGCCTGAGCCCGCGGACGCCGGCACGCCGCGCGCGGTCTTCTTCGACGAGGACGACGCGCGTGCGGCCGCGGCCCGGCTGCTGCGCGAGGGCTGGTCGGCGAGCGTCGAGCGTGAGCGGCTGGCCGGGGAGGACGACGACGAGGACCACCCCTGGGCGGTGACGAGCGACGCCCCGGCGTTCGTGCTCGAGCTCGTGGTCGAGGAGCACGACGGCTGGCTCGACGAGGGCGAGCCGGTCCCGCCGGCCCTGCCTCCGCTCACCCTGCCGACCGAGCCGCGCCGGATCAAGCGGGAGGGCCGCGCGGGGCCCGACTAGGCTCGCAGCCATGAGTGCCTCGTCCGATTCCTCCCAGCCCGCGCAGCGTCTCCTGCTGGTGCACGCCCATCCCGACGACGAGACGATCGGCAACGGCGCGACGATGGCCAAGTACGCCGCCGAGGGCCGCGGCGTCACCCTGGTGACCTGCACCGCCGGTGAGCAGGGCGAGATCCTGGTGCCCGAGCTCGAGCACCTGGCCGCCGACCGCGACGACACGCTCGGGGAGCACCGCCGCGGCGAGCTGGCGGACGCCATGGCGGCGCTCGGCGTCACCGACCACCGCTACCTCGGCGGCTTCGGCGCCTACCGCGACTCCGGGATGAAGTGGCACCCGGACGGGCACGCGATCCCCGCCGACGAGGTGCACGAGAACGCGTTCTGGCGCGCGGACCTCACCGAGGCGGCCACCCACTTGGTGGCGATCATCCGGGAGGTGCGGCCGCAGGTGCTGGTCACCTACGACGAGTTCGGCGGCTACGGCCACCCCGACCACATCCAGGCGCACCGGGTCGCCACGTACGGCGCGGCCCTGGCGGCCGTGCCCTCCTACCGGCGCGACCTCGGCCCGGCCCACGACGTGGCGAAGATCTACTGGGGGGCGATGTCGGAGTCCCGGATGCGGGCCGGGCTCCGCGCGCTGCGCGACGCCGGGGACACCACGACCTTCGAGGGGATGGACCCGGACGGCCCGCTGCCGCACTTCGTCACCGCGGACGAGGACCTCTCCGCCATGGTCGAGGCCACGGACTTCTTCGAGGCCAAGATGGCCGCGATGCGCGCCCACGCCACCCAGATCACCACCGACGGCCCGTTCTTCGCGCTCTCCAACAACGTCGGCGCCCCGGCGTGGGGCCAGGAGTTCTACCGCCTCGCCAAGGGGACCCAGGGACCTCTGGGCCCCGAGGGCCTGGAGACCGACCTCTTCGCCGGACTGTGACCCGGTGAGGGCGGCCCGAGTCCTGGGCGTCGCGGCCGTGCTGGTCGCCGGGACGCTCGCGGGGCTGGCCGGGGCGCTGGTGCACGGCCGGTGGTGGGGGCTGGCGCTGGCCTGGGCCGCGCTGCTGGCCGTGCTGTCGGCGTTGGGCCCGAGCCTGGCGCGCGCGGGCTTCGCCGCCGGTTGGGGGGTCGGGATCGGGCTGGCGCTCTATCCCCGCCCGGAGGGCGACTACCTGATCGCCGCGAGCACGCAGGGCTACCTGCTGCTGGTCACCGTCCTGGTGGCGGCCGGCTGGGTGGTCCTCACCCTGCCGAGAAGGCGCGCGAGGCGTGACCCGTTCCACTCCCGGCTCGCCGATCGCGACGAAGTGGGTCGGTCCTCCTAGACTCCTGGCGTGTCTACGTCGAAGTCCGAGCCCGAGGCCCTCGAGCCCGACGGCACCGCTCCCGACGGCACCGCGCCTGACGAGAAGGCCGGTGGCCGGGTCGTCCTGCTCCTGCTGGTCGGCCTCCTGGTCCTGGGCAGCGGCGCGTACGCCGCCGCTTACCAGGTCGCGGGGGACAAGGTGCCGCGCGGCACCACCGTCTCCGGGGTGGAGGTCGGCGGCCAGTCGCCGCAGGAGGCGGTCGAGACGCTGGAGAGCGGGCTCGCCGACCGGGTCGAGGCGCCGCTGACGGTCGAGGTCGAGGGCGAGGAGCAGTCGGTCAGCCCCGACCAGGCAGGCCTCTCGGTCGACTACTCCGCCTCGGTGGACCAGGCCGGCGGGGGCCGCTCCTGGTCCCCGGCCAGGCTGTGGGACTACTTCACCGGCGGGAAGGACCACGACGCGGTGGTCGACGTCGACGAGCCCACGGTCACCGAGCTGCTCGCGCAGCTCCAGGACGACCTGGGCACGGCGCCCCGCGAGGGCGCGGTGCGCCTGGTCGACGGCGAGGTGAAGGTGCGCTCGCCCAGGATCGGGCAGGGGATCGAGCCCGAGAGCGGCCGCGACGCGCTGGTCGCGGCGTACCTCTCCGAGGACTCCCGCGCCGAGCTGGAGGTCGAGGACCTCCAGCCGGAGATCGACGAGACCGACGTGCAGCAGGCGCTCGACTCGTTCGCCAACCCGGCGGTGTCGGCCCCGGTGAGCCTGACCTTCGACGACACCACCGTCACCCTGACCCCTGCGCAGTACACCCGGGTGCTCTCCCTGGAGCCCGTCGACGGCGCGCTGGAGCCCACGCTCGACGAGGAGCGGCTCGCCGACCTCCTGGCCAGCACGCTCGGCGCCGACGGGGGGCCGGTCGAGGCGACGGTGCGGCTGGTGAACGGCCGCCCGCAGGTCGTCCCGGACAAACCCGGCGCCACCTTCGACCAGGAGGAGGTCAACGACGCCTTCCTGGACCTGGTCGCCGCGCCCGCCGGCGAGCGTGAGCTCGAGGTGACCGCGACCGTGGCCCGCGCGGACTTCCGCACCGAGGACGCCGAGGCGCTCGGGATCAAGGAGAAGGTCTCCTCGTTCTCCACCTACTACCCGCACGCCGACTACCGCAACGTCAACCTGGGCCGGGCCGCGGAGCTGATCGACGGCACCGTGCTCAAGCCCGGCGAGACGTTCTCGCTCAACGACACGGTGGGGGAGCGCACCCGGGCCAACGGCTTCACCGAGGGATTCATCATCGCCGACGGGATCTTCAAGGAGGACCTGGGCGGCGGGGTCTCGCAGATGGCCACCACGGTCTTCAACGCGATGTTCTTCGCCGGCCTGGAGGACGTGGAGCACAAGCCCCACTCCTTCTACATCGACCGCTACCCGGTGGGTCGCGAGGCGACGGTGGCCTGGGGAGCGATCGACCTGCGGTTCCGCAACGACACCGACCACGGCGTGCTGATCGACGCCAAGGTCACCCCGAGCACGCCCGGGGGACAGGGCCAGGTGACGGTGAGCATGTGGTCGACGAAGGTCTGGGACATCACCTCGACCACCAGCGGCCGGTACGCCTTCACCGCGCCGGAGACCCGGACGCTGTCCACGCCGGACTGCTACCCCAACAGCGGGTACGGCGGCTTCACGGTGGACGTGAAGCGGATCTTCCGCCGGCCGGGCTCGAACAAGGTGGTCAAGTCGGAGACCTTCACCACCACCTACACCCCCTCCGACACGGTGGTCTGCCAGCCGCCCGGTGACGACTGACCGGTCGTTGCATAGGGTCGGGTGGCGATGAGCCAGCCCAAGACTCACCGCCCTGTTCCTCCGACGTGGTCCTACCGGCCCGAGCTCGACGGGATGCGCGCCTTCGGCGCCCTCGTCATCATCTTCTTCCACGCCCAGGTCACGGGCTTCTCCTCCAGCTTCATCGTGCTGGACATGTTCTTCGTGCTCTCCGGGTTCGTCGTGACCAACGTGGTCCTGGGAGAGGTGGACGCCAAGGGCCGGCTCCGGCTCGGCGCCTACTACGCCCGGCGGGTACGGCGGCTGCTGCCGGCCGCGGTCGCCACGATCGTGCTCACCTGCGGCCTCTTCCTGGTGCTGGCCTCTCAGCCGGAGCGGTTCGAGCTGGTCCGGCAGGCGCAGTCGGCGCTGGTCTACCTGGCCAACTGGCAGTTCATCGCCGACGGGGCCGACTACTTCGCCGGCGACATCCGCGAGTCGCCGTTCATGCACTTCTGGTCGCTCTCGGTGGAGGAGCAGTACTACATCTTCTTCCCGCTGCTGGTGATCGCCTGGTACCGCTGGGGCCGTCGCCGCCCCGAGCTGCTGCTGGGCGTGGTCGTCCTGCTGATCGCCGCCTCGGTGACGGCCCAGGTGCTGCTCGCCCGGGTCGACCCGATGCGCGCCTACTTCGGCACCGACACCCGGCTCTTCCAGCTCCTCGCCGGCGTGGCGCTGGCGGTGGCGCTGCGGGAGTACTCCCGTGCCCGTGACGACGCGGGCCGGGTGAGCTGGCCCCGGGCCGGCCGCGTCCTGGCGTGGAGCGGGGCTGCCGGGTTCCTGGTCTTCGGCACCGAGCTGGTCCCGATGACGGTGAGCAACCGGAACCTGCTGGCCACGGTGCTCTCGCTGGCCCTCATCGCCGGCGCCTACACCGCCCCGAGCACGCCGGTGGCCCGGTTCCTCGCGCTGCCCTCGATGGCCTACCTGGGCACCATCTCGTACGGGATGTACCTGTGGCACTGGCCGATCATCGTGGTCCTGGAGCGGATGCTCGAGGCCCCCGGCCTGGTGGTGGCGGTGCTCACGGTGCCGCTCACGATCGGACTGGCCTCGGTCTCCCACCGGTTCCTGGAGACCCCCATCCGCAGCGGGAAGCGCCTGGACGGCTTCCACTGGCCGGTCGTGGGCGCCGGGGTGGCCGTCAGCGTGGTGGCGGCCGTGGTCGTGGTGCCCCCGGTGATGGACAGCGAGCGGACGCCGATGGTGGCCGCGGCCGCGCAGTCGGCCGCCGCCTCGGTGGTCTCCGAGCGGGCCCAGGCCGGCGACGAGCTGGCCCAGCAGCTGCAGCGACCGGTGCCGCGAGGGCTGGACTTCCGGGCCATCGGCAAGGACCGCGGCCCGGCCGTCACCCGCTGCCGGCCCGAGGACCCCGAGGCCTGCCTGGTCGTCGACGGCGACGGGCCGCACGTCGTGCTCGTCGGTGACAGCCACGCGCGGATGCTCACGCCCGCCTTCACCACCCTGGCCCGCGAGCGCGGCTTCCGGCTCTCGGCCAACGTGGTGCCGGCCTGCCCGTGGCCGCACGGCCTGGTCAGCACGAAGGCCCGGGGCGCCAACCGGGACCGCTGCCTGGAGTCGAGGCAGGGCTTCTACAACCGGACCCTGCCGCAGCTGGACGCCGACCTGGTGGTGCTGGTCAACGCTCCGCGAGGCACCGGGGTCGGCGAGTCGCTGGTCGGCTACGACGGCGAGCCGGTGAAGCTGCCGCAGGCCTTCGGGCGGGCGGTGCAGCGCACCGTCGAGCTCGTGGAGGAGGCCGGAGCGCGCGCGGTGATGGTGAAGGGGATGATGGGCACCGAGGGCTGGGGCGCCGGCCGCTCGGACCCGCTGGACTGCCTCGCCCGGGCCCGGACCCAGGCCGAGTGCGTGGTGGTGCCGCCCCAGGACCGGCCGCTCTCCGACGCCTACTACAAGGTCGCAGCCGGGGACCGCGACTCCGCCGCCACGCTCGACCTCAACCCGGTGATCTGCCCCGACCACCCCACGTGCCGCCCGATCATCGACGGCCAGGTGGTCTGGCGCAACGCCGACCACGTCACCGCGACCTACCTCGAGCAGCACCGCGACGACATCTGGGAGCGGCTCGTGGAGACCGGGTTCCTGGGCGGGCGCAGGTAGTCAGAGCGTCGCCAGGTAGAACGAGAGCACGAAGCCGGCGGCCGTGCTGAGCGCCACGACAGGACCGCCCTGCTCGTAGGCCTCGGGCATCAGCGTGTCCGCCAGCGAGGCGAGCACCGCTCCGGCGGCGAAGGCCAGCGGCAGCGAGAGGGTGTGGCCCTCGGCGGCGGCGAGCGGTCCAGCACCCACGACGACCGCCGCGGTGAGCAGCAGCGCGCACACGGTCCAGGTGCCGACCACGAACGCCTGCGAGCGCCCCTGGGCGCGCATGGAAGCGCTACCCACCAGCGCCTCGGGGAAGTTCGAGACGAAGATCGCCGCCAGCAGCGCCAGCCCGCCCGTGCCCTCACCCAGGGAGACACCGAGCGCCACGTTCTCCGGGACGCCGTCGAGGGTGACCGCCGCCAGCAGGGCGAGGCCGGCGGCACCGCCCCGGGAGGCTTGGGACGCGGCCGCGTCGGACGCGGGAGCGTCCGCGTCGAGCTTGCTGCTGCCGTGGTCCTCCGGTGCCCCGGCCTCCGCGCGGCGGTCCAGCCACTGGCTGACGAAGGTGAAGACGACCGCGCCCGCGAGCAGGCCCAGGGCGGCACGCCACAGGCCGCCCTGCTCGTAGGAGTCCTCGAAGAGCTCGAACGCGAGCGCGGTGATCAGGGCGCCGGCGGCGAATGCCAGCATGGCGGCCAGCAGCCGCTTGGGCAGCTGCACCCACCCTCCGATGAGGGCCCCCAGCACGAGGGCGGCGGACGCGATGGCGCCGAACA
This sequence comes from Nocardioides campestrisoli, assembly GCF_013624435.2. Lineage (NCBI taxonomy): Bacteria > Bacillati > Actinomycetota > Actinomycetes > Propionibacteriales > Nocardioidaceae > Nocardioides > Nocardioides campestrisoli. Next base: position 1,195,210 of record NZ_CP061768.1, read on the forward strand.
ACAAGGACTCGAGCACGAGCCGGGAGTACCCCGCGGTCCACAACCCATGTGCCTTGGTCCGTCCAGGCACCGGAGGCCGGGCCTGGCAGGTCGGGCAGGTCGGGCAGGTCAGGCAGGTCAGGCAGGTCGGGCAGGCGTGGTCAGGTAGGTCATCTCGTGGTGCGCGGTGAACCCGAGCGACTCGTAGAGGGAGCGCGCCGCGGCGTTGGCCACCTCCACGTGCAGCCAGGCCGTCGTGGCTCCCTGCTCAGCACCCCACTCCAGCAGCCGGGCGACCACGTGCCGGGCCAGCCCGGTGCGCCGGCGGTCCGGGTCGACGTACAGGTCGTGCAGGCCGAGCCATCCGTCGGTCAGCGCGGCACGGCCCCGGGCGGCGCCGCCGGCCAGGGAGACCGAGACCCGCGCCCCCTCGGGGGCCTCGACCACCGTCTCGCCGGTCTCACCCGGTCCGCCGGTCTCGCCGGCAGGAGCGGAGGCGCGGGCCGCCCGCAACGCCCGGGAGGTCCCGGCGAGCAGGAAGAGGGCCGGCCCCGACCCGTCCGGCACGGCGCCCCAGCCGCGCTCGCGGAGCGCGGCCTCGACCGACGACCCGGCCTCCACGTGAGCCAGGACCCGGCGGTCGCGGGCGGTGTAGAACGCCTCGACCTCGGCCAGCGCGTCGTCCAGGTCGAGACCCGGGTCGCCGACGGTCAGGCAGGAGTTGGCCCGCTGCGGCGCTCGGCCGACGGGGGAGGGCTGCGTGCGCAGCACCCACTCACCCAGCGGTTCGAGGTGCACGTCCGCCCACAGCGACGCGGTGCGCAGCTCCGCCTCGCGGACCCCGACCCGGTGCCGCACCGAGGGCCGCGGCGGCACCGGCTTGCCCGAGACGATGGTGGCCACCTCGATCGCCACGACGGAGCCGTCGGCGCGCTCGATCTCGCAGACCCCGTCGGCCCAGGACCGGCAGGTGCCCAGCACGTCGGTCATCGCCGGACCGCCGGTGGGTCCGGTCTGACCGGGCAGCAGTCGCCGCACCACCACGCGCTGGCCGATCACGTGCGGGCCGAGCATGTGCGCGCCGGGCCGCGCCTCGGCGTCGGAGTCCGGCTCGGGGGGACCGATCTCGGAGGGGACATCGCCCAAAGGATGGGGCTCGCGGGACGAGGACACCCAGGGATACTAGGCTGGTGCCTCGAACATCCGCTCCCATGCCCAGGAGGTCCCGGTGACCTACGTCATCGCCCAGCCGTGTGTCGACGTCAAGGACCGCGCGTGCGTCGACGAGTGTCCCGTCGACTGCATCTACGAGGGCAAGCGGATGCTCTACATCCACCCCGACGAGTGCGTCGACTGCGGCGCCTGCGAGCCGGTCTGCCCGGTCGAGGCGATCTTCTACGAGGACGACACCCCGGAGGAGTGGAAGGAGTACTACGACGCGAACGTGCACTTCTTCGACGACCTGGGCTCTCCGGGCGGCGCCGCGAAGATGGGCGTCATCGAGAAGGACCACCCGATGATCGCCGCCCTCGAGCCGCAGAACCAGGACCACTGACCCCGGTGCCCGAGGAGAGGCCGCTTCCTCGAGGCCAGGTGGTCGAGGAGGCGCCCCAGGCTGGTGCTCCGTCGGTCGAGGAGGCGCGCCAGCCTGGAGCTCCGTCGGTCGAGGAGGCGCGCCAGCGCCGTCTCGAGACCAAGGTCTCCCAGCGCCTCCCCGACTTCCCCTGGGACCGGCTCACCTCGTACGCCGCGACAGCGCGCGCGCACGCGGGCGGCCTGGTGGACCTGTCCATCGGGACGCCGGTCGACCCGACGCCGGAGGTAGCGCAGCATGCGCTCGCCGACGCCGCGGACGCGCCGGGCTATCCGGTCACCATCGGCCGCGTCGAGACCCGGCAGGCCGTCGTGGACTGGCTCGCCCGCTCCTTCGGCGTGACCGGCGTCGGACTGGACGGGGTGCTGCCCGCGGTCGGCTCCAAGGAGCTGATCGGCGCGCTGCCCCTGCAGCTCGGGCTGGGCCCCGGCGACCTGATCGTCCAGCCCGCACTGGCCTACCCGACGTACGAGGTGGGTGCCGCGCTGGTGGGCGCCGAGATCGTGGCTACCGACAGCCTCACCGCGCTGGGGCCGCGGACCCCGCGCCTGCTCTGGCTCAACAGCCCGTCCAACCCCACCGGCAGGGTGCTGCCGGTCGAGCACCTGCGCAAGGTGGTCGAGTGGTGCCGTGAGCGCGGCACCCTGCTGGTCTCCGACGAGTGCTACCTGGAGTGCGGCTGGGACCCGGAGAACCCTCCGGTCAGCGTGCTGCACCCGGACGTCTGCGGCGGCAGCACCGAGGGCATCCTCACCGTGCACTCGCTCTCGAAGCGGTCCAACCTGGCGGGCTACCGCTGCGCGTTCGTCGCCGGCGACCCCGCGGTGGTCGCCGAGCTGCTGGCGGTGCGCAAGAACCTCGGGCTGATGATGCCCGAGCCCCAGCAGCGGGTGATGGCGTCCGTGCTCGCCGACGACGCCCACGTGGCCGAGCAGCACGCCCGGTACGCCGTGCGCCGCGCCGCGCTGCGCGGGGCGCTGGAGAGCGCCGGGTTCCGGATCGACCACAGCGAGGCCAGCCTCTACCTGTGGGCGACCCGCGGCGAGGACTGCTGGGAGACCGTCTCCTGGCTCGCCGAGCGCGGGATCCTGGTCGCCCCCGGCTCGTTCTACGGCGCGGCCGGTGCCCAGCACGTGCGGGTCGCCTTCACCGCGACCGACGAGCGGGTCGCGGCGGCGGTCGAGCGCCTCACCTGAGCGCCTCGCTGGCCGGAGTGCCCGGCGGGGGAGAGGTCACTCGAACACGTCGACGTGCACGTGGTCGCGGTGCTCGAGGATCTCCCGGTCGCCGCTGGAGGAGCGCGGCACCCGGTAGTCGCGCCAGCCGTCGTCGGCGCGCCTGGCCTGCCAGATCCGGTCGTCGAAGATGACGGTCTGGACGTCGAGCCGCGAGGCGTGCGCGACCAGGTAGTGCGCGACCGCCCACCCGCGGCGACGGTTCTCCTGGTTCACCGGCCGGAAGAAGACGTCGACCGCCCGACCCGCGTAGTGGGCGGAGCCGGCCATGTGGCCATCGCCGACCCCACCGGGGGCGAAGCCGCCCAGTGACTGGGGGCCGAAGGCGAGCTCCAGCTCCCGGCGTACCCGGTCGGCCCGCTCGGTCAGCCCGGTCTCGGTCAGCGCCGCCGGGGCGGTGTCCGGGACGTCCTGCCCCGTGCAGGTGAAGGCCTCGGGGGAGTTGCCGGTCAGCGCCGAGGCCAGCACCCGGGCGTCGGCCTCGTGGTCGGCGTACGCATCGGGGTAGGCCGAGCGCTGCACCTCCTGGGCGGCGACGGTGATCTCCAGCGTCCGGTAGTCACCGACCTTCTCCAGGGCGTCGTAGAACGCGTTGGCGGCGAAGTAGGGGTCGAGCACCTGCTCGGGGGTGCCCCAGCCCTGGGAGGGCCGCTGCTGGAAGAGCCCGAGCGAGTCCCGGTCGCCGTGCTCGATGTTGAGGATCTTCGACTCCTGGTACGCCGTGGCCAGGGCGATCGAGACGGCTCGCGCGGGCAGCCCGCGACGCTCGGCGACCGCGGCGATCAGCGCCGCGTTCTCCGCCTGCTCCGGCGAGAGGCGCACCGTGTGCCCGTCCACCTCGGCGACGCACTCGTCCTTGGCCAGCAGCGGCCCGACCCCGCGGTCGAAGACGATGCCGATGGCCAGGAAGAGCGCGACGGCGACGAATGCGGCGACCGCCCAGCGCACGACCCGGAGGCCTGAACCCATGCGGAGCCGTCCCTCAGTCGTTGGCGTGCAGGGCCTCGTTGAGCGCGATGCCCTGGCCCTTCCACGGCGCGGCCTCGACGGCGCCGGTGACCGAGTTGCGGCGGAAGAGCACGTTGCTGGCCCCCGAGAGCTCGGAGGCCTTGACCAGCCGCGAGGTGTCGCCCTCGAGCACGGTCACCTTGGTCCCGGCGGTGACGTAGCAGCCGGCCTCGACCACGCAGTCGTCGCCGAGCGAGATGCCGATCCCCGCGTTGGCGCCGACCAGGCAGCGCTCCCCGACCGAGATGACCTCCTTGCCGCCGCCCGAGAGGGTGCCCATGATCGAGGCGCCCCCGCCGATGTCGGAGCCGTCGCCGACCACGACCCCGCCCGAGATCCGGCCCTCGACCATGGAGGCGCCCAGGGTGCCGGCGTTGAAGTTGACGAAGCCCTCGTGCATCACGGTGGTCCCGCTGGCCAGGTGGGCGCCGAGCCGGACCCGGTCCGCCTCGGCGATCCGCACGCCGCTGGGCACGACGTAGTCGACCATCCGCGGGAACTTGTCGACCCCGAACACGGTGACGTGCTGCCCGGCGGCCCGCAGCCGGGCCCGGACGGTCTCGAAGCCCTCCACGGCGCACGGGCCGGCGGAGGTCCAGACCACGTTGGTGAGCAGGCCGAAGACACCGTCCATGGAGATGCTCCGCGGCGTCACGAGGCGGGCCGAGAGCAGGTGCAGGCGCAGCCAGACGTCCTGGGTGGTGGCCGGGGCGGCCGACAGGTCGGCGATCTCCACCAGCTCGACCGTGCGGGAGACCCCGCGCAGCTCGTCGTGGCCCTCGAGGACCGCCAGCTCGGCCGGTGCCCCGCTGCCGTCGCGGGCGCCGAGCGCGGGTCGGGGGAACCACACGTCGAGCACGGTGTCGGAGGAGTCCCGGGAGACGAGGCCGTAGCCCCAGGCGGTGCGGTCGGAGGTGTCAGTCGAGGTCACCCGCCAAGCCTACGGGTGCGCTCGATACCCTCGGGGTCGTGTCCCCCGCTCTGTCCTACGGTGTCGCCGCCTTCCTGGGATTCGTCGCCCTGCTGGCCCTGGTCGCCCTCAAGCTCCCGGGGCTGGACCCCGTCGTCCGCCGGTTCATGATCGCCGGTCAAGGGGCCGCCGCGGTCGTGGTGCTGCTCGACGTGGTCACCCTCTTGCAGGGGCACGAGGTGGACTCCCTGGTGACGCACGTGGGCTACGCGGTGGCAGCCGTGGGTCTCCCGGTGATCCTGCTGAATCGCCGGCCCGACCTCCAGGTCCCGGGCCAGGAGGCGGATGCCTCGACTCGGGCGGCCGACCCGGTCGAGGAGTCCGAGCCCGAGCCGGCGCACCTCGCGGTGGTGGCGGTGACGGCGATCGCGCTGCTGGTGCTGGTGGTCCGGCTCCAGCAGACCTGGTGAGCAGCCCCGACGTGGCGTCCGGACCGGCTCGGCAGGCTCCCGCCCGGCAGCGCGCGATCGGCCAGGTGCTGATCGCGGCGTACGCCGTCTTCGCGGTCGCCGCCGGAGCGCGGGCCTTCGCCCAGATCGTCACCAAGCTCGACGAGGCGCCGGTCGCCTACCTGCTCTCGGCGGTCGCCGCGGCGGTCTACCTGGTCGCCACGCTGGCTTTCCGCCGCCCGGGCCGCCGGGCGTTCCGGGTGGCGCTGGCCGCCTGCCTGTTCGAGCTGGTCGGGGTGCTGGGCGTGGGGGCCTGGACCTTCCTGGACCCCGACCTCTTCGCCGACGCCACCGTCTGGTCGCACTTCGGCCAGGGCTACGGCTTCGTCCCGCTGGTCCTGCCGTTCGTCGGCCTGGCGTGGCTGCGGCACGTGGAGCCGGAGACCCGGCCCACGCGCTGACCCGTGCGGTGCGCGGGCCGTGCTGCCGGGCTACTGGCCCTTGCGGCCGTCGATCGCCTCGCGCAGCAGGTCGGCGTGACCGGCGTGCCGGGCGTACTCCTCGAGCAGGTGCAGCACCACGTCGCGCACCGAGACCGGCAGGCCCTGGTACTCGACGGTGGAGTCGAGGTCCAGCTCGTGGAACAGCTTGCGGCTGTGCGTGAGCTCACGGAACCAGGACTCCCAGGCCTCGATCAGCACGACGTCGTCGGCGACCGCCCCGTCGAAGTCGTTGTCCGGCACCTCGTCGGTGTCGTAGAGGCGGGGCAGTGCCCAGTCGCCCTCCAGGACGCGCCGGTTCCAGTGGTGCTCGACCCGGGCCAGGTGACGCACGAGGCCGAGCAGCGACATGGTCGACGGCGGGACGGAGCGGCGGGCGAGCTGCTCGGTGTCCAGACCGTCGCACTTGAGGTCGATGGTCGTGCGGTAGCGGTCGAGGTACTCCAGCAGGATCGCCTTCTCACCCACCGCGGGCACGTCGACGATGCGTGGGTCGTGCTCGGGGTCCACCCACATGTCGGTGGCCTTGCGCTCGGTCATGGGGGACATTCCACCAGATGCCCGGCGCGGCCCGACGCAGAACCCATGTGGCGACCATGGTGTGTCCGCGCATAAGATCGAGACAGGCGTCTGAGCCGTCATCAGCGGCGAGCCTCCGGAAGAACAGGTCTCCCACTCCGGGGAGTGCCCCACTAGACCCGGACGGGTGGGCCCGACACAGCCCTCGATGAAGCGGTCACCCGCGTCGGTCCTCGGACGGACGCAGGTGGCAAGCGAGGTGGTACCGCGGCTCCCCGGTTCCGGCAGGCGTCACAGTCGGGCAGGCACCAGACGGGAGTTCGTCCTCGTGGCCCGAGACCCAGCCACGTACGACGAACCGCAGGAGCAGCGCCGATGACCTATCCGAAGGTCTCCCACCTCAGCACCAGCGAGGCCGCCACCGGCGTGCCCGGCAACCCGAGCTTTCCCGCGGTCGAGGAAGCGGTGCTGGCCTACTGGGCCGCCGACGACACCTTCCGCGCCTCGGTGGACCAGCGCGACCCGGGCACCGACGGCGCAAACGAGTTCGTCTTCTACGACGGCCCGCCGTTCGCCAACGGCCTGCCGCACTACGGCCACCTGCTGACCGGCTACGTCAAGGACATCGTCCCGCGCTACCAGACGATGCGCGGCAAGCGCGTCGAGCGGCGGTTCGGCTGGGACACCCATGGCCTGCCCGCCGAGCTCGAGGCGATGCGCCAGCTCGGCCTGAAGACCACCGACGAGATCCACGACATGGGCGTGGAGAAGTTCAACGACGCCGCCCGCGCCTCGGTGCTGCGCTACACCGACGAGTGGCGCGACTACGTCACCCGACAGGCCCGCTGGGTCGACTTCGACCACGACTACAAGACCCTCAACCCCGACTACATGGAGTCGGTGATCTGGGCGTTCAAGCAGCTGCACGAGAAGGGCCTGGTCTACGAGGGCTTCCGGGTGCTGCCCTACTGCTGGAACGACGAGACCCCGCTGTCCAACCACGAGCTGCGGATGGACGACGACGTCTACCAGAACCGGCAGGACCCGGCGGTCACCGTCGGCTACCGTCTCGAGCGCGACGCCTCGCTGTCGGCCGACGCCGAGGACCCGCTCGACGGCGTGCTGGCGCTGGTGTGGACCACCACCCCCTGGACGCTGCCCTCCAACCTCGCGGTGATGGTGGGCGAGGAGATCGAGTACGTCGTGGTGGAGGGGCCCGTGCCCGGCACGGACCGGACCGCCCGCTACCTGATCGCCGAGCCCCGCCTGGCGGCGTACAAGCGGGAGCTCTTCCCCGAGAGCGACGAGCCGGTCGTGGTGGGTCGCTACCGCGGCGCCGACCTGGTGGGCCGCACCTACACCCCGCCGTTCTCCTACTACCTGGGGCACGAGAACGCGTTCCGGCTCGTGCCGGCCGAGTTCGTCACCACCACCGACGGCACCGGCCTGGTGCACACCGCCGGCGCGTTCGGTGAGGACGACAAGGTGGTCACCGACCGCGAGGGGATCGAGGCGGTGATGCCGGTCGGCAAGGACGGGCGCTTCACCTTCCCCGTCACCGACTACGAGGGACTGCAGGTCTTCGACGCCAACCTGCAGATCATCGACCACCTCAAGGCCGCCACGCGCGGCGAGCCGAGCGGGTCGGTGACCCCCGGCACGGTGCTGCTGCGCCGCGAGTCCTACGACCACTCCTACCCGCACTGCTGGCGGTGCCGGCAGCCGCTGATCTACAAGGGCGTCTCCTCCTGGTTCGTCGAGGTGACGGCGTTCAAGGACCGGATGGTCGAGCTCAACCAGCAGATCCGCTGGGTGCCCGAGCACATCAAGGACGGCCAGTTCGGCAAGTGGCTGGAGAACGCCCGCGACTGGTCGATCACCCGCAACCGGTTCTGGGGCAGCCCGGTGCCGGTGTGGAAGAGCGACGACCCGGCGTACCCGCGGATCGACGTCTACGGCTCGTTCGAGGAGATCGAGCGCGACTTCGGCCGCCTGCCCCGAGGTGCGGACGGCGAGCCCAACCTGCACCGCCCGTTCGTCGACGACCTGGTCCGGCCCAACCCGGACGACCCGCGGACGCCGGAGGAGGGGCAGTCGACGATGCGCCGCGTCACCGACGTGCTCGACGTGTGGTTCGACTCCGGCGCGATGTCGTTCGCGCAGAACCACTACCCCTTCGAGAACGCGGAGTGGTTCGACGGCACCGCGGAGAAGAAGGGGCACTTCCCGGGCGACTTCATCGTCGAGTACATCGGCCAGACCCGCGGCTGGTTCTACACGCTGCACGTGCTGGCCACGGCGCTGTTCGACAAGCCGGCGTTCTCCTCGTGCATCAGCCACGGGATCGTGCTCGGCTCCGACGGCAACAAGATGAGCAAGTCGCTGCGCAACTACCCCGACGTGAGCGAGGTCTTCGAGCGCGACGGCGCCGACGCGATGCGCTGGTTCCTGATGGCCAGCCCGATCCTGCGCGGCGGCAATCTGGTGGTCACCGAGCAGGGCATCCGCGACGGTGTGCGCCAGGTGATGATCCCGCTCTGGAACAGCTGGTACTTCTTCAGCCTGTACGCCAACGCGGCGCAACCGGGCGGGTACGACGCCCAGTGGTCGACCGCCTCGCGGGACCCGCTGGACCGCTACCTGCTGGCCAAGACCCGGCAGTACGTCGTCACCATGACCGAGCAGCTGGACGCCTACGCGATCGCGGACGCCTGCGAGACCACGCGCAGCTTCCTCGACGTGCTCACCAACTGGTACATCCGTCGCTCCCGCGAGCGGTTCTGGGTGGCCGACGGCACGGTGGACGACAACGCGCGGGCGGCCTTCGACACCCTGCACACCGTGCTCGAGGTGCTGTGCCGGGTCACCGCACCGCTGTTGCCGCTGACCACCGAGGAGATCTGGCGGGGCCTGACCGGCGGCCGCTCGGTGCACCTGGCCGACTGGCCGGAGGTCGACGAGCTGCCGGCGGACGACGCGCTGGTGGCCGCGATGGACACCGTCCGGGACGTCTGCTCCGCGGGCTCGGCGCTGCGGAAGGCGGCCGGGCTGCGCAACCGGCTGCCGCTGGCCGGGCTGACCGTGGTGGTGCCCGACGCCGAGGCGCTGGCCGGCTTCGAGTCGATCGTGGCCGATGAGCTGAACCTCAAGTCGGTCACGCTGCTGGCGGCCGACCACGCTGACGCTGCGGCGTACGCCGTCGAGCAGCGCCTCACCGTGCACGCCCGGGTGGCGGGCCCCCGGCTCGGCAAGGACGTGCAGCGGGCGATCAAGGGCTCCAAGTCCGGTGACTGGTCGGTGGCCGACGACGGCACCGTCACCGCCGGTGGTCTCGCCCTGCAGGAGGGGGAGTACACGTTGGAGACCGTGGCCGGCGACGCCTCCGGCGGGACGGCGACCGGGGTGCTGCCGCGCGGCGGGTTCGTCGTACTGGACACGACGCTCACCCCCGAGCTCGAGGCGGAGGGCCTGGCCCGCGACCTGGTGCGCACGGTGCAGCAGGCCCGACGGGACGCCGGCCTCGACGTCTCGGACCGGATCACCCTGACCGTCTCCGGTCCCCAGGCGGTGCTGGACGCAGCGCGGGCGCACGAGCAG